>NZ_JBKJRB010000074.1:0-2581 GCF_046594945.1 Gemmatimonas sp. | reverse complement strand
TCGGTTCAAGGCGGCGTTTTCCCTCGTACCGACCCCCATCATCGGCATCGACCTCGCACGCGAACACGTGGCGCTTCAAGAGCTGATCGAGGCGCGCGAAGTCGCGATCGCGGTCACCAAGCTCCCCGACAACCCGAAGGAGAGTCCGGAGGGGCGAACGGCGCGCGTCGATGCAGCGAAGCTGGCCAACGATCTCGCACCGCGGATCGGCACGCTGGTGCTGACGGTCGACTCTCTGCCGGAGAGCGGGGTCGTATTGGTCGACGGTGCGGCGATGCCAAAAGAGATGCTGGGTGCGCCGCGCAAGGTTAACCCCGGGAAACACGTCGTCGCGGTTCGCGTCGGCGACAAGGAGACGAAGCGAACGGTCACCGTCGGAGAGGGTGCGCGAGAAGAGGTTCGGATCGATGCGCAAGACCTCGGGCCCGCAACGAGTCTGACGCCGGCGAACAGCTCACCCTCTACAGGACCTAGTGCAACCGAGGAAGGCCAGTCGAGCGCGCCAATTTGGCCGTGGATCGCGCTCGGCGTTGGCGGCGTCGGCGTTGTTGGCGGTGTGGTGTTCGGCCTTAAGTGGACGAGCGCCAACAACGACTACAGATCCGGCTGTCCGAACATCAACTCGTGTGTCGATAAGGACGGGCTCGAAGGGGCCCGTGATACCGCCGCGACCCTGACGATCGTGTCGGGGCTGATAGGAGCGGCTGGCGTCACCATCGGCATCATCGGCCTGACGTCGTCAACAAAGGCGCCGCCCCCGACCGCGCAGCTGCGTCTGGTCCCTGGGGGCGCGACCTGGACCGTGAGCTTCTGAACGGAGGAGGAATCTATGCACGCGAGAGAGCTTCTATCTGGCGCCCTGTTGGCAATCGGTGCCGCCGGAGTTGGTTGCTACGAACCGCCGGAGGGCGAGACCTCAACGGACAGCGGGGCGACGGGCAGTGACTCTGCGACGGCCGACGACTCCGCTGGCGGCACCGACACCACGATCGGGAGCGATACAGCGTCCCCCACCGACTCGGGCACTGGCGCCGACACTGCGGTTAGCGACACGCCGAGCACGGGAGGCAAGTGGATCGCGGTGCCGACGGCGACGAATTTGGTCGTCGGCACAGACGCACCCAGGAACCCGGTCTACGCGAGCCTCTCCACGAAGGTCGTTTGTTTCAACGCCGACAGCAGCACGACCAGCCTGCAGACCTGGGAGTTCGACGGGAAGACCTGGAAGAAGATTCTTGCGTCATTCCCCTACGCTACGGCTTCGCTGAACAGTTCGGGAGGAACCATCACGGGTTGGAAAGACAAGGCATACATCTTCGGTGCAAAGAATGACCCCGGTGCCGTCTACGCATACGACGGCAGCGCCTGGACGGTCGCGAAGCCAACCGGCGGCAGGTCGTGGCACAAGGCGGTCGCGTGGTCGAAGGGGATCTTCTTGTCGGGAAATCCGATGGGGGCCACGCCGGCGACCTTCGTACCGACGACCAATGCGTTCACGAGCGAGAAGGACTTGGTTGCGGAGATGGGGCTGCTGCTCTCCACCGGCACGAGCGCTACGGAGGTGTTTGCTACCACGGGACCCCGATACGACGGCTCGTGGTCGACCTGGACGCCGCCGGCGTGGGGCGAAGCCTCAAGCGCCGTCGGAAACGGAACCGAGATCTTCGTGATCAGTAACTCGTCCAAGACATGGATACGCTCCGCCGCCGGAACATGGCGTGATGCTGGCAGCGCGGCATGCGCTGGGGGGGTGCTCGGCGCCAAGGGAGCCACCGTGTTTCTGTTCTGCGACACCGGGACATTTCACAGTGTATTTCAGTGGGAACCGTGACGTGCCACCGAGCGCGGGCGTTGTCTAGCTACACGGCGGTGGGGGCTGGGGCTGAGCATCCCAAGCGCGCTCGCGGTTGGAAGGGGTCGTAGAGGCGCCGGACTTGCGCATCGGGAGCGCGCGGCGCAGAATCGAGCCGAATCGCAGAACGCGCCCAAGTGCTTGATTTACATAAGTAAGAGCCGATTACGCGAACGCGCACACAACGGCATCGACGCTCTCGCGCGACGTCTCTTCGCGCTCGCGTAGTCGGTGTTGGATGAAGCCGGTGCGCGGCGCGCGGCGCTATGGGCAAGAGGGGGGCGAGGCGGCGCAGCTCGGCCTCGCGACGGCGCGGGCACGCGGGGGAGAGTGCGTGATCGTGTCTCGCGACGCTCGTGTCGTGCGACGAGTCGGTCGAATGGACAAATCGATCCGACCGCGCGTCGATGATCGCGCGCGTGCAGGTGCACGGCGATGCCACGACCGAGGTGGCGGCGCTCATGACGTGTCCCTCGCGGTCGGCGCGGTCGGCTCTGCATCGTCGAGCGGTCTTCGGACGCGCGCGGCTTGGCCGCAGATCTACGCCTTCTGCGGTGATTCCATCCACACCATCTACAAGTGGGTACCCTGAGCAACCCCATCGCGCCCATGTGAGCAGCGCCGCGTAGTTTGAGGGGCTGTTTTGCAGGCGCGGCGAGGGCGTCAGAACGGCAGATCGTCGCCCGGGTCGACTTCGAATCCTTGTCGCACGGCGTGGGTGTAGCGCTG
>NZ_JBKJRB010000133.1:0-7194 GCF_046594945.1 Gemmatimonas sp. | reverse complement strand
GTCACGTTTCGCTTTGGCCTGACGGTCCTGCGCCGCGCTGGCCATGATATCCATCGTCTTGGCGGTGATCGCCGGGTCCGCCCCAGCCTTCAAAAGGGCACGCACCGCGTCTGCTCGACCTCTTGCAGCGGCCGTCATGAGTGGGGTCTGCCCCCACGACGGTTCCGTCGCGTTCACGTCGCCGCCCGCCGCAATCAGGGCGGAGATCGTACCCGGCATACCGGCCACCGCGGCCAGGTGCAACGGTGAGGCCCCGTCGGCGGTCACGGCGCGCGCATCCGCCTTCGCGGCCAGGAGCGCGCGCACCACGCCAGTGGCACCGCTCTGGCTCGCCACGTGAAGCGGTGTGTAGCCGCCGACCCTCGTGGTGGCCGACACACGGGCTTTGGCCCGCAGCAGTACGACAGCCAGCGACGAATCGCCACGAGTGGCGGCCCAGTGCAACGCCGTCATCCCGTCGCCTTGCGCCACGTTCACGTCAGCCCCGGTGGCCACCAGCGCGCGTACCGCCGCGCCATCGCCGCGCATCGCAGCATCGGCCACCGGCGCCGCGGGGGGGAGCGCGATCGGCAGTCCACCGGGGACGCCCAGCGCGATCACGCCGAACACCTTGAGCATCACTCGATTCATACGACGTTCGCTCCGCTTGGTCAGAGACAGGTCACAGACAGATCAGAACGCGAATGCACCGGTGCTATCGCCAAACGTGTTGATGTCGTCCATGCCCAGTTTGTGCATGAGACTGAGCATCACGTTGGCCATCGGTGTGCCGTCGGGCGCCTTCAAGTGCTGATTACCGGAGGCGAGTCCGTGGCCGCCACCGAGTAACAACAGCGGACAGCGACGATGGTTGTGCGTGTTGCTGTCCGACATCGGTGAGCCGTACACGATGGTCGTGTTGTCGAGCAACGGCGTATCGCCGTCCATCGTCGTCTTGAGCTTCTCGAGCAGATACGGCAGCAAGCTCACATGGTAGCGGTTGATCTCGGCGAACTCGCGCACGCGGGCCGGGTTGTTGCCATGGTGCGACGACGGGTGGAAGCCGGTCGCCACGCCGCTGTCTGGATACACGCGCGCCGAGGCATCACGTCCCATCTTGAACGAGAACACACGGGTCATGTCGCTCTGCAGCGCGAGCACCTGGAGGTCGAACATGATCTTCACGTGATCGCCGAAGGAGTCCGGCACACCGGCTGGCGCGCCGGCCAGCTCGCGTTCCTCACCGGACGCGTTGCGCGCCTCGACCTGCTGAATGCGCCGCTCGATTTCGCGAATATTCTCGAGATACTGTTCCATACGCCGTCGGTCACCAGCGCCGAGCTGACGGTTGAGCTGCGACACGCGACCCGTGATCCAGTCCAGCACACTACCCGTACTGCGCGTGCGATCCGCACGTTCGGCCGGGGTGCCCCCGGTGCCGAACAGCTGCTCGAACGCCACCCGCGGATCGCGGATCATCGGCAGCGGCTCGGTGGGCGAGCTCCAGCTGATCGAGTCGGTGTACATGCAGGAGTAGCCGTAGGCACAGCCGCCGGCGCGATCGAGCGGTTCGATGCACAGCTGCATTGACGGAATCGGCGTCGCCTGTCCGAAGCGCTGCGCGTACATCTGGTCGAGCGACGTGCCCGCAAAGATGTCGGAGCCTTCCGTCTGCGTGGGATGCGCCTGCGTCAGGAACACAGCGCTCGAGCGGAAATGATCACCACCGATCTCTTCCGACTTGTACGCCTCGGCCATGCGGACATCCGTGTTACTCACGATCGTGGCGTACTTGCGCCATGGTTCCAGCGGCGACAGCGACGTCGCGCTGAGATCGAAGGCGCGTCCGGTCGTTGGCGGAGCCCACAGATGTTCCGTGAGGCCGAACGGACTGCAGCCGGCCGCCCCGTGCACCATCTCGAGGCAGAGCAGGCGCGCCGGATTGGCCGGGGCACTGGCGGCAAAGGCCGTCGTGGGAATCATCGCGTCCAGATACGGAAGCGCGACCATCGTGCCGAGTCCCTTGAGGAACGTGCGGCGCGGTAGTGGTTGGCGGCTGATGAACGCCATGTGGCGGCTCCTTACCGGGACGTCGAGGACGACGCGCCGGATGGCGCATCGGTGGCTTTCGGAACAACACCTTCCGCGCGTTGCATGCGGAACGCTGGACTACGAACGACACCAAGGATGTAGGCCGACATGCGATGCTCCTGCTTCGACGCATCGCGCACAATCGCGCGCACCGACGGCATGTCGTACGCTTCAATCCGACGTCCGATCGCGTACGCCATCAGGTTGCGCGTGAACGTACGAAGCAGCGCATCCTCGCGGCGCAGCAAGGCCGCCTGCAGCTCGGCCACGGTGCTCGCCGTGCTCCCATCCCACAGATCGCCGCGCGAGTCGATCGGCATGCCGTTGTCGCGCACGCGCAGACGTCCGGTCACATCGTACTGCTCCATGGCGAGACCGATCGGGTCCATCATCTTGTGGCAGCTCGCGCATGCCGGGCTCTTGCGGTGTTGCTCCATGCGCTCGCGCACGGTCAGCAGGCGCCCCGATGCGCTACCGGGCGTGGCTTCGAGATCCGGGACGCCCGGGGGCGGCGGGGGGGGCGGTGAATTGAGCATGACTTCCATCACCCACTTGCCACGCTCCACCGCCGACGTACGACCGGCATGCGAGGTCAGCGTGAGGACGCTGGCGTGCGACAGCACGCCACGCCGTCCAGCATCAGGATACTTCACGCGCCGGAACTGTGGTCCAACCACGTTGGGCATGTTGTAATGCTGCGCCAACCGTTCATTCACGAACGTGTAGTCGGCACGATACAAATCGAGCAATGGGCGATCACGGCGCACGAGATCGTCGAAGAAGATTTCTGTTTCCTGTCGCATGGCGCTGCGCAGCTGCTCGTCGAAATCGGGATACTGCCGCACGTCGGGCTGCACGATGTCGAGATCCGGCAACCGCAGCCACTGCGCCGCAAAGCGCGTGGAGAGCGCCTTCGCTCGCGGGTCGGTGAGCATGCGACGGACCTCGCGCTCGAGCCCCGCGGTCTGTGAGAGCGTGCCCCGGGTGGCGGCGGTGAGCAGCGCCTGGTCGGGCGGTGCCGACCATAGAAAGAAGGACAGTCGTGACGCGAGGTCGATGTCGCGCAGCTTGTAGTTCGCCCCGGCCCCCACGTCACGTGGCGCCTGTTCGAAACGAAACACGAAGTCGGGGCTCGCCAAAATACCTTCGAGCGCCGTCCGCACACCGGTTTCAAAGTTGCCGCCTTTGCGACCCGCGTCGTATAGCGACATCAGTCCAGCGCGATCTTCATCCGTGAGCGGACGTCGATAGGCCATGGTGCCCAATCGATTCACAATCGACTGCGCGCACGGCCGTTCAACGGTGACTGTGGCCGGACGGCAGCTGAAGATGTGTTTGCGCACCGACGTCTCTGACACGCCGGTCACCGCGTACGGGCCATTTACCGTGAGTTCGCGCAAGTGCGGCAACAGGGAGAAACCGTACGCCACCGCATTCGACGTGCTGTTCAACGACCACTTGAGCGGGCTGATGAGATCCTGCACCACGCCCTGAAACGCGGCCGGCACAAAGGCGGCGGCAATACGATGCGGCCCGGCCGTGATGCGAACGCGCTCGCTACCCATGGACACGCCATTTGGATCGGAGGCATGCATGAAGCGGTCGATACCGAGTAGCGCCACGCGCTCGCCGTCCACTGAGATCTCGATCTGCTCACCGCGCGCGAGGCCACCGGCGAAAGCACCCGTGGTCTCGTGAAAGAAGTTCACGTCGAAGCGATACTCTCCGTCGGCGGGGAACGTATGCAGCACCGCCATACCACCGCGCGTACCGAACGGCGTGCCCTCCACATGGTCCACCTGCGATGCCATTTTCGGCATCGTGTACGTATTCGACACGGCGCTCGCCGCCGCGTTGCCGATCGCCAACCGGCTGAGATCACTCGCCGCCCGCAGGTACGCGCTCAGCAGCGTGGGGGAGAGCGCCTGGACGTCGGCGATATTGTCGAAATTGTCGCTCTTGGTGTCGGGCGGGAGATACGCGGTCGCGTCGACCTCGAGCTTCAACAAGTCGCCGATCGCCGCGCGATACTCCGCACGGTTGAGCCGCTGAAAGGTGCGTCGCCCGGGATTCGGATGCGCGATGGCACTCGCGTCCAATTGTCGTTCCAGCGAGGTGACCAGCGCATCGAGTGTGTCCACGCTCGGTCGCGCGGAACCCACCGGCGGCATCATGCCGGAGCGCAACTTCGCCACCACCTTCTCGGCGACATCGGCTTTTGCGTCAGGTGCCCCCACGTCGAAATCGGCGAGCGAAAGGTTCCCTCGCCGCATCGTCGGGTTGTGGCATTTCTGGCAGTATTGCTTCACCACGGCATTGAGCTCGGCGGGCGCCATCCATGGCGCCGGCGGCGCCCTCAGGGCCCCCGCCTTACGCGCAACGGAGCGTGGCAACACCGGATGACCCAAGGCGCGAGGCGCACTCGGGGGATCGGTTGGCCGAGAATCGCTATGGCCGGGTAGGGCGACGGCGAATGAGAGCGTGACCGCCAGTGCGGAGATCGCCTTCATGCCTGACCTCGTGCGGGGGGGAACTACGGAGGGGACGTACGGGAGGAACCGCCAGCATGGAACAGTCGGGCGCGAAACCCGGGATAGCAACAAGATAACGCGTTCTTGCGTCAACCCGTTGACGCCCAGTCCGAGCGGGTCAAGCTTGCGAGGGCGGCGTAGTGCTCACCGCCCTCCCCCCGGCTCCCGGAGTCTCTCGTGCTGCGCTGTCTCGTTCCCCTGCTGGCAATCGGCTGTGCCATGATGGGAAGCACCCGCACGGTTTACGGGCAGACACCACCACCGGTGGCCGCAACGGCGGCGTCCTCCACCACGGTGCCGGTCGCCGCGGCGCCCCATGCCGACAGCGTCGCCGCGATGCTGCCTTTCGCGCGCGCACATGCGGCGCTGAATGCCCTTCGAGAGCGCGCTGACGCCCAGTACGCCGACCCCAAGAACAAGAAGCCCGAGGTCTTGGCGGAGCTGCGCAGCAAGTACCGCGTGGAGCGGGAGCGGCTACTGACGGCGCAAGGGATGACCGAGGCGAGCTACGTCGTGCTCACCCAACGCATTAGCGGCGACGATAGCGCGCGGCTCGCCTTCGATGCCGCGCTCGCGAAAATCATCGCGAAGTAGCTCGTTCCCGGCGCGCTCGCTGTCCGACCACCCACGCGATCACGCCAGTCACGATCCCGACCGGGACGAGCCACCTCGTGGGGCCGGCAATGGCTCCGATGTCCGCGTACCGCGCGCCGATGCCGCGCAGCGCCCACGCCACAACCAACGGGAAGAGCCAGTTGCCGCGGTGCCACGCCATGATCACACCGAGCATCGTGGCGACGATCATCATGGCCACGGCCCACGTCGATTCCGCAATGCCAAAGCCGCGCCACGCCACGGCGTGCGCAAACTGAAAGCTGTTCACAATCAGCGCCACCGAGATCCACGCGAGGTAGAGGTCTTGCGGCCAGATCAGGAAAGCCTGTTCGGCCAGCGTGATGCGACCGCCCTGACTGTTGCCACCTGGTACGCGTACACGTTCGCCGATGGCAACCAACGAGACGAGAAAAGTCACCATCACCAGCAGGGCCAGCGCGAACTGCCCGAACGAAAAGAGCGAGATCCACGCCACGTTCAGCGCGCCGGTCACGCTCCACCAGATCCCGAGGCGCTGCACCGCGCGTTCGGCCCCAACGGTGGGGAGCGCCTGATAGATCGCCGAGGCAATAAGCCCGAGATAGATCAGACTCCAGATGCCGAACACGTAGTCGGCGGGCAGAACCAGCGAGCGGTAGCGGTTGGCGATGTCGCCAATCGAAGCCCCACTCATTACCCCCGTGGCGGCGAGGCCGTTGAGCGCGATGACCACGACCAACGTGAGCACGTTGCCCGCCTTTCTGCGTGTCAGCGACATGGTCAGAGACATTGGCGGGGGAGTCATGAGAAAGGAACAGCGCATCGGCTGCAGACAGGATAACATTCCGGGTGTCGTGAACAGCGACATTCCGGGCGCGTGCCTTCAATAGAACGCTTGGCGTCTCACTCGTCGGAGGATGATCGGATGTACGGGATCTTGATCGGTACGCACAACCTGCTGGCGTGGGCGGTTCTCATCGTCGGTGTGCTGGTGATCGCACGGGCCATCAGCCGCAGCGCCACCTGGTCGGAGGCCGACACGGGTTTGGTGCGGAAGCTGACATTGCTGGTGCACCTGCAGTTGCTGGCCGGTCTTGGTCTCTGGTTCGTGAGCCCAGCGGTAACCGCGGCGCGAGGTGCGATGAGCGACACGATGAAGGATCCGGCGCTCCGTCGCCTGGTCGTCGAGCACCCCTCGTTGATGATTGTCGCGGCCATCGCCGCCACCGTGTCGGGCGTGCTCGTGAAGAAGGCCTCGGGCTCGGCCGCCAAGGCGAAGAAGGCGCTCATCGGCACGCTGATCACGCTCGCGCTGGTGGCGGCGGTGATCCCATGGCAGCGCCTGATCGCGAAGTGGACCGAGGGGTGATCGGGCAACCGGATGGAACAACGAACCCCGCAGCGACCAAGGTCGTTGCGGGGTTCGTTGCCTTCTATCATCAGTCGGGGCGACAGGATTCGAACCTGCGACCTCGTGCTCCCGAAGCAAAGGATGGCGCCGGTCGGAGGATCTCATCGCCGCACATTCGACACGCTGACCGCCCAGGCAATAGCCATGTACCTCTGGGACCGTTTCGTGGCTGGAGTGGTCCCGTCGGCTAAGCGTATGCCGCTGCCGTCGCCAGTGGGGCGGTACGTCCGCGTCGTGCGGCGAGAGTTTAGTTGGCGCCTATTTGGCAGCGGGGCGCGACACGGCTTGGCGCGGACTAGGACACATCTACCCGAATCGCCTGAATGCCCCAGGTTTCGGTAGATGGAAATTTCTCGCCGTCAAAGTGGTCGACGGGTATGTTTTAGGCTTAGCCTGCCGCATTTTAGAAACTGACGCGATCTCGCTTAGTGTACTCTGTGACATTCGCGACTCGGGCCACGAGCCAACCGTTACATCGACTCACTGCACATGGACACCTCTGCAGGCGCTCCGACCACGACTACCGATCGGCTGAATGTGCCGAGTACGGCAATCGAGCTCTTTCCGTCCAACTACCTGCGTGAAGTA
>NZ_JBKJRB010000063.1:0-3204 GCF_046594945.1 Gemmatimonas sp. | reverse complement strand
CTCGCGGCGGCAGCTCGCGGCGGCAGCTCGCGGCGGCAGCTCGCGGGGTACGTACGCTACCCGCAGCCGCAGTCCGAGCCGCAGCCGCTCTTCGGTTTACGCGCGGCGGCGATCGAGCGCCAGGCGCGACGCGCCACAAAGAACAGGGCGCTCGCCACGATCAGGGCAACGACGATCAGTTGCGTGTCCATCGTTAACCTCCGAAGCCAAGGGCCGTTCCGCCCGCGTACACCAGCCACGCGGAGCCCCACGCCAGCGCCAGCATGTAGGCGAACTGCAGGCCGGCCCACTGCCAGCCAATGCGGCCGCCTCCCGCTTCGCGGACGGTAACCGCGATCGTACTGATGCACATTAACGCGAAGACGTAGAATACCATCAGGCCGACGGCGATGAGCGGTGTGTAGGCACGCGCACCGGTGACGGCGTTTCGCTCCGACTGCAGTCGTTCGGTGAGCGCCTGTTCGCTGTCGGTGCCGCCGACGCCGTAGATCGTGCCCATGGTGGACACGAACACTTCCCGAGCGGCAAAGCTGGCCGCAATCGAGACGCCGATCTTCCAGTCGTACCCCAGAGGGCGCACCAACGGTTCGATCCCGTGTCCGATCCGGCCCAGTACCGAGTGCCCCAGCTGCTGCTCCTGCTGCACCTCGACCGGCAGCGACGCGTCGACGGTGGCCTTCGGATATGTGGCCATCGCCCACAAGACGATCGAGAGCGCCAGAATCACGGTCCCGGCCCGCTGCAGGAACAGTTGACAGCGCTGGACCACGGACACACTGAGTGACTTGAGACTCGGGACGCGATAGGGCGGCAGCTCGAGGATCATGGGACGCACGGGGCCTTTCAGCAGGGTGCGCTTGAAGATCGCCGCCACGGCGAGCGCGACGACGGTGCCCAGCAGATACATGATCAGCATCGTCGCACCCTGCAGCGTGAGCCCCGGGATGATCGAGGTCGCCGGCACGAAGGCGCCGATCAGCAGGGTGTACACCGGCAATCGTGCTGAGCAGCTCATGAGCGGCACCACCATGATCGTGGCCAGACGATCTTTGGGATCTTCGATGGTGCGCGTGGCCATGATGCCGGGCACGGCGCAGGCATAGCCCGAGAGCATGGGAATGAAGCTCTTTCCGTGCAGGCCCACCCGGCGCATGATGCGATCCATGAGGAACGCGGCGCGCGCCATGTAGCCGGAGTGTTCGAGCAGACCGATGAACGCGAAGAGAATCGCGATCTGCGGCAGGAACACCAGAACCGAGCCCACACCGGCGAAGACGCCGTCCACGATGAGTGAACGCAGATCACCGTCAGGCAACACGGTGCCCACCGCACGGCCAGCGGCGGCAATGCTGGCTTCAATCCCGTCCATCATGGGGGTCGCCCAGGAAAAGACCGCCTGGAACACGATCATCATGAGCCCGAGGAAGATGAGCGGTCCCCACACGCGATGGAGCGCGAACTGGTCGATGCGATCGCTGACGTTGTAGCCGGCTGGGCGAGCGCGGGTGACGGTGCGCTCGATGACCTGCGCGATCCAGGCGTAGCGGACTTCCGATTCGAGACGGGTGGGCACGAACCCCACCGTGCGCAGCTCGTCGGACGCCGCCTTGATCGCGTCGGGAAGTCCCGGCACGCGATCAAGATGCGGACCGACCCGTTGCATCCCCAACAGTCGGAGCGCTTCCATACGCGCGGCGGTCGCTGACAGGCCGTCGGCCACGAGACAGGCCTCCAGCGGCGCGAGCGCGTTCTGAGCGCGTTCGGGAATCGCGAACTGTCGCGCCGGCGCCGGCAAACCGACGGCAATCATGAGCGCCTTCTTGAGCGGCTCGAGCCCTTCGCCGCGCTTGGCGACGGTCGGCACGATCGGCACGCCCAGCGCATGAATGAGCTCCGGGACATCGATGCGCAGTCCTTCCGCCTCAGCCACGTCGAACTGGTTGAGCGCGATGACCACGGGCACGCCAAGCTCGATGACCTGGCTGGCCAGGAAGAGATTGCGCTCGAGGTGCGACGCATCGGCGACCACGAGCACGACATCGGGGCGCCAGCGGTCGGCGTCGCGACCCAGCAGGACCTCCAGCGCCACCTGCTCGTCGGGCGAGCCCGCCGAAAGGGAATAGCTGCCCGGCAGGTCCAACACGATCACCCGACGGCCATCAGGGCCCTTGAATGCCCCCTCAACCCGCTCAACCGTGACACCGGCAAAGTTGCCAACGCGCTGGCGCAGACCGGTCAGGGCATTGAAGAGGGTCGTCTTGCCGGTGTTGGGATTGCCGATGATGGCAACCCGCAGCGTTTCGCGGTCAGTCTCGCTGTTCGCGGGGCGAGAAATGAGCGCCGAATCGTCGGGCGGTTGGGGGCTTTGCAGTGTACTCACCGGATCCTGACGAAGACGCGACGCCGGGTGGCCACCTATCGGGCGCCTCGTGTTCACACGCGCTACGCGTCACACGCGCTACGCGCGCGCGCTAACGGGCTGGACGGTGATGCCGGCCGTGAGGGCCGACCCCAGCGCGAGACGGGTGCCACGCACTTCCAGAAGCATGACACCGCGCGCGTCGATGACGTTGACGCTGGTGCCTTCGCAAAAGCCCAGCGCGCGGAGACGACACGCCTCGTCACCGGAGCATTCGATATCGACCACGGTAACCCGGGTGCCTGCACGACACGCGTTCAGCGCGCACGTGGGGCGGGCGGCGGCGGTGTTTTGAGACTGCAGGGTGGGGAGTTGAATCGCGGCCACGGTGTTAGATGAGAATGTTTCTCAAAGCGTGTGTTGGAGTATACACAGCACACGACTCCCTCCGCAATGGGGAGCAGGACCATCGGCATTTTCCGCGGTCGTTTTAAAGAATCCACGGGCTCTGGACCATAAGCCAGTGGGGATGTTTCCCCAGAATATCCAGAAAACCCACGGCCGATGGCCAACGGCCAACGGCCCACGGCCGAGAGCCGTCAGCCCTCAGCCCTTTGTAGCGTGGGAGCCGAGAGCCCAGAGCGCGCTGTTCAAGAGCTGTGGGCTGTGGGCTCGCTGGGCTCAGGCCGTACCCTCAGGGCGAACGGCTCTCGGCCATGGCCCATGAGGTTTCCCCAGGATACCCAGAGAACCCACGGCCCACGGCCCATGGCCCACGGCCGAGAGCCGTCAGCCCTCAGCCCTTTGTAGCGTGGGAGCCGAGAGCCCAGAGCGCGCTGTTCAAG
>NZ_JBKJRB010000022.1:0-6673 GCF_046594945.1 Gemmatimonas sp. | reverse complement strand
CGCGGCCAAGACCACCGAGCGGATCGCGCGACTCACGCGGGATGCCGAGCAGCTGCGGGCGTGGTTGGCCACGCATCCCACGGATCGGCATGGGCCGACGGGCGGACGGCGCAAGAGCAATCGTACCGACAATGAGCGCGCGAAGATGGCGACCGACAAGGGTGTGGTGCAGGGCTATACGGGGGTGGCGGCCGTCGATGCGAAACATCAGATCATCGTGAATGCCCAAGCGCATAGCACGGGCTCTGAGCAAGAGCTCTTGCTGCCGGTGGGTGACGCGCTGGAGTCGCGGCGGACGAGCGACACCGTGCTCACGGCGGACGCGGGGTACCACAGCGAAGCCAATCTCGCCGCGTTGGCCGCGCGACACGTGACGGCCCTCATTGCTGACCCGGACATGCGGAAACGCGACGAACGATTTGCGGATCGCGCGCATCATACGAGCGCCCCGAATCCCTTGCATGACAAGTCGGGCACGGCGAAGCAGGCGTTGGCGCTCTTCACGCCAGATGATTTCACGTCCGACGCCGAGGCGCGCACGTGTGTCTGTCCGGCGGGGACGTCGCTCTATCGGAAGGGCGCACGCAATGTGACGAAGGGCTATGGGGGCGAACACTTTCGCGGCGCGAAACGCGACTGCGCACACCGGACACCACGGTGGTGCGGAACGTCGCCTTCTTTCGTGGGCGCGAAAACGCCGCCGAGACCGAGACGCACACGATGCGGATGCAGCAACGCCTCGATACGCTAGCGGGGCGCGAGCAGTACGGCCAACGCTTCGGCACGGTGGAGCCCGTGTTTGGCAACTTGCGCTACAACAAGCGGCGCGATCGCTTCACGCTGCGCGACCGGACGAAAGTCAACGGCCAGTGGCTGCTCTTTTGCCTCGTGCACCACATCGAAAAGCTGGCGAACACCGGGTATGCGGCATGAGCCCACACGCAGTGATGGCACGTCCTGCCCCAATACGACCGGATTTCTGCATCTGAAGGCACCAATGCGCTGTTGAAAATGCCGCGCGCGATTGTTCGCATCACCGCGCACGCCGACGCGGTGCGAAATTAGGGTTTTTCTACAGCCTCAACGCTGCGCTCTGCTGCGGCGACTATCAACAAATAGCCGTGAACGGAGGCGCGCCAGCGCCGCAGTTACACGGCGTACCCCACCGTCGCTGTCAGCAGCAGCGAAACGTTATGCGCTCGCGCGCCGTTCGGCGGCAATACGCTCCGCCAGGTACACCTTGAGGAGCGACTGATACGGAACATCGCGCTGATTCGCCAAGACCTTGAGCTCGTCGAGGAGCCCTTGCGGGAGGCGCAGCGAGATCGTCGCGGTGGACGGTTTCAGATTCGGAAATGCCACGCGGGTCGCCTGCGGATACTCGAAATACTCGGACGTATCCGCCGTCGCCCAGAACGCCCGCTCCTCGTCTTCGGAGCGGAACGTCGGGATGGGCTTACGGGGCTTCGTGCGGGGTTTTGGCATACAGGGTTCGCTCCTTTCGACTCATCGGCCGGGCTGAAATCACACGGACCAGATCGCGACACACGGTGAAGATCACCGCGAGTCGCCGATCCGCCGCCGTACGGCCCAGCACGAGGTAGCGCGGCTCTCGGGTGGAGTGCTTGACATCCTCGGCCAGCAGCACCGGCTCATGAAAAAAGACTTCCTCGGCTTCGTTCCGCGAGACCGCATGCCGAGCCCAGTTCTTCTCCGCATTCCCGCGATCCCAGTCAAAGCCGGCCAGTCGGGCCGCGAAAGCGGAAAAGTCAGTCACCCTGAAAGTATATGCTGATCATATACAACACGCCAGTGGTCTCGCCGCGCGCGTCCATTCGTGCCTCGATGCGTGTAACAACGCGGGCTTCTGCAGCGGGCGATCAAATCAAATGCGCGCGTGGCGCGCTACCGAATTGCGCCTGTCTGCAGCAAGCATCGTTCGGCTCGCGAGTCGGCGAACACTCGCATCAGGAGACGACCGGCGCGCGCCGCATGATCGAACTCTCGTGTGAACACTTGCAGACACTGATCGCGCGCCGCGCATGCGTTCACGGACGCCCGACTACCATCCGGCACGCCTTTGGATGTCGTTCCACCGGCGATCCTTCCTCAGCTCTTTCCAGACGGGGTCAGAGTTTAGCCAAAGCAGCCATGAACCGAGGCCGTCGGAATCGTCGATCTCCTTCGCCAACCAACGAAACGCCTCGTCCCGTTCGCTTAGGACCGCGTACACGGCGGCGATACGGTATTCGACGACATGCTCGCCTCGCGCATCGCGCTCCAGCAACTCGCGCAAGAGTGAACGGGCCGCCTCGATCTGACCAGCGCTGGCGTACGCCAATGCGACCATGCCGACACCGCCCGCATCGCGGGCAGGATCTCCAGACAGATACGTCTTGGCCTCTTGGAGTGCCTCGTCAAACTTCCCCAAGCCGCCATAAGCTAGACTCCGATAGAAATGCGCGAGTGGTGCATTCCGCTCCGATGCCATGTATTGGGTAAGAACCCAATCGAACTGGCCGGCCATGTAGCGCGGCCGCCCGAGATTTCGCAACACAAACGCGCGAGTGTCGGCGTCTGCGTACGCGATCGCCGTATCCGCGTGCTGAAAGGCGAGATCGAACTGGCCCATACCGCTCAACAGCTGGGAGTAGTAGTGATGCGTACGCGCATCTTTGTGATCGAGCGACAATGCCGCCTCGAGAATCCGCTTTGCGCAGACGTAGTCATGCGTGTTGGCTAGGACTACATCCGCCAACAGGTGCAAGCCGTCAATGCTTGCGGGATGCAGTAGTCGGCCCTTGTCGAGGCTCGCGCGTGCACGCGCTTGGACGTCCCTCTTCGGCACACTCAGATAGCGCTGCGACTGCATATGGGCACGGGCGAGTGCGAAATGGGCCGAGGCGTTCGTTGAATCCATGCGAACCGCCTCCTCGAAGGCGGCGATTGCTTTCGCCACCGTCTCCCCCGTGAGGGTGCGGATCGTCGCTCGTCCTTTCACGACCAGCCGGTCAGACGCAATCCTTGCGACCGTTTCCGTCGCGGATTGCATCGCGGTCGATCGCCCTACCGAGCCGTCCGGGCAGCTCGGCAGCGGTGGACGTGCCTGGGCGGACGCGGACCTGACAACGAATGCCAAAGTTATCGCCGCGACTCCGCTGGGGAACATCTTCATGGGCGTGTCCAGTGGTGAATGAAACTCGAACGTGCCTTGAGTCAGCCGCTGTCGTCTCGGCGGTCTTGCGGGTTAGTCGGAGAAATGTGGTCTGGCTCCGCTCGTATTCGCCTGCATAACGAAGCTGTAGGATAAGTCCGAACACCATCGTCGAAGCTGATTTCCCGCATACAAGAACCATTGACGCGAAGGCGATCGTCGATCCTGAGGCGAATGTGGCGGTGAAGTTCTCCACAATAAGCGGGGCGACGGCGACGACAGGCTAATCCTACAGCCTCAACGCTGGCTTCTGCAGCGGGCGATCAAATCAAATGCGAGCGCAGCGAGCTACCGAATCGCCCGACTGCAGCAAGCATCGTTAGGCCGGCAGGCGCGTGGCGTTTACAGCGAGCATGCTCACGAGCATCACAGGTTTCAAGCACTCACCTCATGCGCAGTTATCACGTTTCCTGTGGAGGAATGGCGGATGCCATGGCCGCCTCTGCGTCGATCACCACCTCGATGCGCGCGTCCAGACCATCAGCATCCCACAGCGCGGTGGTGGACCCGATGCAAATTGTGCCGGTGCCTCACCGGCCGAGGGGTAGTATTCGATACCGAGGATATCGCGCGGGGAGAGCGAAGCAAGGAGCAGATTCGGCGTCGGGGCTGCGCCGGCATCGGCATCGGCAATCGGAATGGTGGACGCTCGCCCCCACACTGCACTCGGGATGCCATCGACAACGATCTCGGGTGAGCCGCATCCATATCCGCGAGTGCTCCGAAGTCTGAGCCCGGCCATGCCGTCGCTGACCTGGAGTCCTGGGAGCCGTCTGAGCACGGCGGCGAGATCAGGTCGAATCGCGATGTCCTTGCCTGCGGCAAAGTATCCGAAGCCGCGTCGACGGCGCGCCAGAAATCCCGCTTGATCACGATCAGGTATTTCGACGCCGCGCACATTCATGGTGGCGAGTACGGTGACGTCAGGCATCACAAAGTTCTCGTCTGGCATCGCTTCTGCCAGCACATCGATCGTGCGAACCAGTGCGCCGCTTCCGAGCTGTCGTACGCTGAGTTCCTGCGTCCCGAGCGGGACATTTCGTAGAGTCCACCGACCGAGAGAGTCCGTTCGCGTGGACTGCCCATAGCCGCCGAGCAGAATCAGCGCGCCCACCATCGCCTGCCCACGTTCGTTCACAACCACACCACGCAATGCGCCGCTGCCGCGCTGCAGTCCTGTACTGTCACGCAGCATCTCGTCGCTCACATAGAAGTCGCGGCGCAGAATGCGGGCGCGGCCAATCGTCAGACTCGTTGTGCCACTGGAGAGCCCACCTGTCGAGACGGCGGTGGTGAGCGTCAGGTCGGCGGGAAGTCCGCACATGCCATAGTTGCCATCTTCACCACTTCGGGCGTCACGGGCCAGCTCGGTCAGGCGCGTTCCGCCCACCGTATCGACGGCGAACCAGCGCAGGCCCACCGTCGCGTTGCCAACGCGGCCCTGTGTCCTGGCGTCGTAGACTGTACCGAAGACAATGGCGCTATCGACCGTGACCGTGCTGGACGGTGCGCACAGTCGGGCATGGAAGGTCGCAAAGGACGGCGTGGCGAGCGCTATTGGCGGCTGGTTGGCCCTCGCGTCGATCTCCGAGGCGAATCCGAAGAGCCCAAGGGAATCAAGAGTCGGCGCGGAAAAGATGAGGCGCTGAGGGCCTATCGGTACGCTGTCGATACGAAAAGCGCCTCGAGCGTCGGTGATGGCGCTCTGCCCGGAACTCCCTACTTCAACGCGCGCACGCTGCAGCGGCCGCATGGTCAGACTGTCCATCGCCATACCGCGAATGGTTGTGACGGTTGGCGACGTAATTTGCGCGCGAAGAGGTGCGGAGGCTACCGCCAACGTTGCACTCACCGAGCAGAGCAGGCCACGAAGTTGGGACATTGTGCACGGGGCTGAATGCGGATGTTGAGCAGAACGGACAGCTGACATCACCGCCTATCAGGATGGTTCCTTCCGATGGTCGCGATGCCCGCCGGGGTCGCCGAACGCTTTGCGTCCTGTTGCAGCGCATCCATATAGATTGCGCGCGCAGCGCGCATTCCAAAACGCGCTGACAATAGCAACGCGTTGTTGGCATGGCTACGCCGCGAACATCGCCTGTAGCGTGCCGAGAATCTTCGACTGCGTGGTTGGGGTCAACGTACCGAGATGTTTGACCAGCCGTTCGTGATCAACGGTACGCAACTGATCCAGAATGACATGCCCGTTCTTGCCAGCAAATCGACAACCAACCCGGAACGGGTACGGATGACTGCCGGTCGTTAGCGGCGCTACGATGTACGTGCCGATGGACGCATTCAGTTCATCTGGCGACACAATCACGCATGGGCGGGTCTTCCGGATTTCGCGGCCCCGCGTGGGGCTCAAAGAAATGAGGTAGACCTCACCGCGTTGCACTTCACCGGCGGTTACCACGCCCATTCCTCATCATCAAATGCGGTGGAGGTCGGTTCGTCCAGTAGCTCGGTCGGCCCGTATTTCTCGATGGCGCCTGCCCACCCTGCCCGCGGGGAATCGGCGGACGTAATGATCAGCGCCCCGCCTTGCACGCGGATCTCAACCTCATCTGTAAGTCCCGCTTCTTCAAGTAGTGGTTTCGCGAGGCGGACCGCGCGCGAGTTTCCGATACGCACCAACCGCGCTTTCATACATCCTCCTTTATGTAATTACAATGTAATCTCTCATGGCCGCCAAGATCAAGCCGGTTAAGCTCATGCTAACGCTCAAGTTCAGTTGCAGCGCTCAACTGAAATGGCGCGCGCAGCGCGCATTCCACAAAGCGCTGTCAACTGCAACTGATTGGTATACCGTGGTGCGCGGAAGAGGCGGCTACAGATCTTCGGGACGAAGCCCGGTGTGCTTAGCAATGCGGGCGAGCATACGTGGTCCAATTTCTTCGCCATCATGAAAGGCGAACACCGTATCCGTCCATCCTTCCCGCGCAAGAACCTTATGCGAGCTTGCCTGTCGTTTGACCACCCAACCAATACGAATCAACGCGGCCAATACTCGGCGCGCTTTCATTGACGGCCATTCGCTCATGAACGGCGCCGAGCGCGCTTAGGCCGCACGAAAATCGAGCGGCAGCAAACTCGGGGCCGGCTCACCATTCTCCAGTCGATCGGCAAGTGATCTCAGCGCCAGCGCCTGAACGCGCGCAATGGCCTCCTGCTCGGTTGCGCCATACGCCAGCACGCCCGGCAGATCAGTCACTTCGGCGAGAAAACGGCCATCCGCTTCGCGCTCAACTTCCATAGTCAGATACACGGGGCTCTCCTCGGGCACGGGGTTCAAACCCTAAACATACCACAATCCTCGGCAACGGCATAACGAGGTTGTAGGATAAGTCCCGAACGCTGCTCATGTGGAAACGGAACTCGATGCACGATGACGGGTGTTGGATGCAGAGAATGTGTCGCCGTTTTGACTCGCTGTCGAGCACCCGCCATGGCCCGCTA
>NZ_JBKJRB010000126.1:0-26833 GCF_046594945.1 Gemmatimonas sp. | reverse complement strand
GCGCGGGCTGGCCGGGGCGGGCGCGGCGATTGGCGGGGCCATAGAGACCGAACACTGGCTGCTTTTTGGCAATCAGGTCGATCACGCTATTCAGGCGCGTCTGAGCGTGCAGAGAGGACATAGCGCTCAGAGAGACGGCCACAGCAGCGGCCGACAGCATCCAGCAGGGGCGCACGGAGGATCCTCCAGGTGGGGAAGGGGCAGGGGTGCCCCCGGGTACGGCGTATATGCCCCGAACGGAATCGAGGGCAAGAGTGTTGAAAATCGGTACCCCACATCCCTTCCTCCGGCGAAGACCCATAGATTTCAGAGTATCTCAGCATTTTCCACTTTGTATGCGTAAATGAGTATTCGTGTAGGTTGCCGTATCCTGCCTGTTCCCGCCTGAGCCCGGAGATCCGAGGATGAAATCCTTGGTTGCCGCTTCGGTTGGCGGCTTGTCGCTCCTCGCTCTCGCGATCATTGATCGACCTGATCCGACCGCGAGCCTGACGCTGACATCGCCGCTCGCCTCGTCCGCCTCGTTCGACGCCCCACTGGATCTTTCCGTGCGTCCGCCCGCGCCGATTCGGCGCGGTTCGGGCCATCCGGTGCTGGCTCCCGCCCCCCGCACGATCGCGCCCTCGGCACTATCCGACGTGGTGAAGAAGACCTGTGCCGGCTGCCATAGCGACCAGCGCAAGCAGGGCAACCTGTCTTTGCAGGGCTTCGACCTGACGAACATCAACGGTAGCCCCGAGCTCGCCGAGAAGATGATCGGCAAGCTGCGTGCGGGCATGATGCCGCCGCCGGGTCGTCCCAGGCCCGGTGGAGACACGCTGGACTTGCTGGCCGGCACGCTCGAAAAAATGATGGATGCCCGCTACGCGCTCAATCCGAATCCGGGCACGCGTACCTTCCAGCGCCTGAATCGCGCCGAGTACGAGCGGTCCGTGCAGGATCTTCTTGGCGTGGATATCAAGGCGGCGTCGTGGCTGCCGCTCGACACCAAGAGCGCCAACTTCGACAACATCGCCGACGTACAAACGCCGTCGGCCACGCTGCTCGACTCGTACCTCGATGCGGCCAGCGAGATCAGCCGTCTTGCGGTGGGTGATCCGAAGGCCAGCGTATCCACGTCCAGCTATCGCATTGCCCGTTTGGCGTCGCAGGTGGACCCGGTAGACGGCGCGCCAGCCGGCACGCGCGGCGGTACGTCAGTCGTGCACACGTTCCCCGCCGACGGCGCGTATGTGTTCACGATCACGCTGCATGCGATACCGACGGGTCAGCTGTTCGGTTCGGCGGCGCCGTTCGACGAGAAGATCGAAGTTTCGGTGAATGGTGAGCGCATGGCGGTACTGGAGGTCGATCGCGGCATGTCGCAGGCCGACCCGAACGGGATGGAAATCAGGACGAAGCCGATCTCGGTGCGGGCCGGACCCCAGCGTATCACGGCGGCGTTCGTTCGTACGTTCGAAGGTCCGGTGAATGACAACATCGCGCCGATCGGTCACAGCATCGCCGATACGCAGATCGGTTCGCAGGCTGGCATCACCACGCAGTCGCACGTGCAGATGTTCGCCGTCACGGGCCCGTACAACCCGACCGGCGTGTCCGACACGCCGAGCCGTCGCCGCATTTTCAGCTGCCGTCCGCTCACGCCGGCGGAAGCGCGACCGTGCGCCGAGAAAATCATGACGACGTTGGGTGCGCAGGCCTACCGTCGTCCATTGGCGCCCAATGACCTGAAGGGTCTGCTCACGTTCTACGACGCCGGCGCTACGGAAGGCGGCTTCGAACTCGGTATCCGCACCGCGCTTGAGGCGATGCTCGCCAGCCCGCACTTCATTTTCCGGGTGGAAGAGATGCCGGCGGCGTCGAAGCCAGGATCGCGTGTCGCGGTGAATGGTATCGACCTGGCGTCGCGTCTCTCGTTCTTCGTGTGGGGAGCGCCGCCCGACGCCCAGCTGGTCTCGCTGGGTCGTCGCGGTCTGCTCGCCGATACCACGGTGCTCATCGCGCAAACCAGGCGCATGCTGGCCGACAAGCGCAGCCGCGCGCTGTCGACACGATTCGCGGCGCAGTGGCTGCGACTGTCGGATATTGAAAAGGTGCATCCCGATGCGCTGCAATATCCTGATTTCCGCGAGCAGCTGGCGACGGACATGGTGCAGGAAACCGAGATGTTCTTCGATCATCTCGTGCGAGAGAACCGCAGCTTCCTCGAACTGTATACGGCAAACTGGACGTATGCGAACGAGGATCTCGCCAAGCACTACGGCATTCCGGGCGTGGTCGGTACGAACTTCCGACGCGTCGAGTATCCCGCCAATTCCGGCCGCGTCGGTATTTTCGGCCACGGCAGCGTGCTCACGCTGACGTCGCATGCGAATCGCACGTCGCCAGTGTTGCGCGGCAAGTGGGTGATGGAAGTGCTCATGGGCACGCCGCCGCCGCCGCCGCCGCCCAACGTCCCCGATCTCGAGAAGACCGGCGAGAGCAAAGAAGGCCGTCTGCTCACCACGCGCGAGCGCATGGAAGAGCACCGCGCCAATCCGAGCTGCCGCTCGTGTCACCAGTTCATCGATCCCATCGGTCTCTCGATGGACAACTTCGACGTGAACGGTCAATGGCGCATTCGTGAGAACGGCACGGAACTCGATACTCGCGGTGACTTCTACGACGGCACGAAGATCTCGAACACGCTGGAACTGCAGAAGGCGCTGTTGAAGCGCCCCACGCCGCTGGTCCGCAACTTCACGCAGAACCTGATGGCGTACGCCCTGGGCCGTCGCGTGGAGTACTACGATCATCCCGCCGTGCGGAAGATCGAGGCGCAGGTGAAGGCGAACAACTATCGCATGCAGGACTTCATCGTCGGTGTCGTGAAGAGCGATGCCTTCCGACTGAAGAAGGTGATGGAGCAGGCTGACTCGGGAACACGGGGCGTCTCGGCCCCCGGCGTTCGCTGAACTCACTCGTAGAACACAATCGCCAACGTTCAGCACACCCGTTCACGATACCGGAGACGCCACACCATGTATTTTCTCAGCGGCAAGGCGATGCCCCGCCGGCAGTTCCTGCAGAATCTCAGTGCCACCATCGCGTTGCCGTATCTCGATGCGATGATCCCCACCGGACGCGGCTCGCGCATGCTGGCCAACAAGGCGCCTCGCCTCGTGGCCATCGAGATGGTGCACGGCGCGGCCGGCTGCAACGAACTCGGTTCGACGCTCAACCTCTGGTCGCCGGCAGCGGCCGGGAAGCAATTCGACCTCTCGCCGACGGCCATGTCGTCGCTGGAACAGTATCGCGACTACCTCACGATCATCAGCAACACCGATGTGCGTGAGGCGGAGCCGTCGTCGCCGAATGAGATCGGCGGTGACCACTTCCGTTCCAGCGCCACCTTCCTCACGCAAGCGCATGCCAGGCAGACCGAAGGGTCGGATGTGCGCGTGGGCACGTCGCTCGATCAGTTGTACGCGAAACGTTTCGGTCAGGACACGCCGATCCCGTCCATGCAGCTGTGCATTGAGAACGTGGATCAGGCGGGCGGGTGCGCGTACGGGTACGCCTGCGTGTACACCGACTCCATCAGCTGGTCGTCGCCCACGGAACCGCTGCCGGTGATTCGTGATCCGCGCGTGGCGTTCGAGAAACTGTTCGGGGTAGGCGGTACGAGCACCGAGCGCGCGGAGCGTCGTCGCACGCGTCGCAGCATCCTCGATTTCGTCTCTGGCGAGATGTCGTCGCTCAAGGTGAACCTCGGTCCTGACGATCGTCATCGGCTCGACAAGTACCTCCAGGACATCCGAGAGGTCGAGCGTCGCATTCAACGCGTGGAAGCGCGTAACTTGAGCGGCGATCCGCGCGAACTGCCGGAAGCACCGGCGGGCGTGCCTGATGCGTTCGCGGAGCATGTCAAGCTGATGTTCGACATTCAGGCGCTGGCGTTCGCCGCCGATATCACACGCGTGTTCTCGTTCAAGATGGGACGCGACGGATCCAGCCGGACGTATCCGGAGAGCGGCACGGACAAGCCGTTCCACCCGGCGTCACATCATGGCGGCACCGAGCGTGGCGTGAAGGATTTCAACATGATCAACAAGTATCACGTGTCCATGCTGCCGTATTTCCTGGACAAGCTGAAAGGTATTCAGGAGAGCGACGGCAACATGCTCGACAAGACGATGATCATCTACGGTTCGCCGATGGGTGACTCGAACCTGCACAACCATCGCCGCTGCCCACTCATTCTGCTGGGCAAGGCCGAAGGGCAGCTCGCCGGCAACCTGCACATCAAGGCGCCGGACGGCACGCCGATGGCGAACGCGATGCTCAGCATGATGCACACGCTTGGGCTGAACGATCAGACGAAGTTCGGTGATGCCACGGGTGCCCTCAACTTGAACTCCTATGCCTGATTCCGGATCGCTGAACGCGGCGTTGAAGGGGGCGTCCAGCACGCCGCGCGGAGTCGTGCGCCGTTCCGGTTATCGTCTGGCGGTAATCGCGTCGGTGTTCAGTGCCTCGTTGGCGCTTGGCGCGGCGCGCACGCCGACCGACGAATCACCGGTGGCTGATGCTGTGATGCGCGGAGACACCTCCCGTGTGCGTCTGCTGATCAAGCAGGGTCTCGATGTAAATACCGCGCAGGCCGACGGCATGACGGCGTTGCACTGGGCGGCGCAGCGCGGTGATGCCAGCGGCGCGCAGATGTTGATCTACGCCGGTGCTCGCGTGGATGCGATGACGCGCAACGGCAACTACACCCCGTTGCATCTCGCGGCGCGGAGTGGACGTGCAGCTGCCGTGAAGGCGTTGCTGGCGGCCGGTGCGGACGTGAACGCGCTGACCACAACGGGTGCGGTCTCGGCGTTGCACTTCGCGGCGTCGAATGGCGACGCGCAGACGGTCGCTGCCCTGCTCGACAAGGGGGCGCCGGTCGATACGCGTGAAGGCGCGTGGGGACAGACGCCGCTCATGTGGGCGGCTTCGGCCAATCGTCTGGCGGCGCTCGACATGCTCATCAAGCGCGGCGCGAATCTCGAAATCGCGTCGAAGATCGAAGACATCTCCGCGAAGGAAAAGGCGGAGCGGGCCATGCTGGTGCAGCGCGGACGTCGCGTCGCGGCCATGAAAGCGGCCGATGCGGCACCGACCGTGGCGGCGGCGGCGCCCCTTTCGACGACGCCACGCGCTGCGGTCGCTGTCGCCGCTCCGGCTGTGGCCGTCGTAGCGGCTCCCGTTACGGCCGGTGCACCGGTCAAGCGTGATTCAGCGGCGACTCCGGCGCCGCAAACGGGATTCAATAGTCGTGGCCCAACGTACGGCGATTTGATCGGCAACAAAGGCGGACTCACCGCGCTGTTGTTCGCGGTGCGCGATGGGGCCGATGCGTGTGTGGCGCGGCTGCTCGAGGCCGGGGCAAAAATCAATCACGTGAGCGAGGGCGATCACACCAGTCCGCTGCTCATGTCGACGATCAACGGCCGCTTCGACATGGCCAAGATGTTGCTCGAGAAGGGCGCCGATGTGAAGCTGCCGAGCGACGCCGGCGCGACACCGCTGTACGCCACGATCAACGTGCAGTGGGCGGCCAAGTCGCTTTATCCGCAGCCCACCGCGCAGTTACAGCAGACCACGTCGTACCTCGACCTGATGGAGTCCATCCTGAAGGCCGGCGCCGATGTGAACGTGCGTCTCAAGAAGCACCTGTGGTTCATGTCGTACAACTTCGACCTGCTGGGCGTGAACACGGTCGGTGCGACGGCGTTCTGGCGTGCGGCGTACGGCACCGATGTACCGGCGATGAAGCTGCTGGTGAAATACGGTGCCGACATCACGATCCCCACCATCAAGCCGACCGGTCGTCTGCCGGGCGACGATTCCGGCGGAGATGAGGCGGCGACCGGCAGCAAGGATCCGTCGGGACTGGCGCCGATTCCTGATGGCGGCCCCGGGGTGTATCCGATTCACGCCGCCACCGGCGTTGGCTACGGCGAAGGCTTCGCGGCCAATTCACATCGGCACGCGCCCGATGCGTGGATGTCGTCGGCCAAGTATCTGATCGACGAGCTCAAGGTCGACGTGAACATGCGCGATCATAACGGCTACAACGCCGTCCATCATGCCTCCGCTCGTGGCGACAACGCCTTGATCACGTATCTCGCTGCCAAAGGCGGGGACATCATGGCGATCAGCCGTCGTGGTCAGACCACCGCCGACATGGCGAATGGTCCGGTGCAGCGCATACCGCCCTTCCTCGAGACCGTGGACTTGCTGGTCAAGATGGGCGCCAAGAACAGCAACAAGTGCAAGTCCTGCTGAGTCGCTAGCTCACATACGCTGTCGTTCGCCGAGCCACGCCGACCTGGGATCGCAATCAGTCGTCGTGGCTCAGTTCGTATTTGCGCTGCTCGTGCATGCGGTCCTTGCCCTGTGCGGCATCGCGCCGCTTGGCGGCGTGCATAGCCTGTCCGTGGGTGGACGAGGTCTTGATGGACGGCAGGGCCATTTGTTTCTCGAGGGCGGTGCTGCCACAGGCCGGACAGGCCGGCGGCGTGGTGCCGCGCACCAACGCTTCGAAGCTCTTTTGACAGGCCGTGCACACAAAGTCGAATATGGGCATATGATTACCGATCCTGTCTTCCTGGAGGTTTACTGATGCGTCGTTCGTTCGTTTTTGCGACCACTGCCGCCATCGCGGCTTCGCTCTCTACTACGCTGTACGCCGGCCCGGCGCTGGCGCAAGCCACGGCGGCGCGCCAGCAGGTGATACCCACTGGACAGAGCGCATCGCCCACCCTCACCCCCGGCATCCGCGTGGGGAACATGCTGTTCGCCTCGGGACAGTTGGGGATGAGCCGAACCGCGCCGGACAGCACCATTCAGGGGCAGACGCGGTTGGCGTTGGAGAACACCAAGAAGGTGTTCGAAGCCGCTGGCACCACGCTCGCCAACGCCACGAAGTGTACGGTGTTCCTCACCGACGTGAAGGATTTTGGCGGTATGAATTCGGTGTATCGTGAATTCTTCCCGGTGGCCCCGCCGGCACGCTCCACGGTGGTGGTCGCCGCGCTAGTGTCTCCCGGTGCCAAGGTCGAGATCGAGTGTGCCGGTGTGATTCCCTAAATCGGCTGTGTGTGGACGCACGAAGGGCCCGTCAGAGGCAAGTACACTGCGCTGACGGGCCCTTCGTGCTTGTGACGCGCGCTGTCTTATTTGCCCGTCGGCCAGACCACGCCTTGAGCGCCGCGCTTCACGGGTCCGATGCCCTTGTAGCGGAACTTCTGCAGGCGCTTGCCCTCGTACGTTTCGGTCGTGTAGATGTTGCCCTTGGAGTCGGTCGCGATGCTGTGCACGGCGAAGAACTGTCCGGGCTGACGACCGCCGTCGCCGAAGCTGGTCAGGATTTCCAACGATTGGCGGTCCATCACGTACACCCGCTCGTTCTTGCCGTCGGCGAGGTACAGATACTTCTGCGCCGCGTCTTTCGAGAAGGCAATGTCCCAGACCGAGCCGTCACCGCGCGTGGCCGGTACGACGCGTACTTCCTTCACGAACTTGCCGTTCTTCTGGAACACCTGAATGCGATCGTTGGGACGGTCGCAGACGTACACCAACCCATCGTTCGTGGGCTCGGCGCAGTGCACGGGATTGCGGAACTGCTGCACCAGCGGTGCCGACGGATCGTAGGGCGGCAAGCGCGCATCGTCGGGCTTATTGCCGTAGGCGCCCCAGAAGCGCTTGAGCTTTCCGCTGTTCATGTCGAGTACGGCCACCCGCTTGTTGCCATAACCGTCGGCCACGTACGCCTCACCGGCTTTGGTGTCGAAGGTGATCTTGGCCACACGACCGAAATGCGTGCTGTCGTTGCTGGCGGAGCCCTGACCGGGCGTACCGATCTGCTGCAGAAACTTGCCGTCGTGCGAGAACTTCAGGATGTGCGAGTCGGTGGGACCGTTGCCGCCGATCCAGATGTTGTCCTTGTCGTCCACCGCCACGCCGTGATTGGAGCCGGGCCACACGTACCCTTCACCCGGTCCGCCCCAGCCCTTCACCAAATTGCCGTCGGCGTCGAACTCGAGAATCGGCGGGGCCGAGGCGCAGCATTCGCCGATGGGCGGCTTCGCGTTCAGTCCTGCTTCCGTGCGCTGATTCAGTGTGGAGTCACCGCGATGGATGATGAATACATGGTCGCGGCTGTCGATACCGACGCCGATCACCGAACCCAGGATCCAGTGGTTCGGCATCGGCTTCGGCCACACCGGATCGACTTCGAACCGCGGGGCTTGCACCATCTGCCGGTCGGTGGCCCGAAGCGACGCTTGCGCGACACCCAAAGCACCGATGGTCAGGATCAGGGCAGTCCAGCGCAGCGTCTTGCGCTTCGTCGTCATCAGCAACTCCATCAGGGGTAGGACCCCGTGTGGATTCCGGGGCGGGATGGTATCTTCGAGTGATTGCGGCAGTGCCGCGAATCCCTTCTTAGTAACCCGCCTTCTCCCGCCTGTCCAGAGAATCGCCGCCCACTTCGCGATGCCCTTTCTCTATCCGCTGCTTGCGTTGTTGTTGCTCCTCGTGCCGGGACGTTGTGCGCATGCGCACGAAATTCCGGCCAGCGTGGTCGTGCGCACCTTCGTGAAGCCCGACGGCGCGCGCGTGCGCGTGTTGGTGCGCGTGCCACTGGAAAGTATGCGCGATGTCTCGTTCCCCACGCGTGGGGCGGGGTTGCTGGATGTGGCACGGGCCGAGCCCACGCTGCGTGATGCGGCGCAGCTGTGGATCGCCGACGGACTACGACTTCGGGTTGGTGATCGCGTCTTGGCGGCACCGCAGGTGGTGGCGGTTCGGGCCGCGCTGCCTGGCGATCGCGCGTTCGAGTCGTACGCCGAGGCGCTGCGTGCGGTGCAAGAATCGCCGTTGCCCGTCGACACCGATATTCCGGTGGGGCAGGTGATGCTCGACGTGTTGCTCGACGTGCCGACAGCGGGGGTGGTGGTGGGCGCCGACGCCGACGTGGTGCTCGACCCCCAGTGGGCGCATCTCGGGGTCCGCACGACCACCGTGGTCACGCTGATATTGAGCAACGGGGCCACGCGGGTGATCACATTCGATGGCGACCCGGGCGAGGTGCGACTCGATCCGCGCTGGTGGCAGGCGGCGTGGCGGTTCGTGCGCAGCGGCATGGCGCACATGTTCAGCGGCATCGATCATCTGCTGTTTATACTCTGCCTCGTGCTGCCGATCCGCACGATGCGTCCGTTGGTCGGCGTGGTGACGGCCTTTACGATTGCGCATTCGATCACCCTGGTGGCGTCGGCGATGGGCTTCGCACCCACCGCGCTCTGGTTTCCCCCGCTGGTGGAGCTGTTGATCGCGGCGTCCATCGTGTACATGGCACTCGAGAATATCGTGGGGGCGCGGGTGCAACGTCGCTGGATGATCGCGTTCGCGTTCGGCCTGATACACGGCTTTGGATTCGCCACGGCGTTGCGTGAGCAGCTGCAGTTTGCAGGCGCGCATCTGCTCACCTCGCTCGCGGCCTTCAACGTGGGCGTGGAGATCGCGCAGCTGGTCGTGCTGGCCGCGGCCGTCCCGGTGCTACGGTGGGTGTTCGCGCGTGCCGTGCCTGAGCGCATAGGCGTGATCATTGCGTCGGCGTTCATTACGCACGAGGCGTGGCACTGGTTGCTCGAGCGCGCTGCGACATTACGCACGTACCGGTTTACGCCACCGGTGCTCGATGCCCTCTTTCTGGCGGATGTGCTGCGGGGAGCGATGGGTGTGTTGATCGTGATCGGTGTGGCGTGGGGAATTTCTGGAGTGATGCGTCGATTGTCGGGCGCGCAACTAGCGTCACGCGCTGCGACCGGCCTGCTGCTGATGCTCGCCGCCGGGATGTTCACGCCGCGCGACAGTGCTGCGCAGGCGCCCAAGTCGACCGTCCAGGGTGTGTACACTCCGGCGCAGGCCACGAAGGGCAAGAGCGTCTTCAACGGCGCGTGTCTCGGCTGCCACACGACGGCCTCGCATATGGGCGCCGCGTTCGAACTGCGATGGTTCGGGCGTCCGCTCTCGGAGTTGTACGGCTATCTCAGCAACCTAATGCCCAAATCGGCGCCGGGTACGCTCACCGAAGACGAGTACGTGTGGGTGACCGCGTACATCCTCAAGTTGAACGGCATGCCGGCCGGTAAGGTAGAGCTGAACGCTGAGCCAGCGTGGCTGAAGGCGGTGCGCATCGACGGCGCACCGGGCAATACGCCGGCGCCGCTGGAAGATCGTTGGGAAGTACGCAGTGCAGTTCGTAAGGAAGTACTCAGGTTCAGACTCGTCCCGCAGCTTTGACGGAGATCAGATGATGCAACGCAGGACCAGACGGCTCGCCGGCTTTGCGCTTGTCGCGGGCGCCGCTGTTGTCGGCGCTACGTTCACGCGCGTGGCGCCCACGGTGGCGCAACAGGGCAAGCCACTTGTGCGCGGCAACGCGTACGGCGAATGGCGGCATTGGGGCGCCGATCAATGGAGCACGCGCTACTCGCCGCTCGAACAGGTGAACGCCGGCAATTTCGATTCGCTGCAGGTGGCGTGGGAGTGGAAAGCCAGCGCGTTCGGCAAGGACGAGTACTCTCGCACCACGCCCATCTTCGCCAACGGTCGACTGTTCACAGTGGCCAGCACGCGGCGCGTGGCGACGGCGCTCGATCCGGAAACCGGTGAAACGCTATGGATGTATCGTCTCGACGAAGGCATCCGCTGGCAAAAGGCACCGCGTCAGTTTGCCGGTCGCGGGTTGTCGTACTGGACCGATGGACGCATTGAGCGCGTGCTGCTCGTCACGCCGGGCTATCATCTAATTTCGCTCGATGCGAAGACCGGTAAGCCCGATCCGATGTTCGGGAAGAACGGCGTCGTCGACTTGATGGACGGCTTGGGCTACGCAATGGTGCCGCTGGCCGTCGATGACTCGGGGCCGCTCATCATTTCCGACGCCGCGCCGATGCGCAAAGCGAAGCCCGGTGAATCGTGGGATCCCGTGAAGAAGATCGGCGCCGACGGCACGATCGGTCTCGATCCCGCCGCTGGTCAGATCGCCGCGAGTTCACCCCCGATGGTGGTGGGCAACATGCTCGTGGTGGGCAACTCGTCGATTCACGGCTACTACCCGATTCGGGCGCACAATGTCACCGGTACGGTGCGCGGTTTCGACATTCGCACCGGCCGTCAGGCGTGGAAATTCAACCTCGTGCCGCAGCCCGGTGAGTTCGGCGCCGACACGTGGAAGAACGGCTCGAAGAATGGCACCAAGGGCGTGGGTAAGAACGACGCATGGGCGCCGTACGCGGCCGACGAACAGCTCGGACTCGTGTACATCCCCGTGGGCATGCCGCTGATGGATGAATACGGCGGACATCGCCCCGGCAACAACCTGTACGGCAACTCGCTCGTCGCCCTCGACGCCAAGACCGGACTGCGGAAGTGGCACTTCCAGATGGTGCACCACGACATCTGGGATTACGACACGCCGATGGCGCCGAACCTGATGGACATCACGGTCGACGGCAAGCCGCGCAAGGTGATCGCGCAGACCACGAAGCAGGGGTGGGTATACACGTTCGATCGGGCCACCGGTGAACCCATCTGGCCGATGGTGGAAACGCCGGTGATGAAGAGCGACGTGCCGGGTGAAGTGTCGTCGCCCACGCAGCCTATTCCGAGCAAGCCGGCCGCGTACTCGCAGCAGGGCCTCGTGGAGGCCGACCTGATCGACTACACCCCGGCCATCAAGGACTCGGCCCTCAAAATGGCGAAGCGGTGCCGCATGGGACCGTACTTCATTCCGCCGGCCGCGGCTGACGGCAAGGGGAGCACGGGAATCAAGTGCTCCTGGTACGCGCCTGGTGCGAGTGGTGGCGTGAACATCGACGGTGGCGCCACGGTGGATGTGGAAACCGGCATGCTGTATGTCGCATCGATCACGGGAATGAGTACGGCGCAGTTGCAGAAGGATCCGTGCTCAGAGTTCGATTACAGCTCGCCGCGCAACAGCTGCGGCTTACTCGGTGCGCTGCCGGCGCCGCCGGGCTACGAAGGCCCCGTACGTGAGCGCGGTGGTGACTTCGCGGCGCGCGCTGGTGGCTCGATCATCGGTGGCGTGTCGATCGTGAAACCCAAAGAATACGGCGGTATCACGGCGTACAACATGAAGCGCGGTGACAAGTCGTGGTGGGCCCCGAACGGGGGCATGCTCAAAGTCACGAGCCGTGACCCGTTGTTCGCGGGTGTCACGTTGCCGCCGCAGGGTGGACGCGGACAGGCGCAGGCGATCACCACGAAAACGCTGCTGATTTACGGCACCGGCCGCAGTGGCGGTGCGCCGGGTGAAGCGCCAAAACTCTACGCGCTCGACAAGGTCACCGGCAAACAGGTGGGCGCACTCGAGATCGCGTCGAAGACGACGGCGGTGCCGATGACGTTTCTGCACAAAGGCCGGCAGTACATCGTGTTCGCGAGCGGCGCCGAGAACGAAACGCAGCTCACGGCACTGGCGCTGCCGGTGAAGAAGTAAGCGGAGGGGCGCTACTTCTTTTCGTAGCGCTTCAACGCCTTCTGACCCACTTCGGCGCCGTAGATATTTCCTGCGGCGTCGACCGCAACGCCCTCGGCCGAACTCGTGCTGGGGGCTTTGTCGTCGGGGTCTGGAATGAACGCGGTGACCTTGCCATCGCGCGCGCTGCCGATGCGCATACCGCGTTTCCACGCCACGTGCGGCGGGTTCACCGAGCCCGACTCCGAGTCGGCCACGTAGATCATGTCGTTCTGGTCGATGTAGATGCCGCTCGGTCGGCTGAACTGATACCAGGTGTCGAGCACCGTGAAGTTTTGGTCGACGATGATGATGCGGTCGTTGCCGCGATCGCCCACGAACAGGCGCCCCTTCGAATCGAACGCCAGCGTGTGCGGTTGATCGAGTTCGGTGGCGCCTTTGCCCCACACGCCCCACGTTTTCAGCAGCTTGCCGGCCTTGTCGAACTTGAGCACGCGCGCGTTCGACGTAGTACGCGACGAATGGCCCTCGGCCACGAAGATGTCGCCGTTCGGTGCCGTGATGACTGCGTTGGGTTGCCAGAAGAACGCCGCATCGCGACCGCCGCCCGGTGCACCAAGCGTCATGAGCAAGTCGCCTTTGGGCGAGAACTTGTAGATCTGGTGACCCTTGGCCGCGTTCGCTGGCGCGCTGGCAGCGGCGCCGAGTGTGCAGGCGCAGTCCACCACCCACACGTTGCCGTCTTTGTCGACGTGAATGCCGTGCGGCGACAAAATCATGCCGGCGCCGAAGCTGGTCACCAGCGTGCCCTTTTCGTCGAACTTGAGCACCGACGGCAGCGACGAGCCCGCGCAGTTGTTCACCCCGCACCGTTCGGCCACCCAGATGCTCTTGCCGTCCTTGTCGATGGCCACGGCACTGGTGGAGCCCCAGGTACGCCCCTCAGGCAGCTTGGCCCAGCCGGCGACTGTGCGATACGGATTCGGCAGGTCGTTGACAGCCGGCATCGCGGCAGACGATTGCGCGGGCAACCGCACGCACGCGCTCGATGCAGCGAGAACGAGCAGGAGGGCGAAATGACGCATGGGGGTGGGGGCAGGAGGTGGGGCGGGGTGGCGGAGGGGCGTCTGCTACGAGCTCACCCAGTGGTACGACGGTGTACGACGGTAAACTTGTAGGGAGCGACCGCACTCACGCCAGCGCGCGGCGCCCGTAGCTGCACTCCACGAAGCCTGTCGCGCATACTTCAGCATGGCCAACAGCAACGCCGATCACCCGGACCGCACCGCCAAGCCAACACCGCACGCGTGGGTGTTTCGTACCCGTTTCCGCCGGAACTGCTTCGGCTGGAAGTCGCAACCAGCGATTGCTCGCGTCAAGGAGGCGGTCGCCGAGATCAGAAAAGTCGCGAAGCGCGACCGTCGGTTGGCCGCCGATGGGGCGGTGCTCTTCCTCGAAAAGGTCTCTCCGGCACTGGAGCAGGTCGACAGTTCCTCCGGTTCGATCGGTACCGCCGTCAACAACGCCATTGCCGCGTTGGTACCGATCATCGCGGGCGCCGAAGTCGATGCCGGTGTGCGCGCGGCATGGCTCGAGCGACTGTTCGAGGCGCTGCAGGCCGACGAGATCCCGTATATCGAATCACTCGGCGACCATTGGGGCGATCTTTGTGCGTCTCCCGCTGTCGCCAGTGAATGGGCCGATCGACTGATCGATATTACACGTCGTGTGCTCAGCCCGGATCGACAACCCGGCACGTACTTCAAGGGCACGACGGCCTGTCTGAGCGCGCTCCACCGCGCGGGCCGACACGACGAGCTGATCGAGATCGTGCGCGCTGAAAAGATGTGGACGTACAGGCAGTGGGCGGTGAAGGCGATGCTGGCGTCGGGGCGGTCGGCCGAGGCGCTGCGGTATGCGGAAGCGAGCCGGAATCCTTGGTCGAGTGATCAGGCGATCGATGCGACTTGTGAGGAGATCCTGCTTCGCTCCGGCATGCGTAACGAAGCGTACACGCGATACGGCATGTTCGCGAACGGCATGACCAGTCATCTCGCTACGTTTCGCGCGGTGACCAAGAAGTATCCCGAGCGGCCGCCGCACGATGTGCTGATGGATCTCGTGATCGCCAGCCCCGGTCAGGAGGGGAAGTGGTTTGCTGCGGCCAAGGACGCCGGATTTCTGACCGAGGCCGTCGCGCTGGCGCGTCAATCGCCGTGTGATCCGCGAACGCTCACACGAGCCTCTCGCGACTACGCCGCGCAGCAGCCGGCGTTCGCGCTGGAGGTAGGCCTGTTGGCGCTCCACTGGCTGGTGCAGGGGGCCGGCTACGAGATCACGAGCACGGATGTCATCGATGCATTTCGTGCGACCGTGCACGCGGCGCAGGTAGCGGGTCGGGTGGATGAGGTGGTGGCGCTGGTGCAGGGGGTCGTGGACGCCGGTGGTCCCCGCGCCGAGTTCGTGGCGACGGCGGTGCGGTCAGTGCGCGTGTGAACGGATACGGTGTCGTGACGTGCCCATTGTTTACCCCGCCAACGGCGTGGACACGCCCAGCTTGAAGCCGTCAAGGTCGTTGAACTGGAACATGCGTACGCCCCAATTCCGATCGGCTGGCTCATCGATAAGCGCCCCGCCGGCCGTCTTGATCCGGGCCGCTGCCGCGTCGACATCCGCTGGCGCCGCGACGTTGATCTGCACGTAGAACCCCTGTCCCTTGATGCGGTCCCACCCCAGTTTGCCGTCATCCTGGTTCAGAACGAGTTGGCAGTCACCGGCCCCCACAACGGCGGCCGCGACCTTGCCGTTGTGCTCGTAGCTCTGCAGCACCGCAAAGCCGATGGCCTCGCGGTAGAACTGGATGGACGCCTCCAAGTCCTTGCAGGTGATCGAGCAGCTCAGCGTGGTCGCGTTGATGACGGACGGTGCAACGGACATGGCTTGCTCTGTGGGGGGAGTGCTCGGTACGCACCGGAACGGCGCTTCCTCGGAGACGTGGGATTCTACGCCCATTCCCGCAGCGGCGCCAATGACGCGGGGATCATCGTCGTTCATTCGGGCTACGTACGCGAGCCGCTGCATGATGTCGGCGAGCTTCGGTACCATCGCGTGAGCTGGCGGAGGACTTCGTAAACCCCGCGTCGCTTTCGACTCCAACGAGAGGCTCTTCGCGGAATCGTGTGGGTGATTTTCACGAATTATGGTCCCGCGGCAGCGGTGGCAGCGTACTCGTGAGCACCTTGAGTCGCAGGTACTCTTCATCGCGAATGCCGTAGCAACGGCGTTGGATCACGCGGAGCTTGTTGTTCAGCCCTTCGACAAATCCAATCGCCACCTTGTTGTCCGGCTGACAGTAGGCCGCGATGCCCTCCCAGTGACGTTCGATCAGTGCGGCGAATTCTTCGCACGGCTCCAGGCGTTGCCAGCGGAGGGCTTTCCGCCAGTTCTCAAAAAACTTCCGGGCCCACGCGTCGCTCCGGTATTCCCAGAGCTGCGCAAGCTGCTCCTTCAGCACGTAGGCCGTATTGAGTCGCTTGTTCGCCGCCAGGAGCGTTTGCAAGGCGCGCCGCTTTTCCGCCCACAGGTTGGCGCGATGCGAGAGCAGCACGTACTTCTGTCCTTTGATGAACGTGCGGTCTTCGCGATTGGTAAGCTGTTGGTATTCCGCCTTGCGTACCGTATCCATCGCGTCGTTCAATTGCCGCAGGACATGGAACTTGTCGTACAGGATGGCGGCCTGCGGGGCATGCATCTCCGTCGCCTTCCGAAACGCGTTCCACATATCCATCACGGCTCACCGAATCTGGCTCGTGCGCTCGACACCGAGGTGGTCGTAACACATCGCCATGCTCGCCGCCGATCGATCCACCCCGCCACACCAGATGGGTCGTCTCACCTCGAGATCGCTCACGATGATGCGAGAGACGTGCCCTTTTCGAATCGAAATCCCGTCGATGCCAATCACGGCTGGCGCCGGCGCGCCCGCTACGTCGAGCTGCGCTAGCATGTACTGCTGGTCCATCGCTTTCACCGTCTGCCAGTTGAGCCGCAGATCCTCCGCCACCTCCGTGATCGACGCGGACCGACACTGCTTTCCCCGATACAGCGCAAACCGGCGTGTAGTAGGGATTCTCCGCCAGCCGGTCGGGTCGCGCTTGCTTCACGCCACCACACGTGTGACACGCGACGCGACGCAGCTCGAACTCCACGAGCACATGCAACGTGCCGCAGGGCAGATCGCGCACCTGGCGCACCCCGCCCGCGCCGCAGTCACCCGCGCCCGCACGTAGTCCCGCTGCAGGTGGTACAGCCACCCGCCAAACGCGCTCGCCGCGAGGGTCAAGAGTCGCATCGACGCGCTCGCTCCGTAGAGCCGGTGAAAGCCACGCCTAGCCTCGAGCAGCAGGGAAATCCCGCCCCCCCAGCGCAGCAGTTGCCCCACTATCTCGCGATACGGCAGCAGCGCTCGACCCCGGAATTCGGCGATGATGTAGCCCACCAAGGTGAATGCGGCCACGTGTTCGAGCGCGACAAACAGTTGCACGGTGTTTGTCTCAATCCACGGCGGCAGAAGCGGGAGGCCACCGTACCACGCCGGTACCGCAGCATCAAGTGGCCAAAATGTCGACAATGCCAGATACGCGGCGAACAATGGCAGCACGAGCCGCAACGTGGGCAGCTCGAAGCGACGATGTATATCGGCGTCCGCATGTCGCGCCCGATATCGCGTCGTGGCGACGCTCCTGAGCCACGAGACACCCAGCTTCACCGTGATGCCGCCAGCCAACTGGCTTACGTCGCGCAGGCGGCCGGGCAGCATCGCCACCACGATCCAGAGTGCGGCGGCCAGCAGCAGCCACCCGCGCGCACCGCGCCTCACCGGCTCGACATACGCCGCGTGCACCGTGCCCATGATGCCGCCCGCGACCGCGCTTCCGGTGGACGGGCAGCGGAGATCAGGACCTGGACAGGCTCGTGGTCGACACCCACTGGGCTTCGTACCGTTGGCGGCCGCTACGCCGCTTGCCGGCGCCTGATCGACGGGGCCTGGCGCATTCGCTCCGAATTGTTCGTCACTCTCTCTTGTGCCGGCCCCGGGGTGCTCGGAATGAACGCGCGCCGGTTTCTCATCCTTCCCGCCTCACTCGCACTGGGCTCGCGCTCGTAGCGTGCGGCACCGTGGCGCCGGTGCGCTCCGGCCGCATGCCGGCCATGTGGTACGCTGGTGACTCGGGATGCACCGGTCGTCCCGTTTTTCGAGTGCGCGAGTACCACTCCGGCTTCTTCATTCTGCGCCCGCCCGCCTGCACAAATTATGAGAAGCCGTTCCTCTCCCTCGTCGTCGGGCAGACGCGTGTGCTACTCCTCGACACCGGTGCTGGCGGAATCACCGTCGCGGCGCCACTCGACAGCATTCTCGATGCGTGGCGCGCGACGCACGGTGGCGCGCCGCGCGAGCTCGTGGTGGCGCATAGCCATGGCCACGGCGACCATACCGCCGGTGACGACCAATTCCGTGGGCGCGCGGGCGTGACGCTCGTTGAGCCCCAAGCAGCAGAGGTGCGCGCCTACTTCGGCTTTCGCGCCTGGCCGACGGATGTCGTGCCGTTCGACTTGGGTTAGCGTGTCGTCGACGTCCTCGCTATCCCGGGACACGAGCCCGCCAGCCTCGCCTTCTACGATCGCACGACGTCCGCGTTACTGACGGGCGACACCTTTTATCCCGGACGACTGTACGTGCGCGACACCGCCGCGTTCGCGTCGAGCACGGCGCGCTTGATGGCGTTTATCGCCTCGCGGCCCCTCTCGGCACCCACATCGAGCAGACGCGGACGCCGATCACCGACTATCCAGTCGGAACTCGGCACCAGCCGGACGAGGACCGCCTCGAGCTGTCGCGCGCCGAACGGCTGACGCTCGACTCCGCCACGCACACGATGCGGGGCCGCTTCGTGAGTACGCGTCTGCCTCGATTCACCATCCGGCCGCGGTGATGCCCACCGGCGTCAGCTACTTCAGCTCTGTCTCTCTCTTCATCGTATGCTCCCCGTCGCGCCGGGCGGCACAACGTGGCGCTGGAGCAGACGCGGAAGGTTTCTCATTTCGTATCAAGGGCAGGTGAAAATGAGGTATCGTCTCACCGCGCTCGTGCTTTTGAGCTTCGCCGTGCCGGCCGCCGCTCAGGAGCGCATCGATACCGTTCTTGCGCGTGCGATGACGGCGGGCAAGACGCCCGGACTTGCCGCCGCGATCGTACAGGATGGCAAGGTCGCATGGATCGGGACATACGGCTTCGCGAACGTCGAGGCGAAGCGCCCGGTCACCCGCCGTACGGAATTCCACATCGCATCGACCAGCAAGCCCTTCTCGACTGTGTTGCTGATGCAGCTCCATGCGGCCGGCAAGTTCAGGCTGCACGACGACATCAACCAGTATCTGCCCTTCAGCGTACGTAGTCCCGCGCTCCCGGATGAACCGGTCACGTTCGAGATGCTACTGCAGCTTCGCTCGAGCATTCGCGACAACCCCACATGCTATCGACCGCTCTGGTCGGGCGGCAACGGCGATTCGCCAATTGCGCTCGGAGATTTTCTGCGTGAATATCTCAGCGCAGAAGGCGAGGACTTCAGCAAAGAGAACTTCTTCGAGCGTGCGCCAGGCTCGAAGTACACCTACGGCAACACCTGTTTCGCCTTGATCGGCTACCTCGCCGAGCGAATTTCTGGCAAGCCGTTCGCTTCCTATAGCGAGGAAGCGCTGTGCGATCCGCTTGGACTACGCCATACGCACTGGTTCCTCGCGCAGACCGATACACTCAACGTCGCACTGCCATTCCAAACTGATGGCAGCGCGGGATACCGCCCGGTCTGGCATGGCGGGTTTCCGGACTGGCCGGCCGGCCAGTTGTTCGCGACATTCCTGGCGGCGTATACGAACAACGGTCGCTGGGATGCGACGCAGGTGATCGATTCGGCCAGCATCGAACTCGCGACGCCGCGATCACCCGTTGGCCTCGGCGGACGAACGTGGACCGTACGTGCGGCGCCCACGCCCGACGCCGGGCGACCACAGTTGCTGTATGAGCATGCCGGCGGCGTTGTTGGCGGGCAGGCCGTGGTCGCGTTCAATCCGATCACCCGCGACGGTTTCATCGTCCTCGCCAACAGCGACGGCCTCCGTCTAAACATCAAACCGATCATGGACGCGCTCCAGATCAAAGCGCACCGCCCGCGTCGCTAACGGCCACGTATTTGCGAGCGCATCCGTCGCCAGCCTAACGAACGCTGCATGAGGCGGGCGATTGAGCGAACGCTCGCTTCGCCCGCTTTCACATGATTCGCCCGCAGGTGAGCGCAGGCGTTCGGCAGACGACACACACGGCTTGATGTCGAGACCGGTGTCGTGCGCAGAGCTTTGGCGGCGTTGCCGGCGTCCTGCACGAGGTTTTCGGTGGTAGTCCGCCACGGCGGCCAATCCCGGCGGTTTCGGCTTCGGAGCCATGTGGTCGTCGAGTGAATTGTGTAAACCAGCTCCCGGCGCCATAGTCAGCTGATGCACACTCTCGGCGAACGGCTGACCCGGTCTTTGGTGGATCGCTACGTGATCGAGCGCCAGGTGGGTGAGGGGGGCATGGCGACGGTCTTCCTCGCGCGCGACATCCGGCACGATCGACGGGTGGCCATCAAGGTTCTGCGCGAGGACATGACGCAGCGCATGGGTGTCGAGCGATTTCTACGGGAGATTCGAACGACTGCCACGCTGACTCACCCACACATCGTGCCCCTGCTCGATTCAGGCGAGGCGGACGGAATCGCCTACTACGTGATGCCCTTCATCGAGGGCGAGTCGCTGCGTGATCGCCTAGATCGCGAAGCGCAACTCTCGGTGGCCGATGCTGTGCGCATCACGTGTGACATCGCGAGTGCGCTCGACTACGCACATCGTCATGGCTTCGTGCATCGGGACGTAAAACCAGCGAACATCCTGCTTCACGAGAATCGAGCGCTGGTGGCCGACTTCGGCATTGCGCTGCTGCTTGAAGGGAGCGGCGGCGTGCGGCTTACGGAAAGCGGCTTGAGCCTCGGCACGCCGCAGTACATGAGTACCGAGCAGGCGATGGGCGAGAGGCACGTGACCGGACGGACCGACATCTTCGCTCTGGGCACGATCCTCTACGAGATGTTGGCCGGCGAGCCGCCGTTTAGCGGCGAAACGGCGCAGGCCATCGTGGCGAAGATGATGACGACGTCGCCCGTCCCCATTCGCGACGTTCGGCCCACCGTACCGGCGTATGTCGCCGCAGCGATTGATGGCGCGCTACAGAAAGTCGCCGCCGATCGGTTCGGCACCGCCGCTGAATTCGCCCATGCATTGCAGCGTCGCGATGGCGAAACAACGTCGGTCGCGGCTGTACACGTGCGCGGTTCTCGACGGACTGCATGGATGGTGGTGGCGGGAACGCTTGTCGTCGCGACGGCCGCGGGCGTCGGAGCCGTGATTGCGCGGAGCTTGACCAGCGCGCGGGCGACGAATGCGATCGTCGCCCGTGCGGTCATCCCCCTGGCGCAAGATCAGTTGCTCGTCATCCACCGCCAGAGTGATCCACTCGACATCTCTCGAGACGGGAAATACCTGGTTTACGTAGGTGACGACGCCGGCAAGTCGCAGCTCTTTCTGCGGCCGCTGGCCGACACGATTACGCGGGCCGTTCCCGGAACCGCCGGCGCCACCACACCATTTTTCTCAGCCGACGGCGAATGGATTGCGTTCTTCGCCGACGACAAGCTGAAGAAGGTGACGCGAAGCGGTGGTGCGCCGATCGATGTGCTCGATATCCCCGCTCCGGAATTCGGAGCGACGTGGGGCAGCGACGGCAACCTGCTCTTTGCAGTCGGCGATAGCGCGCTCTATCGCGTGCGGAGCGACGGCACCGGCGCAGTCGAGATCATCGCCGAGCCGAAGTTGCCCGCGCGACGTCACGCGCTGGGCGCGCTTCGGTGGCCGGCATTGCTGCCGGACAACGCGCGCGCCATGATCAGCACCGATTCCGGAATCGGTGTCATGGATCTCGCATCCGGCGAGGTGCGCATCGTGCTCCGTGGGCGCCAGGCGACTTATCTCCCGACAGAGCAGTTGCTATTCGACGACAACGAAGGACGCGTTCGCGTCGTGGGCTTCGACGTGCAGCGCGGCACGGTGCAGGGCGCGTCGACCCCGGTGTTCGAGGCGTTTCGCGGTCCAGGAGGCGGCGCCACGTACTTCGCGGTGTCGGACAACGGCACGCTGGTGTACATGCCCGGCGGATTTCAGCGATCGCTGGTGCGCGTGAACCGGTACGGTCAGGAGACCTCGATCAACGCGGAGCCGCGCGGCTATCGCTTTCCCAATGTCTCTCCCGACGGCAAGTCCGTGGTCGTCACCGTCGATCCTCGGCCGTCATCCATCTGGATCGTCGATGCAACGACTGGGCAGGCGTTTCCGCTCACAACCGACAGAGTGAATTCGATCATCGCGGTCTGGTCGCCCGATGGCACACGTGTCGCGTTCAGCACCCCCCAATACCGTATCGGGTGGATGACGGCGCAGCCAGGCTCGCAGCTGCACCCTGTCTTCGCAGTGAGCGCACTGGGTCGGCTGGGCCCGACCGTGCTCACCGACTGGACGGATGCCGCTGGCTTCCTTGGTATCCAGCTAAACGCCCGTGCACGGGCGGACATCGTGCAGTTCCGGATGGGCGACAGCACCGTCAGCCCCGTCGTGTCGTCACCGGCTGAAGACCGAGATCCCGCGTTGTCGCCGGACGGGAAGTGGCTGGCGTACGCCTCCGACATCTCGGGGGCGAGCGAGGTGTACGTCCGTCCGTATCCGCAGGCGGGCCCCGTCGTGCAGGTGTCGGCGCGTGGTGGCGCGGAGCCGAGGTGGTCTCGCGACGGCAAGGAGATCGTCTATCGCTCCGGTTCGCGCATCATGTCTGTCGTTCACCGTTCACTCTCCGGCTCGGAGGCGTTCGGCGCCCCGCAATTGTTGTTCAACGGCGCCTATGATTTTTCTCAAGATCACAATTGGACGCTGAGCCCGGACGGCAGCTTCATCATGATCAAGGCCGATCCGACGACGGGTCGACAGCTGCGTGTTGCCTTTAACTGGTTCGACGAACTGCGCGCCACGTCGAAGGCGAAGTAAATGATTCGCTTCCGTTGCAGGTCTCGACGACGTCGCTTCCCGGAGCTAAGGGCGCACCGCGCCTTCGCCCTGCGAGCGTCGCGGCGGTACACCAACCAGCATGGCCGAAATCAATGGGCCGCGGCTCAAGAGGTTTTCGGCATCTGGCGGCCGCGGTTTGAATCAGATCGATGTCGGAGTCGTGCGCCTGCAACCGGATTTCGTCCAGCGATTGACCGATTGCACGTTCCTGACAACCGACGCCATTGATTTAAACGATCAGACTGATCACTCCCCCATCATCGGAACAAAGTACCTCCTATTCGGCTATCCTCACGTAGTGGCAATTGTCGTGCGGGCAAATCTCTCGAATCGCTTCACCTCGGCGAGACGCGCTACCTGCTGGGCGAGTTCGACGGTGATCGAGTTGCAGAGGCGCTTGGACTCCAGCAGCCCACGAGCCCGAAGGGAATGAGCGGGGGAGGCCGCGTCCGATTTGAGCTCCCGCCATGGAAACAAGCGACGGAATTCAACTTGGTGGCCGCAGCACGTTGCGCGTTGTTGAACCGCGACCGCACTCCCAAATGCCCGAGATCAGTGTGTTCACGCTCGATCACGCCGTCGCCGCAGTGTTCGCGACTGATTCAGCGGTATTCGCGATGCGATACGACCTCGCGCTCGGCGCGCACGACCCGGCCGCGGTCGACATCGCCTATTCTACCTTCCCGGGCGAGGAGGGGCGCGGCATCGCGACCGCGATGGCAGCGCCCTTGCTTTAGGCGGCACACACCGCCGACGTTTCGATCGTGCGTGCGCACACACTCCCGGAGTGCAATGCTTTCAGCCGCGTTTTGGAAAAGCTGGAGTTCCAACACACCGGTCCCGTCATCGATCCGGAGGACGGACCCGTGTGGCGTTGGGTGCGGCGCTGGGAGCGGCGCTGGAAGCGACGCCGCTGTCCCGGGCATTCCCATTGGCGCGCGGCGCTTTAATCGGCGTGCACGATCCGTGGAGTCTGAACGCTCGCACATTGCTCTGATCGCCGTCCCGTATTGCCAGCGAATCCGACCGACGTTACAACGGTAGCATGCACGTCGATCGCCGAGGATCCTGCAACGAAGGAGGGGGATGATGCCGATGTATCTCGCCCGGTTCAGTTACACGCCTGATGCCCGGGCACGGTTGATCAAGCACCCCGAGGAACGCCGCGCCGCGGCCCGGAAAGACATCGAATCGGTCGGCGGAACGCTGCACGGCGTCTGGTACGCTTTCGGCGATCACGATGGCTACAACCTGTAGGAGGCACCGGATAACATGTCGATGGCGGCCACGGTGATCGCGTATCGCCCGCCGGTCGCATAGGCGCGGCGGGAAGTGTGCATGACGGCAGTCGGCTGGCGGACGCCCATCTTCATTCCGCCTGCTGCCTTACGTACGCTGACGCTGACAAGCGATCTTCGGATTCTCGCTTCGCTCGCGCTTCTGGAACTCGCTTGCCGCTTCGCGGGGGCGCGACAAGGCGACTCACTCCTTCGTGCCGCATCCATGTCCCCTTCTACCGCCGCCGTTCGCCTTCGCGCGCTACTCGCAACGACCCTCGTGCTCGGTGCATGCCAAAACCCGCTCGGGGCAGGCTCGTGTGAGCACACGTACCGCGACCCGTTGCTCGTGATCGTCGCCACGGATGCCCGCACCCGGGCGGCTCTTCCGCGGGTCATCGTCCGAGACGTCAACTTCGGTGGGCGGCCGGTGGACCTCGCGGGGCTGGTGCTGCCGCCCGCGCGAAACGTCACGTTAGTGGACGGGGCGCTCGTCTGCGGTACGGACTGCGGCTTCGGTACATCACCGGGCCGGTACCGCATGACGGTCGCCGCGCCCGGGTATCAGTGGCTCGTCGTTGAGGGCGAGGCCGATTTCGCGCGCTTTCGTGGCGGTTGTCCGTCATACAATGCCGGTAGCTACTTCATCGCCGCTCAACTCACACCAGAGTAGACCTCCGGGGAACCCGCGTTTGATCGTGGCGCTGCAACTGCTGGCGGGGCTGCTCATAACCCTGTACTCGCGATACATGCTCGCACGCTCCGTCGCTTTCCTGTTGCTGCTTGTGTTTGGCAACGTCACCGATGTGCGGCGTGCCTTCGCGCAGGGGGTCACGACGACCACGTTCGATATTCCGAGCGGCGATGCGAGCGTCCGCGTTCGTTTCTTCGCAGCGCAGGGCGGCATGCCGCTCGCCACCGTCCTGATCGTGCCTGGGTGGCGAGGGGATTTACGGGATGCCTCTGGAATAAGCGCGCTGCTGTCCGCACGCCGCGTCAACGTCCTGCTGATCAACTTTCGCGGCGTGCAACAGAGCACGGGCTGTTCCACCTACGCCAACGCGATTGAGGACCTTCGCTTCGCGTGGCGCTGGTTACGCGACCCCGCGAATTGCGCGCGCTATCAGCTCGACCCATCGAAACTGATTCTGGCCGGAAACAGCTTCGGTGGCGGCGTCGCCATGGTGTATGACGCACGCGACGCGACGGTGACTCGCGTCATCTTCATCGTCGGGGCCGACCATGGTGTGCTGGCGCGTCGGCTCAAGGCAGATAGCGCCTACGCGTCACGGAACCTGTCCACGAGTTTGAGACACCGTGTGGGAAAGTCTATCGAGCGTCGTCGATGGCGACCTTCGGTCGGGGTGGGTTGATCCAGGCGGCCGTGGGGAGCGGCCGTGGGGTCGGCCGTGGGGAGCGGCCGTGGGGTCGGTGGGCGGCACACGACGCGTTCGGGATGCGCGGCGTAGGCCGCCGTGAGCACCTGCGCCCGCTCGTCGTTGCGTGCGGCGGCGAAGTGGTGATGCACGTCGTACGGCGTGGGCGGGCCGAGCGCGCGGTGATGATGCTCGGTGCTGTCCCAGCGAAAGAAGTCGACCGCATGCGCCCGGGCATCTTCGAGGGAGCCGCATCGCGCGGGTAAGTCCGGTCGATACTTCAGCGTTCTGCACTGCACTTCGGAATACGGGTTGACGTGCGGTCGTGCAGGCGATTTCGTCACGCCGAGCTCGGCGAGCAGCAGGGCCACGGGTGTCGAGGTCATCGACGATCCACGATCCGCATGCCGCGTCAACTGCTCGCGCGTGATCACTTCGCGCGCACAGCAGGTGCCGATGAGTTGCTCGGCGAGCGCGGCCGACTCGTGCGGCGCGATCATCCAGCCGACCACGTAGCGGCTCAACACATCGAGGATCACCTACCGGTGATACCACGACCAGGTGGTCGGCCCTTTGAGCGTGGTGATGTCCCAACTCCACAACTGATTGGGCCCCGTGGCGAGCAGTCCCGGAGCCGTGTCGACGGGACGCCGGCGCTGCGCGCGACGCTCGCGCGCGTCGGCGGCGCGGCCAGCGCGCGAGACATCGTGCGCTCCGCACCGTGATAGATGCCCTCATCGAGCAGCATCGCGTACACCTGCGCCGGGGCCAGATCGATGAAGCGCTCGGCGTGCAGCACCTCGAGCACGCGCTGCTGCTCGTCCGGCGTCAGCGCGCGAGGCGAGGCGCGACGTCTCGCCTCGCGCACGGGGTGCTGAGCGCGTCGGTGGGCGCGATCGTACGTCGCCGGCGCGACCCCGAGACTGGCGCAGAGCGTGCGCAGCGGACGCACGGCATGGTGCGTGCCGACCGTGGTCACGAGCGCGTCTCGGTGGGCGCGTCGGGCATCGGGAGTGTCAGGCCCAAGCGCTGCGAGAACGTTTTTGGGCGTCGATGATGAGCTCGGCGCGCTCCGCGCGCGCCGTCGCCTTGGCCAGCTCACGCTCGAGGGCGGCGAGGCGTGTGCTCGCGGGATCCGCTGGCGTGGAGACGGGTCCCCGACGCTTCGCGGGGCCCCGCCACTCGCCCCGTCGCTCGGCGGCTCGCCATACGGCGAGAGGCGAGGAGTACAGCCCCTCACGACGGAGTAACGAGGTTGTAGGATAAGTCCCGATGGTGCCCATGTGGAAACGGAACTCGATACGCGATGACGGGTGTTGGATGCCGAGAAGGTGTCGCCGTTTCGTCTCGCTGTCGAGAGCCCGCCATGGCCCGCTATAAGGTGCTCGATACCAACCCGCAGTTCCTGAGCGTCGACCTCGCGCGCCAGTTGCTGCCCG
>NZ_JBKJRB010000115.1:0-52457 GCF_046594945.1 Gemmatimonas sp. | reverse complement strand
GCGGCAGAATGTGCGGATGCTGCAGGCCTGCGGTGGTGCGGATCTCGCTCAGGAACCGTGCACCGCCGAGCGCCGCGCCCAAGTCGGGATGCAGCACCTTGATCGCGGTCATGCTTGACGTCGTGCGCGAGGTACACGGTGGCCATGCCACCGGCCCCAAGTTCGCGCGTAACGGTGTAGCGGTCGATGAGTGCACCCCGCAACCGCGCTGCCGTGTCATTCACGCGTTCTCCGTGCTGCGAAACGCAACGCTTCAAGTTCGCGGCGGAGTGGCGCCCAGTACGCACGGTCCTGCACCATGATCTGCACTTGCTCTGCGGCCAATGCTACGTCCATATCGTCGTGGTTCAGTGCCGCTCGTACCACCGAACGTGATGAGCGTGCGGCGGCTTCCGGGTATCGCGCGATCACCTCCGCGAGAAAGGCCGGCGAGCGAAGCTCTGCCAGCCAAAAGTCGACCTGCGCGTCGCTCACGGCATCGTCGCGCGCGGCCGCGTACGACGCGTCTACCAAACGGCGCAGCATCGGCCAATCCTTGTCCCGCTGGGTCTTCTTGGCAGCGACCAGATCCTCGAGGGCCATCACGTCCACCAGCACTTCTGCATCACCCGCGCCCGTGGGCAAGGCGATCGTGGTCCGCCGTTCCCAAAGCACAGGAAAGGCATCGACGCCGCGCAGGCGACTCATGATGTCCACCCGTAACGGTGACGTTGACCCGTCGGGAATACTGAAGTGCACCGCGTGCCCGCGATCCAGATAGGCGACATCAAACGATGGCACCGCGATCACGGCGGCGTTGAGTGACTCGAGCGCTTCGCGCAGGGTTGGCAACGCCTCGGGCGTCGCCAGCACCGCCAGATCCAGATCGCGACTATACTCGGCCGCGCCGTACAACACGCACGCCTGTCCCCCCATCAACAGGGCGCGCACGTCGTACATCCGGATCGTAGAAAGGACTCGCAGGATCTGGGTCGGGATCACTCGTGCCTCCAAGCGCGTGGTGCCATGCCGCGAGACGCATGGACTCGGCCCAGCGCTGTTGTGGCGACAGGCGCATCCACGCCGCGGCTTCCTCGCCGTACAGATCGTCGAGGGTCACGCGAGGCGGCTGGTGGTCGGAGCGCGCGGTCATGCGTGCAAGGTAGCGTCGAAGCCCACCAGTCGCGATGCGTCACTTCCCCGCCGCGTCGACGGCACGCTTCATCGTGGACACCCAATTCGGTATCACGCGCAGGTACGCGCCGGTGCTGCGGCCGGAGCCACGCAGGTAGAGGTTCGCGCCGTCCGGGGTGATCAGGTGCGACCGGCTCACCGTGTTGATCATGTGAGGATCGCGAAACCACCGCTCGGGCGGCGTGAATGGCACGCCGCCGCTGCCGGACACCTTCGTGCGCCAATGCCACTGATCGAAACTCCAGAACGTGAGTGACCCATCGGGCATCCACTCCGGTTCCAGCCCCTCCGCCACTTGGTACGTGGTTCCGTTCAATGGCCACGGTGCAAGCACAATCTTTCCGTTTTGAAACAGGTAGGTAAACCAGCGGCCGTTGGGCGACACGGATGGAGAAGCCAGCACGTCCGTGCCGGTGATCAATGTGTCGAGCGGTCGCGCGTTCTGGGTTGGATTCGCCCGGACGATGCTGCGCTGATTTGTCGATGAGCCGAAAAGTGTTGTGGCGTTGGGCCATGCGCTGGTGCTTACGACCTGCGCGAGCACCTGCGGCGGCGCCGACGCGTCTGGCGAACCCACGAGCGACACGGCGGTGTCGGCCACACCACGCAGCACATCGAAGACCAGTGACGTACCCTCGGCATTCCATCGGGGCTCACCGATAAAAAAGTGCGACTGCCACAGATTCCCACGACCTGTCGCGACGTCAAACACCCAGAGCTCCTGCCCGCGCACCCCTTGCTTCACCACCGCCAATCGCCGCCCATCGCGCGTCATGTCGAAGCGCAGCGCCGCAATCGGTGGCAGCGGCAAGGTATCGAAGGTGACGCCGTTTTTCGTGCTCGCCAACCGACCCACCTGCGCGTTCTCACCCGGGGCATACACGAGATCTCCACGCGTTGTGAGCGCGAACTGTCCGGCGCCGGAATACCCCTCGCGACGCACGCCGTCCAGCACCCGGACCACGCGACCCACCGCACGTGTGGCAGGATCGAATGACGCGGCCTGCAACGCGCCCTCCACCGACATGAACACGAGATACCGACCATCCACCACCCGCGCGCCGGCGCCGAACAGCGACGGTACGCGGCCCGCCGAGTCAGCCTCGCCGACTACGCGCGGATAAAAAACGCGCCCGGAGGCGTCGTCCGTGTTGACCAGAAACACCGTGCTTCCCTCTGAACAGAGGGCGAGATCATGACCCGGGATCTCCGTCGGAGAAATGCAGAAGCGCGGCCCCGACCGCTTGCTTCCCGATGATGGATCCACCACGAACGCGTCGTCATCGTCACCGACCAACAGCCGGCCGGCACTGATCCATGATGCGCCCTTGTACGCCGTCAGATCGGTGAGTGTCGCGACCGTCCCGCCGGCAATGGCCACGGTCTTGAGCTTCGCACCGCTCACGAATGCCACCGTCTTGTCGTCGGGCGAGAGCGCCGGCCCATTGGCGCCGTCGGTGCCGGCCAGCGGGCGCGATTCGAAGGTGCGCAGATCGCGTACCCACAGTTGCGTGGTGCCGCCACGATCGGCCGCATACACCGCGAACGCTCCGTCGCGCGAAACGGCGAACGACGCCACGCCAAGGCCGTTGTTTTTCGTAAACGCGATCTGTGCGCTGTCGGGGAGACCGACGTCGTAGCCGTCGGCACGAGCGACTCTCGACGCGTCGGACCGCGCCATCCACAGCGCAGCAGTAATCGCTGCACCAGCGAGTGCGGCCAACGCAGCCCATGTGCGCACGTCGCGCCAGCGCGGCGTGGGGCGCGAGGGTTGTGCTGCTGCGGCAAACGTGGCGCCACTCGTGTTGCTCAACGCCGTCGCAAACTCCGCCGCACTCGCAAACCGATCGGCGGGCAGCTTCGCGAGCGCGGTACCCACTGCCTGCTCGATGGCCAATGGCACCGTATCGCGCAGCGTGTGAATGGGCGTCGGCTTCTCGTTCAATACTTTTGCCACGATCGCTTGCACGCTGCTGCCGATGAACGGTGCGTCGCCGGCGAGCATTTCGTACAGCACCGCACCGAGCGCGTATACATCGCTGCGCGCATCGATCGTGCGTTCGCCCATCGCCTGCTCAGGGCTCATGTACTGCGGCGTGCCGAGCGAAAGCCCCGTTTGCGTCATGCGAGCACCGCCGGCGCTCTGCACGGCGAGCGCGATGCCGAAGTCGGCCACCAGCGCGCTGCCGTCGTGCAGTAGGATGTTCTCGGGCTTGATGTCACGATGGATCACACCTTGGCGGTGCGCATAGTCCAACGCGCTGGCCACTTCGCGCGCGATGCGCAACGCGTCGGCGATGGGCAGCTGGCGTTCGCGTTCGAGCCGCGCGCGCAACGTCTCGCCCGTGACCAGCGGCATCACGTAGTACAGCAAGCCATCGGCGTCGCCCGAGTCGAGCAACGGCAGGATGTGCGGGTGCTGCAGGCGCGCGGTGGTGCGGATCTCGCTTAAGAAGCGTTCGCCGCCGAGTGCGGCGCCTAAATCCGGGTGCAGCACCTTGATCGCGACATCGCGATCATGTTTGAGATCGTGCGCGAGGTACACGGTGGCCATGCCGCCGGCCCCAAGTTCGCGCTCAACGCGGTAGCTACGGCCGAGGGCAGTGGTAAGACGTTGCACAATGCTCATGATGCGAAGTTACGGGACAAGCGAGATGCCGTCGAGCCGGGTTCGTGTGGATGGCACGATCGCGCGGTGGCCGACAGATGCTCGGCGAGGCCGGCCAGCGACGTCGCGGTGATGCCACCACCCATCGGCCAACTCTCCGACCCGCCGTGCACGCCGTGCACGCCGTGTATCGCCGCGGCATCCAGATCGGCCGCGGCGGAGCGCAAGCCCCCCGACACTGTGGGTGCCGACGTCCGCTTGATTTCGATCAGCATCTCGACGCGCCCTCCACGCTCGAAGAGCAGATCGACCTCCGCTCCCTTTTCCGTCCAGAAGTAGAGGGGGAGCCTATCGTGGCTCGCGGCGGCGATCAACTGCTCGATGACGAACCCTTCCCAACGTGCGCCCACTACTGGATGCGAGAGCAGGTGGTCGAGCGATTCGATCGCCAGCAGCGCATGCAGCACGCCACTGTCTCGCACGTAGAGTTTGGGCGCCCGTACCAGGCGCTTGCCGAGATTCCCGCTCCCGCGAGGACGGCGCCGCACAAGCAGCAGGTCGGTGAACAGATCCACCTAGCGACCGATCGCGGGGCTCGACACTTCGAGGCTGGCAGCGATTCTCGCGTTGTTGACGGGAGTGCCCTGCGCGTGCGCCAGCATTCGCCAGAGCCGGCCGACCAATTCGGCCGGCATGCGCGGCACGAACATGGGAACGTCACGCTCGAGGTGGCTGCGCACGAAGTCCTGTCGCCAAATCATACAGGCCATCGTCTGTGGCCAACTCGGGCGCCTGATTCTGCAGATCGAGCGACGCTGACCCGATCCGTAAAACTAACGCTAGACGTTTGTTTTACGAGGTTAAACGCGGGATCGTGCGCTGTCCCCGCGTACGCAGGTCATCACCGAGTACAACAATCCATCGGCCGCGCCGGAGTCGAGCAGCGGCACAATGTGCGGATGCCGCAGCTTGGCGATGGTCTCACCCATGATCTACCGGATCAAACGCGACGCCAAGACGTGCACACTGAATACCCAAGGCCTTGTCGCGGGTCCAGAGTTTGCACTTGTCGATCGCCGCCGATGCCAGCAGATGGACATCCACGTAGCCGATGCCGCGACTGCCGAGGCTTTGCCCCGCGATGAAATGCATCGCCTCATCGTGCGACGCCGTGGTGGCCATTGGCAAGCTGCTGAGCAGGCGGAGCACCTCGCTGCGCGGTCGCAACGAGCCGCACGCCAGTTCCCCCACGACGAATGGGTGCGCGACGACATTCGCGGATTCGAGGAGCGCCGCCAGGGTCGCGTCACCGCGCCGCAGGTGGTCGATCCACACCGACGTGTCGACGAGAATCACCCGGTGGCGCGCGCCGCCGCACGGCGGCGACGGCCCGCGACCAGCTAGGGCTCAGATCCGGCCAAGGCGGCGAGGCGGCGCGCGCTTTCGCGGGCGATTAGCGCTTCGAGTCCCGCGCGCACGAGCGCGGTTTTCTCGTCGATGCGAGTGAGACGACGCGCCTCTTCGAGCAGGTGGTCGTCGAGATTGAGTGTGGTTTTCATATGTATTGATGTGGGCATTCGAGCCATATCGGGCAAGTCGCGTGCATTGGCTCCATCGTGGCCACCCAATTCGGAAGCAGGCGCAAATGCACGCCGGCGCTACGCCCGGAACCGCGCAGTTGGAGGTCCGCGCCGACTGGCGCGGTCAGGTGCGATCATCTCACCGTGTTGATCATGAGTGACTCGCGAAGCCGCGACTCCCGGACACCTTCGTGCGCCAGTGCCACTGATCGAAACGCGAGAACGTGAGTGACCCGTCGGGCAGCCACTCCGGCGCCAGCCCCTCCGCTACGCGCTACGTGGTTCCGTTCATTGGCCACGGTGCGAGCGCGATCTTCCCGCGCTCACGGAGATAGGTAAACCCACGTCCGGTGGGCGATACGGAAGCAGACGCTAAGGACGCTGCGTCAGCGACCAGTGTGTCAAGCGGCAGCGTGCGCTGGGTCGGATTCGCCCAGACGATACTGCGCTGATTTTTCAAAGTGCCGAACAGTGTAGTGGCCTCGGACCATGAGCCGATGGTTACAACCCGCGCGAGCACCTGTGGCGGCGCCGACGCGTCTGGCGAACCCACGAGCGACACGGCGATGTCGGCAACCCTGCTGCCCCCGCCAGCGTCCACGGCACGCAACGCTACCGTGACACTCGGGGCACCCCTAAACACGCGGCAGTGCCGGGGACTCGACACAGCGGTTCGACATTCGCGTGACCGTTCGCTCATTCACCGGCCATCTTGTCGAGCCGCTGGTAGCCGCGATCAGCGAAAGATGTCGAGGCTTCCCAGGAGCCACCACAAGAGCACGAAGATCAGAACCGTGGAGAAGCAACCGCCTCCCAGCTTTTTGGCGCCCCATCCAGCGGCGACACCACGCAGCAGTTTGCTCATCTGCGCTACTCCACCATCTCGCCGTCGCCGACGATCGCGTCCACGTTCACCGAAAGTGCGATCTCCGTGAGAATCAGATCAGCCGCCTGCTCTTCATCGAGCGTGGTCTGCAGTAGTTCAGCCTGTTTCGCAAATCCAAGCAACTGCGCGTACGTGCGAACGGTGCCATAGCCTGCCATCTCATAGTGCTCGACATGCTGCGCGCTCGAGATCAATCCGGCATCGAGTACGTCAGGATTCGCGTCTTCCTTCAGCAGATCAGCGCCCTCGGCAACGAGCCCTTCCATGCCCTTGCAGTGCTTTCCTTTGGGGCTCATACCAAGCTCCTCAAAAATCTGCTCCAGACGCACGACTTGTTGCTCCGTTTGCGCGAGATGCGTAGCGAACACGTCTTTGACTTTCGGGTTGGTCGCACCCTTGTGCAACTTCGGCAGTGCCTTGAGGATCTGATGCTCGGCACTGTACAGATCGCGTAATCCTTCGACATACAGTTCGTGCAGTGATGCGAGTTCCATACTGAGATGCCTCGGCGAGGGGAATGGGAGTAGGTCCTCATTGCCTTGCAGCATCCGTGCCTAAGCCGCGCGAGTGTGATCTCTCCGACATCGCTACGCGTACACGCGCACTTGTTGACCATGAGGCACCGCGCGGATCGAAAGGAGCGGATTCTTCCCGACGACGCCGTTGTCATCGCATTCGCCGGACGCCAAATCGTCTCACGCCGAAGAGGCGCAGCGTCTGACATCCACGATGCCAAGTAGCGCCAATACGCCGCTCGAGCACGGGCGCGAGAACGCTCTGCACCCCACAGCCGGTGCACACTCGGCGCCGTCATCTACGACGACAACAGCCAGCACGCTTTCCGAGCGCAATGCCTCCCCGAACACCATTGAGGCGCGGTCGAACGCCGATGGACAGCGACTGACCACCAATCAGGGTGTACCGATCGCTGACAATCAGCATTCCTGAAAAGCGGGGCTGCGCGGACCGACGCTTCTCGAAGATTCCATTCTTCGCGAGAAGATCACGCACTTCGATCACGAGCGCATTCCCGAGGTCGAGCGGCGTCATATCGTCGCCGGATTTCGCTTCGAGCTATCGAAGGTGTCGGTACCGGCCATTCGCGAGCGTATGGTGGCGTCGCTCAGGAACGTGTCCGACGTACTCGCCCGCGGTGTGGCCGATGGGCTGCGTATGGCCCTCCCTGCCGCGCTCCCTCGCGCCACGGAAGCCGTCATGGCGCCCGAGGTAACGAAGTCGTCAGCACTGTCACTCACGGCGCGTCCTGGGATAGACGCCGTGCGCACGCGAACGGTGGCAATCCTCGTCGCCGATGGCGTGGATGGACAAGCCGTCGCCGCGCTTAGCGCCGCGCTGCGTAAGGCAGAAGCACAACCCCGACTGATTGGCTTGACGCCCGGTGCGCTCGAGACGGAGCACGGCGAACACTGGAGACAGATGGGTCGCTGGCGAACTCTCCTTCGGTACTGTTCGACGCCGTCATCATTCCCGACGGCGAATCAGCGATCGCCTCACTGCTTGGCGATGCGCGTACGATGGACTTCGTTAAAGATCAGTATCGCCACTGCAAGACTGTGATGGCGATCGGTGCGGGGCAGACGGTGCTGGATGCGTGCGGAATTCCACTCGTACTTCCGTCCGGTGAGATCGATCCGGGGCTCGTAGTCGAGGCCGCTTCGCCAGACATGACCATCGACGCGTTCATCGCCGCAGTCGGGCGACACCGTCACTTTGCGCGAGACAGCGACCCGCCGCGCGTCTGATTGCCGGTGTGATCGCGCGTGAGGCAAACCGGAGCCGGTCATGCTTATCGATTCGGCCGCGGAGGAGTTCGTCGCATATCGGGCGACGAGGAACGACGTTTCATTACCGCATGGCTACCGCGCGATGCCCTGCACCGCATTGACTTTCCCGTACCAGGAATTACCGTGTCCAAAGACGACGCCGTTCGCATCACCGATACGATTGCCTTCATACGGACGGCAACGGTACCCCCGATGCACAACGCTAAACGGGCGTTGGTCGCGGACATGCTGCGCGATCGCGACGCGGCGGGCTTGATACCCAACACCGCGAGTGCGGCGATGTCGCAGGGATCGAACTCTGCGTTACGCGGACGTGATGCGGTGCTGGAGACTCGACAGTACCGTCGCGCGATCATTCTGATCCGCATGGCGCTCGAAAACGCCGATCGGTCCGTTGCGCCGCCGGCGACGGCGATCATTCCCGACGCGAACCTTTCTGCGGCGCTGGGGCTGCATCTGGACGCGGTGACAACCACGATCGCCGATCTCACGACCAAGCTCGCGCAGCTACAGGCGCATCCGCTGCAGTTCCTGGCGGCGAACGCGTTCAATATGGTAGGCGCGTCGACATCCGGGGTGATGCCGTACGGGTTCATCTTCGACCCGTTGGAGAACAAGTATCATCTCGCGCCGATCGCTTCGGTTGGCAACCTGCCCTGCGTGGAGATCGATGTCTTTCAGCTACACGTGCAGCCGTACGCATCGCTCGCGACGACAGATCGCCCGGTTCCGCCAGGCGGTCAGTCGTTGCACGTTGCGGGCACGGTGGTCCATGGCGCGGACCTCATGGTCACGACGCAGCTGACCGGATGCGCCATCGTGTACCATCACCACGCGGGAAGTCTTGTGGCCGCCCACGTGCAACCAACGGGGATTGTCGCCGAGACAGCGTGCACGAATTTGCGGGCCGGTGACACGACGCTGTCGCTGGCACCGGGAAACGCGGCCACCGCTGTCTTCGGGCCGCAGAATCCCAAGGGCGTGAATGTCAACAACTACCAGAAACAGGGCGCCTACAACTACTGCGTCGGTGTGCGCATCGGTGGTACGTGGGGACTTTACGCCCAGCAACGCGCACCCGGGAATGGTGGCAATAAACTTTCGTGGCAGATCTCCTGATGTCGCGATGGATCATCGTGTTCAACGTGCTCCCTGGGTGGCCGCTGCGTTGTATGCCGGCGCCGGGTACGTGATCCGGCTGGCGTCAGACCAGGCAGGCGAGCACAGCGTTTCCCGCCAAACGAAGCTCGCGTGGCGGACGGCATCATGACGCGTGTTGTTGCTGCTCACCTGATCTTCTCCATTGCGGTGATCGTGACGGTCGTCGATCAGCGGCCACGGGCATCCGCGACGCGCCACTAACGCACAAAGGCATCTCGATATTCCGACGCGTAGGCCGCGAATGTACGCGGTGCACGGCCGATGATCGTCTGCACCGCATCAGTCACGCGTTCGGCGTATCCCAGCTTGAAGTAGTTCAAGATGATCAGCATGAACTCACTGTACGGCGCGGGGAGACCAGCGCTGAGGAGCCCGGCACGCATCGCGTCGGGCGTGATCTCCTCGTATCGAATCGGACGACCGGCCGCGGTGCTCAGAATGCGCGCGACGGCGTTGTGATCGAGCGCGTCGCCACCCGTCAGGTCAAATTCGCGATCGTCGAACTCACTGCGCTGCAGCAGGTCGGCTGCCACGACTGCAATATCACGGGTGTCGATAAAGCTTCCCTTCGCATTACCAGTGGGCAGTTGAATCGCGCCCGCATGTGTGATGCCATGCAGCCAATAGCTGTTGAAGTTCTGCATGAACCAGTTTGGGCGGATCACATTCCATGAGATCCCGGAGGCTTCGAGTGCGAGCTCTGCCTTTCGCATCGGGGTCGATGGATCGGCGTCGGCGCCCATTGCGGTCATGAGCACGACCTTCTGCACGCCATGCGTGCGCGCCTGCTCGATGACCGGACCAAGCAGCTCATCCTGATTTACGTGGCCAGGGGGTGACATCAGGAACGCGGCATCGGCGCCCATCAGTGCGTCCGCAATTCCTTCGCCGGTCACGAGGTTCACGTGAACCTGACCGGGTCCGCTCGCGCGGCTCGTGGCGCGACGTGTGGTGTGTCCGGCCGCTTCGAGCAACCGGGAGAGTTCGCTACCAACCGTGCCGCTCGCGCCGAGCACAAGAATTGTCTTCACAAGGTCCATCCCGTTATAAGGTTGAAACGAAGAGTGCGTGCCGATAATCGGATGGAACATGGCTTTTCGTCGTATTTCTTTGTCTTTGCGTCCAGTTTGTGTACTTTTAGAGCATGGACTTATTGTCGGAGCTCATGGCCGACGCCGGGCTTGTCCGGCGTGTATTCGACCAGCGGTGGTTGACCCCCGAACGCGCCGTTCGCTTTCCGTGCGACCGTAGCGTTGGATTTCACGTGGTGCTCGAGGGCGTGGTGTTCGTGCATGCGCCAGCGTTGGTGCAGCCGTTGCGGCTCGAGGCCGGTGATATCGCGGTGATGGGACGCGGGTGTGTACACGTGCTCTCCACGCATGTCTCCCCGGACGCGGTGCCGATCGCGTCGATCCCCACCGATCGTACGCCGGATTCGACGCGCACGAACGGTGTAGCGGTGGTGAGCGGTGCGTATCAGTTGTGGAATGCACCACTGCACCCATTCTTCGCCGAATTGCCGGAGTGGTTTGTATTGCCCGCCGATCGCGCGCCCGGTCTTGATCCGCTTGGGCTGACCGTCGCCATGCTCGCCGATGAGGCGCGGCGCGATGCACTCGGCCGACAGACGGTGGTGCATGGACTGCTCGACGTGCTGTTCACGTATCTGATGCGTGAGATCGTTGCCCGTCGCGGACAAACTGGCGCAGGCTGGAGTCACGCGGTGAGTGACCCGCACGTTCGAAAGGCGGTAGCGCACATGCATGACGAGCCGGCGAGAGCGTGGACGCTCGAAGCGCTGGCAGGCGCGGTGGGTCTCTCGCGCAGCGTGCTGGCGGAGCGATTCCGCGAGGTCATGCGTGACACGCCACTGGCATATCTGCGCGTTGTACGGATGCAGCGCGCTATGCGACTGCTGGTGGAGAGTGACCGTACGCTGGAGCAGGTGGCGAACGCGGTGGGATATCAGGACGCGTTTGGTTTCTCGAAGGCGTTCAAGCGTGCGGTTGGCGTGTCACCGGGTGACTATCGCCGGCGCGATGCGGCGGAGCGCGACGTTCCGTGGCGGTTCCGGGCGGGTGCGGTGCCATCCTGAATTACTCACGACTTTAAACGCTACCTCAAAACTCCACCCTCAGGTGAGTCTCGAGTTCTGAGTCAATATTTCGACTTCTGAGCTTACGGCGACTGCGCCGACCGTGGCACTCCCATGCGAGTCACCAAATCACGAAACCGCTTCGTGCCTCGGAGCGGATCGAGCGCGTACTTGACGCCCGAGAAAATGAGATAGGGATTGCGCAGCCGATACGCCCCATACAATGCGTCGAGCGCGCGCTCGATGTCACCCATCGCCGCGAAAATCTCGGCGCTGTTGTAGAGGGCGTGCGAACTATCGGTGCCGCGCTCGTCCAGCTCCGCCAGAATCTGCAGCGCGCGGTCATGATGGCCGGCACCCGCCTGCGCGCGCGCAAGCTGCGAGAGGTACATCGAACTGCGTCCGGTCATCGCCACCGCCCGTTCGTAAGTCTCTATCGCACCAGGGAAGTCTCCCATGCCTTCACGCGCCATGCCGCAAATCCAGTGGGCCTGCACCAGCTCGGGATGCGCTTCGATCACCGACTCCGCTTCCTGCTGCGCACGCTCGAACCGCCGCCCGAAGATGCAGCACAATGCGAAGTACACGCTGTGACCTGGATTATCGGGCGTTTCATCGCGTGCGCGGTCGAGCAGCGCCAGCGCTTCGTCGGTGCGATTGGCCGCCGCTAGATAGTACAGCGCGTACGAGTGTCGTGTGACCGTCGATGCCGGGTCCACCGCCAGCGCCTTTTGGTACAGCGCCTCCGCAGCCTGCCAGCCGTAGTCATAGCAAAGCGTGACGTGCGCCAGCACCGCATGCGCTTCCCCGAGCTGCGGATCGAGCCGAGTGGCGCGGGCCGCATGCGCCTTGGCGCGCGCCCACACGTCGCTGCCCGGATAGTCCACGTACACGGCGGCCTGACAGAGTGCGAACCCGAGCCCCGCGTGCGCCTCGGCATAGTCCGGGCTCAGGCGGATCGCCTGCTCGAAGCCATCGATCGCCTTCATGATCGTGAGCGGAGATCGCTGACCGGCGAAGGCGCGCGCCTGCAGATGCCAGCGCCGCGCTTCTGGTGACACCGCGCGCGCCCGAGAGAGCGTGGCGACCGGGTGCCCTACCGGGTGCCCTACCGGGTGCCCTACCGGGTGCGCGACCGGGTGCGCGACCGGGTACACCTCCGCGTGCACGACCGCGGCCGGCGGTGTCGTCGTGAGCACCGCGCGTCCGGCTTCCTGTGTTTCCGGTGACAACGCGATCCCGAGCCCGTCGCGGAATCGGGCGACCGCCTCGTGATACAGCGCGGCCGCACCGGCGCGGTCTCCACTCTCGCTGAGCAGCGTGATACCAGCACGAACGACGTCTTCGTCATACGGCGACTGCTCCACGGCGAACCGAACCAGCGCACCCGCGTCGTCCGAATCGCCGTTGATGCTGCTGTGGCGCGCCAGTCCCAGCGCGCCGCGCATGGCTTGCCGATGCACGCGGTCACGGGCAATCGATAGCCAGGCGGTGAAGTCGGACGACGCATACAGCGTGAATCCGGCGACCAGCGGTCCACGATAGAGCGCCAGCGCTTCCCGCACCCGTCCCTGCTCGAGATACGACGTAAAATCGGCGAGATCGACCCGCACCCGCTGCGCGGAGATACCGATTCGCTCCTGCCCGATCGACACGAGCGCGTTGGCCGGCACATGACTCTTGAGCAAAAAGAGACTCTGCCGCAGCGCATTCCGGGCCCGGGGCGTGTCGGACTCGGGCCAGAACAGGGCAAGCGTTTCGTCGCGTCGCCGCAGTTCTTTTCCGCCGAGCGCAAGGTAGACAAGCAGCGCGAAGGCTTTCGGTTTTCCGAGAAGGCCCGAGGCCCGGACGTGTCCGGATCCCGACACCAGTGGAGTCCCCAGCAGGCCCAGTGTCAGCGGCGGCCCGGTCTCGGCGGCATGGCCCTGCAACGTGTTCACGGCGAGATGGCTCGGGTGGCTCGGATGGCTCGAGGAACCTAACGCGCCGGCGGTGCCAGCTAACGGTCAACTAACGGCTGTGATCTAGCATTCCGCAAGGAGGAACGGACCCGCGGAACGGTGTTCTTGAAGGTCGCATCGTCCAGTCCCACCACAGTCCAATTGGAGCGCGCCGGTGATCGACCGAGTCCTGACCCGCTTTCGTACGCGCCACTCTACCGTGAGACCGTACTCTCTGGCATTCCTGGAGGGGCCCCGCATGCATCGTTTTACGTCCGCCGGATGGCACGTCGTGCTCGCGTCGCTCTGCATCAGCGCGCCGGCACTGCGCGCGCAGTCGCCGTTCACGTTGACGACAGCGAAGCCAAGCGCGCCGTGCGACGCCAACGTCCCGCTGCGCGTCACTCTCCCCGAAGCGACGGCCACTCAGGCCGCGGTGCAATTGACCAGCAGTGTACCGTCGGTGATACCTCCACCACCCATCCTGACGATTCCGGCAGGACAAACGACGGGATTCGCCTCGCTTCCGTGCATTCCAACGTCGCAAAGCGTCGCGGTGACGATATCCGCCACCATTGGTGCGAGCACACAGTCGGTGTTGTTGAACGTACTGGCACCCGTGCTGCAGTCGGTCTCGGTCAAGCCGAATGAATCACACATTGCCGGCGTGCCAACGAAATCGTTCGAAGCAGCGGTACGACTGGCCGGGCCCGCGCCGACAGGTGGCGTGGTGGCTACACTGAGCCTGAGCCCTCCCGAGATTGCGACCATCCCCTCGACGCTTTCGGTACCTGCGGGCGCAAGCGGCACAACATTCACGGTCACGACCGTGCGACCCGTCAATCAACCGACAGTCGTCACGGTCACCGCGACCGCACTTGGCACATCACGCACCACGACGTTCTCTGTCCTCCCTGCCGGCTTGGCATCTCTCGGGATACAAGACGTTCGCTCTCTTGCTGCCGCGCGTTTCGTCGCGATCGACACGACGATCGGCGGCAAACAAAGACCCGCTCGTGTTGTGTTGGCGGATATCGCCGGAGCGGGTGGTCAGGAGGTGCGGCTTTCGAGCAGCAGTCCGGCCGTCTCCCTGCCAGCAAGTGTGCGCGTCCCGGAAGGCGATACCGTGGCGGAGTTCGAAATTCGGACGAACCCGGTCTCGCAAACCGCCGTAGTGACTCTCACCGCGGCCTTGGGTACCGTGTCCCGCACGGCGACAATTGTGGTGCCCGCATGGCGATTGTCCGCCATGAACATGCCAACGCTCACCGTGGGTGGCAATACGGCGGAGGCTGAAGTGTTTGGCGACAGTCCCACACCGGCCGGCGGCATGATCGTGCCGTTGTCCAGCAGTTCACCCGCGGTGTTGGTGCCGAGTACAATCACCATTCCCGCTGGCGCAAAGTCCGTCAGGTTCGCCGTCGTGACCAAAAATGTGGACGTCAACACGTCGGCGACGGTGACCGCGACTGTCGGGAACTCGACAGTGTCGCGCACGATGACCATCGCTGCCGAAGGTATCACCGATTTCACCATCGCGTCGCCGGGACTGATACGTGGTAATCCGACCGTGCAAGGCGGTACGACCACGACCGGCCGACTGGTCGCACCAACCGGCCACAATGGATTCGTCGTGCAACTGGCATCCTCGTCAGCCGACGCCACTGTGCCCGCGCGTGTTTCTTTTGCGCCGAACGAAACGAGCAAGAGCTTTTCTATCGCCACGCGCGGCGTCGTGCAGAATAGTGAGGTCGAGATCACGGCACGGGTGACCTCGTCGAACCCCATCACGGGATCGCTGACCTCTCGCACCATTTCCGATCTCTCCTCGCTGACGGTTGCCCCTGCCAGCTCGCTCAAAGTGCAAGTCGGGAGCGTCGCCCTCACTCGCACGGTTACGCTGGTCGTGTTGCGGTGACCCGTATTCTCCGACTTCCTCCGCTGTTGTTGGCGTTCGCCGCCTTCTCGCTGCGCGCCTCTGACCTTCTGTCACGTCGTACCGTGACATCGGTCGAGTATCTTGGCACCTTTAGCGCATCGCAGACGGTTCCGGTGTTTCGCACGCAATCGGCCGATGTGGTTGTCCGAGGATCTTTCCTCGACCTCTCGACGGGTGTAGAGGTGCGCACGCCAAGCGGAGCCACAGTGAGCGGTACGTCGGCTACCATCGTGAGTAAAACCGGCGGAGCCAACACCAGAATCACCGTTCGTCTCACTACCACCAATGCCACGCCGCTGGGAGCACTGCAGCTCCGCATCCGCTACCTCGTCGAGACCAATGGTCCTGACGTCGTGAATCTGCGGCTCTTCGATCATGGTACGATTTCAGCCATGCGCATTGAAGAGCCGGCCATTCAGGGCCGCTTCACGGTCGGTCAAGCGTATACGCTTGTTGTAAGTGGTTCAGAACTCAACAACACCGCATACGACGCGGATGAGCGTCACGTTACCTTGCTGTCGACGGTGAGCCGGAGCGCAACGGAAGCGCGCTTTCGCATCCGCGTTGATAGTGCTGGTCGTACCGAGTTTCTCACTCGGGCCTTCTTCGACGGGAACCTCAGTGGCGGCATGTCGGGTCAGAACCAGACCACTGCACATTATGAACTTGCGCCTGGTGCCGTTGAGTTCGTAGTGATCGCCGGGCTCGACCCCAAGGTCACCGCCGTCTCGCCGGACAACGATGCGCCGATTGACCAAGAGGTCACGCTCGCGGGCACGCACGTCGCGCCGCGCGGCTACCTGATCAGGGCGCAATTTGGTAAACGATACTTTTCGAACAGTCAGCGAACCATTGAGGTGCGTGCTGAGGTCGTCAACGGCATCGTGCGCCTGCGTGTCCCGCCTGACATCACTCAAGCGCCAGCGAACCTGTTCTACGCGCCCATCAATGGAGCGCCCGCCGACTCACTGATCGTTCGGCCGCGTGAATTGCCGCCAATCAACGCGGTATCACAACTCCCGCAGCTCGTGAGCAGTCGAGTGGAGCAGATCGCCACGCTGAAAGTGCGCGCATTATTCGCCGGGAGTCAGGTGCTGGTGGGGAAACATCTCGCGTCGGTGGGGCCCCTGAGCAGCGTTAAGTTGACGAGCGTATCAACCCTCAATGTGACTTCCATCGCGCCAACAGTTCGCATTGGCAATACGCTGTCGGTTCGGTTTGGCAACACGTCGATCCCCGTGACCTCCGCTGCGTACTTCCCCACTGCGCAGATGTCGGCCGATCTCTTTTCCGGCTTTGCGCCAATCATTCAAGGCGCCGACTCGATCAAATTGAACGTCCCCGTGCTACCTGATACGGTTACGGGGACACTGACGTTGACCAACGCCGCTGGTAGTACATCGATCCCCGACGTGTTCTATGCACCACCTCCAGTAGTCACCGACGTGCAGGTGAGTACAGGCAACGGACAGTTTCAGCCTGTCGCCAACACCACGCTCGTTCGCGGAGAACGTTATCGAGTGTTTGGGCGCGCCCTGCGACTGGTGCGAATCGGCTCTCCACTGTCGATTGCGTCGTGGCGAATGCCTGGTGTGCTAGTGACCTTCAACCCTGGCGTTGAAGGTTTCGAGTTTGTGCTGCCTCAGACGGCCACGTCGGGTCCCGTCACTATTCAAACGATAGCCGGATCGACGTCACTCGGTTCGTTCACGGTGATCGATCGTGCGGCCGCCTTCACGATTGTTGGCGTGCAGGTGTCACCAAACCAGACCGTAGGCGGTAACACGGTCACTGCAACCATTGCCGTGAATGCGGAGATCCCCGTTGGCGGAAGCGCTGGCAACATCGTGTTCAGTGCGGCCACGGTGAACGACACCACCCTGGTCGTCAGCTCGGCACCAATTGCCGTTACCACAAATCCGGTGGTGCTCACCATCGCGACGAAAAATGTCAGCGCTGTGCGCACCGCGAGCATCACGGTATCGACGTTGGGTACGGCGTCCATCAGCACTGCGCGCGCTGGGTTGATGATACAGCCACCAGCGCCAACCGCGATCGGACTCGGTAGCGCCGGCGCGAGCAGCGCTACCGTAGTTGGTGGACGAACCATATCCGGCTTCATCAGCCTTAATACTAGAGTGACGGGGTCGGCGATTCCCATAGCGCTCGGAAATAGCGACCCCACGTCGGCGACCGTTCCAAGCGTCGTTAATGTCGGCGCTACCGTCACGCCATTCACCATCACGACACCAATCGTTCCCACTCGGCGAGTGGTCACTATCACGGCGACCGCTGACGGTCAAACGCGATCAGCCACACTGACGGTGGATCCGCCAACGATCGCCAGCCTTGTGTTGCAGCGCACGACGGCGATCGCCGAGACCGTCGATAGCGCGACGATTACTATGACCGCTGTGCCGGTCGCGCCGCTGGCGGTTTCGATCACGTGCGCCGATCCCGCGTTGGTGTGCCCGGCGGTGGTCACGGTTTCGAGTCTGATCACGAAGTTTGCGGTTGGCAGTGTAGCCATCCCCGCGCCACGTACCGGTACGATCGAGGCGACGGCGAATGGCGAGTCGAGGTCGGCGTCACTGACTCTGAGCCCGTTAGTACTTGCCAGCGCTGTCGTTTCTCCCGTCTCCGTGACGGCAGGAGCAAGCACGTCGCTGACAATTCGGCTCAATAGCGCCGTGCCTACCGGTGAGGCCATGAGCGTCCGGGTTCAGAGCGATGGCAGCAGCGTCGTGGCGCCCACGTCGGTGCCGTTTCGGGCAGGCGACCTCATCCAATTGGTCACGCTCTCTACACAAGCGCTGACTCCGCAATCCGCGGCCGTGTTGGTGACCGTGTCTTTTACACGTCAGACAACTTTTGGGCCATACACCTCCACACTCACCGTGCCAGTCACCGTCACTCCATAAGGCGCCTCACGCACCACCACTTGGCCCCTGCGTCTCTTCCTGCGTCATGCACATCACCAGCCAATTCCGTTCTCTCTGTGCCGGCGGCGTCGTGGGCGTGGCGACTCACGTCGCGACATTGACGCTGCTCGTGGCGTCGACTGGGTCGGCGCAAGCAACGCCCTCCATCGCGACATCCTACGTCGCAACGCTCAACCTCGATACCACGCGGGCCATCAGTGCTCGATCACCGATTACGTTTTCGCTTGATCACCCTCTCGCTGATGGCGATGGGACACTGGCGCTCATCGTGGGCACCACCGATGTGACCGCGTTGGCCGTGCGCTCGGCCGCTGGCATTACGTATCAGCCCACGTTGCAGCCGTTGCCGGCGGGCAACACGAGCATCGCCTTGTACCGTGTCGTGCAGTCGCAGTGGATCGAAGTGCGCAGGGTCGTGTTGCACGTGCTCACGGCCAGCGGATTCTCCCGAGTTTCTGCCACGCCCGCGGTGACCGTTGGCAACAAGGGACAACTCGCAGCAGGGCGCTCGAGCGGTATTCCGGCACCAGCGCGTCCAACCTTTCAGGATGCCGTATTGAATGGCGCGCTACAAACAAGTCACGAACGCGGACGGGTGGTGTTGGAAACCTCGACCTCGTACATCGGCTCCTCCCGCCGTGAAGAGGCGCTGCGTTTCGGACAACTGCAGCAGCGAGCGCCACGTATTGATCTGGCCGACGTGCGCGTCGCGCTCCGTGCCGGCGGCACCACGCTCACGCTTGGACAAACGTCGTTCGGCACGAGTCGACACCTCGCCAACGGCTTCGGTTCACGCGGCGCATCACTGGCGGTTGCCCGTGGCGCAACGCAGCTCAGCATCGGAGCGCTCAGCGCGTCACCGATTGTGGGCTGGGATCACCCACTCGGTGTCACACGGTCCAACCATCGGGTCCTTGGAATGAGCCTTGGTCGTGAGTTGGTCGCCACGCGTCCGGGTGCCGCCAAGCTCGAGCTCACGCTGCTCGACGCGTCGAGCTTACCGCTGAACGGCTTTCAGCAAGGCGCGATTCTCGACGCCGAGCGCAGCGCAGGTGGCGCGGCACAGCTCAATCTGCAGTCGCCGGGACAACGCGCCCGATTGAGCGCTGGCATTGCTCGAAGCCGCTTCAATAACGCCGCGTTCGATGAGCAACTGATTGGCAATGCCACGATCAAGGCCAGCCAAGCCGAGACCCGTAGCGCCCAGTTCGTTGAATCCAACCTGAGTGTGCTGCAGAATCGCACCGTCCGTGGACTTGGCGTGATCGCGTTGAGTGTTGCCGCCCGTCACGAGCGCGTCGATCCGCTGTACCGCAGCATCGCCGCGTCGTTGCAGGCGGATCGACAGCAGGACGGCGCCGACGTCACCTTCACGCTCGGCGCGTTAAGCGGACAAGTTGCTGCATCACAATCGCGCGACAACGTGGGGCGTATTCTCACCATTCTCTCTACCCGCGATCGGTCAACGTCGGGCAATCTGGCGCTGCCAGTAGCCACCCTGGTGCGCATGCGCCGCTATCGTGCGCTGTGGCCGATTCTGACCTTGTCGGTGAATCGCGCCGCGCAGCAGGCCGCGTCGATCCCGGTCGGTGACACGTTTCGGCCGCAGGATATCCCTGATCAGGTCAACACGTTAAGCGATGCCAGCGCGCAATGGCAGCTCGCGACGTGGCGCGTGTCCGTGCGGCGCAACCGCAGTCATCAAGACAACCGACAGATCAGCCGCGAACTCTCCGACTTTTCCGCCGGTTCTGATGTGGTGTCCGTGAGCGGGTTCTTTGGTACACAAGCTGACGTGTCGCTCGACCTGGGCCACGATCGGCAGCGCTCTGAAGAACGGCGGGAGCAGTCGACGACCAATCGCGCCACGCTCAATGCAAATCTCCGACGGGGACGACAGACGTCGGTGGCCCTCGCCCTCTCGCTGTTGCGCACGACGCCGCCCACTGGGCCGACGACGCTCAACAGCGAGCAGCGCGCCGAACTCACCCAACCGCTCGCATTTTGGCGTGATGCCAGCGGTGGTGCCCGCGGACAGCTGTTCGTGCGGTACGCGCGCACGACGGCGCGCATCCCCGATTTCCTTCGCGCGGCCCTCGATCCCTTGGCGCTGTTGTCACAGCAGCAATGGTCCATCGCGTCCGGCCTCAACTTGCGGGTGTTCTAATGCGACGCACATGGTTTCGTCTCGTGCCCGCCGTGTGGCTTGGCGCGGCGATGGTACTGAGCGCGCCGGCACGCGCTCAGGTTCGGGTCAATCCCACTGGTGTGAGCGTCAATGCGATGAACGCCACCACGGTGTTCTTGACCTTCGGCGGTGTCAGCGCGGCCCTGCGGCCCGCTGAGGGGGTGTGGTGCGGTGAGCTGGTGAGCGCAGCACCCGATCGCGGAAGCCGCTGCAACGCGGCGACGATCTACGGCCAGCTGCCCGGTCGTTACGATCTGTCGAGACGCAGCGGGCAAGGCGGCTTTACCGACATCATGTCCATTCCGGCGTCGGTAAGTCGCCGCGCGTATCTCGCGGCGCGAAACGGCGCGGTCGCGACCTTCTTTTATGTGCGTCACTTTCAGAATCTTGCTGGTGGACCCGACGAGTACATCGCGGTTACCTGTCGTCTGACCGGTGGACAGGCGAACGTGCCATTCGCCCTGACCGATGTGCGCGTACAGTTCGCCGGGGGCGATAACGTGCAGGTGGTTCAAGCCGGTGAGTCGCCGCCCGCCTTCAGCGCGAACATCACGTACAACGGCACCGGGCAGTTAGTCGGTCGATGGGAAGTGGTGCTTCCCGGTGAGGAGCCGCCCGCTGACGCCGACCTGATCGCTGAAGGCGCATTGCCTCGCGAAGCACGCGGTTCGCAGCGGCGGTTCTCGCAGGTGCAACGCTTCAACGTATTCGTGCCACCTGGAACCAGCATGACGCTACGAGGGCCCGATCCCGCCCGATTGCCATCAGCCAGCGAGGGCACGTATCTCGTGCTCTTGCGCCTCGAGGCAAGCGATGACCGTGCTGGCGATTCTGATCTTGGTGACGCCGGAGCGGGCACCGGTCTTGTACACGCCGGCGCGGTGGCAGGGTTTCCCATGCCCGTGTTGCGGTATGTCGTTTTGGGGGACGGTGCGCCCGTCGCGCGTGGTGGCCGGACGCGACTGGCGCCGCTAGAGCCGGCGGAGTCGGCGGAATCACGCACCGATTCGACCTTTCGGATTCGCTGGAGCCCCGAGCCCGGTGCATCGACCTATGGCGTGGAGTTGGAATCCGTAACTGGTACAGCGGTGTGGAGTGCGCTCCTGCCGGCGATCACCACGGACTACGAGGTGCCCGCGTTGGTCTGGAGTCGCGAGACCGTGATCGTGCGCTGGCGCGCGACCGCCTACGATGCCGACGGACACGTGATGCGCCGCAGTGGCTGGCGCCGCGTGGCCCTTCGCGGCGCGGCGCCCCAGTGACTCGCAACGCACCGTCGTGCTCGCCAGCAGCGCCGGCGCGATGAGCGACGCGAGCGCGATGGCCGGCTAACGGTCACCTAACGGCCGCGATCTAGCATTCCGAAAGGAAAGACGCACTGCCTGATCGTCGTTCCGCCACGTCGCGCCATCTGGTCCCACCATTCTCCCACTGGAGCACTCTCATGTATCACGCCTCCGCTCGTTTCCTGACACGTAGCCTGCTGGCCGCCACGGCATTCTTCACAGCCGGCTGCGGCGACGCCGCGCCCACCATGGTGGAGCCTGAGAGCACGCGCGCTGCGACGGCGGCGGCAAACTGCGCGCAGGTCCTGCTGGAAACCACGGCCGCGCTCGGCGTGGTCGAATATCCGACCGGTTCGTACGGGCTCGGAGCGGTCCCCTTCCCCGCCACGGTCGCCGGCGTAAACGGCATGCTCGGATCGATCGTGACCGGTGTGGATGTGTCGGGGAAACTGGCTCAAGGCGCGCAGCATCTCACGTTAATCCATTTCTTCAGGTCGGCGGACGGGTCCTTCACCACGGTTGACCGCGCAGTGTGCGCACCCGCCGGCAAGGACGTCGGCACCTGTCGCGTGAATGACGTGCTCACCGTGGCCAGCGGAACCGGTGTCTTTGCCGGTGCAACAGGCTCGTTCCGCAATACAGGTGTCATCAACTTCAACACGTACTCGCTGTCGGTATCGCTGCGTGGACGGATCTGCAGCACGTCGCTGTAAACACGGCGTTCGACACACCGCGGTCGGCCAGCAGCACGTGAGCCTGAATGACAATGCAATCGAGTTTGTGGGAATCAGTGCATATCCCCTGACAGCGAAGGCGGTGCCGTGCGGCGCGCGCGTTCGCTGTCAGGGGAAGCGTTGCTGGTCATCGATCGTGACGGGGTAAGGCGTTCCGCCGCCTTGAGGCCCCGATGGGTGAGACAAGCGTCTGCCTTTCCGTTACCGTCAATCGTGCCATCCCCACCATGAAGAGGGGCTGCTCGGCGATCAGACCCGCGCTCGTCTCCGGCGCGGCGCCTCCCTCGAGAACTCGGTGCCGCGACGGCGCATGATATCAGTCGGGAGAGTGGACCGGGACAATGGGCGGGAGCGTCGGCGCCCCGTTCCAATTGTCAGCCGTCGCGCGCCAACGCCCGTCCCTGTCTTGCCGCCACACGCTCATGCCCTTGCCCTAGGCGGTATCTACCGCGTCGGGTCGGCCGGAATGTGCCGGGAACGTGTAGCGGCTTCGCGCGAAGCTATACGCCATGTCCCCGCCGGCCACCACGACGACGGTATCCGTGGTCCACGTGATGGAGAAGTGCGGCGTCGCGAACGACTGCCGCATATACTCTCGGATCGCCGATCTGCCGACGATCGGCGGCAGATCGGGCGGGAACATGATCGCGTCGGCCGTGAGGCTGGCGACGCTTCCCTCCAAGTCGTGGGCGGTGGCCGCCGCCGCGAACGCGCTGTCGGCATCCCTCACCGCTCGGCGTACGGCCGCGAGGTCTGCCGCCGGTGCACCGTCGGACAGCGTGCCTCCGGCGGGGGGTGGCGCGGTGCATCCGAACAGCACGGCCGCCAAGACGGCGGTGACGACCGGCATGGGTCGAACAAGGGCTCCAACACGGTCGAGGCAAGAGTTCGCTGCGGAGGAGGCTGACATGCGGGACCTTGCGGATGAGGAACGTTCGGTGCCTGCAACGCGTCGCCGTCGCTACCTTCGACCCGCGACGCGCGCACGCGAGATGGCCTGAGCAGCTGCAACGCAGCTGGAAGCTACGGGCCCAAGCCGAACACGGGTGAGCGGGCGTTGATGGAAGGGGCCATTGCGTGCGCGGTTAACCGATGTGGCGCGCCGATCGGTGTCATCTGTCCCCCCCGTACGACGATGACATCACCCCACATCGCGAGCGGCCGTGATGGCGTGCAATCTCCGCGTCGCTAAGCCGAAGGAATCGCGCCGCGTTGTTGTAGAAGATGTCTCGCTTTTCGGTCGCTGACAGGAATGGTGCCTTCTCGATGGAACGGCCATGCTCGCTTGTGCTACGCCGTCGCCTGAGCCGCCGCATACTCCCTGACGGAGCGCAACGGCCCGGGAACCATTCGCAGCGTTCCCGCCATCTCGATGACTTCTCCGCGCGCATACGAGAGCATCAGCGCCGCGAACGATTCCTGGAGCGGATCAGCGGCCGCCCCTTTTTGCGCCCGCAGCGCGTCAACCGGCACGTGATTTACGGAAAATTCCTTACCGCTCACCTGCTCAAACACACGCACCACCTCCAGCGGACTGAGCGCCTCCGGCCCGCCCAGCTTGATGGTCGCGTTGCGTGCGTCGGGATTGCTCAAGGCGGCGACAGCAAACTTGGCCACGTCCGTGTACGAAATCCAGCTGATCTTGTTCTGCCCACCGCCGTAGACCTGCGCCTCGGCACCGGCGGCATTGAACCCGAGCGCAGGGCTCAACCACACCTCCATAAAGAGGGTCGGCTGCAAAATGGTATACGCCAGCCCGCTACCCTTCAGGTGCGCTTCCACGCGGCGCTTGGCGGTCTGGAGCGGGAATTCGTCTGGCGTCTCAGGAAATGAGATCAGTACGAAGTGCTCGACCCCGGCGGCCTTCGCCGCGTCGATGAGGCTGAGCTGACCCTCCAAGTCGACGGTCTGGATGGAGTCCCCTTCCTGTCGAGAGATCGTCGCCGAGGCCGTCGAAATGACCGCTCCCACACCCCGGCAGGCGTCCTCCAAAGACAAGCGCTCTTTTAAGTCGCCCTGAACAATGTCCACGTCCAGACCCTTCAGGAATTCAACTTTGGCGCGATCGGACGTGGGCCTCACGAGAGCCCGGAGCGGTCGACCGGCCGCCGCCAATTGACGACATACTTCGCTACCGACCAAGCCCGTTGCCCCGACGACGAGATTCATGGCGTCGACCTTCCATCAGAAGAGGGTGAGATGCAAAAAACGGCATGCCGCATTCTGATATGCTACGTTCCACGACGACAGTTCGATACGCCCGCGGCGCGACCGTTAGGCCGCTGACCGCCGTCGCCGCTCCGACTTCACGAGATACTGCTCGGCATCGGCACGCTTCAGCAAGGCGTCGAAATTCTCCGCGTCTCCCGCCTTGGCATACGCTACCCCGAGGCTGAGGCCCAGACGCCAGTCGCCTGTGGGATCGCCCGATCGACGGGCATTATGGGCGGCCACCGTCTGCTCGAGCCGAAGCAGCAGCGCGGGAAGATCGGCGGGAGTGAGTCCACGCGCCAACACCGTGAACTCGTCACCGCCGAGCCGCGCCACCACGTCTTCCGTCCGAAACGTGGCCACGAGGATTTTCGATATCTCTTGGAGTGCCCGATCCCCGCAGCCGTGCCCGTATTTGTCGTTGATCTGCTTGAACTGATCGAGATCGCCATAAAGCAGCGCGCACGGTTGACCGGCGCGGAGCGCGCCCGCCAGTACCGGACGGCTGACTTCCATGAAGCCTCGTCGGTTGAGCAACCCGGTAAGTTCGTCGCGCGTCGACAAGAAGCGCAGGTGATCCACCGCCTGTCGACGGTCGGAGATGTCACGGACCACCACGACCATGCCGCCGTGGGGGAGCGCGGTGATCGAGAGTTCCTGTGGAAACTCCGTGCCGTTCTCGCGTCGCGCCTCGACCTCGCCGTTCCAGAATCCCAGCGGCGTAACCGATTGCCGCACATGCGAGGTGAGAGACAACGCGGTGGGCTGATCGTACAAGGACAACCAGAGCCGTCCCTGCAGGTCGTCGGCGGTGACACCCAACTGCCGTGTGAGCGCCTCGTTCGTGAACTCGAGTGCGCCCGCCGCATCCACGATCGCAATGCCGTCGGCCGTCACCGCCAAGGCCGCCGCCAGCGTCTGACGCTCACGGTCAGCGACGCGACGCGCTGTCACGTTCCGCGAGAGGCTCACGAAGCCGGTCAACGTCCCTTGCGCATCACGCAGTGGAGTGATCGCGACCTCCGCCCAGTACGGTGTGCCATCCCGTCGGTAGCTCAGCAACTCCTCAACCAAGCTCTCGCCGCGCTCGACCGCTTCGCGCATGCGCGCCAGTGACTCTGGCGCGCTGTGCACCCCGCTCCGCAGCCGGTTCGCTGGTTGTCCAATGGACTCGGCTTCCTGGTATCCGGTCAACGACGTGAAGGCATCGTTGACCCACGTGATCCGGGATTCGCGGTCGGTGATGGTGACCGCATAGTCACTTTGCTTCACAATGAGGGAGAGACGCCGCATCTCCTCGGACAGGGCCACCTCGGCCGTCACGTCAGAGAAGCTCGCCACGGCGCCCGGCCGGTCGTCGAGGTCGTTCATGAACATCGGCCTGGCGTTGACCGACAGGTGGCGCAGGTGCCCGGGCTGCGCACTTACGCGCATCTGAAAAGCATCGACGGACTCCCCCAGTAAGCGCGCGCGGGAGATCGGATGTTCGTCGCCAGGCAGTGGACGCCCATCGGCATAGGTGGCCTCCCACCCTTCGTCATACGACGTCCGACCTGCCAGCTGTTCGTTGCTGAGCCCGAGAATGCGCGCGGCGCTCTGATTCCAGGTAATGATCTTCCCCTCGCGATCTTGGACGACCACGCCCTCAACAAGAGAATCAATGACGGCACGGTGTAGTGCCTCGCGCCCGGCGAGCGACTGCCGAAGGTCATGTTCGGCGCGCATGTCGTGCGCGATGACCACGAAGACGTCGGTGTACCCGAACCGATCGCGCTGCGCCATGATGGTCACGTTCGCATGATGCTCAACTGTGGAGCTGGGGCGTAACGTCAACTCTCCCTGCCACACCCCACACTGCATTGCTTCGGGCACGATCTCCGCCTGCACGCGACGAGCATCATCTCGGCCCAGATAGCGGAGCAGATGGCGTCCGCGGTGACGTGACACATTGCGTATGGATGCTTGCGCCGCCGGATTGGCGTAGACCACCGTCCCGTCAAGCGCCACCATGATCACGTAGTCTGGCGTGGCATCGAGGGCGCCGGCGAACCGGTTCAACACCACAGCGGCGTTCTCCAATTGGGCGCGCTGGTCGAGCAGCGTCACCTGTTGGGCCCGGAGTTCTTCCTCGCTTTCCTGCAGGGAATGCCGCTGTTCGCGCAATCGCTCGTTCTGTTGTTCCAGCTCATCGGTGGAGGTCGCGAGCGCATCGTTGGCCGTTGACAGTTGTGCGTTCAGCAGACGCTGAGCCACCACCATCGTGTTCGCGTTTCGAAGCGTCGGCCGCAGAGCAAACCGATGCAGGAGCAACAGCATCGCGATCAGAGCGGCGGTGAAGATGCCTTGCACAAGGCGAAGCCGCACCACGTGTCGCGACTCCGTGGACGCGAGCGCGCTAGTCAAGGCGTCGAGATCGCTCACGAATCGCTGGGCGACGGTATCCAGCCGATCGATGCTCGCGGTCGTATCCGTTGTGGAAAGTGCCGCCACCACGTTGTTATACGACACCTGCGCGGCCGCGTAATGCGTCGGCTGATCGATCGGCACGGCTCCTTCGCCGAGGCGTTCCCAAGCCGCCGTCCACTCGTCACGGATCACGGCCGACCGCGGGTCCGCTTCGGAGCGACCCGATGACGCATAGGCCATCGCGACGAGCCGCTGCGTGAGCATCCGCTGCCGCCCGCTCATGTTCACCCGAAGCCCGTCGGATGTCATGGCGCTCGTAAGCCAAAACATCAGAAGTAGCGAGCCGAGCGAAAAACTGACCAGCGTGACGACGCACGCCCAGAAGGCACGAGAGATGCCCTGAATCTCCACCGAGTTTTTCAGCGATTCGCCTTCATCCACCATGCGTTCTCCGGACGACACGTGCCTACGGAATCGCCAGCCCACATGCCGCGGCGCATGTCAGAGCCGTCCGAATCGCACCTTTGAAACGAGTATCGGTGCCGGCGCGGCGATCTGAAGTTCAGGTGTTTGCCGCCCTCGGGCATGTTACGCGCCACAGATCGTCCGAGTCTTCAGTTGCCTGCCGCGAGAGCAGACCGACTTCCACCAGGGTCCGTCCAAGATTCCATGTCCCCAATTCCATCGTACTGGCGGTCCACGGCGGATCCCGAAGCCCATCGTGTCCTCCGCGACGGCGCGCGGCTGGCGGCGCTGCGGGCCACGAAGCTGCTTCACGGGGGCCGCGACGAAGTGCTCGACGGTTTGGCGCGCGTGGTCTGCACGATGCTGGGCGTTCCCGTCGCGGCCGTGTCGCTGGTGGACGACCGAGGACAGTCCTTCGCGGGATTGAATGGCCTCGACGGATGGGCCGGAATCGCTCGTGGCACGCCGCTTTCGCATTCGTTCTGCCAGCATGTCGTGATCGCTGACGAGCCGCTCGTCATCGAAGATGCGCGGCTGGACCAGCGGGTGCGTCACAATCCCGCCATCACGGATCTCGGTGTCGTGGCCTACGCCGGCGTACCGCTCATCACCCGTGAGGGCGAGACGCTGGGCGCACTCTGCGCAATCGGCACGGAGCCTCGCCCGTGGCTCGAGTCCGAGCTGCAGACGTTGCGCGACCTCGCCACGGCGGCCGTGGCGCAGCTGCAGCTTCGGGCGGCACTCGACGAACTCACGACATCGCACGAAACAATGCGCGTCGAACGGGAGCGATGGTCACGTGATCACGCGCAACCAAGCGCTGTCGATGCACTGACTGGGCTTTCCAGCCGGTCGGGTTTCGAACACGCCGTACGGCGTGCGATTCGTACGCCGGCCGGCCAGCCGAACGGCTATGTATTGCATTCGCTGCAGCTCGACGGCGATGATGTCGCCGTGATGACCGTCGCGGCGGCGATCGTGCAGGCAGCTGAACCGGAGGCCGTCTGCGCGCGCGTGTCGGCCAACGCGTTTGCCGTGCTGGAGCCGTTTCACGGTCACCCGGCGGCGCTGTCGCTCGTGGACCGGGTGACCCGTGTGCTCGAAGGCAGCGGTGGGCCTCCGTGCACGGTGCGCTATGGGCGCACAACCGTCGCGGGAAACGCGACCGACTCCGCGGGCGTGCTCCTGCGCACCGCCGATCGCGAACGCGACCTCGCGTCGTGGGTTACGCTCTCGACCACCCGGGCGCTTTTGACCCATCCTGCATGCGCAGTCCAAGATCGTCGAGTACTGATTCTCGACGATTATCCGTCGTTGCTGCAGTGGGCACGCGTGTCGCTGGAAGCGCATGGATGGACCGTGTACACCGCGGTGGAGACCGATGAGGCACTCGCGTTGGCGGCGCAGCTACGAGACGCCAAGACGCCGATCGACGTGGTGCTCTACGACGAATCGCTGTCGAGCATGGATTGCGATTCCATCGGGTTGTTGCTCCGTTTCGATGATGCATCCCTGCCCGTGATGAGCTTGCGCAGTGGCGCAACAGCCGATACGCCTTGGTCCATGTCCGGAACATCGTTCGACACGACATTGCGCAAGCCATTGACGCCGGACGCGCTGCGATCGGCGCTCGATCACGCGATTAGTCACGCGATTAGTCACGCGATTAGTCACGCGATTGAGCACGCGATTGAGCACGCGATTGAGCACGCGATTGAGCACGTTCCACCGACAGCGGTCGAATGCACGGAAGGGAGGTGAACGTGTCGGACGAGGATCCGGCACCGACGCTCGCGTTGGTGCCACCAGCCGCGGTGCGCGTGGAGCCGCTGCCCAGTGCTCCGTTCTCTCAAGTGCTGTCGCAGTTGCTCGATCAATTGAGTAACGGAACGCCAACGCGAGAGATTGGGAGGAGTGTCGCGCGGGCGCAGGTACTGGCCAGCGGCGGCGCTGTGCTCATGGTGTGCGAAGAGGATCAGCTGCTGGTCAACGATGACCCTGTACCGACTGATACCGCGCAGACACTCCGTCGCATGATGTCCGTTCATCGCGTGCGCTCGCTGTACGTCGGTCGCGATGTGGCGGAGCGTGATATCCTGCAACTGGCCGCGCTGCTGAATGGGCCTCCGCGGGCCGACGGTCCTTCGTTTGCCGACCTTTGGACGCGTTTGGGCGTCTGGCGCATCACGGTCCAGTTTTTCACTCCTCGTGCCGATGTCGTTGCACTGAACACGTGTGCATCCGACGGTGGCGACATCGCGGCGCAGTTGACCGCAGCGATCGCGGCCGACGACCCGCGCGGTGCCTTTTCAGCATTGCGGGCGGTCTTCGACAGCGAGCGCCGCGCGACCGACCCCACGAGTGCCACTCAGGAGAGCCGATTCGACGCGCTCGCCTCGATAGACGCGCTTCGTGTGGTGGTGCGACTCATTCCGATGGGCGAGCCGGCAACAGCGGTTGGAGATCCGCTCCGCGATCTGCTGGCGCGCGCGGGCGAGCTCGCGGTCCAGGCGCTCTTCGCACAACTATCGGCGGCGCCGACCGCCGGCGAGCGACGCGCCGTCTTTGACGTCATCGTTGCCGTCGGTGTGCGGTCAGCACAGTTCGTGACCAGCCTGCGTCATCCGCAATGGTACGTTGTGCGCAACGCGGCGGCGCTGCTTGGCGCGCTACGGGTTACTGATGCGACGGAAGCGCTGGTGCAGACGCTCATGCATTCTGATAGTCGCGTGCGCATGGCGGTCGTCGACGCCTTGGGTTGTCTCGGGACCGAGTTGGCCCAGCAAGCACTGCTGCTGGCCCTGAGCGACGCCACATCGGAGGTGCGCCGTACTGCGTTGCATGCGCTGGAACATTGTGAAGCACGCATTCCGGCAACCATCCTCGTCGCAGCGCTCGACCGCGAGAATAAGCCGGAGGTGCAGATGGATCTCATCTGCGCGATGTACGCGAGCACCGAGAAGGAGACGCATCAGGGACTCGTTCGGTTCTGCGCCCGTACGTTGGCGCATGGGGGCCCGGTCGACCCGGCGATCGCGGCGCTCGAAGTGCTCGCCCGACATCGTCCGACCTCGCTCGGCACGTTCCTCAAGCATCTTGAAGATCTCGACGATGAGCGCGTACGCGCCCACGTCGAACGCCTACGCGGGCTGGCGCTGCAGTCGCTCTCGGCCGCTTAACGCGTCGTTTCGTGAACGCTACTTGAGCGCTACGTGAACGCTACTTGAGCGCCACCGCCCGCTGTTCCAGCTGGGCCGCCAACACGGCCCGGTTCGTGGCCCGCAGCAGCAGCGCGTAGTCCCGCAGCGTCTCCCCGAGATCCGCCGAACCCTTGCCAATTTCCCGGATGGCCAACGCACGGGTGTACAAGGGCTCCGCTTCCGCTTCGCGTTTGCTGTCACGCAGCACGCCGGCCAGCCCATTCAACGACACCGCAATGGACGCGTGCTCCGGCGCGTACAATCGCTCCTTGGCTGCGAGTGCCTGCCGGAACAGCGGTTCCGCCGCCGCGTACCGTTTGAGTTTCCAAAGGACTTCGGCCTGATTGTTCATCACACTCACGGTCAGTGGATGCTCCACGCCATACGCCTTTTCCATAATGAGACGGGCACGCTCGTAGTACACGGCGGCTTCTTCGTATTTGCCGTCGGAGTAATAGTTCGCGCCGATGTTGTTGAGCGTGCTTCCCACGTCCGGGTGGTCGCTGCCCAGTGTTCGCTCCTGACGGGCCAAGGTGGTGCGCCAGAGTGAGTCGGCCTCGGCGTTGCGCTGCTGTGCGCGATACACGGCGGCCAGCCCGCGCATATCGCGCAGCGTCCGCGCGTCGTCGGGAGTGCGGACGTCGGCGTCGATGTCGAGGACACGACGATACAACAACTCCGCCTCGGCCAACCTCGATTGCCGCCAGCGCAGTGCCGCCAGCATGGACAACGTGGAGGCCACGTCCTTGTGCGACCGTCCGTAGGCGCGTTCGCGAATAGCAAGCGCGCGCACCAGGTACCTGTCGGCGGCGTCCAGATCGCCAAAATCTCGCGTCAGTTCGCCCAGCGAGGTGAGCGTCTCGCCAACCAGCACATCGTCCTTGCCCAACATCCGTTCGCGTGTGCGCAACACGTCTTCGAGCAGGGCTCGCGCTTCCGGATACCGGCCCAGCGCCGTCTGCACCGTACCCATGGTTTGCATGAGTCGCGATTGGAGCAGCGGCTGCGACGCGAGGTCGGTGGTAACACGGCGTATGCCCTGATCGAGAATCGCCTGCGCCGTGACACTGCCACGACGTGATACCGTGGGGTCGGACTGGCGGAACAGGTCCACCATGAAATCGGCCACCTGCTTGGCCGATTCCGCTTCCCGCGCCGCTAGCTGTTCGGCCCGGCGCGCACGGACAAAGCCTATCGTGGCCGCCACCGAACTCGCTGTTACCAGCACGGTGGCCACGCCTACCACGATCACCCCGACCTTGTGCCGACGGATGAACTTGCCCATACGGTAGCGCGTGCTCGCAGGGCGCGCCGACACCGGCTCGTGGCTCAGATAGCGCCGGATGTCCGCAGCAAGTCCGTTCGCCGTTTCGTAGCGATGCGACCGGTCGGGGTGCATCGCCTTCATCACGATCCAGTCGAGATCCCCGCGTAGTTCCGCCTGCAGGTGACGCCAGTCGGTACGACGGCGATGCGCGATGGTCTCGCTCCGCGCGACGGCGCTCGACAGTCCGACACTGGGCGTGGGCGGACTGGTGTCTCCGCTCGAGAGCCGCGCCAGAAACTCGTAGTACCCGACCACCGCTGGGTCGACCGGAAGATGCCCCACGAGCAATTCATACAGCATCACACCAAGCGAGTAGATGTCGGCCCGCGTGTCCACGTCAATCGCGGTGCTGCTGGCTTGCTCGGGACTCATGTAGGCCACGGTGCCCATGGCAAAGCCGGCCAGCGTCTTGGCCAGCTGCTCCGACTGCGGTGGCCCAAGCACTTTCGAGATGCCGAAGTCGATGATCTTCGGCTGTGGATGTCCCTCTTCGTCGGTAACCAGAATGTTGGACGGCTTGAGGTCGCGATGAATCACACCCTTCTGGTGGGCGTGCTGCACTGCTTCGCAGATGCCGATGAACAGTTGCAGGCGATCGCGCACGCTGAGCCGACGCGTGTCACAGTACTCCGTGAGCGGCAACCCGCGCACGAGCTCCATGGCAAAGTACGGCTGACCCGTTTCGGTGCTCCCGGCCTGCAGCACCCGTGCAATGCCGGGATGATTCATTACCGCCAACGCGCGCCGCTCCGCATCGAAGCGCGCCAGCAGATCGCGCGCCTCGTCAAGACCCGCGCGGATCAGCTTGAGCGCGACTCGACGCCGGACCGGTTCCGTTTCCTCGGCTTCATACACGACCCCCATACCGCCTTCACCAAGCAGCTGGATGATGTCGTACGGGCCAATGCGTGTGGGATGGTCCCGCGTCGCGCTCATCAACTCTGGCTGAAGGACGTCAATTCACGATGATGTCGGGGTCGATCACGACCGTCTGTTGATTCGGTGCCAGGCCGCAAACGATGCGGATATTGTAGCGGTACGTTTCACTCTTGCCCCCCGGTCCGCCGGCATTGGGCCGCACCTTCTTGTTCGCACCAGCAACCGTCGGCGTGATCGGGGCGCGATCCGTGAACGGCCACGGCGCGTTGGCGTTCTTGGGTTCGATCGTGACGATCGCATCCGTTGCCGGATCCCCACCCGTTTCGAGAATCCAGTCGATGCTCCCGTCCCGATCGACGTCAACGGCCCATTGGTCCACCTTGACGTTGACCACACCGAGGCTGACGCACTTGGCCTCGACACGCACTTTGTTGTTCGACTTGGCCGCCACCTTCGGAGTGCCACCGCACGCCGACAGCACGAGCAGCGAGGCCATACCCAGCATCGTCCACTTTGAATTCGTGTGCACACGCACCTCCGAGGCTTCGGGGAAAATCTCGCGACTACTCCTACTGCGCTACGATCGACGCCGAGAGTCCATCATTCGACGATCACATCCTGGATAGCTTGGAGAGCCGCGTTTCCCATCGCAAGTGTGACACGTGGACCAACTCAGCCAGCGCGTGCGAGCTTTCGTTAAACCACCCAGTTCGATGCAGCGTCGCTTACGTCCCGAGCCAGCTTGCCCAGCGTCCCAGCGCCGCTACGTTCCACCTGGCCCCGCTCGCCGCAACCTGTCGATTCGGCATCGTGGCGCCCCATCGAAGGACTTCGCCCCATTCTCCGCCCCACGCCGGACATGCAACCCGCACTCGACTCGGCAGATCGCGCCGGTGCCTCGTCGACGCAGCGCCTCGCCCGATCGGTCGCCGCCTACGCCGTGCTCGTCGGGCTTCCCGCCGCGCTCGTGCTCTTGGTGCTGCACGCCGGGGCGGGGCTGCCGGCGGCGACCGGCGTGGCCGCCCCCGCGGCCGCGTCGGGCAGCTCGGCGTTCGACCTGGGCCGGCTCGTCGCGCAGATCGTGGTCATCGTCGGCGCGGCGCGGCTCCTCGGCGCGCTCGCCCGGCGCGTCGGTCAGCCGCGCGTGGTCGGCGAGATGGCCGCCGGCCTACTGCTCGGCCCTTCGGCGCTCGGGCTCGCGGCACCAGGCGTCGCTCGTGCGCTCTTCCCCCCTGAAAGCCTCGGTTTCGTCAATTCGCTCGCCCAAGTCGGGGTGCTGCTCTTCATGTTCGTAGTCGGGATCGATCTCGATCTCGCCGAGCTGCGCCGGCGGGGACATGCCGCGCTGGTGACCAGCCATGCGAGCATCATCGCGCCCCTGTTGCTCGGGAGCGCCCTCGCCTTACTGCTCTACGGACGCTACGCTCCCGCGGGAGTTCCCTTCGCCTCGTTCGCGCTCTTCATGGGCGCGGCCATGAGCGTCACCGCCTTTCCCGTTCTCGCTCGCATCCTCGAGGAGCGCGGGATGACGGGCTCGCCACTGGGCATCGTGGCGATCGCCTGTGCGGCGATCGATGACGTGACGGCGTGGTGCATTCTCGCCGCCGTCGTACTGGTGGCGCGCGCCGAAGGGGCGGCACCGCTGCTGGCCACCCTCGCGGGGACCGCAGCGTACCTCGTGGTGATGTTCACCGCCGGTCGCGCGTTGCTCGCGCGCCTTGCTGCGCGCGCGGCGCGCGACGAGGCAGGCATTGAGGGGTTCCTCGCGGTCGTGATGCTCCTCGCGCTCGGATCAGCATGGGTGACGGAATGGATCGGCGTGCACGCCCTCTTCGGCGCGTTCCTCGTCGGCGCGCTGCTGCCGAAGTCGTCGCCGGCGGTGGCCGCACTCACTTCCCGGCTCCGCGACCTGATGGTCGTCCTGCTGCTTCCGCTCTTCTTCGCGTTCACAGGACTCCGCACGACGCTGACGCTCATTTCCGGCGCGCAGGCATGGGCGCTGTGCCTGCTCGTGCTACTGGTGGCGGTGGCGGGAAAGCTCGGGGGCTCGGCGCTCGCCGCGCGCGTTTCCGGGATGTCGTGGCGTGACGCCCTCTCCCTCGGCGCGCTGATGAACACCCGCGGGCTCATGGAACTCGTGATCCTCAACGTCGGGCTTGATATCGGCGTGCTCTCCCCGCCGCTCTTCGCGATGATGGTGGTCATGGCGCTCGTCACGACGGCGCTGACGACGCCATTGCTCAATAGCCTGCAGGATGGCCGGAAAATAGCGCATGCTCGGTGAGAACGGCTTCGGCACCTACGTGGCGTACGCGGCGATCGTCCTTTTCCTGCTGCTTCTGATCTTCCTCTTTCTGCGCACGATGATGATGGTGGCGCTGCTCTTGCTCTCGCCGCTGGCGACGGTGCTCCGCAAGGTGCCGGTGCTGAGGTGGCTCGTGCCCGCAAGCGACGGGCAGAAGTCCGAACCCGGCTGAGCACGAACGGCAGTTTCGGATCGGAATGCCCGCGCGGCAGCGCGATCAGGGGCGTCGATCGCACGGGTGGGCTCTCGGAAAGACTCTCCGCGAAGAGTGCAGTGAGGACATTGAAGCCCTCGGCGTCGGCGACGTAGCTGGTGACCTTTTCAGCCCGTTCCAACCGGCTGGCCGGCGGTGCACACCAAGACGCCGACCCGGACCGCCTGCAATTACGGGCCAATGCGTGAAAGGCGTGCGCTCTCACCGACTTCCTCGAGTAACGTCACAGAAACTCCAGGGAAAAGAGAGAAGGGAATGACGCACGTGTGGATGGCTGCCCAACGCTGCGACGTTGGGTCATCGCACGGGCGCCCGCACGGCGCGTTTAGAAACGGCGCCCGTTTGTATCGTGGCTTTTCCTCCCCGACGAACCACGCGATACGCAGGCCAACTGAGCGCCACCAGGGCGATACTGAGCACCAACGGGTACCCCGGAACACGGAACGGTCACACAGCGTCTGGCTGGCGTCGTCGCTTCACGAATAGCGCGGTGAACGCCATCGCCTAGTTCGCGACCATCAAGAACGCGAGGAGTGCCAGAACGGTATCAAACGTGTTCGCGGCGATGAAGCCGAGCGTGAGCGCGGTACCAGCCAGCAGGGCTGGGACCAGCGTGACGCCAGGATGTTCGCGATGGAAAATGGACGGCAGGAGGCCATCGCGGTTCCTGGCAAACGGTATGCGCGAGGCCATCAACTGCAATGCGTTCACCGAAGCAAGCAGGGAAACGACGGTCAGGAGACGCAGGACCGTGTCGCCGGCCGATCCGAACAGGCGCCTAGCCACGCTGGCGGCAACGAACAACTCGCCGGCCATGTCGATCGCGGGTGCGGGTGTCTGGTCCGGGCTCACAAGCATCGCGGCCACCGCCAGCCCGATGAGCGCCAAAGCTTTCAAGAGACTGGTGATGAGCTGGGCCGCATTCCCGATGCGGATACCGTGTCCTCAACGTGGAGTCGAATATGCCTGCCATCGGATTGATCAGCCCCGTCCTCCACTAGCGCGACGCCGATGCGGCCATCGATTTCGCCGGCACTCGAATCCGGCTGCCTGCCACCAGCCGGATTTGAGTGGTCCCATTCGTAGGCGCTGAGCGGCACGTCCCCTTCCAGGCCGGTGCCCGGAAAGGTGGCGCAAAACAGATTGCCCCCGGTGTGTGCCCGCCGACGTCCGCCTCTGGGATCGCCGATCAGCGTGACACCGGAAACTTCGTCGGCCACGATCCGACTTCCTTGAAACCGTACATCCCGTTGCCCACCGGTCGCCAGCAGTAGCAGACGACCGGTGATCGAACCCGAACGCGCAGCGCCGGTGTTACAGCCGGTAGCCAATGCGCGCGTACACGAATCGGCCATTGAAGCCGAACGGCGAGAAGCTCGAGTACGGGAAGATTCCTGAATTCGAGTTGATGGGAATATTCCGATCGGGGTAGATGTTGAACACGTTGTCCAGACCGCCCGTGAGTGTGAAGCGCGTGAACTTGTACGACGTGCTCACGTCACTGATCCAGCGGCCACGGAGCGTCTGATCCGACTGCGCGCTCGTCACGATCGGTACGGGATTCCCCGCCCCGTCCACGATGGCCCCCGGGCGCAGCGTGAACGACCCGAAGTAGGCGTGCTGCACCTCGAAGCTGAGCGCCTTGCGGGCATAGCTGATCGACAGGCGACTGTTGAGTCGTGGCTGCGCCTCCTCCACGCGATTCCGCTCCACGCGGGCAAACAGCTTGGCGTTCAGTGCCGCCAACTGCGGCGGATTGTCCGAGATACGTGTCACGAACGTCCGTCCCCAGTTGGTGCCCCACGTCATCCGCAGCGTCGCTTGGTCGGCCAGCGTGACGCCATAGTTGGCCACGAGGTCCACGCCGTTCGTGCGCGTGTCGATGGCGTTGGTGAAAAAGCGTGCTGACGTCTGTCCGGCGTAGCCCAGTCCAGCCAGCGCCGTCTGCACCTGCGCGCCGAGCAGATTCTCCGAGAACACGACGCGATCCGCGATCGTGATGCGATACGCATCGAGCGTGGCCGAAAAGCTTTTCGTCGGCGTGTAGGCGACGCCGAGCGACAGATTCTGCGAGCGCTCGGGCTTGAGTGCGGTGGCCCCCAATGCCTTGGCGGCCGCGCTGTTCACAGGCAGCGTGATGACCTCCTGCGGCACCGGTGGATTGCCGATGAAGTTCGTGCTGGTCGCTGACAGGTTGCTTTGGGCCAGCGACGGGGCGCGGAAGCCCGTGCTGCCAGCACCACGCACCGACCAGTGGCCTGAGAGTTCGAGGCGCGTGCTGAGCTTTCCGGTCACCGCGCTGCCGAAGTCCGAGAAGCGTTCGGCGCGACCCGCCGCACCCACCAGCCACTTCGTGGTTGGCTTGAGCTCCAGATCGAGGTAGCCCGCGACCGCGGTGCGCGATTCGACCGTCTCATCCGCCGGGCGGAAGCCGGGGAACACCTGCGCCCCCGGCTGTCCGCGCAGCAGCGAGTCCCCCGGCGTGAACAGCGCGCGCCCGTTGTTCTTGAGCACCGCGCCGCCATCGCGCCAGGACGCACTGTCGCCCTGACCAATCCCATACTGCTCCCACCGATGCTCCACGCCCATGGCCACGTTCAGCGGCGATGCTCCTCCAACGTCTACACCGCGAGACACATCCAGATTGCTCGTGACCTGCGCAAAGCGCAGGGTGCCGGAGTAGAAGTTGGTCGGGCTGGCGGCGCCCATGGACGCGTTGTTGCTGTTGGCGACATCGAAGCGCAAGCTGTTGTGGCCGTACACCGAGCTGGCATCCCACTTCCAGCCGCGCGCGTCGCCGCGAGCTCCGACACCCAGCGACCGATCGACGATCCCGGTTCGGATCAACGGGAGAAAACCGTCGGGCCAGAGTGAACGCACGGTACGAGTATCGCCCGGGCGCCGGAAGAATCCCGCCGCCTCACCCTTGCGACGACTGATGCCGCCGAAGCCGTAGAGCGTGACATCGTTCCCCAGCGTGCGACCCGCGTTGAAGAAGCCGATGGCATCCTGTGTGGCCGCGTCGCCCTGTCGGTGGTTCACGCGATTCACGCGGAACGGATCGGCCGCTCGGGCGTTGGCGCCGCGCACGAAGGCGTTGTTCGCCACCGAGATGGAGTCGCCGTACTGCGGGCGCAGATCGGCCAGCGAGCGATTCGTGAACCCGCGGTCGCGGAATTCACCGGCGAAGCTGACGTATCCACTGGTGCCCAACGCAAGGGATTTGGACGCGTCGGCCTGCGTGACTCGGCCGTCGCCCAACGTAGTGGATCCCACGGTGCTCGAGATATCGAACGGCGCGTTGGTCTTGAGCACGATGTTGACCACGCCCGCGATGGCGTCCGATCCGTACTGCGCAGCCGCGCCATCGCGCAACACTTCGATGCGCTCGATGGCGGAGGCGGGGAGCGCGTTCATGTCCACGCCCGCCGATCCGCGACCAATGGAGTTGTTGATGTTGACCAGCGCGCCGTTGTGCCGACGCTTGCCGTTCACGAGCACGAGCACCTGATCGGGACCGAGCCCGCGGAGGGTGAACGGCCGCTGGTGGTCGGTTCCGTCGGCCACGCTGGCGCGCGAGAAGTTCATCGAGGGCACCAGCATCTGCAGGATCTGTCCGACTTCGGTGCGCCCTGTCTGCTTGATCTGCTCCGCCGTGATCACATCGATCGGCACCGGCGCATCCGTCACCGTGCGTTCCCTGCTTCGTGAGCCAATCACGGCCACGGCCTGAAGATTGAGCGCGGACTTGTCCAGCACGAAATCCACCCGTTCGGTGCCGCCATCGGTGACCGTCACCGCCTTGGTGAGCGAGCCGTAACCAATGAGCCGCGCATTGAGCTGCGCCGGTCCGACGCGCAGCACCAGGCGGTACGTACCCGTGGCGCTGGTCAGCGTACCACGGGTTGTGCCCAGGGCCTGTACCGTCGCGCCCGCCACGGGCTTACCCGTACTGACCTCGGTCACGGTGCCGGTTACCGTACCGGTGCCGGTGCCGGTGCCGGTGCTTTGTGCGGCCAGAGTGTGGACGGGAAGCGCGCCGCACAGCGCGACGCCAATGAAGAATCGGCTGAAGTGTCTCATCGCGGGGTATAGGCGAGGCGGAAGTAGGCGAAGCGCCCATTGGCGCCGAACGGTGAGAACGGCGAGTACTGGCGCGACCCGAAATAGTTGTCCGGATTGAGCGTCGAGATCTGATCAGGATAGACGTTGAACAGGTTGTCGGCGCCGACGGTGGCGCGCAGCTTCCCGAAGTCGTATGACGCACTGACATCGCTCACCCACTTCGCACTGAACCGCTGGTCGGCGATGCGACCGGCCGCACTTTCACGGGCGTCCGAGCGCGTAATGAACGACCCGAACTGTGCTTGCTGAAGCTCGAAGGTCCAGGGTCCGCGCAGATACGTGGCGCCCACACGCACGTTCGTGCGAGGCTGCGCCTCGACCAGGCGGGCACGCTCAGTGCGATCGAACAGCTGTTCCGACACGCCGCGCAACTCAGAAGGATTGGGAATGGAATCGTTGAGAATGCTGTTCTCGGTGTAGTTGTAACTCGCCGTCAGTCGCAACGTGCCGCCATCGCTCATCGTGGTGGCGTAGCGCAGCACAACATCCACGCCCCGCGTACGGGTATCGATCGCGTTCGTGAAGAAGCGCGGCCGAACGTCCCCGCCGAAACCGGGGAAGCGACTCAGAATGCTCTGGATCGCGGTGCCGGTGAAGTTCGACGACAGGATGATGCGATCGCGGATATCGATGTTGTAGCCATCGACGGTGGCGGAGAACGATGCGGTGGGCGTGAACACGAAACCACTCGTGTACGAAGTGCTGCGCTCGGCTTCCAACGGCTTGGCCCCCAGGGCACGCGCGACATCGGTGTTCACCGGAATCGTCCGCGCTTCGTTGGGCGTGGGGACCCCGTTGATCACCAACACGTTCGACGCCGACGCCGAGTAGTTGATCTGCGCGAGAGACGGAGCGCGGAAGCCAGTGTTCACGGCACCGCGAATCGCCAACTTATCGGGAACGAGCTGCACGCGGGCCGTCAGCTTGCCGATGGTGGTCCCGCCGAAATCCGAGAAGTTCTCGGCGCGCCCTGCCCCGCCGAGCGTGAGCCACTTCCCGAGCTGTTGCTCCACGTCGACATAGCCGGCGTACGACGTACGCGAGGCGTTCGTGTAGTCCACCGGCCGGAATCCGAAAAACAGCTGGGAACCGGTAATCGCCAAGCGCCCGAGGCTGGGACCGTCGAGAATGCGTTGTCCGCCGTCGCTGTACGAGGCCGCCTCACCTTCGTAGATGTTGTACTGGTCCCGCCGTACTTCAAGGCCGACGCCCAGGTTGGCCGGCTTGGCCAGGCCAAGCGACAGCGCCCGTGACGCATCGAGGTTCGCCGTGATCTGATTCGAGTTGAGCGAGCCGGCGTAGAACGCCTTCTGCGTCGCCAGTCCGTAGGTGGGGTTGAGCGTGTTGGCGAGATTGAAGCGGAAGTAGTTGTTGCCGTTCTCGATGCTCGCGTCCCAGTTGAAACCGGCCGTCGTGCCCTTGAGACCCATCGCCAGCGATGCGTCGAAGCTCGTGCCGATGATCTGAGGGAGGAAGCCGTCGGGATAGACCCCGCGCACGTTGCGGTCGTCACGCGCGCGGCGCGAGAAGCCGAAGGCCGTCGCTTGGCGCAGCATGGTACCGCCAAACACATACGCTTGCATGTTCCCGATCGGCGCACCCGCGTTGAACATCAAACCGCCTTCGGTCGAAGGGGCATCACCAAACCAATTGGTGTTCGTGCGGGCGTAGTTCAGGCGACCCTGGTCGGCCGTCGCGTCACTGACGTACCAGCCCGACGGTTGAAATTCGGCCAGCGACCGGTTGGTGCGCCCGCGGTTGCGGAACTCCCCCGACACGTTGAGGAAACCGTTCGAGCCGAACGTGAACGTGTGTGATCCGTCGGCCTGAAACGTTTCGCCGTCGCCGCCGGAGGTGGCCCCGGTGGTAACGGAGAAGTCGGTACTGGTGCTTCCCGCTCCCTTGAGAATCACGTTCACCACGCCCGCGATGGCGTCAGAGCCATACTGCGCCGCCGCGCCATCGCGCAGCACTTCGATCCGCTCGATGGACGAGGCGGGAATCGCGTTCAGGTCCACACCGGTGGTGCCGCGGCCGATCGAGTTGTTCAACGCCAGCACGGAGCCGGTGTGGCGACGCTTGCCGTTCACGAGCACCAGCGTTTGATCGGGCGTGAGCCCACGAAGCGTGAACGGCCGCTGCATGTCGGTCCCGCCGGCAATGCTCGTGCGAGGAAAGTTGAGCGACGGCACGAGCATTTGGAGGATCTGACTCGTCTCGGTACGGCCTGTCTGCTTCATCTCGGATGCAGAAATCACGTCGATCGGTACCGACGCTTCGGTGACCGTGCGCTCGCTCGTGCGGCGAGTACCGGTAATGGCGAACGCCTGCAACTGCGACGTCGACTTCTCCAGCACAAAGTCGTTGCTGGTGGTACCACCCACGGTGAGCACGATCGGCGCACGCTTGGTGCCGTAGCCGATGTAGCGCACTTGCAGTTCGTAGCCACCCGCTGGAGCCGTGAACCGATAGCTGCCGTCTTCACGCGTCAGGGCGCCGCGTTGCGTACCGACCAACAGAATGCTGGCGCCCTGCAGCGGCTGACCGGTCGCCTGATCGGTCACCTTCCCGGTTACCGTCGCGGTGCTCTGCGCGAGGAGCGGCCAAGACGTGGAGGCGAGCAGGACCAGCAGGGCCGCCGCCGTAAGCGCAGGACCACGACAGCGCGCGGCACCGCGCACGAGTCGTCGGAGGGGAACACGCATAGCAGTACATCTCCGGAATGGTGGGATCGAGCAACCGGTTTCAGCGGGAGGGCGACGGACCGGGTCAAACGCTTCGATAGGCAGGCCCGTCGGGCCACGACAGTGGATATGAGGCCGGCTTCCCGCGGACTCGAGAGGTCAGAACACTGATGGAACGATTCTTAACGGCCGCTTAGTTCCTTGCGGCGTAGTCGGCTGACGGTTCGCCGAGGCCCACCAACACCGCTCAATCAGGCGCGAATAATTCCTGTAGCGGGAACGTGAATCCCGGGAGGCGCTCCTCACCGCTCGGCCTGTCACCGATGGGCAACACGGACACCGGACCGTCCGCGCGGTACCCCACCACCTGCCCGCACGGCGGATCGACGACCCACACCACTACGGTCCCCAGCGACAACCAGCCCACGACCACCGCGCCTGTGCGATCACAACTCCCGAAAGCCGTCGGGCATCGGTCCGGCATACCGCTCACGCGAGAGATACGCGACATCCGGTGCGCGCACGGTGTCGGGTCGGCGCGCGAGGGTGAAACCCGGATCCGCAGTGGCGAGCCGGCCTCGCACTGTCGCCCAGCCGAGCTGGCCACGCACCAGCTCCACGCGCTTCCCGGGAATCTCGTCGCCGATCAGCTGTTCGGCCGTCATACCGTCCGAGGCAGCGACCATCGCGCCTCCGGTGTGTCGAGAGGGTTCGTGTCAGGGGTGCACAGTACGCATCGCTCTCATCGCCCAGTTATCAGTCTGCACTCAAAAGCTTCGTCCGGCGCATGCGCCGAATCCACTCGGTGATCGTGCCGTAGCTCGCCACCGCCCGCGCCAATCGACCGACGTCGTTGACCAGCGCCGTCGGGTCGTAGCGCGCGAAACTCAATCGCAGCGTATGGGCGAACCCGTCGCGGCTGCCGAACCGTAGCCGTGTGAATCGCGTGCACATGAGATCGAGCGCCTGCGATACACCGGCCGACCCCATGAGCTGGGTCGCGTTAAACGACGTGACTTAGCGGTGCCCGAGGTAACGTGCCAGCGGTTCGCGGGATTCCACGTCGCCTTGATCGGCGCCGTACTGCAGCAGGGCCGCATCGCCGCGCGTCAGGCACTGATCGGCCGCGGTCCGCAGCGCATGGATGGGCAGCAACGACAGCAACCACTGTCCGTTGCCGAAGTCGATGACGTCGCGGTGCACGTCGGTCATCGCGTCATGACTATCAGACGAACGTCTGGCATGACGTACCAGAGCAGGCCGTCATTGGCCCGTGCACCGAAGACCACCTCTTCCACGACGACGAACACGTGGCTCATTTCCCCGTTGACGACCCTGTAGCCGACCCGTGACGCCGCATACGCCGCGCGTGCCGGGCCCGCCCATGAGCCGGCGCTTCACCGCGGGTACACGATCGTAGCCGCATGGCGTCAGCGCGCGAGTCCCCACAGATCGCGCGCCTCTCGATAGCCATCGGGTGACGGCATGGTGACCCCCGATGGACGCGACAAGCCGATGCGATTGTGCCAATACACCGGCATGCCCGCGGCGGCGGCCCCCACCACATCGAAGGGCGACCCGGCCACGAAGAGCACGTCGGCCGGAGCCGCGCCTAAGGCCTCGGCGGCCGCTAGGTAGCAGCGCGGATTGGGCTTGTAGAATCCCACCGCCTCGGCCGTGACTACCACGTCGAAGGGCACGCCCACGGCGAGCGCGGCACGCTCCCCTAACGCCTGCGAGCAGTTCGTCACCACGCCCAGTGGGGTGCTCTCGCGGAGCGCTGACAGCACGGCGGATACTTCCGGCCACGGCGCGAGTGTACCCCACTGCGCGGCAAGCGCGTCAGCGATCGTTGACGGCAAGCCAACGTCGCGGGCGGCCGCCGCAACAATGTCGAGATACGGCGCATAGCGCTGCTCGGCGTACGTGCGCCGCAGATACGCCGCGCGCCAGCGCATACCGAGCGCGTCGTCACCAGCCACGGCGTTCCACACCGTCCAGGAGTCGAGCAGTCCGGTCAGGAGGTCGAAGACGATGGCGCGAATCGCAGCGGGAGGGCTCACGGCGCTACTGCTTGACGGTACGAAGTGGTCCACGGCTGGGCGTCGCCCTGGAACGGAAACGCCGAGCTCGTCTTCACAAGGAGATGGCGATCGATCGATGTCTGTGGTGACCGGGTGCGTCGCAACGTAGACACCGGTACACCATCAACCGCGATGTGCGCCATCCGATCGGTGTATCCGACACAGACTGGCGTGAATAGATCGAAGAGGCTGGGTTGCGCCAGCGGACGCGCCACCAACGTGGCCGGTGGCGGCGCGACAGCGTGCGTCGGCACGCCACGAAATGGGCTGACGCAAGGGAGAATCACTTTTGGCACGTCGGGACTTCGCGAGGCTGCATCTCGGCTACCCCCTCGTAGAACGATGTTTCGGCGGCCGGCCGCCGAAACGCATCGACACACCACCGGCGCGTCGGCAAGGCGACCGATGGTACCGCAGGCGATGCGGCATGCGGCGAAGCCCGCCGTGAGGCCCGCGGCACCGGACCGAACCGCCAACGGCCTCTCCGCGGATCGGGGCCGCGCGAGTCGACGGCGTAGGACGCGTGTTGTTCAGGGTGTTGCCGGTGATCCGCGTGATGTCCGTGCCAACCCACAGCAAGGTGGTTCAGCGGCGTTTTGGCCACTTACTCAACTACACCAAACCCCCAAGAACCTTAACCTCGAAAATGCCAGAACGTTGCTCGAACGGATGCAGCGGCGACACGAAGGTCGTGGAAAGCGCGACACCGGCGATGCGCTTGACCGCGGCATGACGGCGGCGAGAGTATTCGGCCCCGCGCCCACGATACTGGCGGCGTGCATGCGACGGCTAAATTAGCACGGATGATCGTCGTCATCGTCCTTCAATCGTCCTGAAATGCCCATCGACATGATTGGTCGCTACCGCATCCTTGGTGTTCTGGGCGAGGGTGGAATGGGCATCGTGTACGAAGCGGAGGACGATCAGCTCCGCCGCAATGTGGCGCTCAAGGTTATTCGCGGTGAGTTCGTGACGCCGGAGCTTGCCCGTCGATTCGCGCTGGAATCCGAAGCGCTCGGGCGGCTGCAGCACCCCGGCATCGCGCAGATCTACGAGGTCGGTACCGACGAGGGCCCAACAGGTCCTCGCTCATATTTTGCGATGGAGCTTATTCGCGGCCTTCCGCTCACGGCGTTCGCCAATACGAATCGCTTGGAATTGGACGAGCGACTCGAACTGTTCGCGCTGATCTGCGATGCGGTGCATCATGCGCACCGGCAGGGCGTTGTACACCGCGATCTCAAGCCGGCCAATATCCTCGTCGACGAAAGCGGCCAACCCAAGATCCTCGACTTCGGCGTCGCACGCCTCACCGACTCGGACATTCCGGGTACGCGTCACACGTCCGTCGGCGAGATGGTGGGTACGCTGCAGTACATGAGCCCCGAACAAGTCGACGCCATTCCATCCAACGTGGATGGGCAGAGTGACGTGTACTCGCTTGGCGTTCTGCTCTATGAATTGATTTCCGGACGGTTGCCGTACAATCTCGAACGCGCGGCGTTGCACGAGGCGGCGCGGGTGATTCTCGTCGACGACCCTGCCCCGCTGAGTTCCATCAATCGGCGACTCCGCGGCGATGTCGAGATCATTGTCGCGAAAGCGCTGGAGAAAGTGAAACAGCGCCGGTACCACTCTGCCGACGCACTGGCGAGTGACATACGACGTTTTCTGCGCGACGAACCCATCATTGCTCGGCCGGCAAGTCCGCTCTATCAACTCCAGAAGTTCGGACGACGAAATCGTGCGCTGGTCAGCAGTGTCGCATTGGGCACGCTCATGCTCGCCGTTGGTGCGACCGTGAGTGCGTGGCAAGCCATTCGCGCCACACGCGCCGAGCAACTGGCCGTGACGCGTCGCGACGAAGCGGACAAATCACGTCAAGCGGCCGAGCGCGAACAGCGCGCGGCGACCGCGGCGCTTCATGTCGCAGATTCGGCGTTGGGTATTGCCGATGCCGCGCGCGCGCAGGCAATACGAGAGCAGGAGGCCGCCATCGCCAGCGCACGGCGCGCCACCGCAGAAGCAGCGAAGTCGCAGGCCGTCACCACCTTCCTCACTGACATGCTGGCCAGTGCGGATCCCGCCACGGCGCAGGGTCAGGATTTGCGCGTACGCGACCTGTTGGACAAAGCGTCGACCGCGTCGCTCCGCGATGAGCAGCTCCGGCAGCCGGAGGTGCGAGCCGCGATCGAAGCCACCATTGGTCGAACCTATTTTCAGTTGGGCGTCTACAACGCCGCGCGTGCGCACGTCGACAGTGCGTATCAGATTCAACGTCGGACCGTTGGGCCTCGTGCTACGGTGGTTGGAGATCTCGCCGCCGATATTGGGCGCATCGCCAGAGCGTCGGGCGACTTGGCAACCGCCGATACCAAGTTGACCGAGGCTCTCACTATTTTTCGCCGAACACGGAAGTCGAACGATGACTTCGTGAGCTCGGCCGTTGGCGAACTGGCCTCGGTGCGGTACGGACAGGCGCGCTTTCCCGACGCCGAGCGGCTGTATCGCGAGGCGCTGGAGCTCGCCACGACCCGCCACGGTCCGGATGATCAACGGGTCGGCGAGCGACTGGTAGCGCTCGGCAACTTGTACGCCTACACCGGTCGACCCAGCGAAGGGCTGCCACTGCTGCAGCGTGCGGCCGTCATTCTCGAGCGTGCGTTGGGGCTCAAGCATCCTCGGGTGATCGAGGCGCTCGTGGGGGTCGCCGATGCGCAGGCGAACACGCCCGACAACGCCGCCGCGGAAGCGACGCTCCGGCGCGCCTTGCCAGCCGCCCGTACCGTGTTTCCCGCGCGCCACCCGACACTGGCAAACGTCATCGGACGCCTCGGTAATGTGATGGCCGAACGTGGTCGAGCCAATGAAGCCGCCGAGCTCGTGTCCGAGGCGCTTGACATGCGCATTGCGTTGCTCGGTGCTGATCATCCCGATGTACAACTCTCGCGTGTGTCGCTGGGTCGGTTGCGATCGCAGCAGGGACGGTTGGACGAAACGGAAACGCTCTATACACAGGCGCTCGCGTCGCGTATCAAGGCGCTTGGCAACAGCAGTCCGGCCGTCGCGGCCAGCTTGGGCGATCTTGGCAACTTGGCAACGTCTCGCGAAAAGTGGACTGAAGCTGAGTCGCGCTACCGGGAGGCGCTGCCCATCTGGCGCGCGTCTGGCATCGAGGATCAAGCGTTGGTGATGGAATCGCGACTTGGATGGGCCATCTTCCGGCAGAACCGGCTCGACGAAGCCGACTCCATTCTTCGCGCGGTCATCAAGAAGTGGACGGCGTTTGCCGGACCGCGGCACTGGGCCGTTGGCGACGCATCCGAAAAGCTGGCGGCGGTCATGCGATCGAAAGGGAATAACGCCGAGTATGTGTCGCTGTCTGATTTGGGGTTGTCGATTCGCCAAGCGGTGTATGGAGAGCGCAGCCTACAGGCAGCGCAACAGTTGCCGAATGTCGCGATGGCGCGTGAGATCCAGGGCGATACCATCGCGGCGATTGCGCGACTCCGTGAGGCGCTGGCCATCCTGCGGCCGTTGCGACCCGCGACTGATGCGTTTGTGCTCAATACCGAATGGCTGCTGGCCGTAGACTTATGTTCCGGCACAGGAGTCGCCGAAGGGGAAGCGCTCGCGCGATCGGCGTCGCGTGCGGTTCCGTTCGACAGCACGCAGCTGCTTGCGCTGCGGCTTCGCGCGGGGGTCGGTTACTGCCTGTTGCGCGCTGGCGATCGGGAATCGGCGCTTCCACTGTTGGAAGACGCGTATCGTGGGATTCAGGCGCTCCCGCCAAGTGTCAGCGGGCGACTCGTCGCCACGGTTGCCGCATGGGTACGTGCGGCGGCGCCGAGCCGTTGACGCGCATGCACTTCGGACCCTACTCGCTCCTCCTGCTAGTCGCCACTGCGAACGGGTTGCTGCTCGCGGCACTGCTGCTGCCGTTCGGTCGCCATGTCGGTTCCGTGTGGCTGGCGGCGCCCACCGCTTCGATCGCGCTCCGTATTACGCCTTACGTGCTCGGGTTCGCAGGTGCGTACGATCTGCACCCCGCTCTCACCTTCGCACCGTTCGACCTCACACTCGCGTGGGGCCGCGGCTCTGGACCTACATAAAGACCCTCGCCACTCGCGCCTTGTCGTCGCAGTTTTGGCGCCATTTTGTGCCCGTGGCACTGCAGCTGCTCTACCAGCTGGTCTGTTTTGCGCTTCCGCCTCAAGCGAAATGGAATGGGTATGGTGGCTCGCACCTCGGCATTGTCGAACCGATTGGAACAATCGCGGTATTGGCGTCCCTGGGTGTCTACAGCGCCGCGCGCGTGGCGCGCCTACGAGCAGTGGCAAGGGTGGCTCGATCAGAATGTCAGCAACCGCGAAGAGACTCGGCTCGATTGGCTTCGGGTGATGCTGATCGGTATCGTGGGCACCGGAGCGCTCGGCCTGGTCATGATGCTGGTCCACCTCTTGACACGGCCGCTCGACGACTTCGCGCGACTGCCAATTGTGGTGACACTGGCCGTGCTCGCGTATGTGACTGGACAGTTGGGATTCCGATACGGTCGTCGCGCGATTGCGATGACGGCGCTTTCGACTGCGAGCGGACTGCCTGATCGCGCACGCTATGCTGCCGAGGCGACTGGGCCGCGGACCCCAGTCAAAAGCTACACGACTCAGGCCGCTGTATGGAAAAACCAAGTAGTCCAGAACGAATGGCATCGTGATCCGTTGCTGACGCTCACCACACTCGCTACGTCCCTCGACACATCACCACGCACCCTTTCACGGACCCTCAACGAGGGACTCGGCCGCTCCTTCAATGAGTTCATAAATGGGCTACGGGTCAGCGTCGCTGGCTTTCCAGCTTTGGCCTGCGCGATCTGAAACGAGGGAGTCGCAACGACTCCAGTATCGTATCTGAGGCTGGCTCAGTTTCGAAGCAGTTCGCCGCCGCGGCCGTGGTGCTGCTCGCTCGCGCGGGTGAGCGCTCACTGGATGACGACATACGGCGCTGGATTCCCGAACTCCCCCACTTTGGTGGCACCACCGTTCGGGAGATTCTGACGCATCAAAGCGGTTGGCGTGACTGGCGCAACTTAGTGGAGATGACGCGCTGGCCGAGTGGCACGGCGGCGTATTCCTTGGACGACGCGCTGACGGTCTTTGCCGTCAGCGCGAACTCAACTTTCCCTCTGGGAGCGAGTTCAGCTATAGCAACACCAACTTCGTACTGGCTGCTATTCTGGTTGAGCGCGTGTCTGGCGAGTCGCTTCGGAGGTTCACGAAGCGCACCAGCTTTGATCCGCTCGGCATGCGTCACACGCACTGGCGTGATTCGCTCAACGAGATCGTCCCGAACCGCGCGCTCGCATGAAGCCCTGACGAGGCCGGTCGATTCAAGCTGGACATGCCGGGCGAGACCGTTGTTGGCCCCAGCGGACGACTCCTTCACCGTGCCCGATCTCATGAAATGGCTGCACAACTTTGACACAGCGCGTGTGGGAGGTGCTGGCTTCACGGTAGACATGAAACGTGCGGGTGTACTCCGCTCGGGACGTGCGACAACGTATGCGATGGGATTGGAGCTGGACACGTTGGCCGGAGAGCGCATGGTGTTTCATGCTGGCTGGACCGGGGATACGTTGCGTGGGCCGGTCGATTGCCGCGCCGACAACTCGCCTTGGGGATTCTGTGCAACGGCAGTGCTGTGAATACTGGAGAACTCGGCCCCGTTCTCATGGCCAGGCTGGCTACGGTGAAGCCGCGCCGATTGCCCTTTGAGCGATTGCCGTAAGCGTGACGGCGGCGTAGAAGGGGTGAGGCACGAGGGCATACGCGCCGGCATCGGGGACCGCGTGCGAGGAGGAGAAGCACCGCGAGCAGCGCTTACGCGGCGCGGATGTCGATCGATCGACGCCGCTTGGTATGGTGCATCTACGCGCCTCCCGGCACAACCAACACGATCGCAAGGCTGCCGAGACCGATCAGGCGAAGCATGTCCGGACGTGCCATGGTGAACATGACAAAATCCACGTTGGCCTACTCCAAGAGAACCCATGCTCCGGTCAGTCGCATGGCGAGGTGGGGAGTTCCCACCTCGCGCATCACCATGCCATTCCCGGTCGCCGGGTTCAGGCGCGCCGTGGTATGGATTGGCGGATTGCGTCGGTTGCCGTCATGGCCGACGATGAAGAAGCAGTTGTTGTCGCTGGCGAAAGCACATCGCAGCCGAATGGCTCGACGTTCATTCTCGGCAGGTTCGCGAGAACGAAACGCGTGACGTCGAACACCGTCGTGTAGAGCGACACCGCGGCAACCGCGGAAGTGCGGCGTCGGTTTTGATGCGCCATCGTAGAACGTCGCGCGTGTGGATCCCTCTGTGGGTGCCCGCACGTACGACGATTGAACCATACCCGAGGGTCGTAACACGACGCGCTGCATGAACGCCTCGAAAGAGTCGAGGCACACCACTCGACACCGTCATCAAACACACGAGCGAGTCATGAGTCCTACTTCATGCGCTTGCCTTTGGGCATCAGCATCTTGGGCGCGTCTTCAGAGAAGGAGTAGGCGCCCTTCGGGCAGCTGACTGCGGGGTTCGTGGGTGAGAAGACGCCGGCCGGATTGTTTTTCCAGAGCCAGACGTGCAGGTCGTAGTGCACCAGACCATCAGGCATGACGGGCTTGTGCCCCGCCATCGGTCCACCGAGTTCCTGGCCAAAGATCTTGGGCACGGTCTTGCCCGCCGCCTCGACGGGCACGAACCACTCGGCGGCGACGAGCTTGAGCCTGTCGCCATCCATCTCATAGATGAGCACCTGCGGCTTCGCCGGATCGAGGTTTGGACCGATCAGCGGGCCATTGAGAAAATGCACCCCCATACCGCCCGCGACGTATTTCATCGACCCTTCGCCGCCGCCCTTCGGATACTCAACGCAGCCAAGCGTCGACAAATAGCCGTCATGAACCGCCGTGATCGGATCCTTGTACTTGTCGAGCGCCGCTCTGACCTTTTGCAATTCGGGCGTCAATGCCGGACCGCTGGCGACAGGTTTCGCAGCGGGCTTAAGCTGCGCCGGCGCGTGCGAAGGCGTGATGACCGCCAAAATCAGGCCTACCGTGAGCAGCGACCCGCGCGCCGCCCCGCATGAGGATGTCTGATGCTGGTGCAAACGTCACTCCGAGTGAGAGAAGCCAAAAACGTGCAGTCGGCTTGTCACGGCGTCAATGCACCAGCCTAAACTCATGAGTCTACGACAAGCCGAACGACGCGTCCTGCTGACGAGCTCCCGGCTCGGCTGACTCGCAGCGCCGCACCGGGGATGTCGGGCCCTGGATTGACGCGACTGCATCCTCCGCGTCGCGCCGGTTTCGGAACCGACCCCACGTTGGAGCCGCCGCGGGACGGTGCAGTACGCTTCGCGATCGTGGCGATGTGCACCCGGATCGCGGAACAGGCGTCGGAGGGAATTGCTCGCGGCGCGCGTCACGAAGTTGGAAGCGACCGCAACCACGATGGTTGGGCGCCGTCGCACCAATAGCACGGCGGACGGGGAGCTGACGGTCGCCATGCAGACGCCGCAGCGCCACGAGCGGCTCGATCGCTTCACGCTGCGTGGCGGCACGAAGGTGCACGGGGAATGGACCCTGCATCGTCTCGTACTCAACATGGAGAACGACATGGAGACGCTGCCCGATGCGGCGTCGCTAGCACCGTCAACGAAATCCTCCGGCAACGAAATTGCCTTTTCCTACGGCCCGTTGGCGTGACGCAAACGCTGTGCTGCCCAGTACGATCACCCTTGAGCTTCTCCAGTCGATTGCCGGGAGGCACTCCAAGTTCAGTCAGCTCGACAGTCGCATCAAGCAACAGGAGCTTGCGGAGCATCACGCTCCGTGGTTCGGCTGCAAATCGCCGCACCGGTTGCCGATCAAACAACCGTTCTGAATCTCTGTCGGCGAAACTGACGATCATAAAGAAGCGTTCGCGCGCGGCGCTATTAGCGTCAAGCGTTACGCACTTGCTACGGCTTGCTAACGAGGTTGTAGGATAAGTCCCGATGGTGCCCATGTGAAAACGGAACTCGATACGCGATGACGGGTGTTGGACGCCGAGAAGGTGTCGCCGTTTCGTCTCGCTGTCGAGAGCCCGCCATGGCCCGCTATAAGGTGCTCGATACCAACCCGCAGTTCCTGAGCGTCGACCTCGCGCGCCAGTTGCTGCCCG
>NZ_JBKJRB010000065.1:0-6260 GCF_046594945.1 Gemmatimonas sp. | reverse complement strand
TCACCCGCACGGCGCTGTTGGCGCGGTCGGCGGCGCCCACCGGAATGCTGCGCAACTGCACACCGGCTGGCAGGTCGATCCCCGCAATACCGACCGCTCCCGCCCGTTGGAGGTCGGAGACCACGATAATCTCGGCCGCGGCAAATGGCGCATCGAGTAGCATCTGCCGCGCAGTGCGCAACGCCGGTGCCAAGCGTGTGCCTCGGGCTAGCGGCTTGAGCGTGGAGAGGGCCGCGATGGCCTGCGATTTATCGTCACTCATGCGCTGCAGCACTTCCGAGGCATCATCATACGCTACTACGCCAACGCGATCGCCGGCGCCCAGCGCGTTCACCACGGCGCGTGCGGAATCGAGCGCGCGTGACCACACGCCTTGGTAGCCCATACTGAGCGACCGATCGACCACCACCACCACAGCGCGCCGACGCGTGTCACCGCCGGCGGTCGGACGAGCAGTGAGCACGGGGCGCGCGAACGCGAACACCAGCGCGGCCACCGCCAGCGCGCGCAGCAGCAATAGCGGCCAGTCGGTGATGCGCTGCCGCTGCGAGGTGCGGATGGGCAACTGCTCCAGAAACATCAACGACGGGAACCGAATCGGACGCTCTTTGTCGCGATGCCGCAAATGCATCAGCAACGGAATCGCCAATGCCGCGAGTCCGGCCAGAAATGCGGGAACGAGAAATCCGATGCCCATGAGCGAATGACTCGGTTAGTCGATCGTCAGCGTACGCGACTGCGCGAGAGCCGCGCGTCGAGGTAGGCGTGGAGTGCACGGTCGAGCGGTTCGCTCGTGTCGAGACGCACGTAGTCGGCACCAGCGCTGGTGAAGCGCTCCTGGAGTGCGGCGTGGTGCGCCGTGATCAAGGTCTGATACTTGTCGCGCAGTTCACCCGGACGCAGCGGCAGCAGCGCGCCACTCTCCGCATCTTCGAACGTGGCCGGCAGGTCGCCCGGCAGCATCTTCTCTGCCGGGTCAACGATGTGAAAAATGATCACGTCGTGACCGCCCATGCGCAGCGCGGCCACCGCGCGACCCAGCGCCTCCGGCTGTTCGTAGCAGTCCGTCACGAGCACGACGATCCCGGTACGTGTGGTGAGATGGCCGATCCGCCCGATCGAGTGCACCAGCCGACTCGGCCCGGCCGCTTTGGCACGCGACAGCGTGTGCAGCAGTAGCTGCAGATGACGCACCGACGGGGGTACGACATCCACAAGGTCTTCCTTGAACGTGGCCAAGCCGATGCGATCACCTTGCGACTTCGACAACCACGCCAGCGACGCCACGAGAAAACGCGCGTACTCGAATTTGGTGACAGCGCCGCTGCCGAAATCCATGGAGCCCGACGCGTCGAGCGCGAAGATCACACCGGCGTTGGTGTCGGCGTCGTACTCCTTGATATAAAACCGGTCGGTGCGCCCGTACACCCGCCAGTCGATACGACGCAGGTCGTCGCCCGGCTGATACGAGCGATGCTCCGCAAAATCCAACGACGACCCTTTGCGCAACGATCGATGCTGACCGTGCATGAAGCCGTTCACCACCGTGCGCGCCAATAGCGCGAGATCGGCGATCCGCGCCAGCAGGGCGGGGTCGAGAAAGGACGCGGGAGCGGTCGCCACGGTTCGCTCAGAGCGATGAGCGGGGAAGCGGCACGCTCTCGAGCAGACGCCCGATGAGTGAATCGGTGGTCACCTTCTCCGACTGCGCCGTGAAGTTCACCAACACGCGGTGTCGCAGCACGGGACGTGCGAGCGCCCGCACATCTTCGAAACTGGCACTGGCGCGGCCCTGCAGCAGCGCCCTCGCCTTGGCGCCCAGCACCAGCGCCTGCGCCGCGCGCACCGAGGCGCCGTACGACACGAACTGCTGCACGTAGTCGGGGGCGCCGTCGCCCGGACGCGAGGTGCGCACCAACTTCACGGCATAGCGCGTGACGGCGTCGGCGATCGGCAAGCGACGTACCACGCGCTGGTACGCCAGAATCTCTTCCTTCGACACCACCGACTGCACTTCCTCCGGCGGCAGCGACGTGGTCGACTTCACCACCGCCACTTCGTCTTCTTCCGGGAGGTAGTCCAGCATCACTTCAAGCATAAAGCGATCAAGTTGCGCTTCGGGTAGCGGATACGTGCCTTCGAGTTCGATCGGATTCTGCGTGGCGAACACGAAGAACGGCTTGTCGAGTTCGTAGGTGCGCCCCTGCACGGTCACGCGACGTTCCTGCATCGCTTCCAGGAGCGCAGCCTGCGTTTTGGGTGGCGTCCGGTTGATTTCGTCGGCCAGCAGCACGTTGGCGAACACCGGGCCGGGCATGAATGCGAGGCGACGCTGGCCAGTGGCCGGGTCGTCCTGAATCACGTCGGTCCCGGTCACGTCGCTCGGCATCAGGTCGGGCGTGAACTGAATGCGTGAGAACTTGAGGTCGAGGGCACGGGCCAAAGTGGAGATGAGCAGTGTTTTCGCCAGCCCCGGCACGCCCACCAGCAGACAGTTACCGCCGGCGAAGAGCGCGATGAGCGCTTGCTCCACCACGACCTCCTGACCAACAATGACTTTGCGCAGTTCGCTCGCGATGCGTTGACCGGCGCCTTGAAGGCGGTCGGCAAGGGCGCCGTCGTCGAGACGATCGAGTTCGGACGTGGAAGGGGCCGGTGCAGTCACCTAGTTCCTCGGAGGCTAGCGGGTCAACGCGTAGATGATGTAGTTCACGCCCAGCTTGTACGCTTCGTTCGACATGTCGAGCGGGAACATCCCCGTGTCGGAGAATTCCCAGTACTCGGACAGGTCATTGTTGTAGTTCACGATCGCCAGCATGCGCTTCTTCGGATCATTCTCCTCGAACACGCCGTAAAACACCGACTTCGCACCCCGGTAGATCGGGTGGTCGTACTCCAGACTTTTGATGCGGTAGAACGAGTCGAAGATCGGATGCGAGAGGTCGAGCTCGATGGGCCGCAGGTTGGGCAGCACCTTCTTCATCTGGAGTTCGAAGTTCATCCAGTGCTCACCGGCGAAGTCATCGAAAATGATGAAGCCGCCCTTCGCCAGATAGTTTCGAAGCCCCAGCGCCTCGGCATCCGACGGCCGCCAGAAACCCGCCTCTGCCATGTACGCGATCGGATACTTGCCGAGCTGTGGGTCGTCGAGCGTGAGAATGTTGCTGGCGTCGATTCGCACGCGGGTGCTGGAGAGTTCGCTCACGATTTTCGTGAAGTGGCGCTCGCCGCGTGGATAATCGTGACTCCACGGAATGTCGCGACCACCACGGAAACCGCCGCCGCCGAACTCCGGCATCTGGTACTTCACCCGCACGAACGTCAGACGTCCGTCGTACGGCACATTGGGGAGAAGCTCCGGCTGGCCGCGTCGCTGCGCCTGTACCGACTCCGTCGGAGCGAGCGACGACAGCATCAGGGCGCTGCCCAGCAGCGCGCGTACGAGGAGTGTCATTTTCCGCGTAGCTCCAGCAACAGGGTCTGTGCTTTTTCGAATGACGGCGCCTCTTCGAGTACCTGCAGTAGCGCGCGACGGGCCCCGGCGATATCACCGGCATCGCGCAATGCACGCGCCAGTTCATACCGGGCATCCAGTATGTCGGTGGGAGCCATGGCAATAATCGCGCGACGCTCCAGCACCGCACGGCCATGGTCGCCCTGCGCGGCGGCGAGTGTGGCCAGGCGCGAGTGCACACCGGCATCGTACGGCCAGATCCAATTCAACCGGTCGAGGGCGCGAAGCGCACCGGCCCGGTCGCCACGCTTCTCGCGAAGATTCGCCTCGAACAGGTTGGCGTCCCACGCCGTCTCGTTGCGGCTTGTAACTTGCTCGACCATCGACAGGGCAAGCGTGGTGTCGCCGGCCGACTCGGCGACCTGGGCGAGATACCATGCCGGGCCGTCCTCTCCGCCGTAGTCGGGGAACATCGCGTGCGCCTGTTCGAACAGTTTGCGCGCGCCATCACGGTCGGTGCCCATCTTCGACGCGGCCTCGCGCATCGTAGCCACGAATTTGCCACCGCTGCTGTCGCTGGGCGATGACCCACGCACCGCGCTGAGCGCCTGCGCGAACCTGCGCTGCGCATAGGCCGCGAACTCGGCGTCGATCTGCGCCGGCGTCTTTCCAAGCACAGTTTGAAACACGTCGGGCGTGTTCAAGCCGTCGCGATATGCTCTCAACATGGCCGGCAACGCGGCCGCACCACGCGACAACTCTACCATCTCGCAGAACAATGACGCCTGGTAGTAGCTGAACTGCGTCTCCTCGGGGAATCGCGGCCGCAGGAAGCCGTCGCTGAGCCGACTGATGGGACGCAGCTTCCCGTGCGCCATCGCGACCACGTACGACACCGTGGCGTCGGCCCCCCAGCCCCGTCCTACGCGCCGTTCCTCGAGCACCGACAGGCCTTCCGACAGCCACCGCGGCACGCGATGGGCCGACGCGCCGAGCGTGAACGCGTGCGTAAGTTCATGCCAGGCGGTGGAGCCCCAGTTGAACTGCCCCCGTTCGCGACCGTTCGGGGTGTCCATCGCCAGCAGACTGCCGAAGCTCACGCCCAGTGCACCCAGTCCGGCGAGACCGACCGTGCGGACCGAGAAATCGGCGTGATATCGATAGAACTCCAGCCGGATCGGTGTGGGCGGCTTGTAGCCGTACCGTACGGCCAGCGAATCGTATGCCTGCTCCAGCAACGGCACGATGTAGAGGGCGAGCAGGTCGGCTTCGTCCGCCGGAGCGACCACGCGGAATCGTCCGCGGTCGATCGTGCGGAACGACTTCATCTTGTCGAGCAGATCGAGCGTGTTCTTGTGCCAGAGATTGAACGGGTCCAGCGCGAATGCACGCTCCAGCGCCGCGCGCCCAGCGTCCATCTGCCCGATGCGCAGCTGGTTCGTGCCCAGCACCCCGAACGCCGGCACATATAGTGAGTCGTAGCCGATGGCTCGTTGGGCGAGCGTGACCGCCTCCGTGTATCGGCGCTGCCTCACCGAGGCTTCCGCCAAATCGGTGTAGAACTCGGCCGGCGCCGGCTGCGACGCCGTCACGGCGGCCAGCGCCTTTCGGAACGTGGCGCTGTCACCATTCAGGAAGGCCATCGACCCCAACACCGACCAGCCGGCGGTTGACGCCGCATCGGCCTCGATTGCGCGCTGCGCGTAGACGCGCGCGGAGTCGTATGCTTCGGCGTCCCGCTGCATCTTCGCCACAAACGCCAGCGCGTCGGCGTAGTTCGGATCGCTGGCGATGCTGAGACGCGCGGTCGCCATCGGATTGCCCTTGCCCTCGAACTCCTCCACGCGCGCTATCGCCAGTAACGCCTTGGCGTCGGTGGGCGAGCGCCGCAGGATCCCTTCAAAGGACAATCGCGCATCGGGCGCGTTGTACTTCTCGAGGAACAGCTCACCCGCACGTCGCGGCGCGTCGAAGTTGCTGGAGTCGGCGGCGGTAGCGCGATCGAACGCCGCCAGCGCCGAACGGACGGCCTGCGCATTGCCGATCCCCAATAGGACGTACGCGCGGCCAGCCGAGAGATGCTCGTCGCTGTTGCGGGCGCCGCCCTGTTCGTAGGCGGCCGTGATGCGCCCTGCGCGCTGCGTGGCCTCGGGACGATTACCGCGACGAGCCGACGCTTCCGCCGCCGCGATCTCGGTGGCCCATCGGTCGGGACTCGCGACCCGCGGTGCGAGAGGCTGCACCACCCGAGTTGCCGCCTGTGCCGCCGCGCGGTCCTGTCCGCAGGCCGCTAACGGCGCGAGCACCGACACGGCGGAGAGTAGCCATGCCGAGCGCCTCAACGCGGAGCGTCTCATTTTCCACCTCCCGCGGTGCGAATCGCCTTCGTTTTTTCGGCCAGCGCCAGTAGCAGTCGCTCGAGCTCCGCGTCGTACGCATCGGCGGTCATCGTTGCCTTCTTCGTACGCAGCGACGCCACGTCCGACTCGAGCGCCTGCCGTTCGGCGATCAGGGCAGCCACGCGCGGTTCGGTCGCCACTGCCGTCTTGCCGAACGCCACCCGAGAAGCCAGCAGGGAGTCGCTGACCAGCGCGTGCTCGGTCTGCATACGATTCGAGCTGGTGTATACCTTGCCCACTTCGGTGCGGGCGAAGCGGAACACTTCGAGTACGGATAGACGCCCATCCTTGTTGGCGTCTGCGGCATCGAGCCCAAGCGCGCCGGCGAAGTACTGCAGAAACACCGACTCGTTGCGTTCGTTCGATGTCTTGGTCGCGGTCACCACGACGCGATTCGATGCCTTCAG
>NZ_JBKJRB010000150.1:0-20364 GCF_046594945.1 Gemmatimonas sp. | reverse complement strand
CGGGCAGCGCACGCACACGAACGCGCGCACCAAGAAGGGGCCGCGCCGCGCTATCGCGGGCAAGAAGAAGGTGACCAAGTAAGCCATGGCTACCGCCAAGAAAACCAAGCGCGTCGTCGAGGCCGAAGGTATTGCCCACGTCAGCGCCACGTTCAACAACACGACCATCACGATCACCGATATGCATGGCAACACGGTGTCGTGGGGCTCCGCCGGCAAGGCGGGCTTCAAGGGATCGAAGAAATCCACGCCGTTTGCCGCCACGGTGGCGTCCGAGCAGTGCGCGCGCGAAGCGCTCACGCTCGGCGTACGCCGCGTGCACGTGCGCGTGCAGGGTCCGGGCAGTGGTCGTGAGTCCGCCATTCAGGCGCTCGCCGCGGCCGGCCTCCAGGTGAAGTCCATTCGTGACGTCACCCCGATTCCGCACAACGGCTGCCGTCCCCCCAAGCGTCGGAGGGTCTAAGACATGGCCCGCTATACTGGTCCCAGCTGCCGTCAGTGCCGTCGTGAGGGCGCCAAGCTCTTTCTGAAGGGCACCAAGTGCTTCACCGAAAAGTGTCCCGTCGAGCGTCGTCCGTACGCCCCCGGTCAACACGGTCAGGCCACGGCGCGTCGTAAAAAGATTTCCGAATTCGCCAAGCAGCTGCGCGAGAAGCAGAAGATCAAGCGCATCTACGGCATCAGCGAGAAGCAGTTCCGCAATACGTTCGATCGGGTCGCGTCGACGCCCGGCATCACCGGTCACAACCTGTTGGCGGCGCTCGAAACGCGCCTCGACAACGTCGTGTATCGCATGGGCTTCGCGCCGAGTCGTAAGGCGGCGCGTCAGCTCATCCGTCACCGTCACATCGAGGTGAAGGGTCGCCTGCTGGACATCCCGTCCTACCAGGTGCGTCCGGGCGAAGAAGTGCGGGTCAAGCAGTCGTCGCGTGAGCTCGTGCTCGTGATGTCGGCCATGGAGCAGGCCGCGCGCGGTGCCTCGCTATCGTGGATCGCCGTCGACAAGGAGTCGTTCAGCGGTCGCGTGCTCGAAAAGCCACAGCGTCAGTCGATTCCGTTGGCAGCGCAGGAACAGCTCGTCGTCGAACTGTACTCCAAGTAATTCCTGGTACACAGCTGGGAAGTCGCGGCTCGGGCAGCGCGCCTCTTCCAGCGGTCGGGGCCCGAACCCCTCTACGGGGCTACCGCGCGTTCGGGGCGGGGTAGCGCGTCACTGGCGTACAGCGCCGGTGTGACCACTTCAAAATTTTCGAACTCCATGGCAACGATCGATCTCTCAGGGCTGGTTCGTCCGCAGCTTGTCGAAGCGACCAAGCGCGAGGACACGCCCAATCTGGCCGAATTCCGTCTGCAGCCGCTCGAACGCGGCTTCGGACACACGCTGGGCAATGCGATGCGCCGACTGCTCCTGTCGTCGCTCCGTGGCTCCGCGGTGTGGGCGTTCCGTATCGACGGTGTGGTGCATGAGCACCAGACCATCGGCGGCGTCGTGGAAGACGTGCACCAGATCATCGGTAATCTCAAAACGCTCACGCTGGCGCTTCCCGATGATGTCGAGCAGACCGTGCTCCGCATCGCCAAGTCGGGACCCGGCACCGTCACGGCCGCCGACATCCAGGTTAGCGGTGGCGCCCGGGTCATCGATCCGACGCACCACCTCTTCACCATCACCGACGAGCGCGACTTCAACGTCGAACTCTACGTGAACAAGGGTCGCGGGTACATCGAGAGCGATCAGCATCCCGCCGACAAGAATCTCTCCGTCGACGTGGTGCGTATCGATGCCATCTATAGCCCGGTGCGTCGCGTCAACTTCGCCGTCTCTGAGACGCGCGTTGGACAGCGTACCGACTACGACCGTCTCACGCTGACCGTGGAAACCAACGGCACGATGTCGCCCGAGGAAGCGGTGAGCTACGCTGCAGCTCTGGCCCAAACCCACTTCCAGTACTTCGTGGGCTTCGGGTCGTCGGCCTCTGCACAGCCCGGCGCGGGTGGCGACGGCTCCAATAGCGACGCGCTCCGCCTGGCCGAATTGTTCCGCACTCCGATCGACGATCTCGAACTCTCGGTTCGCTCGGTCAATTCACTCAAGAACTCAAACATCCGCTCGCTCGGCGATCTGGTTCGCCAGACCGAGGCGCAAATCCTTCAGGTCAAGAACTTCGGCAAGAAGTCTCTGCAGGAAATCGCCGCGCTGCTCGAGAAGGAAGGGCTCAATTTCGGCATGCGATACGAGGAAAGCACAGACGGTGTGCGCATCCTCGATATGGGCACCCCGCCCAGCCGCGCGGCCGAGAACGCGCCCGACGACGAAGACGACGAGGAGTAATTCCCATGCGCCATCGCAAGGCAAACCGCCAACTTCGGCGGACGAGTGAGCAGCGCTTGGCGCTGCTTCGCAACCTCGCAACCTCGCTCATTGAGCAGGGTGCGATCGAAACGACTGAGGCGAAGGCGAAAGAACTCCGCCCCTTCGTCGAGAAGCTGATCACGAAGGCCCGGACCGGCACGCTGCACGCGCGCCGCTTGGCTGGGAAGCACGTCCACAAGCGTGAGGCGGCCGACAAGCTGTTCCAGGAAATCGGCCCCATGTTCGCCACGCGACCGGGCGGTTATACGCGCATCCTCAAAACCGGCCACCGCAAGGGTGACGGTGCAGAGATGGCGCGGATCGAATTAGTCCAGAGCTGAGGAAATCGGACATGGCTATCGATAGACACCGCTGCTACGTATGCGACAAGGGCGTTGCCTTTGGAAACAGCGTCTCGCACGCAAACAATAAGACGCGCCGGACGTGGAGACCCAATCTCCAAGTGGTGCGCACCCTCAGCGAAGGGAAGGTTATCAAGGTCAAAGCCTGCACGCGGTGCATCGCCGCTGGCAAGATCACCCGCGCGCCGCGCGGTCAGGTTGCCGTCGCGTAATACGCGAACGGTAATGTCTCAGCGGGGAGCTCGCAGTTGCCGGGCTCCCCGCTTTGTACATGTGCCACCCGCTGTCGCCACTCACGACTCCTGACTTTCGACTGAGTACTCTGTTGAAGACTGCACTGATCACCGGGATTACCGGACAGGACGGCTCCTACCTCGCCGAACTCCTGCTCGCCAAGGGCTATCGCGTCGTCGGCGTCGTCCGTCGTTCGTCCACGACCCCCTACGAGCGCATCGCTCATCTCGTCGATCGCGTCGAACTCGTCTCGGCCGATCTCCTCGATCAGACGTCGCTCACTGACGTCGTGCACGAAACCCAGCCCCACGAGATCTACAACCTCGCCGCGCAAAGTTTTGTACAGACGTCGTGGACCCAGCCCGTGCTCACCGGCGAATTCACCGCCCTCGGAGTTACGCGCATGCTCGAAGCTATGCGGAAGGCGGCGCCGAAATCGCGCTTCTATCAGGCTAGTTCCAGCGAACAATTCGGCAAGGTGATCGAGACACCGCAGCGGGAATCCACCCCGTTCTATCCGCGGTCGCCGTATGGCGTTGCCAAGGTGTACGGGCATTGGATCACCGTGAACTACCGCGAAAGCTTCAATCTCTTCGCGGTGTCCGGAATCCTCTTCAATCACGAGTCGCCCCGCCGAGGCCTCGAATTCGTCACCCGGAAGATCACCGATGCCGTTGCCCGTATCAAACTCGGCCTCCAGCACGAACTGCGGCTCGGCAATCTTGAGGCCCGACGCGACTGGGGCTTCGCCGGCGACTACGTCGACGCGATGTGGCGCATGCTGCAGCTCGACGAACCAGATGATTTCGTAATCGGCACCGGCGAGACGTACTCCGTGCGAGAGTTCTGCATCGCCGCCTTCGGCGCCGTCGATCTCGATTATCGTGACTACGTCAGACAGGACGAGAAGTTCTTCCGGCCGGCTGAGGTCGATCTGCTGGTGGCCGATCCGTCTAAAGCCGAGCAGAAGCTCGGATGGACACCAACGGTCCCATTTGCCGAGCTAGTGCGCATGATGGTTGCCGCCGATCTCGCGCGGTACGAACGACCGCGGTGATCCGCCCGTGAAGCGCGTGCTGGTGACCGGAGCTGCCGGCTTCGTCGGGTCGTACTTGCTTGAAGCATTGCGGGACATCGGGAGTGAGCTGTTCGCGCTCGCCACCGATGCACCGACCGCCGTCCCCACGACGGCGGCCACGCGGTCCACGAGCGTCAGCGACACCACCACCTGGCTGTACGGCGATCTCAGAGCCGACGGCTACGTCGCGCACGTCGTGGACACGGCGCGGCCCGACACGGTAATCCACCTGGCGGCGATCTCACACGTTCCCACCGCTACCGCCGATCCGGCCCTCGCGTGGGATGTCAACGTCACCGCGACCGCACGCCTGCTCCAGGCGATTGGCCGCGCCCGCGAGACCGGCGCGATCGACCCCACGGTGCTCATCGTTGGTAGCGCCGAGCAGTACGGGCGACACGAAACACACGCGTTTCCGCTCACTGAAAGCTCCGTGCAGGCACCGCGAACGGTCTACGCCGCCACCAAGGCCGCGCAGGAGCTTCTGGCGCTGCAGTGCTGGCGGGCGACCGGACTGAAAGTGGTCGTCGCGCGGAGCTTTAACCACAGCGGACGCGGTCAGCCGACGCGATTTCTGCTGCCGGCCCTGGTGCAGCGTGCCGTTGAACTTCGTGGTGCCCCGCCGGGAACGACCATGCCGGTTGGCAATCGCTCGCCGATACGCGACTTCCTCCATGTTCGTGACGTCGTTGCTGCATATATTTCGCTCTGCCGACGGGGTACGCCTGGCGAGGCGTACAACGTGGCCAGCGGCACCGGATGGTCGGTGCAACAGATTCTTGAACGGGTTCTGGCGCGTGCCCACGTGCAGGCGACGCCCGTCGAAGATCCGTCGCTGGTGCGCCCGGTTGACGTCCCCATACTGATCGGGGATTCGCACAAATTGCAGCGCGCCACCGGATGGTCCGCCACGCGCGCTCTTGACGACATCATCGACGATCTCCTCCATGCCGCGACGCTCTGACCTGCACCGGATTCTCGTAATCGGCTCTGGACCGATCGTGATCGGGCAGGCTGCTGAATTTGATTACTCCGGAACGCAGGCCACCAAGGCCCTGCGTGAAGAGGGGTACGAGGTCATCCTCGTGAATTCCAATCCGGCCACGATCATGACCGACCCGGAGTTCGCCGACCGCACGTATATCGAGCCGGTCACGCCAGAGTTCGTCGAGAAAGTGATCGCCAAGGAACGTCCCGACGCCGTGCTGCCCACGATGGGCGGTCAGACGGCACTCAACGTCGCGCTCGCGCTCTACGACAGCGGCGTGCTCGAAAAGTACGGCTGCGAACTCATCGGTGCCGACGCGCGCGCGATTCGGGTCGCGGAAGATCGTAAGCTCTTCGCCGACGCTATGACGAAGATCGGACTCAAGTCTCCGGACGGCCGTACCATCACCACGCTCGAAGAGGCGATGGCCGGCGTCGAGGAGACGGGATTCCCGGCGATCATTCGTCCGTCTTTCACCCTCGGCGGCACCGGTGGCGGTATCGCGTATAACCGCGAGGAGTTCGAGACGATGGTGCGTCGCGGCCTCGACTTGTCGCCGGTGGGCTCCGTGCTCGTCGAGCGCTCACTGATCGGCTGGAAGGAATACGAGCTCGAAGTGATGCGCGATTGCGCCGACAACGTCGTGATCGTCTGCTCGATCGAGAATCTCGACCCGATGGGCGTGCACACCGGTGACTCGATCACCGTGGCGCCCTCGATGACGCTCTCCGATCGCGAGTATCAGGAAATGCGCGATGCAGCGGTGGCCATCATCCGCGAGGTGGGGGTCGAGGCCGGTGGCTGCAACATCCAGTTCGCCGTAAATCCGAAAGATGGCGAGTTGATCGTCATTGAGATGAACCCGCGCGTGTCCCGCTCGTCGGCCCTCGCCTCCAAGGCGACTGGCTTTCCGATTGCACGCATCGGCGCGAAGCTCGCCGTCGGCTACACGCTCGACGAAGTGCCGAACGACATCACCAAGACAACGCCGGCCAGTTTCGAGCCAGTGCTCGACTACGTGGTCGTGAAGTGCCCGCGCTTCGCCTTCGAGAAGTTCACGTCGTCCGATCCGGGCCTCACGACAACGATGAAGTCCGTCGGTGAGTCGATGGCGATCGGTCGCACGTTCAAGGAAGCGTTCCAGAAGGCGTTGCGGGCGCTCGAAACCGGCCGCAGTGGCTGGACGGTCGGTGAACGTCTCGTCGATGACCGTCTCGTCGAAGGCTCGAAGGAAGAGTTGCGTGGCGCACTGCGTCGCCCCACGCCGGAGCGCATCTATCAGCTCAAGCGTGCCATGCTTCTGGGCATGGGTACCGCGGAATTGCACGACATCACCGGAATCGATCCGTGGTTCCTCGATCAGTTGCAGGAGCTCATCGTCGCCGAGGCGGAGTACCAGCACGAGGCGTCCATCAACGCCGACAGCATGCGTCGCATGAAGCGCCTCGGTTTCTCCGATCGTCAGCTCGGCGCACTGCGCGGCCTCACCGAACACGAGGCCCGCGCGTTGCGCTGGTCACTTGGCGTGCGGCCGTCGTACAAGATGATCGACACCTGTGCCGGCGAGTTTCCCTCCACCACGCCGTACCTGTATGGCTGCTACGACGAGGAAAGCGAAGCCGCCACGGAAGGACGGCAGAAGGTCATCATCCTTGGGTCCGGTCCGAATCGGATCGGTCAGGGTGTCGAGTTCGACTACTGCTGTGTGCGCGCCGTGCTGGCGCTGCGCGAGCGGGGCTATGAGACCATCATGATCAACTCGAACCCCGAAACCGTCTCCACCGACTTCGACATTGCCGACAAGCTGTACTTCGAGCCACTCACACTTGAAGACGTGCTCGAAATCGTCCATCGCGAGAACCCGCTTGGCGTCATCGTGCAGCTCGGCGGCCAGACGCCGCTCAAGCTCACGCGGCCGCTCGAGGCGGCCGGCGTTCGCATTTTGGGCACGTCGCCCGATGCCATCGATATCGCTGAGGATCGTCGACGGTTCGAAGCCCTCGTGCGGGAACTCGGCATCGCCCAGCCGGCCAATGGAACGGCGACCAGCGTCGATGAAGCCGTGGAGATCGCCGACCGCATCGAGTATCCAGTGCTGGTGCGCCCGTCGTACGTGCTCGGCGGACGCGCGATGGAGATCGTGCACGACGCCGCATCGTTGCGTGACTACTTTGAGCGCGCCGCGCGTGTGAGCGAAGACCGCCCGGTGCTCGTCGACAAGTTCCTTGAGGATGCATTCGAGGCCGACGTCGATGCACTCTCCGATGGCACGAACGTGGTCATCGGATCCGTGATGGAGCACATCGAGAGTGCGGGTATCCACTCGGGTGACTCCGCCTGTGTATTGCCGCCGTACTTGATTCCGCAGGCTGCCGCCGACCAGATGCGCGCACACACCGTCGCCTTCGCCAAGAAGCTTGGTGTGGTCGGCCTGATCAACGTGCAGTACGCGTACAAGGACGGCGTGGTCTACGTGATTGAAGTCAACCCGCGGGCCTCGCGCACCGTGCCGTTCGTGTCGAAGGCCATCGGCGTTTCGCTAGCCTCGGTGGCCGCGCGACTGATGCTCGGTGAGACCCTGGCCGACGTCGGCTTTACGGCGGAGATCGTTCCGCCCTTCTTCAGTGTGAAAGAAGCCGTCTTCCCGTTTAACAAGTTCCGCGAGTTTGATCCGGTGCTCGGTCCCGAGATGCGCTCCACCGGCGAAGTCATGGGCATCGACGAGGACTTCGGTACGGCGTTCATGAAGTCACAGCTCGCGGCCGACAATGCGCTGCCTCGCACGGGCGCCGTGTTCATCACCGTGAACGATGCTGACAAACCGAGCGCCGCCACGTTGGCGACGCGGTTCCACGAACTTGGGTTTGCGCTCTACGCGACCAGCGGTACCGCCGCGTACCTGCGTGAGCGAAACATCCCGGTGCAGTCGGTACTCAAGGTCAGCGAGGGACGTCCGCACGGCGTCGACATGATCTTGAACGGGGAGATTCATCTGCTCGTGAATACGCCGCTCGGGAAACACGCGCAGGTGGACGACGAGCGCCTGCGTCAGGCGGCGATCAGTAACCGTGTGCCGTACACCACCACCCTGTCGGCCGCCAGCGCCGCCGCCGAGGCGATCGCGGCGCGACAGTCGCGCGAGCCCGGGGTGCGTTCGTTGCAGGAGTGGCACGTGATTCTGGCGGCATCGCTCGCCGCCCATGCGGCCGCCAGCGCGGCCGCCGTCGGTGCCGCGTGAGCATTCCCGGCATGGTCGCATCCGCCGGGCAGGGGAATGTCGCGCTGGGCGTCGTGCTCGGTGACGGCGCGCTCGTGCACGAGTCGGCGTATGTCGATGCCGGTGCGGTTATCGGTGCGGGAACGTACGTCTGGCATTTCTGTCACGTGCTGGGCGGCGCGACACTCGGTGCACACTGTTCGCTCGGGCAAAACGTGGTCGTGATGAATGGGGTTGTGGTCGGTGACAACGCGAAGATCCAGAACAATGTGTCGTTGTACGAAGGAGTGGAGCTCGAGGCCGACGTGTTCTGCGGTCCGTCTATGGTGTTTACCAACGTATATAATCCGCGCAGCGCCGTGTCGCGGAAGCACGAGTATCGTCGCACGCTGGTGCGCCGCGGGGCGACCATCGGGGCAAACGCCACGATTATCTGTGGTGTCACGATCGGGCGGTTTGCCTTCGTCGGCGCCGGTGCCGTCATCAATCGCGACGTTCCCGACTACGCGCTCGTGGCCGGCGTGCCGGGGCGGCGTATCGGCTGGATGTCGGAAGACGGCCACAAGCTGGAGTCGCTGAGCCTGTCCGGTGCCGACGGACAGCATGAAGTGCTTCGCTGCCCCGGCAGCGACGTGCGATACGAACGAGCTGGCGACGTGGTGGTTCGCCGTGAGGAAGCCGTATGACGCAAACCGTCATGCCCGCAGGACAGCGTATTCGCGTCGCGCTCTTGGGGTGCGGGCGGATCAGCAAGAACCACTTCGAGGCGCTCGCGAAGTTGCCGGGTCTGCAACTCGTGGCGGTCTGCGACATCGTGGCCGAACGCGCGCAGCTCGCTGGCACGCAGTACGATGTGCCATGGTTCACGAGTTACGAGCAGATGCTGGCTGATGTCCCCAGCGATGCGGTGATCATCGCGACGCCTTCCGGATTGCATCCGCAGCACGGCATTCTGGCCGCGAAGACCGGCCGGCACGTGATCTCCGAGAAGCCGATGGCGATTTCGCTCGCCGCCGCCGACGCGCTCGTGCAGGCGTGCGACGACCACCACGTCCATTTGTTCGTGGTCAAGCAAAACCGACTCAATCCGCCGATCGTGCTGCTGAAGCGCGCGATCGATCGCGGTCGTTTCGGACGGATCTACATGGCGAATTGCACGGTGCGGTGGACGCGCCCGCAGGACTATTACGATCAGGCGCCCTGGCGCGGAACGTGGGAGTTCGACGGTGGCGCGTTCATGAACCAGGCGTCGCACTATGTCGATCTCATGCAATGGCTGGTTGGCCCGGTCGAAAGCGTCATGGCCAAAACCGCGACGATGGCACGGCGCATCGAGGCGGAGGACAGCGGCGCCGCCCTGCTGAAGTTCCGCTCGGGCGCCATCGGCGTCATCGAAGTCACGATGCTCACCTTTCCCAAGAATCTCGAAGGGTCGATTACGATCCTCGGCGAGTTGGGGAGCGTGAAAATCGGCGGGTCGGCGGTCAACAAGGTCGAACATTGGACCTTCGCCGAGTACGATGACGACGACAAGCTCGTCGAGCAGGCGAACACCAATCCGCCAAGCGTGTACGGTTTCGGGCATGAGGGGTACTACCGCAATGTCGAGTCGGTGCTGCGTGGTGACGCGCTCCCCGATACGGATGGTCGTGCCGGTCGGAAGTCGCTCGAACTCATTCTGGGAATCTACGAATCGGCGAAGACTGGCCGCGACGTGCCCCTGCCGCTTCGCGTCAACATCTGAACTCATCAGTCATGGCCGTTCCTCTTCTCGATCTGAAGGCGCAGCACGCCACTATACGCGATGAAGTCGTTGCCGCGGTGATGGACGTGGTCGATCAGCAGGCGTTCATCCTCGGCGATCCCGTTGCGCAGCTCGAGTGCAGTGTGGCAGGACTTTCCCACGTCAAGTACGCGGTGGGCTGCGCCAACGGCACAGACGCGCTCCTGCTCGCGTTGCGCGCACTGGGCGTCGGACCCGGCGACGAGGTGGTCACCACGCCGTTCACGTTCTTCGCGACCGCCGGCGCGGTACACAATGTCGGGGCGCGCCCGGTGTTCGTCGACATCGATCCGCGCACGTTCAACGTGGCGCCGGACGGCATCCGCGCGGCCGTCAGTGCGAAGACAAAAGCCGTGATTGCCGTCGATCTATTCGGTCAGATGGCGGCGATCGAGCAGGTCAACGACGCGGCCCAAGGACGCCCGGTCATCGAAGATGCGGCCCAGTCGATCGGCGCCAGCCGCGTCGTGAACGGCGTCACGGTCATGGCCGGGGAGGCCGCGACGATCGGCACGTACAGTTTCTTCCCGTCAAAGAATCTCGGCGGGTACGGCGACGGCGGTATGATGGTCACCCAAGACGAGGCGCTCTTCGACTCGTTGATGATGCTGCGCGTCCACGGTGGTCGAAAAACGTATTACCATGAGATCGTCGGCTACAACAGCCGCCTCGATGCGCTGCAGGCGGCCGTCTTGCGGGCGAAGCTGCCGCATCTCGAATCGTGGAGCGCGGCCCGCCGACGGAATGCCGCGTACTATGACGCGGCGTTTGCGCATCTCGCAGACGTCGTCACGCCGTTCATCGATCCCGCCAACACCTCGATTTACAATCAGTACACGATCCGGGTGCCCAATCGCGATGCGCTACAGGCGCACCTCAAGGATCGCGGTATCGGCTGCTCTGTATACTATCCGCTACCGCTTCATCTGCAGCCGTGCTTCGCGTATCTCGGTTACCGGCACGGGCAGTGCCCCGAGTCGGAACGAGCGGCGCTCGAAGTGCTGTCGCTGCCTGTTTTCCCCGAGCTTACCACTGCACAACTCGATGAAGTGATCGAGGCAGTGCGAGCCTTCTTTGGACGCTGAGGCGTACGACATGGTCGATTCCCCTTCGATGAAGGACCACCTACTCGCGAAAATCGAGGACCGTACCGCCGTCATTGGCGTGATCGGTCTGGGATACGTCGGGTTGCCGCTCGCGATGGAGTTCGTGCACGCCGGCTTTCGCGTGATCGGCTACGACGTCAGCCAGCGCGTGATCGACCTGTTGATGGCCGGACAGTCGCACATCCAGGACATCCCGAATCAGGTGGTGCAGGAGGCGGTCGCGGCGGGCCGCTTCTTGGCCACCGCCGTCGAGGCACGAATCGGCGAGTGCGACGCCATTTCCGTCGCCGTGCCCACGCCGCTCTCCAAGACGCGCGATCCGGACATGGCGTTTGTGTTGGCCGCCGCCGACGCGATCGCGCGGCAAGCGCATCCCGGCATGTGTGTCGTGCTGGAAAGCACCACCTATCCGGGCACGACACGTGAACTCCTGCAACCGCGACTCGAAGCCATGGGCCTCACGGTCGGCCAGGATGTGTTCGTGGCGTTCAGCCCCGAGCGCGTCGATCCGGGCAACCCGACCTACCAGACCAAGAACACCCCCAAGGTGGTCGGCGGGGTCACGCCGGCCTGTGTCGAGGTGGCCAGCGCGCTCTACGCCAGCTGTATCGACGTGGTGGTGCCGGTGTCGTCGCCGGAAGCGGCCGAGCTGGTGAAGCTGCTCGAGAACACCTTCCGCGCCGTGAACATTGGCTTGGTGAACGAAATCGCGATTGTGTGTGACAAACTGGGCGTGGACGTCTGGGAAGTCATCAACGCCGCCGCCACCAAGCCGTTCGGGTTCATGAAGTTCACGCCGGGCCCCGGCATCGGGGGCCACTGCATTCCCCTCGACCCGCACTATCTCGCCTGGAAGATGCGCACGCTCAACTACAAGACGCGCTTCATCGACCTCGCCAGCGAAATTAATTCGCACATGCCGGAGTGGGTCGTCCAAAAAGTGGCCGACGCGCTCAACGAAGTACGGAAGGCGGTTCGCGGCAGTCGCGTACTGGTTCTCGGGGTCGCCTACAAGCGTGATATCGACGACGTGCGCGAAAGCCCGGCCCTCGACGTGATCCGCCTGCTCGAGGGCCGGGGCGCGCACGTGGAGTTCCACGATCCGTTCGTGCCCGAATTCCGCGAGGACGGGCACAGCCGCAAGGGCGTCGAACTCAGTGATGAGATGTTGCGTTGGGCCGACGCGGTTGTCGTCGTCACTGATCACAAGCATGTCGATTACCAGCGCGTCGTCGACCACGCCGCGTTGCTGGTCGACACGCGAAACGTCACGGCTGGCCTCAAGGCCGGGCGCGCACGCATCATCCCACTGGCGTCCGGCCGTCGGACCGTGGGCGCAACATCATGAACCGGGCTCCCGCAGGCGGAACGGATCCGCAGTCGGCGCATCGGGTACCAGAGTCCGCATGAGTCACCGACTGTCTCGCGTTGAATTCCGCCTGCTGATACTGCTCGGTGTAGCCGCAGCATTAGCGGGCTGTTCCCGTGGCTTCCAACCTCGCGATTACGCGAATCCTGAAGCGCTCTTCCGTGCCTCCCTGCTGGAGTTCCAGCGGCAGAAGTGGGACAACGCGAAGATCGGCTTCGAACGGCTTACCAGTGACTTGTCGGCGCGTGATCCGCTATTGGCGCCGGCCTATTTCTATCTGGCGCTGTCACATGAGCGACAGAAGGAGTATTTGCTCGCCGCGCAGGCCTTCGAGCGTATCACCGACGGCTTTCCCGACGACACACTCGCGCCGACCGCCATGCTTGGTGTCGGGCGCAGCTATCAAAGCCTCTGGCGGCGACCGTCCCTCGATCCCGAGAACGGCCAGAAGGCCATCTCGATTCTCCGGGCCCTCCTCTCGTCGTATCCGGAGAGCAAAGAAACGGACGACGCCAAGAAGCGCATCGTCCAGATCGAAGAGTGGATGGCGCAGAAGGACTACGACACCGGCGTCCATTATGTCCGTGTTCGTCGGTCCGTCGACCCGGCGATCATTTACTTCAAGGATGTCGTCACCACCTACCCGAGCACGAAGGCGGCCCGCCTCTCGTGGCTTCGGTTACATGAGCTATATACGAAAATCCGCTGGAAGGAAGACGCCGCCGAGACGTGTACCGCGATGTGGCGGGCGTACCCAGGGGATCCGTTGGTCAAGGCGGCCTGTGGAGCGGCACCGGCTGATTCGGCCACGGCCGTGAAGACGCCACCACCGGCCGTGTTGTCGCCGATCGCGTACGCACGCCCGGGTCCGGAACGTCGCGGATGACCCGCACGGATTGACCTCGATGCGCCTCGGCATCCTTGGCGGAAGTTTTGATCCGCCGCATGTCGGCCACCTCCTGGTGGCTCAGGATGCTCTCGATGAGCTCGCGCTCGATCGACTGCTGATCGTCCCGGCGGCCCAACAGCCGCTCAAGGGCGGGGATCAGACGGCCGCCGCGCACCGGCTCGCGATGGTGCAGGCCTGCTTTGGCGGGATCCCGCGCATTGAGGTTGACCCCATCGAAATCGAACGGGGCGGGTTATCTTTCATGGTTGACACCGTGCAGTCGCTGCACCGACGCTGGCCGTCGGCGACGCTGTACCTGCTGGTAGGCGATGACGTGGTCTCCACGTTACCGCGTTGGCGCAACGTGACTCGGTTGTTGTCGATGGTGCAGCTGGTGATACTGCACCGCGCCGACCGTAGTCACGATGTCGCCGCGCACACCGTCCCGCTGGACAGCTTCGGAGCAGCGACCGCACGGCGGCTGGCGACGCGACGCGTCGACGTGTCATCAACCGAAATCAGGGCACGGGTACGGGACGGGCGCTCCATTCGGGGTTTCGTTTCTGACGCCGTGCAGACGTACATAGCGACCACCCGATTGTATCTCGAGAACTCCCGGGAGTCGTCGACGGCGGAGGGCCCAACGCGCGCCTGATGGCGTACGGGGACTTCGTCGTCGCGGCGCCCTTGCCATGAGGTTCGTATGCTGAAGGGCTTGATTGGACGCGTGTTCGGCACGCGTCACGAACGTGAACGGAAGCGGGTGCAGCCGGTGCTCTCCGAGATCCATGAGATCGAAGCGCGCCTCGCCGCGCTCTCCGATAGCGAGATTCAGGGGCAGACCGCCAAGTTCCGCAGCATTCTTGCCGAACGCATCGGTCCCATCGAGAGCCGTATTGCGGAGCGCAAGGCCGCCAAGCACGACAGCGCCGATCCAGCCGAGCGTGAGCGTATTGATCTCGAGCTCCAGGGCGCCGACGGGCGTGGCGGTGAGGAGGGCGATCTTCGCACCGCCATCGCCGACGTGCTCGACGAGCTGCTTCCCGAGGCATTCGCGACCGTGCGCGAGGCGTGCCGGCGACTTAAAGGCACCGCCGTCCTGGTCACCGGGAACGAGCTCACGTGGGACATGGTCCCGTACGACGTCCAGCTGATTGGCGGGATCCAGCTGCACCTCGGCCGCATCGCAGAAATGGCGACGGGCGAAGGCAAGACGCTGGTCGCGACGCTCCCGATGTATCTCAATGCACTGCCCGGTCGTGGCGCGCACCTCGTCACGGTGAACAACTATCTCGCGCGGCGCGACTCCCAGTGGATGGGCCATCTGTATCGATGGCTCGGCCTTTCGGTCGGTTGTCTCGACGACACGGAACCGGGAACCTTTGAGCGACGTGCCGTTTACGGCTGCGACATCGCATACGGCACCAACAACGAGTTCGGATTCGACTACCTGCGCGACAACATGGTCGTGTCGCTCGAACAGCGGGTGCAACGCACGCACATTTTCGCGATCATCGACGAAGTCGACTCGATTCTCATCGACGAAGCGCGCACGCCGCTCATCATCTCGGGCCCGGTAGGCAATGAGAGCGATGGCCGATACGCCGAATTCAACACGGCGGTAGAGCGCCTCGTACGCCGCCAGTCCGAACTCGTGAATACACTGGTCGGCGAAGGCGAGCGCGCCTTCGAATCGAAAGACGAACAGGACGCGGCGCTCAAGCTGTACAAGGCGCAACTGGGTGGTCCGAAGAACAAACGACTGGTGAAGGCGCTCCAGGAGTCCGGTGTCAAGCAGCTCGTGCAGCGCATGGAGCTTGACATCATCTCGGACAAGAAACTCCCGATGAGCAAGCGAACGTATCGCGAGATCGAAGACGATCTGCTGTATGTGCTCGACGAGAAGGGGCACACCGTGCACCTCACGGAACAGGGGCTCGACTACCTCTCGCCGGACGCGCACGATCAGTTCGTGCTCCCCGACATTTCGCTCATGATCGGCAAACTCGATCGCGATCACGAGATCTCCGCGACCGAACGGCTCGAGCAGCGCAATGCCATCGAGCGCGAGTATGCGCTCAAGAGTGAGCGGCTCAATATCATTCATCAGCTGCTGCGCGCGCACGCCTTGTACGAGCGCGACGTGAACTACGTCGTGCAGGAAGGGCAGGTACTCATCGTCGACGAATTCACCGGCCGCACGATGCCCGGGCGTCGCTGGAGCGAAGGGCTGCACCAGGCCGTGGAAGCCAAAGAGCGCGTGCAAGTGAAAGGCGAGACGCAGACGCTCGCTACCATCACGATCCAGAACTACTTCCGCATGTACGAAAAGCTGGCCGGCATGACCGGCACGGCGGAAACGGAAGAGAACGAGTTCCACGAAATTTACGGCCTCTCGGTGTCGGTCATTCCCACGAACCGTCCGATTACACGTGATGACCGTCAGGATTACGTGTTCAAGACGCGTCGCGAGAAGTACAACGCCATCGTCGACGAAACCAAGCGATTGCACGAACTCGGCTATCCGGTGCTCGTTGGCACGGCGAGCGTCGAAGCCTCCGAAACGCTGGCACGACTGTTCGCGCGCGCCGGTCTCAAGCACAACGTGCTGAACGCCAAGTATCACCAGCGTGAAGCCGAGATCGTGGCGGGTGCCGGTCAGCCGGGCGCCATTACGATCGCGACGAACATGGCAGGCCGCGGTACGGACATCAAACTCGGTGCCGGTATCACCGTAGCCAAACCGTCAACGGTCACCGATCCCGACGGCAAGGCGATCGAGATCTCTGAAATTGGCGGCCTGCATATCATCGGGTCCGAACGCCACGAATCGCGCCGAATCGATCGCCAGTTGCGTGGTCGCTCCGGTCGGCAGGGCGACCCGGGCGCGTCGCAGTTCTTCCTGTCGCTCGAAGATGATCTGATGCGTCTCTTCGGATCCGACCGGATCGCGAAACTGATGGATCGCATGGGGGCGCAGGATGGTGAGGTGCTCACGCATCCGCTCATCACGCGCTCCATCGAGCAAGCGCAGAAGCGCGTCGAGCTGCAGAATTTCCAGTCGCGCAAGCGGCTGCTCGAGTACGACGATGTGATGAATCAGCAGCGCGAAGTGATCTACTCGCTGCGCGCGTTCGCGCTCGAAGGTGGCGAGGAACTGAAGGGCGAGGCGCTCAAGATGATCGATCGCGGCGTGCAGCGCCGCGTCGGGCAGGCACTCGCCACATTCGACAAACAGGAAGACTGGGACGTTGAGTACGTGCAGCAGGATCTCCTGATGCACTACATGCTGCAGGTGCCGACCTTCGCCGACGGCGCGCGTCCGGTATCTGTTGAGGAAGCACAAGCCCTTGCGGTCGAGGCCGGGCGTGCGGCGTTCGATCAGAAACTCGAGAGCCTGAATGCCGTCACGGACGAGAGTGGGCAGGGGTTCGCCGATCGGTTGCTCTCCCTTGTCACGCTCAACGTGATCGACGAGAAGTGGAAGGATCACCTGTACGATCTCGACCAGCTGCGCGCCTCCATTCACTATCGGTCGTGGGGGCAAAAGGATCCCCTAGTCGAGTACAAGCAGGATGCGTATACGATGTTCGAAGAGCTCATGCACGATCTGGCGAACACCTTCACCGAACGCTTTCTCAAGGCGCAACTCGTCTTCGAACCGGCGCCGATGGAGAGCTTCGAGTCCGCACCGCCGATGGGCGAGTTCCCGCTTCAGGGCAGTCGTCCCACCAAGCGGTTCAATGCCTTGGGCATTCTCGAAGATATTCCGACTGAAGAGCTCGACCTCGTCGATGCCATCGATGAGGGGCGTGATGCCGGTGTGGAAGAGTCCGACCAGGACGGCGCCGCAGAACCGGCACGTCGGATCGCGCGCGGCACACCGGCCGTGGTGGGAGCCGGACCGGTGCGATCCCTCGGAGTCGGGGGAGGCGCTCTGCCTCCCGGCTGGGAGTCGACGCCTCGGAACAATGCCTGTCCGTGCGGCTCCGGGAAGAAATTCAAGAAGTGCCACGGCGTGAACCTCTAGCCGCTTCGAGCTCCGATCCGCGCCGGGGCGGGCCATCCTGACGCAGCCGCTGACAGGCGGATGACGGTGGCGCCGCATTGTGGTCAACCCACGAGCGGGCCCGGCCCGGCGCGACGGAGCGGAGACAGACACGAGTCGCGTCGGGTAGGCCCACCTGGGCCATCGTGGGCCAGCGTGACCGGCAACGGGGCTTGTGGAACCGGCAATCAGGATCGGTGGTATATTATGTTATCCTCCTCCCGAGAGCGCCTCCAATGCGTCTGAGGTTCATCTGCGGCCTAATGGCCGTGATCGGTCCAGTGTTGCCACTATCCGCGCAATCCCGCGGTGGCGACGGGTTTCTGTTCGCGCCGCCCCACGCCACGCTTTCTATTCGAGGCGGCTTCGCCCGACCAAGTGCCTCCAGTGATGTGTTCTCATTTGTCACCGAGCGGTTAACCGTGAACCGCGGTGATTTCGCTGGCGTGTCACTCGCGTCCGACCTCGCAATCCGCGTGCATTCCCGCGTCGATGTACTGCTCGGCACGGGCCTCAGCACGCGCGTGACGCGATCCGAGGATCGCGACTTCGTCGACACCGACAATTTGCCTATCGAACAGCGCACCACGTTCCGGCGCATTCCGATCACCGCAGGCTTGAAGCTGCATCTACGGCCCGAAGGCCGGACGGTGAGCAAGTTGGCGTGGGTGCCCAGCAAACTCTCTCCGTATGTCGCGGCGGGCGGCGGCATGATGTACTACTTGTTCAAGCAAGACGGCGATTTCGTCGACTACCAGACGCGCGACGTGTTCAGCACCACGCTCCGCTCCTCCGATGTATCCGCGATGGCCTTCGGTTCCGTCGGGACGACGTATTCGTTGACGACGCACGTTGGCCTGAACGCAGAATTGCGATACGAGCATGCGCGTGGCGCACTCAGTTCCGACTTCCGCGACTTCTCGCCGATCGACCTGTCCGGTGTCGGTCTGACCGCCGGCTTTCTCTTCCGCTTCTGAGGATGACCTCATGATCTCGATAGGAATAGTCGATGCGTTACGCGCGGCCCGCTTCACGGCGATCGCGTCGCTGATCTGCGCCGGGTCGATGTCCGCGCAGTCGTCAACGACCCCATCGACGGCTACTGCCGTCGACCCTCGCTTTCAGCCGTGGATGGGCTGCTGGACACCGTCAGCGCAGTCAACCGGGGCCGGGATAGGAGAGACGCCGAAGCCGCCTTCGATGGCCTGTGTCGTGCCCTCGACGACAATCAACGGAAGCGTCGACCTCGTGGTATTTGACAGTGCCAACGTGTCTACCCGCGCCGCGGTCCCGCTTCCGGGGACGCGCGTCGCGAAGTCGGTCGATGGTTGTACTGGCACCGAGACGGCCACGTGGATGCCCGACGAGCGTCGACTTCTCATGCAAGCCGATCTCGCATGCGGTCGCGGCGCGAGGCGCTTGGAGACTGGACTGATGACGATGTCGGCGTCGGGCGAGTGGATGCAGGTGCAGCATCTGGATGTCGGCGGCAATTCGGCGACCTCGGTGATGACCCTCCGATACGTCGTAGATTCGCTCGGCGAATGGGCACGCCTTGGCGCGAGTGCCCTGCCGTCGACCCCTTCGCTGCGTCTCGCGGTGGGCGCGCCGCTTTTGAACCAAGACGTTCTGGAAGTGGCAAAGCGAGCACCGGCGGCGCTCACCGAAGCCTGGCTGACAGAAACCCGGCAGCCGTTTTCGGTGAATGGGAGGGACCTCGTACGATTGGCTGATGGCGGGATGCCGTCGCGCGTGATCGACCTCATGATCGCGATCTCGAACCCTGAAACGTTCGCCGTGCGGACGCCCGCTGCAGATCGCAACCGACCGATGGCGGGCGACCTGATAACAGGTGGATTCGCCAGCTCGCGCGCTCGCGGCGGATGCCGCCGCCTCGACGACTTCTGCTACGGGCCGGGTGGCATGGGCGCCTGGGGATTGGGTTGGCAATATGGGTTGAGTCCGTTCGACGCCTATAGCCTACGCTACGGGTACGGCGGCCTGTACAGCCCGTACGGTTTTGGTAATGGTTTCTATCCGGGCAACACACCCATCATCATTGTGACTCGTGGGCAACCCGACCCGTCCACGCCGTCCAATGCAGGGAGGGCGGTCCGAGGCAGTGGCTACACGCGCGCATCCTCCGGTGGCTCGAATTCGCCGACACCGACGTCGATCGGTGGCAGCAGTTCGTCGGGCAGCGGCAGCGGTGCCACCGGTGCTGGCAGCGGCGCGGGTAGCAGCACGGGTAGCGGCGCGGGTAGCGGCGCGGGTAGCAGCGGCTCCGGCGGTGGCGGCACGGGTCGAACGGCGAAGCCTCGCGGCAGCGGCGGTACCTGATGGAAGAGGGTAGGACGGGCGGGCAATCCAAGTGATTGCCCGCCTTTTTCTTGCTTTGTCGCACAATTCGTCCGGTGTCGGTTGACACCCGTCTTCCAAATGGTTTATATCCCCGACCCGCCGCGTCAGTGGAACGTAGCTGACTCGACCATGGCACTTTGGTGTATGGCGGTGTGGGGCGTTCGTTTACCGGCCACGGCTGGTGTGTCGTTGCTTCAGCGGGCCAGATTCTCTCGGGCAAAGCCTAGCAGGGATATCGGTGCGAAGCACGGCAGGCGCGGTCGTTGATTGGGTGCGCTGGGTCCGACTGGGTGGCGAGCCGAGCAGATTTCGTGATGATCACGAATGCGCCTCGAACTCGTAAAAAGCTCAACCGGACGCCTTGACGAGCCCCGCTCTGCGGTTTATTAATACGATCTGCCGCAGAGAACGCGGCGAAGCAAAACATGGTAACTGAAGCAGCCGCAAGCGGTTGCGACATGATAGCAGGGAAGTAGGATCGCTGTTTGACAATCGAAGTTCGAGATCGATGGATGTGCAGAACGGTATCAGTGACCTGCGGCTTCTTCAGGGCTGCAGCGAGATATGCAATCTGTT
>NZ_JBKJRB010000124.1:0-90981 GCF_046594945.1 Gemmatimonas sp. | reverse complement strand
AGCAACGACTCCCACACCTCGTCGAGCTTCTCGATCGCGGCGGTGTCCACCGACGCCGGATCCAGTCGGTTCGTGAGGCGACGTCGGTTTCGGTGATACGACTTTTCGTAGCGCGCTTCCGCCTGTTGACTGGGCAGGTTCTTCGCATACCACCCGGCCACCACGGCCAGCGTGGTTTCGTTCCATTCGGACGCCGGGAGCGACAGGTCCTCGTATTTGAGCACGAGTTCCCATTCAAAGGAGCGGTGCTCAGCGGTGAACGAACCCTGATCGGACATCGAGCGGCTCCTCTTCGGGAAATGGGGACGGGTCGGGCGCGGCGCGCACCGGCACAACCCTCACGGAACGTAGCGCCCTCCGCAACAACCCGGTGCCGTCGACGGCTCCGTTGGACCGATCCGTGCAATTGCACTAACCGAGCAGAGCGCCAACTTGCGCTTCAGCTCGCCGCGATGATATCACCTTCACCAGGACTTCCCATGCCACTGACCACGAAGCAACTACAGCACCTTGAACAGCGCCTCCACGAGGAGCGCACCCGCCTCCTCGAGCAGCTTCAGGACTTCGTGAGCGAGGAGTCGTCCGAGGACAGTCAGGAGCTTGCTGGCGATCTCTCCAAGTTTCCCACCCATTCGGCCGACTTGGGCACCGACGTCGCCAATGAAGAGCTCGAAGCGTCCGTTTCAACGCGGCGCTCAGCCGAAATCGCTGAAATCGACGCCGCGCTAGAACGGCTGGCCACGTCGCCCGAGACGTTCGGGCTCGACGAGCAGTCGGGGGCGGAAATTCCCTTCGCGCGGCTCGACATCATCCCCTATGCGCGCGTGAACGTGGCATCGTAGCTGGCGCGGTGCCTTGCGGATGCCAGTGAGAGACGCGTTTCTTAGCAAGTCGCCCGTCGCTTCCCTCACGCACAAGCCCAGCCATGGCCATCGAGCACACGCCCAGTCGTAACGAAGAGGAATACTTCGCCCGCGTCGACGCCGACCTGCGCAAGGAGCTACGCGCCAAGGCCGACGCCGACCGCGCGGCTCAGGTCGCCGCCGAGCGCAACAAATGCCCGCGCGATGGCACGCCGCTGGTGCCGCGCGAGTCGCACCACGTCATCATCGATACCTGTCCCACCTGCGACGGGATCTGGCTCGATAAGGGTGAACTCGAAATTCTCGCGAAGGGACAGGCTGAGCATACCGGCTTCGTCGGCAACTTGCTGAACATTTTCAAGTAGGAGGCCGCCCATGTCGCTTCGTCTCCGTCCGTTGGCTGTTCTCGGTGCGGCGTTCGTGTCCGCGCCTCTGCTCGTGCCGTCGTTGGCGTTCGCCCAGTCGAAGGGACTCGACGAAAGCGACATTATGCGCCTCAAATCGGTCGGCGGCGTGGCTATGGCACCCGACGGCGCTCGCGTGCTCTACGCCATCAGCGCGTGGGAGCATCCGAGCGCCAAGGGTGACACGGCGCTCGGCGATAAGCACGAACGTCGCTCGCATCTGTTCATGGTGCCCGCGGTCGGTGGCGCGCCGCGTCAACTCACCTTCGGCGAACGCGGCGAAGCCCAAGCGCAGTGGTCGCCCGATGGTCGGACCATTTCGTTCGTGGCCGCACGCGGTTCAGGCACTGGCGACGACGCGCCAAAGCCGCAGCTCTGGCTGCTGCCGGCCGACGGCGGCGAATCGCGTCAACTCACCACGGTGCGCGACGGCGTGTCGTCGTACGTATGGTCGCCCGATGGATCGCGTATTGCCATCGTGACGACGGATACGCTCACCCGTGAGCAGGAAGCGAAGCTCCGCCGTCGTGACGATCCGAAGGTGTACGAAAACGACTTCCGTCTCAATCACCTGTGGGTGATCGACGTGGCGTCGGGGAAAGCCACCAAAGTCACGTCGGGTGCGTACACGGTGAGCGGTGTGCCGAATTGGTCGCCCGATGGCCGCAAGCTCGGTTTCCGCGCGTCGCCGACGCCGATGATTCGCGATGAACGCGGCAACGCCTTTGTGGTCGATGTGGCGTCGCTCGCGCTCGATGCAATCACCACCACCAACGATGCCGAATCGGCGCCGCAGTTCTCGCCCGATGGCAAGACGCTGGCGTTCACGATGCTGCCGCACGAAATGGCGCCGCACAAGGACGGCATCATGCCGCGCACGCTGCGTAATGCGCGATTGGTCACATTCGACATCGCCACTCGCACGGTCACGAATCACGCACGAACGGATTTTGATGTGGAAGCGGGTGCACCGCGCTGGTCGCCCCTTGGAACACATCTTTGGTTCACGGCGAGTGATCGCGTGTGGACGTCGCTGTACGCGTACGACATCGCCTCCAAGACCTACAGCAAGCGCACCAAGGACGTGTTGGTACAAGGGGTGTCTGTCGACGCGAAGGGCAGCCGGATCGCCATGGTGCTCGACACGCCGGATTGGCCTGGCGAAGTGTTCATTCAGGACGGCGCGTCGGCACCGAAGCGAATCACAAACACGAACGCGTGGCTCAGCGAGCGGGCGCTCGGCGCGTCGCGCGTGATCACGTGGAAGTCGAAGGACGGCCGTGAAGTCGAGGGCGTACTGCTGCTTCCTGTGGGATATCGCGAAGGCACCAAGGTGCCGCTCGTGGTGTCCGCGCATGGAGGGCCCACTGGTGCGCACACGAACGGCTTCAAGGCAGGCACCAGCCCGGGACAGACGTACGCCGCGCGTGGCTGGGCGGTGTTGTATCCGAATCCGCGTGGCTCCACCGGCTACGGCGAATGGTGGATGCACGCCAATACCGGTGACTGGGGCGGCGGTGACTACCGCGACATCATGACCGGTGTCGATGATCTCATCAAGCGCGGCATCGCCGATTCCACGCGCATGGCGTTCGAAGGCTGGAGCTACGGCGGCTACATGACCTCGTGGGTGGTGTCGCAGACCGGGCGCTTCAAGGCCGCCATGATGGGTGCCGGGTTGCCGTCGCTGCTCTCGATGGCCGGCACGACCGACATTCCGGGCTATATCAACACGTTCTTCGGTGATCCGCAGTACGACGGCTCGATCGTGAACGCGAACATCCGGAAATACCTCGAGCGATCGGGTATCAGCTACAGCGACAAGGTCACCACGCCGTTGCTGATTCTACACGGCGGCAACGACGAGCGAGTGCCGATCGGCCAGCCGATGGAGTTCTATCGCGCGCTCAAGGATCGCGGCAAGACCACCGAGCTGGTGTTCTATCCGCGTGAAGGGCACGGATTCACCGAGTACTACCACCAGATGGACCGCATGAAACGCGAGTACGAGTGGATGGCGCGCTTCACGCTCGGCAACACGGTGAAGACGGCGATGTAATTCGATGCGGGAACGCAAGCGCGGCGGGCGGGTTGATCTGGTGTGACCACCCCTGATCAAGTCGCCCGCCGTCCGTTTCTGACCGCCGAATGGCGATATCTCGTGATGCTGAATTTCGAGATCCCGCCGGCGGTGCTCGAACCGCTCGTGCCCAAGCACACGGTGCTCGATCTGTTCGAGGGGCGCGCCGTGGCGAGCATTGTGGGCTTTCGCTTCCTGAACACCCGCGTGCTCGGCATTCCGGTGCCGTTCCATCGTGATTTCGACGAAGTGAACCTACGCTTCTACGTGAAGCGGCCCATGCCCGATGGATCGGCCCGCCGCGGCGTGGTGTTCGTGCGCGAGCTCGTGCCACGGGCCGCGATCGCCTACACCGCGCGGCTCTGCTACAACGAGCCCTATACGGCCCTGCCGATGCACAGTCGCGTGCCGCCCTCGCTCATGCCGTCGCCCGGACGCCTGATGTATGGCTGGTTCGCGAACGCGCAGCACCAACAGGTGAGTGTGACCGCGGTCGGCGAACCGCAACCGCTCGTACGCGGGTCGGAGCCAGAGTTCATCGCCGAGCACTATTGGGGGTACACCGCGCAGCGAAACGGCGGCACGGTGGAGTATCAGGTCGCGCATCCTTCGTGGCGGGTGTGGCAGGCGTCGGCCCCGTCGTTCGACGCGGATGTGCGCGGTTTGTATGGCGCGGCGTTCGTGGCGCCGCTGTCGCTGCCGCCGCGCTCGATGTTCGTGGCGGAAGGATCTCCGGTCACGGTGTACCGACCCACACGCCTGCGCTAGCCCGATCGGTTGACAGCCGATATGCGCGGGCTCAACTACCACGCGTGGATAATGTCACGCATGCTCTGGCCGGTCTGCTCATGGCCGACGCCACCGTTTCGTATGTGCAGCGCCGTATCGGTCGCGCCTCCCCCGGTGGGGTAGAGGCGCCGTCGTTGGCGCGATTCCGTCGCGCCGCCGTGGTGCTCGGGATCGCCGCCGCCGAATTCCCCGATGTGGATCTGGTGTACTCGGGGCCGATGGTGGCGATGGGGAAGCTGGGCTACCTGCTACACCATCGCGGACACACGCACACCGTGGTGTGGGCACTGGCGAGTGCGGTGGTGCTCTGGGCGATCACGCGGTGGTGGTGGCAGCGGGGTCTCAAGGGGCGGGAACGGGCCGACGCATCGTCGGCGATCGTATCACGGGTTGGCGCACGGGCACTGTTGGTATTGGCGCTCGCCGGCACGCTGTCGCACCTGCTGCTCGACTTCACTAACAGCTACGGCGTGCACCCGTTCTGGCCGTTCGACAATCGCTGGTACTACGGCGACGCGATCTTTATCGTGGAGCCATGGCTCATGGTGGTCGCGATTCCCCCGCTCGTCTGGGGACCGCGTCGGGTGGTCGGGCGCGTGCTCTTGCTCGTGGCGCTGGCGGGTGTCCTTGCGCTCTGCTGGTTCGCCGGTGAGGTGTCGTCGTCCGTCGCGCTGGGCGTGACGGTCATGGCGTTGCTTGGTCTGTTGCTGCAGCGCACCGTGGCCCCCCGCGCGCGTCCAGTCACCGGTCTTGCGGCGTGGGTCGTGGTCACAACGATGTTCTTTCTCTCGTCGGTACAGTCGCGAGCCGTGGTGCGGGAGTTGGTCACTGACGGCTCGCTGCGCGACGTCGTGCTCACGCCAGCCGCCGCCGATCCGCGGTGCTTTTCGGCCATCGTGGTCACCTCCACCGGCTCGGAGTACCGCGTCACTCTGGCCACCGTCGCTCCCTGGAGCTCCGGACTGAACGCCGCGGGTTGCGTTGCGCTACGATCGGGACGGGCAAGAAATACGCTCGGCTCGCTGACCGGCGTTTTCCGCTCGGTACCGTTTGCCGCGTCACCGGCGGTGGCGTGGGGGGAAACCTGGGCGGTGCCGCGCGCTGATTTCGTGACGTTGGCGGCAACGCGTTGCGAGTTCGCGGCGGCTCTGCGATTTATGCGTACGCCCGTGTGGTCTCTAGACGGCCGCGGTGTTGCGGTGCTGGCCGATGCACGGTTCGGCGCTGACGGCGGCGGCTTTGCGGGCCTTCCGGTCGGGCCTAGCGCGACCTGCTCGCTCGAGGGCAAGTGGATCCCGCCATGGGTACCGCCGCGGGCGGATGTGTTGGCGCGGGGGAAGTGAGAACTCCGAGGTTCAGAGGCGAAGAGGAAACGAGAACGGCGAAGTTGGCTTTTTGAGTGCATGTTTTGCGGGCGCGGTCTAATTCTCATCGGTGCTCCATGACTCTCAGTCGTCGGCACTTCCTGACGCAACTGACGGCAGCTGCGGCGATCTCTCGTGTCGGTGCCGTCCCGTCGCTCTCGTGGCCGGTGCCCCAGGCACGTCCTCGCCCAAGCGCGCAACAACTCGCCTGGCAGCGTGATGAGCTGGCGCTTTTCATCCATTTCGGTGTGAACACGTTTACCGATCGCGAGTGGGGTGACGGAACGGAATCGCCGTCGATTTTTAATCCCACGCGGCTCGATGCACGCCAGTGGGTGCGTTCGGCCAAGGCCGCCGGCGCGAAATCGATGGTGCTCACCGCCAAACACCACGACGGGTTTTGTCTGTGGCCGACGGAAACGACTTCGCATTCGGTGGCGTCGAGTCCGTGGCGGAACGGCACCGGTGACGTCGTGCGCGAGTTCGTCGACGCGTGTCGCATCGAGGGCGTCAAGCCAGGGCTCTATTGTTCACCATGGGATCGCAACCATCCCACGTATGGCGACTCGGCGCGTTACAACGATGTATACATGGCGCAGCTCACCGAGTTGCTCACGCGCTATGGGCCGTTGCACGAAGTGTGGTTCGATGGCGCGAATGCCGAGGGCCCGAACGGCAAGCGGCAGACGTACGACTGGCCGCGTACGTGGGCACTGGTGCGGAAGCTGCAGCCATACGCGATCATCTTTTCCGACGCGGGACCCGATGTGCGATGGATCGGCAATGAACGCGGTGTCGCCGGAGAAACGCATTGGAGTACGATCCGTCCGGAATCGGTGCCGTACATCGGCGCGAGTGGCGATGAGGTGATCGCGGCGTTGCAGCACGGACACGCCGATGGATCGGTGTGGCGCCCGAGCGAAACCGATGTCTCCATCCGGCCCGGCTGGTTCTACCATCCGGCTGAGGATGCGACGGTGAAGAGTCTCGACGACCTCGTGCAGTTGTACTTCACGAGTGTAGGACGCAATTCGAAGCTGTTGTTGAACGTGCCCCCCACGCGCGATGGCGTGCTGCACGGCGTGGATGTAGCGCGACTGGCCAGCCTGCGGGCATCGCTCGACAGGCTGTTTGCACATCCGCTCGACGTGCGCGACAGCACTTGGCGCGCGGATGGCGTACAGGGGGGCGTACGAACAATTCGACTACGAGCGCCGCAATCGGTTTCGCTGCTCGACCTGCGCGAGCCCGTGTCACGCGGCCAGCGCGTGTCGTCGTGGAGCGTCTCCACCGCGGGTCGCGATCGGCGGCTGTTGGCGAGTGGCACCACGATCGGGCACCGTCAACTGCGCCGTATCCCGAACATCTTTGTTTCGTCACTCGCGCTGCACGTGGAGAGCGTAGATGCCGTGCAGCCTGTCGAGCTCAATCTCTACGCCTAGCGCCAGGGCGGCATGAAATAATTGGCCGAGGATGTCGCTTCTTCAGCTGCAACCTCGCGCGCCACCACTCCCGTATGAGGTTCACCGTCGGTTGTGCCGCTGTACCAATCCCCCGCCCCGCAGGTCCCTTATCGCCGGAGTCATCATGCATCGACGAATTGCTTTGATTCGTATCACGCCGTCATTGCTGGCCACCGCAGCTTCGGTCATGTCGGCCGCGCTGCTCAGCGCGCAGTCGCCCGCAAAAGCCGCTGTTGCCGCACGTTTCACCTCGCTGCCTGGTGCGAACGTCATCACGGCCATTGCGACCGACTACGCGTTCGATATGCCGTCGAGCGTCCCGGCCGGTCTCACGACGATTCGCTTTTCGAACAAGGGCAAGGAGCTTCACCATATCTATCTCGTGAAGGTGGAGAAGGGAAAGAAGCCCAACGATGTGGTGGCCTACTTCAAGGCCGGTGGACCACCGCCGAAGTGGATGAAGCCGGTCGGTGGACCCAACGCCCCGGCCCCCGGTGAAGAGACGGTGTTTACCAGCAATCTCGAAGCGGGCGACTACATCGCGTTGTGCGTCATTCCGAGCCCGGGCGGTCCGCCCCATGTGATGAAGGGGATGATCAAATCCATCACCGTGACGCCATCGCCGCGCAAAGCCGCCGCGCCAGTCGCCGACGTCACGCTCACGTTGTCCGACTACGACCTGGCGTTTTCCAAGCCGTTGGCACCGGGCCGGCACGTGATCGCCGTACGCAACGCGGGCAAGCAGCCGCACGAGTTCTTCATGGCACAGCTGATGCCCGGCAAGTCTCCGATGGACATGGCGAAGTTCGCCGAGAATCCGGTCGGTGCGCCGCCGGGCAAGCCGATGGGTGGCATCACCGATATCGTGCCGGGTGACGTCGTCTATCTGCAGGTCGATGTGCCGAAGGGCGAATTCGCCTTCATGTGCTTTACGCCGGACATGAAGGACGGAAAACCGCACCTCGCGCACGGCATGATCAAGCAGATATCCGTGAAGTAGCGCGCCGCGGAGTTGCCAGCGTGATCTAGCGCTTCGATACGAAGAGCCAGAGCGCGCTGGCGAATCCGATCGCCGTGACGGCGTTGCGAACGCAGGCCTGCGGGACCTTCTGCGCCAGCCCCGACATCACGTACCCGCCAGCGCTTGAACCCACGGCCATCACGATACCGATCGGCCAGTTCACCTGACCCATCAGCGCAAACGTGATGGCGGCGATGCCGTTGAAGCAGATGCCATTGAAGTTCTTGAGGCCGTTCATCTGGTGAATGTTCGTCAGCCCCATGAGTCCGAATACCGCTAGCATGACGATGCCGGCGCCGGCGCCGAAGTACCCGCCGTAAATGCCCAACGCAAACTGCGCGATGAGCATGCCGGTGGTCGGATTCAACGGGCGTTCGATCACGCCCGTGGGCGAGGCACTGGCCCGGGCGCGCAGCCGCTTCATCACCGGCCCCTGAACAGCAAATAGCGCGGTCGCGCCAAACACGAGCCACGGTACCAGCGTGCGGAACTGCTCGTCGGTGGTGGCCAGCAGCAGCGCCGCGCCGACACCGCCTCCGAGGAGGCTCGGGACCGCGAGTCGCAGCGCCCAGCGCTCGACGCCGGCCAGTTCGCGCCGGTACCCCCACATGCTCGCCATCGACCCCGGCCAGAGGGCGAGCGTGCTGGTGGCGTTCGCCGACACGGGTGGCACACCCAGCGCGAGCAACGCCGGAAAAGTGAGCAACGTGCCGCCGCCGGCGATCGAGTTCACGGCACCACCCACGGCCGAGATGGCAGCGATGACCGCGAGCTGAGAGACGGAGGGGTTGGCCAGCAGCATTCAGCGCGGCGTCAACGGCGCAGTGCTACGCATCAGCGGCGCATCGCGGCGAGGGCGAGACACGCCCATCCCGCGATGAAGCACACGCCGCCGAGGGGCGTAATGGCGCCGAGCGCGCGAATGCCGGTGAGTGCCATCGCGTACAGCGAGCCGGAGAACAGCACAGAGCCGGCCAGAAAGAGCCAGCCGCTCGCGTTGGCCAACGATCCCGGGAAGCGGCTGACGATCCAGGCTGCGGCCAGCATCGCGATGGCATGGTACATCTGGTAGCGAGCGCCGGTTTCGAAGACGTCCAGCATGCGCGGTTCGAGACGGGCGCGAAGCGCATGCGCGCCAAACGCGCCGGCTGCAACGCCGATCGCGCCGGAGAGTGCCCCGATAATGATGAAGAGACGTTCCATCTTACGGCTTCGGGCCGATCAGGTATTCCTTCGGCGGCGTCGCGCCAAGGAGATGCTGTACGAAGTAGTCCCAGCGACGACGCATCATGTAATTCGAGGCGGAACCGTATCCGTGCAGCGCGTTCGGAATCATGAGCAGGTCGAAATCCTTACCGGCCTTGATTAGTGCGTCGACGACCAGCCAGGTGTTGTCGGGCGGCACGTTGTCGTCCATCGTGCCGTGCGCGAGCAGCAGCTTGCCCTTCAGGTTTTTCGCGAGCGTCTGATTGGCTTCCTTGTCGTAGTTGTCAACGGCGCCGATCTTCGTGAGCAGTCCGTGGTAGCGCTCGCCCCAGTCGTCTTCGTAGTTGCGGTTGTCGTGATTGCCCGACTCGGAGATGCCGACCTTGAAGAAGTCGGGGTACTGGAACATCGCCGAGGCCGTGGCGAAGCCGCCGCCCGAGTGGCCCCACATGCCCGCGCGCTCCAGGTCGATGAAGCGATAGCGCTCAGCCAGTTGCTTCATACCCGCGATCTGGTCAGGGAGCGTATTGTCGCTCATCCGAGCATAGTACGCGTCGTGAAACGACTTGGAGCGCGTCGGATTGCCGGTGCCATCGATGGCGACGATGATGAAGCCCAGCTCGGCCAGCGCCTGATTGTCGCGCGTGGCCGCGGTGAATTGACGGCTGCCCACGCTACCACCCTGCGGGCCCGGGTAGATGTAGTTGATAATCGGGTACTTTTGGGTCGAGTCGAGCGTCGTCGGCGTCCACATCAACCCGTACAGGTCCCACTTGCCGGCGCGGTCCTTCACGGTGATGCGCGTTGGCGGCTTCCAACCGGTGGCCAGTAGCTTGGAGATATCGCCGTGTTCGAGCGTGGCCATCAGCTTGCCCGTGCTCGCACTACGCAGGACGGCGGTCGGCGCCAGATCGGGGCGCGACCAACTGTCCACGAACACGGCCCCGTTGGGCGAGAGCGTGGTGTTGTGGTCCCCGTCTTCCGGCGTGAGCAGCGTGAGCCCCTTCCCGTTCATGCCAATGCGATACAAGTGACGGAAATACGGATCGCGGCTCGCTTCCTTTCCGGCCGCCACGAACCAGATCATGCGCGATTTCGCGTCGACGCGCTCAACAGAGAGCACCGGACCGTCTCCCGTCGTGATCTTCGACTTCAGCGCACCCGTGGTGAGGTCGTAGAGATACAGCTGGCCCCAGTCGTCGCGCTCCGAGAACCAAATCAGTTCGTTCGTCGCGGGAAGCACGCGCCAGTTCGCCACGTTATCGCCGCTCTCAAACTGCGTCGCCACCTCTTCACGCAGCACCTCGCGTACCGCGCCGGTGTGGGCGTCGGCGATACGCAGTGTCGCGATCTTGTGGTCACGCGAATTCGACAAGAACGCGAGCTTGGAACCGTCGGCGTACCACTCCACGTCGGAGAGCTCCCCGCCACTGCACGAGATGTGGTCGCACACCGACGACCGGTGCTGATCGGCCGGCATGTTGAAGCGCACCACCGTCGGTGACGCCGCCGACAGATCGACGATCACCCGGTGAATCATCGACACGACGCTGTCGCCCGGGAGCGGGTACTTCCACGCGCTCAACTCGGGGTGACCGACCTTCGTCTTGACGAGATACATCTCGCCGACGTTGCGCTGATCCTGCTGGAACGTGGCCATCTTCTTCGAGTCCGGCGACCAAGTGAGAATCGCGCGATCCGAGTGAATCCAACCGGCGTTGTCAGTGGCGTACCCGAAATCCTTCACGCCGTCGGTGGTGACCTGCGTTTCTCTATTCGTGGCCACGTCGCGAACCCAGAGGTTCCAGTCGCGGATGAATGCGCCGGTCTTGCCATCGGGCGAGACATGCTCTGGCGGGCGGCCGCCGGGACGGGCCGCAGGTCGCCCGTCGCCGCGTGCCGGCGCCGCCGGACAATTGGCGCCCGTCGCGGTGCAGTCGGTCTTGGTGCGCGTCTTCGGGTCGACGACCACGAGCGGAGAGCTTCCGTCGGGCTGCCGAACGCGATACGTGAAGCGTCCGTCGGGTAGCCAGCTCGGCTGCACGCCAGTGCGCGACACCAGATTCGCCGTGTTGAAGGCAAGGAAGCGCTCGGCGCGGGCGTAGTCGGCGGCGGTAATCGCACGCGACTGGGCGAATAGCGGAGCGGCCAGGAACGGCCCAACAAGGACGGCACGGAAGAGAGAACGGTGCATCGGCAAAATGGGTGGAGGGTGCGTACCACTGAAAGGTGCCCCGGTGGCCCGTGTCAGGGAAAGCCCGAATCCCAAGCGACCTGCCATCAGGAATCTTTCCGGCGAATCCTTTGGGCCGCTTTCCGGCCCTGTCCGATAGGGATGTCAGGTTCGCTCGCGGCTCACCTTTCTACTGGAAACCTCCATGTCCGCCATGCTACCCAAAAACATCGGCACCGTCGACCGGGCCATCCGCGTTGTCCTCGGGATCGGCTTGCTGGCCCTCGCCTTCACCGGCCCGCAGACGCCATGGGGCTACCTCGGCTTCATCCCGTTGCTCACGGCGGCCATCGGATCGTGCCCGCTGTACACGATCCTCGGCTTCTCTACGTGCGCGGTCCCGAAACGCCTGTGAGCGACAGCCGGCTGCCGCCATGACGGCGCCGACGTGTTCACACGCCTGATCACCCTGATCACCCTGATCACCCTGATCACGGTGATCACACGCCGTCTCACACGGTGGAGCCGGCGATGGCCGCCGCCGTGCGGAGCCCCACCGCCACGAACGTGAGCGTGCCGTTACAGCACGACGCCGTTGGCTGCGCGGGCGCGCCAGCCACCCAGAGATTCTCGTGGTCGTGCGCGCGTCCGTGCGCGTCGACCACACTCTCCGTAGGATCGGTACCCATTCGGCAACCACCGACCGGATGCTCCTGCCCGAGATCGTTGGCGCTGTTCTCCATGCGCAGAATTTCACCGCCGCCGGCCTTGGCCATCGTGCGGAAGAGCTCACGCAGCTGCTCCTCTTGCCAGTCCTTCAGCGCCGCACTCTCCGCCGCGTCCTTGAAGGACACATTCGGCATCGGGTCGCCGAATCGGTTGGTCGTCGCGACGTCGAGCGACAGCGCACTCTCCTTGTCGGGGAGCACGTCGTAATAGCCGCGCACCCGCGCGGTCGCCCCCCGAGCGCGTTGCTGCCAGTCTTTCATGAGCGCATCGCCGAACAGGATGCTGCCATCGTCGTCGCGCAAGCGCGGCTCACGCCCTACGCTCGATTCCCAGATGCGCAGATCATGGCGCAGATAGCGTGACGAGCGCGGGACCCGCATGAATTGCTTCGACACGAGCGAGTGCTGCACGTTGATGCCCGGGAACAGCTCCATAGGCAGGCGCAAATACGCGTTCACATTGCGATGGCCGGCGAGATACTTGCCCACCAGTCCGCTGCGATTGGCCAGTCCGTTCGGGAAGGCGCTGTTCTTCGACAGCAACAGCAAGTGCGGCGACCACACGAAGCCTGCCGCCAGCACGAACGTGCCACCTTCAATGGTGACCTCCTCGCCTGAGGCGTTCGTGCGATTGCCGGTCGCGCGAGTGATGCGTCCCGTTTGGGGATCCGCCTCCAGCCTGCGCACCAACGTCTCGGTCACGAGCGTGATGCGCTTGCGCGCGACCAACGCCTCCCACGTGAAGTCGGGCGAGTACTTGGCGCCAGTGGGACACACTGGATAGCAGGTATCGCAGCGCTGACACTGCGCGCGGCCATCGTGCTGCACGGAGTTCTTCGCACTCGGCGTGCTCCATGTGGCAATGCCGGCCTTCGTGGCCCATTGCTGTAACTGCGCGAGATTATAGTTGACCGGAAGCGGCGGTAGCGGATACGGCTTGCCGCGCGGATCGAGGGCAACCGGCCCTTGTTCACCGGCCACGCCCATCCGCTCTTCGGCCTCCTGATAAAACGGATCAAGGTCGTCGTAGCTGAACGGCCAATCGCTGCCGACGCCGTACATCGATTGCAGTCGGAAATCCTCCGGCGAATAGCGTGGCGACACACCGCCCCAGTGCATCGCCAATCCCCCCACGTTCATGCTGGGCGAGAAGCCCCAGGTTGTACCCGTGGCGTTCTGGTCGTCGAGGTGATCCTGCTTCCAAGGGCTCTCGCCGTACGCCCGCCACCGCTCCCGCGCCTTCACGCGATCAACGAATGGCGTGGTCGGTTTGCCGGCTTCGATTACCAGAATTGACTTGCTGGTCTTTTCGGCGAGCGACGCGGCCATCAGGGCGGCGGTAATACCGCTGCCCACGATCACGATGTCGGCACTGTGCGTCTTCATGCGCGCGGCTCCGTAGTCGCGGTTGGGTTCGAGATTGAGGTCACGGGGAGTGGCTTGCGCGTGGCATCGCCGAGCGTGCGGCACACGCCGGGAGCCACGCGCGCGCCGAGCGCACGGTCCCACGCGTCTGGACTCGACGACCAGTGCGCCAGCAGCGCGATCGCGATGTGGCTCGCGCTAAGTGGTGTCGGCAGCCGGTCACCACGCTGGTTGCGCAACACGGCGTCAAGCAACTCCTGGCGCTTGGCCAGTGGCAGCGTGGAAAAGCCAGCCGTGCCGTGCTTGTGCGCCAGCAGATCCAGCGCCGTGAGTTGTGCACGCCACGCTGGCGAGGGATCGGCCGGCAGATAGCGAATGTCGGCGTACCCGTAACCGTGCATCTCCTCTGCCACAGGTTCGTAGCCATCGGCCCACGCCACGAACGCATCGGTCGCCGTGCGGATGGCGGGCGCGCCCAGTGAAGCGGGCAACACGGCGGTGGCGACGGCGTCAAGCAACACGCGATCAAATCCCCGGAGGCGCTCGTCGCTATTGTCCTGACCGGTCGAGTTGCTGGCCGTCGGGTCCTTCACCGCACAGGCGGTGGCCACGGTGCCGACCGTCGCCGCACCGGCCGTGAGGGCGCTGGCGGTCTTCAGGAAATTGCGTCGTGTGGTCATTTCCGTGCTCCGGCAACGCGTGCCCCATCGTTGCGATACACGCGACCGCCTTTCATGACGAACGACACATGTTGCGACGCTTCGATCCGTGCGACGGGATCGCCGTCGGTCGCGATCAAATCGGCGGCGTAGCCCACCGCCACTCGGCCGATCTCTTTCTCGAGCCCCAGCGATTCGGCCGCGCGACTCGTGGCACTGATAAGCGCGTCCATAGCCGATTGGCCGCCGCGGCGCACGCGACAGACCAACTCTTCGGCATTGCGCCCGTGCGCTCCGGCCACGGCGTCGGTCCCGAACACGAGCTTCAACGTGGGGAGCTTCGCGGCAAGACCGATGCCCTTTTCCGCCAGCGGAATCGCCTGTTCCATCGACGCGAAGCCAACCGCGTTGTAGTTGCCGATCCCCTCGAACCACGGCTTGTTGTCGAGATAATTGTGAAACACCAGACCGCACTGCGGATCGAAGAACGTGCCGCGCTGCACCAGCAGCGCACGCGTCGCATCGTCGGCGAACACACCATGCTCCACCTGCGTGCATCCGGCACGCGCCACGCGCTGCACGGCCTCGGCCGAATGTGCATGCACCACGGAGCGCAACCCTTGCGCCGTAGCCTCGCCGCAGGCGGCATCGAGCTGCTCAGGCGTCATCGTGGCTTCGCCGCCGTCACGAATCGACTTCGAGGCGAAGATCTTGATCACGTCGGCACCTCGCGCCTTGAATCGACGCACCACGGCGCGCAGGGAATCGGGAGATCCGCCCCCCGACCGTTCGTTGAGCGAGCCGAGCGAGGTGATCACCCGCGGGCCGGGAATGCGTCCGGCATTGATCGCGTCGCGCAACACGGCGTTGTCGGCCTCGCCGATGCTCTGCACCGTGGTGAAACCGGCGCGCAGTGTCGCCCACGCGTTTCCGGCGCGCTGCAGCGTACTCACCTCCGGCGTGTCACCGTCACGGTCTTCGTGCAGTCGCTGTTTGTCGGTGATGTACCAGCCGAGGTGCACGTGCGTATCGATGAACCCCGGCAGCAACGTACGGGCGCCGAGGTCGATGCCCCCAGCCGGCAGCGCGCCGGCCGACGCGCGCATGGCAGTGATCCGGCCATCCTGCACGGTTACGTCCTGATTGCGCAGGGTACGCCCGCTTCCGTCGACGACCCGCGCGGCGCGCAGGACGACGAGCGTCGCGATCGGCGGGCGGGTCGTCTGTGCCGGCAGGGTTGTAGCGGCACACGTCAGCAGAGTCGCCACGAGGCGGAGGGGCAGACGGCGGCGGGGCCGAGCAGATGGTGCAGGCATCGGAAGTCAGGGTAGTGGGAGAACTCCACAAATGATGGCACGAGGGGCTCAGCGGCAAGGCCCCGTCCGGTCGACCGCCGCCTGAAGTGCAGTCCTGGCGCAGCGCTGGTGCTGCGCTGCACGCCGTCGTGTACCACCGCCCATATTCCTATCGCACATTGCTCCGATGAAACGGAGGGCGCCGTCCGGCGTTCATCCGAACTGGATCTCGCACGCGAGGGTTGGTCGATGCAGCGCACAGCACAGGCAGTCTGGAAGGGCACGGGAAAGGAAGGCAGTGGCACGCTGACGACGCCGAGCGGGGTGCTGAATGCGCAGCCGTATTCGTTCAAGCTCCGCTTCCAGGATGAAGACGGGCGCAACGGCACGAATCCCGAAGAGCTGATCGCGGCCGCGCACGCCGGCTGCTTTTCGATGGCGCTGTCCTTCCAGTTGGCGGGAGCCGGGTTTACCGCCGACGAGCTGAATACCACCGCCGTGCTCACCATGGAGCCGGTGGACGGTAACCAGACGATCACCAAGATCGTGCTCAAGCTGTCGGCGACCATTCCCGGCATCACCGCGGAGCAGTTTCAGACACTGGCCGACACGGCCAAGGCGAACTGTCCGGTGTCGCGCGTGCTCAAGGCCGACATCAGCCTCGAAGCGACGCTGGCCTGAATCGGGACCGCGGGAAGAAAACGAGGACGGTAACCCTAGCCGTCCTCGCGCTCTCGACTTTATATTCATATGTGCGTATGCGTGCATTTACCGAGTGAGGAAGCGATGGCTCAGAAAGTGATGCGTCCAGAGTTGCTCGATTTGGTGGCGGACCGCTTCAAGGCCCTCAGCGACCGGGCGCGGCTCAGTTTGCTGCAGGAGCTGCGGGGCGGCTCCTGCACCGTGAACGAGCTGGTGGACGCCACTGGGATGGGCCAAGCGAATGTGTCGCGTCATCTCGCCATTCTGTTCAACCACGGGCTCGTAAGTCGGGAGCGCGACGGCGTGTACGTGCGCTACGAACTGGCCGATGCCGACGTGCTCAAGTTGTGTGAATTGGTGTGCGGGCGCTTGGAGAGCGAGTTGGTCGAGCGAAAGAAGGTGATCAGCGGGCGCTGATCACCATCTGCTCCAGCTGGCCCATAGGGACGGCGCCGACCTGCCGCGCGACTTCCTTGCCGTCCCGTAGCAACGCGATCGTGGGAATGCTCCGAATCGCAAACCGTGTCGCGACGCCCGGATTCCGATCCGTGTCCACCTTCGCCACGATCGCCTGCCCGCGCTGGCGTTTCGCGAACTCCGCGAACACGGGCGCCATACTCTTGCAGGGTCCGCACCAGTCGGCGTAGAAGTCCACCATCACCGGCACCGAGCTATTGCCGACCACGATGTCGAAATTGGCGTCCGTGAGGACCACCGGCGCATCGAGCACCAGCGGTACACGGCAGGTCCCGCATTTCGGCTGCGCCTCGGCGCGGGACAGGTCGACACGATTGAGTTTCCCGCAGGCGGTGCAGGGGAACACCGCCCTTTTGGTGCCGGTGGTCGTCATCGGGATGGGGGGAGTCGGTGAAGAGAGGATCTACGGTCAGTTATTCCGACGCGGTGTGCACCCGAACATACCCGCCTGGCCCAGCATGCGTTCAAGCGGGCAGAAGTTGGTGATGCTCGATTGGAAAAGATTGAATCCCACAAAAGCGGTGAAAAACAGGAAGCCAGGATGCGCGAAGGTGCCGAGGGCGACGGACGCCATCACGAACAAGCCGGCAATGCGGCGGATGATCTTGTCGTTACACATCAGAATTGCTCCGGTTGAGTTGCCAGTAGAGAAGCGGAACCACCACCATCGTGAGCAGCGTGGCCACGATGGCCCCGCTCATCAGCGCCACGGCCAGTCCCTGAAAGATCGGGTCGAGCACCATCACGAGACCGCCGACCACCACCGCCGCGGCCGTCAGCGCGATCGGACGGAAGCGCACGGCGCCGGCTTCGAGCACCGCGTCGGCCAGTGCCCGTCCACGCGCTTCTTCCAGCTGAATGAAGTCCACCAGCAGAATCGAGTTCCGCACGATGATGCCGGCCAGCGCAATCATGCCGATCATACTCGTGGCGGTGAAGAACGCACCGCTGATCGCGTGTCCCGGAAGAATGCCGATGAGGGTGAGCGGAATCGGCGCCATGATCACCAGCGGAATCGTAAAGCTCTGGAACCAGCCGACCACGAGCACGTAGATCAACAGCAGCACAATCGCGAAGGCGAGACCGAGATCGCGGAACACCTCGATCGTCACCTGCCACTCGCCGTCCCACTTGATCGCCGTTTCGCTTACCGACGCCGGCTGCACCGCGTTGTAGCGCATCACCGACGCGCCATTCACGCGAATGGCATCGAGCTGGCGATTCATCTCGAGGATCGCGTACACCGGACTCTCGATCTCGCGCGCCACGTCACCGGTCACGTAAATCGCCGGCCGCAAGTCCTTGCGAATGCGCGCTCCTTCGCGCGTGCCGTTCACTACGGTGACAAAACGGGCGAGCGGTTGCGGACCCTGTGCCGTCGCGATCGGCAATGCCAGCAGCGCTTCCACGCTGCTACGCTGCTCGAGCGACAACCGCGGCACGATCGCGATGCCTTCGCGCGCCGTCGGCGAACTGGCGACACCGGCCGCGGCGCCGGAAAGTGCGAGGTACAGCGTCTGCGTGATCTGCTCGACACTCGCCCCCGACTCGGCCGCCCGCACGCGGTCCACGCGGAACGTGCGCTTGGCCTGTGGTGCCTCGACGGTCCAGTCGACGTCCACCACACCCGGTGTCTTCTCAAACACTTCCTTCACCGCACGCGCCGCCGCCAGTCGCGTGGAGTCGTCGCCGGCATACACTTCCGCCACCAACGTGGAGAGCACCGGCGGACCCGGTGGAATCTCGGCTACCTTCGCCGAGGCCTGATAGAGTCGTGCGATGCTGTCGACACCCGGACGCACCGCGACGGCGATGGCGTGGCTCTGCCGGTCGCGCTCACCCTTCGGGAGCAGGTTCACCTGCACATCGGCCACGTTGGCGCCGCGGCGCATGAAGTAGTGACGTACCAGTCCATTGAAGTTGAATGGCGCTGATGTGCCGGCGTACACCTGCGTGCTGACGACCTCGGGCACGGTGCTGAGATAGGCCGCAATACGTGATGCGGCTTCGTTGGATGTCTCGAGCGTCGTGCCTTCGGGCAAGTCCAGGACGACCTGGAACTCACTCTTGTTGTCGAATGGCAGCATCTTCACCTGCACGGCCTTGAAGCCCACCAGACTCACGCTCACCACCAGCAGCGCGATGATGCCCGCGTAGAAGGCGCGTCGGCGACCCTGCTGCTCCATCAACGGCACCATGATCATCCGGTAGATCCGATCGACCTGGCCACCCTTCGCGGGCGGATGCGCCGGGCGCGTCTGCCCGGTCGCCCCGTGCGCCGTGGCGTCAGGTGCGGCCTTCACGTGTCCCTTGAGCAAGCGATAGGCAAGGTACGGCGTAACGATGAACGCCACCGCCAGCGACGCCACCATGGCCACCGAGGCGCCGATGGGAATCGGTCGCATATACGGACCCATCATACCGCTCACGAACGCCATCGGCAGAATGGCCGCGATAACCGCAAACGTGGCCAGGATGGTCGGATTACCGACCTCGTCGACCGCGTCGATCGACGCGTCTTCGGCACTTCGGTCACCCATCGCCAGATGGCGATAGATATTCTCCACCACTACGATCGCATCATCCACGAGAATACCGATCGAGAAGATCAGCGCGAAGAGTGTGATGCGATTCAGCGTGTAGCCGAGCGCGTAGTACACGAACAGCGTAAGACCGAGCGTGACCGGGACGGCCACCAACACCACCAACGCTTCGCGCCAGCCCAGGAACAACCAGATCAACGCCGTTACACTGAGTGTGGCGATGATCAGGTGCAGGATGAGTTCCTGTGCCTTCTCGCCCGCCGTCTCGCCGTAGTCGCGCGTCACGGAAAGCGTGACGCTGCCGGGAATAAGGCGGCCCTTCGCCTGATCCACGCGCTGCATGACCGCATGCGTGACCTCCGTCGCGTTGGCGCCCTTGCGCTTGGCAACCGCAATCGTGACCGCGGATTCCGCTGGACCGCTCTTCTCACGATGCGACACATAGCTCGTGTGTTCGCCGAAGTCCTCACTCACGTCGGCCACGTTGCGCAGATAGACCGCGCGACCCCCTTGCGCCGATACCACCACGCTGCCGACGTCGAGCGCGGTCGACAACGGCGCGCCCACATCGATGCGAATCACACGGTCGCGCACGGCAATCTCACCGGCGGCCAGGCGCGCATTGCTACCGCGCAACGCCATCATGACGTCGCCCGGGGTCACCCCGCTCGCGGCGAGCCGCGTGGGATCGATCGCCACGCGGATCTGCTTCGATGCACCGCCGATCACGAACGTCTCGGCCACCTCGGGTACCGTACGGATTTCGTCCTCGAGATGCGCGGCAATTTCGCGCAGCGTGTTTGCATCAACCCCAGCGCCGTGCAGGGTGAGCGCCAGCACGGGCACGTCGTCGATGGAGTGTGCCTTGATCACCGGCGGCATCGCGCCCGCGGGGGCCTCGTCCATCGCACCCGCCAGCTTGGCCTGCACCTTGGTAACGCTTCGCTCCTGATCTTCGCCGACCTTGAAACGTACCGTCACCATGGCGTACCCGTCGCCCGACATCGTGTACACATGATCGACGCCTGGTAGCTCCATCATCCGCTGCTCAATGGGGCGCGCCAGCAGATTCTCTGCCTCCTGCGGCGACGCGCCCGGCAAGGCCGCAATCACGTCGATCATGGGTACCGAAATCTGCGGCTCTTCTTCGCGCGGGGTGGCGAGGATACCCAGCACGCCTACGGCCAGTGAGGCTACGGTAACCAGTGGCGTCAGCTTCGAATTCAGGAACGCTTTCGCGATCCGGCCGGCAAGGCCCAACGGGCGTGGCGTGCTCATCGCGCCGCCGGCTGTGATGCGCCCGTGTCGGGCGCGCTTGGTATCACGATCGTCTCACCGGCCTTGAGCCCGCTGCTGACGGCAGTGTGGGTAGCCGTCGAGGCGCCCAGCCGCACCCAGCGACGCTCGTCGCCGGCCGCCGTGCGCACGATGACGCCCGTGAGGTCGCCCTCGCGTACGATGGCCGGGTTTGGCACCAGCAACGCGGGTGTACGCGCGACCGGCATGGAGACCATGGCTGCGCTCCCAGTTCGATACCGGTGGGCCTGGTTGGCCACCGTCGCATTCACCGTGAACAGATTCCCGGCGCCGGCCGGCACGACACCCTCGATTACCGCCGATACCGGCACCCCGTCGATCGTGGCGGCCACGGTTTGTCCGCGCCTGAGCTCGCGCACCGCATCACCGGCCGCGCTCACGCTGATACGCAGCGACGAGCCATCCTGTACTGTGATCAGTGGCGCGCCGGGGGCAGCGAAGGCACCCGGATCGACCGCACGCGAAGTGACGACGCCGGCAAATGGCGCGATCACGGTCGCGTAGCTGCGTAGAGCATCCATCTCTCCCGCGGCCGCTTGCGCCGCCCGCAACCCGGCCACGGCCCGCGCCAGCCCCGTCTCGGCCGCATCCAGCTGCGCCCGCGTCGCGGCGCTATCGGTATACAGCGCACGGATCCGCGCTACCTGCGTCGCCGCGTCGTGCTGCTGTGCCTCCGCGTCGGCGATCGACGCGCCGACCTGCGCCGCCTTGGCCGTCAGATCTCGCGCATCGATCCGCAACAGGGTCTGTCCCGCTCGTACGACATCGCCCTCGCGCACCAGCACCGCCGTCACGGTACCCATCAGCTTCGTGCTGAGCGCGGCCTGCTGGATCGGTTCCGCGACACCCGACGCATCGATTGTGGCATCAATGACGGTGTCGCGTACGACGACCGCGGTGCCAATGACGCGGGCCGTCGTCGAATTCGCTAAACGTGTAAACGGCGTCTGCTCGTCTGTCCCGCCCGAACAGGCCGCGAGTGAGAGTCCGGCAACAGTGGCGAGTGCCACCGTGGTAAAGAGTGTCTTGGTCGACGTCATGTGGCGTGCTCCCTGATATCGGTTCGGACGCATCAGCGCGTCGTCGTAATGGAAGAGTCGAGTGCGGTCAGAGCGGCGGGGTCGCCACCCGATGCGCGTCGCCACGTGGCGATGGCGTCGATGACGGCATAGCGCGCAGCCGCCTGCGCGAGTGAAGCGCCGGTCGACGCTGACTCGGCCGCCAGAAGCTCAGCGATGGTGGCTAGGCCGCCGTCGTAGCGTTTCTGCACCAAGCGATGCGCTTCCCGACTTTGGTCGGCCGCATCGCGGGCCAGGGTGAGTCGCTGCAGCGACAGCGTGAGGCGCCGCGCGGCGTCGTCGCGCTCCAGTTGGCTGTGAGCGCGCGCGGCATCGAGGCCAGCGCGCGCCGCGTTGACGCGGGCCGTGGTCGCGGCCACGTCGGCCAATTCGGTGTTGCCGCCGAAGAGCGACCACGAGGCCATCACCCCCACCGTCCAGTTCTTCTGTCCCGCGAACACGGTGCGTGGGTCATTCCAGTCGTAGCGGGCGAAGCCGTTCACCCGAGGCAACAGCGTGCTCGCGGCGCGACGACGGTCGGCCCAGGCCGCGGTCACGCCGGCGTGCGCCGCGCGTACATCATCGCGACTCTCGGTGGTCGCGGCCGTTGCGTCGACCGTTGCCTCGGTGGCCGCGCTGTCGTGCGCCGCGAGGGCGATCACCGCGGCATCATCGGGCAGCGCACCGGGTAGCGTAGGCAGCGCGCCCCCAGTGCGGCCCAAGAGTAGGGCCAGCTGCTGCCGCGCGGAGAGCGCGTCGCTGCGCGCGCTCAGCAGTTGTGCCGCCACGTCCGAGGCGCGGACACTGGCCTGGAGGGCGTCGGACTTGGTGACCAATCCCCGCGCGACCATCGCACGTACCTGACGCACACCCGCGTCGGCCGCCTGCTGTGCCTGGGCGAGCACGCCGGCCTTCGCTTCGGCTAGGATGGCTCCATAGTAGGCGCGAACCACGTCGGCGCGGATCGAGACCGCCGCCCACTTGCCAGCGGCCTCGCTGGCTTCAGTAGCGGCTCGAGCGGCGCGGAGTCCGAGCCACGCGTCGCCGTTCAACAGCGGGACGTCCAGCACCAAAGCTCCCTGCGCGTTGGTCACTGCGCTGGGAAAGTTGAGCTTGACGGATTCGAACGCGGCCGGGGTGACCAGCCGCTGACGCAACGTGGTCCCGAAGGCGCCGATCGGGTCGGTGGTTCGGACGACGCCGGCTTCGATTCGCGCCGAGGGGAGAATGCGGTTGAGCGGCAGCCGGGCGCGGGCGCGGTCGGCGGCGGTGCTCGCGGCGGTGATCCGGTTGCTGAAGGCGCGCTGGTCGGCCTCGCGAATGGCGTCGCCAAGCGAGAGCGGTATCGACTGGGCCTCCACCGGGGAGGCCAGCAGGGCAACGGCCGCGAACGCGGCTGCCACCAGCGTCATCGGAACATGTCGTGAATTTCGCATATGGAGATATACATACATAGGAATATGCACAATAGCAAGCGGGGCGGCCGACCGCGCCGCCCCTTGCCGAACACCGGGCTCAGCGCTGTCCGAGATTCCGGTCGAAGAACGCCCAGGCGCGCGTCGTGCACTTCCCTGCCACCATAGTCGATGGCGTTGTGAAGGTCCGCGCCGTATCCCGTGCTACCTCGGTAGTCCGGAGCGACGATCACGTAGCCCTTTTGCACTGCTTCGAAAATGAACGGGAGATAGTGTTGATCCCAGCTGCCGTGGACGCCGCCATGGACCCACGCCGGCGCGGTATGGGCCTTGGGGCCCTTCGACGGCAACGGCTCGAACAGCGATGCCGGAATCTCCATGCCATCCGTGCGCTTGTACTTCACCTTGCTGAACTTCATCACGCCCACACGGCGCGCCACGAAGATGCTGTCGGGGCGCGCCTTTCCGGCGATGGCGCGAGCGAAGTCCGACGGCGGATGATCCTCGGGCCGGTTGCTCACCTCCCGTGCCGAGGCACGGGCGGAATCCATCACCACGCGCTGACGCGAGGGCGGCGTCTCGTCCTGGGCCGAGACGCGCTGGCGGCGATCGATCGAAACGAGCAACGCGCACAGCGCGAAGTGTCGAGATCAGGCCGTAATGTCGCGGGATAGGAGTGAACGCGACGCGGTGGAAACCGATATCCGTCGTGCACTATCGTAAGCTGAGGGCGTCGAGGATAGCTTTCGGGCGGGCCAATAAATACGCCGTCGCCAAAGGGCTGCGTTGAACGTCCACCCACGTTTACGAGGCGCATCATGCGCAGTCCTGTCCCCGCATTGGCCGGCCCCTCCGCGCGCGGCGTTGTGCTGCGCGTGCTCGCGGCGGTGATGCTGTCCGCCCCGACACTCGCCGCCCAAGAGCAGGTGCACACTCCGGGCATGACGCATCCGACGGCGGTGCAGCTCCCCACGCAGGGCGGTCACGCCGCGTTTGCGGCGATCAGCGAGATCATCGCTATGCTACAAGCCAATGCGAGCACGGACTGGTCGAAGGTGAATATCGAGCGACTTCGCTTGCATCTTGTGGATATGGATCTGGTCACGCTGCGCAGTCGCGCGGTCTCGACCCCCATCGCCGGCGGCGCGCAGTTCCTCGTGCGCGGCACCGGTGAAACGATTGCTGCCATCAAGCGCATGACGGGTGCACACGTCACCATGGTGATGAACAGCGGCGGTCCGCGCGTGGTGCGCACGGAACTCCCCGACGGTGTGCGCCTGATCGTGACCGCGGCGGACACGGCCGACGCGACGGCCGTGGCGAAGCTCCGCGGTCTGGGATTCATCGGCCTGATGGCTGACGGTGATCACCACGCGGCACACCACTTGGCGCTGGCGCGTGGCGACGTGATGACGGACCACGGGCACTGAACTGCTCACAGCTCAACGCTCAGAAAGCAGAGGGTCACGGACAGACGCGAGACTGGGTATAGTGTTCAGACACGAGCAACGACGGTGCACAGTGCCGAGCAACTTGGCACTCAACGCGACAGGTGGGAGCGCGCCCCATCAAACCGCTCGGTACTGAGCACTATTGTTGCTGAATTTCGAACACGGTACCCGGCCTCACGCCTGTCCCTGACCCTGACCCTCAGAGTGCTGAGCGCTGAGGTTCGGCTCCGTCGAGCCAGCACTCCCGCCTCGCCCGCACAACGAGAGCCGTCTCTCCAGCGTATTTCCTCGTAACGACGACCGTTCGGTCCGTCGGGTCCCCGCCTCGTCCCGCTATGCCTCACCTGTCTTTACGCACCCCCGCCCGCACGGTCGCCTTGATCGCCGTGGCGCTGGCCTCGGCGCTCCCTGCCGTACTTCCCGCCCAGGCGCCCGTCGCGCTGGCTGATTCGCTGCTCGTGCGGCCGCTCGCGTTTCGCGCCATCGGTCCTGCCTCCATGAGCGGCCGCATTGCCGACATCTCGGTGGTTGAGGGACCCCGCACGCTGCGTGGCGGACGCCTTGGCACTTCGATGTACGTAGCCGTCGCCACCGGCGGCGTCTGGAAGACCACCAACGGCGGACTCGCATGGATGCCGGTGTCCGACTCGATTGGCGTCGGCTCCATCGGCGCGGTGGCCGCGGCCCCGTCAAACGGCGATGTAGTCTGGGTCGGCAGCGGCGAGGCCAACAACATGCGGAGCTCCTCGTGGGGCGTGGGCGTGTTCAAGTCCACCGACGGCGGCAAAACGTGGTCCAGGCCCATGCTGCCAAAAACGCAGCACATCGGCCGCATCGTGATCGATCCGCGTGATCCAGACATCGTGTATGTTGCCGCGATGGGCCCGCTTTGGGCGCCGGGTGGCGAACGCGGTCTGTTCAAAACCATCGACGGCGGCAAAACCTGGACGAACACCAAGTCGATTTCCGCGCAGACGGGCTTCACGGAACTCGTGATGGATCCGTCCAACCCCGACGTGCTCTACGCCGCCTCGTTGCAGCGGGAACGGCGTGAATACGGTTTTCTCCCCGGTGGTACCGAGAGCGCGATCTGGAAGACGACTGACGGCGCGAAGTCGTGGACCAAACTGACGAATGGGCTGCCCACCGGTGAGATCGGCCGCATCGGCCTCACGGTGTGTCGCTCGCGTCCAAGCACGGTGTACGCCTCGGTGCACGCGAAGGCGTCCGCCAACGGCTTTTATCGAAGCGATGACGCCGGCAGCACGTGGAAACTGGTGAACAACAGCAACGGCACCGCGTGGTACTACAGCCAGGTGCGCTGCGATCCCACCGATGCCGAGCATGTGTATCGTCTGAACGCGAACTCGCAGGAATCGTACGACGGCGGCAAGTCGTGGATCGGATTCGCCGGTGGCGGTGGCGTGCACGGCGACGCGCATGCGCTGTGGATCAACCCCGAGGATCGCGAGCACATCGTGCTCGGCAACGACGGCGGTGTCGATATTTCCTACGATCGCGGTCGTACGTGGTACAACGTCGAGAACATCGTTGGCGCGCAGTTCTACGCGATCGCGGTGGACAACGCGAAGCCGTTCTACAACGTGTACGGCGGATTGCAAGACAATCAGACATGGGGAGGACCGAGCCGCACGCGCAACGCCTTCGGCCCCTCGAATGCAGAATGGTATCGTATGGCGGGCGGCGACGGGTTCTACAACGTGCCCGATCCGCTCGACCACAACATCGCGTACGCCGAATCGCAGAATGGTGGCGTGGTGCGCTACGATGCCCGGACTGGCCAGACCAAGAGTATCAAGCCCTATCCGAAGAATGGTGAACGGCATCGCTGGAACTGGAGCGCGCCGATCGTGCCGTCGCAGCACACCGGACGCACGCTGTACATCGCCGCGAACTACCTGTTCAAGAGTGCCGATCGTGGTGACTCGTGGACCACGATCAGTCCCGACCTCACCCGCGGTCTCGATCGCGATAGCCTGCCAATGCGGGGCACCGTCCCGTCGCGCGACGTGCTGGGCCTGCACGAGGGTACGGCGGAATTCAGCAACATCTCCTCCGTCTCCGAGTCGCCGCGCCGCGCAGGACTGTTGGCCGTCGGCACCGACGATGGACTGATTCATGTCACACAGAACGACGGCAACTCGTGGACGAGAACCGCCGCGTTTCCCGGTGTGCCCGACACCACCTTCGTGAGCCGTGTCCAGTTCTCGCGACACAACGAAGGGACGCTGTACGCCACCTTCGACGGCCACCGGAGTAACGACTTCACGCCGTATGTGCTGCGCAGCACGGACTTCGGACGCACGTGGACGTCGATCACCGGAGATCTCCCCGGCGGTGGCTCGGTGCAGGTCATTCGCGAGCACTTCCGGCAGCCGAATCTGCTGTTCGTGGGCACCGAGTTCGGCGCGTTCTTCACCGTCGACAACGGCGTGCACTGGACGCAGCTCAAGGCCGGCATTCCCGGCGTGCCGGTGTGGGATCTCCAGATTCAGGAGAGTTGGAACGATCTGGTGCTCGGCACGCACGGCCGCGGTGTGTACATCCTCGACGATCTCGGACCGTTGGAAAAGCTGGCCGAAGCGAAGCGGTCCGACGTCGCGTACCTGTTTCCGGCGCGCAATGAAATTGCGATGACGCTGAATAGCAGTCGCAACTCGGGCATGGGCTCCACCGGCTTCACCGGTCAGAATCCGGAGAACGGGGTACGGCTCGCGTATCTGATCAACGCCATCGCGCCCGACGACAAAGCCAAGCTCGAGGTCATCGATGGCGGCGGGCGCATCGTGCGCGAACTTCCGGTGCCGCGTCGTACCGGCCTGTTCCGCCCGGTCTGGGACATGCGCGTCGGTGCACCACTGACGGCAGCGGTTGATACCAACGTGGCCGCGGGACGTGCGCCGGTCGGTGGCGCTGGCGGCGGAGGTGGTGGTTTCGGCGCTGGCGGCTTCGGTGGCTTCGGACGTGCTGCGATTCCCAGCTACACAGCGGCGCCGGGCACCTACACCGTGCGGCTCACTATCACACCCAAGAGCGGCTCGAGCACGGTGCTGACACAGCGCTTCGCGTTGTTGCGCGACGCTGAGCAGGTGATGTCCGATGGTGAGCTCCAGGCGCTCGACGCATTCCGCTTCAAGGTGGTACAGTTCCAGAAGGCTATCACCGCGCAGCAGACCCGCGGCGACAGCGTCGTCACGCGTTTTGCCGAAGTGAAAAAGGCGGCCGACGCGGACACGTCCAAGCTCACGCCCCAACTCAAACAGAACCTGGCCGAAATCGACAAGGAACTGAAGAGCTACGTGAAGGAGGTCGGGCAGGCGCCGGGCGCGCGCGTGCGCGGTACGGGTGGTCCGCCGCCCGGCGCTCCGCCTGCCGGTGGCGACGACGATGTGGGCGCGTCGGGTCAGGCCGACGGCTCGTTCACGGGCCGTGCCGCGCTACTGAACAGTGCGCTGAATAGCAGCTTCGCGCTGTCGGTCGCGCAGCAGTCGATGCTGCAGAGCCTCACGCGCGAACTCGAGCAGCACGGTGCGCGCGTGGCGACGGTGAAGTCGGCCAAGTTGCCGGCGCTGCTCAAGTCGCTGCAGGTGGCTGGTATCACGGTGCCCGATGTACCGGCGCGCGGTCAGTAGCGTCGATCCGCGCGCAGCGCGGCCGGTGCCTTGGCAAGGTGCACCGCCAGGAGGGCCTTCGACGTGCGCGGCGCGTTCCGATCGTCGAGATGTGCGAATCAGCACTGTTTGAGCAGCGAGCGGGTCACTACGCCCAACGGAAACAACGGCCTCGCTTGGGGGCGCCCAGCAAATGCGCGACCGCGCGCGCGCGGTGGGCGCCAGCGGTAAGACGGCGCACCAGGGCAGGTCTGTCCGCTGCCACCGATCCTGCCAGCGAGCCTCCGAGAGCCGCCTGCCGATTGCCGAGCTGCTGCCAGCCGTCGCGCGAGTAGCGGACTGACCGACGGTGCGGCCTCCGTCGGAAAGCTACCGAGTGGCAGTCCGAATACATGCCGCCGCCAAGGATGACAGCGCGTCGACGGCGCGCGGGCTTGCCCGTGGTGCTCCGCCGGGCTTCCGATCAATGACCGATTTCCGCGGCCGGAGGAACGGGCGTCGACACCGGCCCATCGCGATCGCAGACAATTGTCGCCGTGAAGTGCGCGGGCTCTGTCGCGCTCGCATTCCCCGAGCGCTGATGAATATCGGTCGGCGATTCAAAGAACGTTTCACCGCGACGATAGACGGAGTCCACACCACCGCGCACCTGCATGCGCATAGCACCATCAATCACGAAAACCACCACCGCACAACCATGACGATGTGGCGTTGACGTGTCGCCTGGCGCGTACTGAACGTCTACAACTTTGTAGGTGAGATGTGCGCCGTTCATTGCCGGCAGCGCACGCTCAAATATAATGCGACTACGGGGAGCGTTCGTTCGCCGTGCCGTGGCGGCGGCGGTTGGATATGAAAAACCGCCAATAGTCGCCACGGCGATCGTCGCCGTGGCGATCGTGACCAGAAGATTCTGTTTCATCGTTGCTCCGTGGGCAAATGAGACGTGCTTCGAACGAACAGATGATGATCGGCGCGCGCGTGGCGTCGGTGGCGTCGGTGACGTCGGTGACGTCTGACAAGTTGCCGGCGCCGCTCTCGTCGCTGCAGCTGTCGGGCATCCCGATGCCCGACGCACCGTCGCGCGGTCAGTACAGCGCCGCGAGCACCGCGCTAACGAAAGACGGGAAGGGGCGGGGCCGCTCTGGGCTCGGCTTTTTGCCAATCCCGCCCCAGAAGCGCCGCGATGGTGGCGGCCACCTGCGCCTGTTGCACCGGCGTGTGGCCGCGCACGCCGCGGGCCGGCGTGTCGGGGCCTATCACTGCGGTCCAGATGAATTCGGCGCCGGCCACATCCTGGCCGTGATCGGTCCAGTCGCGTCCCCATCCGCGTCCGTGGTCGGTACTCACGATCAGTGTGGTCTTGTCGCGCGTGCGCGGATCACGCTGGACCCGCGCCCACAGCTGCGCGAGATAGCCGTCCATGTTGCGCGCCGAGCGCAGGTACAGGTCGTACTTCCCGGCGTGTGCCCACTCGTCGGTCTCGCCGTAACCCACGAACAACAGGCGCGGTTCATGCGCGGTGAGGTACTCCAGCAGCGATTGATGCATGAGCGCGTCGAAGGCATTGTCGGGCCAGAGGCGGATGGTGGTCGCATAGAGCTCCCGCAGCAACGCGGCGCGTGGCGTCGCCGACGGTGCGACGCCGCGGGTCCACCCGTCATACACCGGTACGCCACTCCGCTCGGCGTTGATGATGCGGCGGAACGCGTTCCAAGTGGCGAAGGCCGCGACTCGGCCGCGGAAGACCGCATCGCGATTGAGCCACTCGAACACCGTCGTGTTCACGTTGGGCGGGTGGTCGTTGCTGTCGATGCGGGCGTCGGCAAACCCGGTGAACGTTTCGCTGTATCCGGGATACGAGAACTTCATCGTGTTGGTGATGCGCGCCTGACTGCCGCCGGCGCTGTCCCCGAAGAGCTGTCCCTGCGCGGCGACGGTGCCCCACAGAAACGGGAATAGCGCCTGCCGTCGTGATTGCGGCGCCTCGCGCCAGAAGTCGCGTCGCAGGGCGGCCGTGTCCGACACATTGCCACTCTTTCCCATCAGTGACGCATCGGCGCCATTGAACACTTCCTGCCATCGAACGCCGTCGGAAAGTACGAGCATTACGTACCGCGTTTTGAGCGCCGTCGGCGGCGACTGCGTGGACTGCGCCGGCAACACGGCGGTGCCGAGCAGCAGGGTGATTGCTACCGTGCCGGCAATCCCGCGTGTCATCGGCGCGGTCTCCGCATCGTCGCCGCCTTCTCCACCAGTCGGCGCAGTTCCTTGATCGGCTCTGGACTGTCGTCGACCTGCAGGCGTAGCACGACATCGTTGTGTAGCCATACGCCGCCGTCCTTTTTCACGATCAACATTGCGGCCGACTGCATGCCGCGCTTGTCACCACCGGCCATCTGGCCGGCTTCGAGCGCCGCCAACAGCCGCATGGAGAGGTGGCCCTCGGTGTTCTCGAACGCGCTCACCATCGCCTTCACCACCTCGGCACTGGCCAAGATGTTGCCCTGTGCGGTGCAGAACTTCCCCTGCTTGTCGCCGGCCCACTCGGTGGCCTTGGGGCCCGTGTACGCGGCCACGTTACCGTTCGCGTCGATCACCGCGAACTGGCGTCCTTCCTTGGTCCAGTCCACGGGGCGCGGATCGGGATCACGTTGCCACACGCGCTTCACGACGTCGGCGGGCTTCACGCCCTGACGCAGTAACGCAATCGCCTGCGGACCATAGCTCACGTCCACAATGGCCTGCGTGGCAGCAGCACCGACGCCGGCCTCGGCCCAGAGCACGCCATTGCCCACGGAAAAGACGCGCGACTGCACCGCGCCGCCGATTTCACCGGTGGCCGGGTCGTAGCCAAGAATGGAGAAGGTCGCTACCGGGGGCCAAGGGAGCGGCGCGGTAGTCGTGAATCTCGACGATTGCGCGTGGGCTGGCATCGCCGCGCCGAAAATGCCGAGCGTGAGCGCAATGGTTCGGATGACGGACGGTAGAGAGCGCATGGTGGTGATTGGAGGAGGGACCGGAGCGACCAGCGGCTGCACGCTGCGCTCAATCTGCATCACATCCGCACCGCGTGAGCGCTCACGCCAGATGCCGCGTAGTCTCCAGGAAGCGAGTGGCTCACATTTTCGAGGAGACAGCACATGGCCGGCAGGATTCAGCGATGGCGCGCGGTGTTCGTTCATTCCGTGGCCGCAACCGCGATGTGCAGCGTTGCCCTGCCGGCGTCGGGGCAGGGACCGGTGGGCCCGAGCGCGAGCGCACGGCAGGTCGATTCGGCGTACACCGCGAAGATCAAGGAGTTTTTACAGGATCCTCGCATTACGACCGAGTTGGTGGATCACCTGCCGTCGTCGAGCACCGTGCCGACGCCGCTCAGGTTTCACGGTCGCATTGTCGGCACGCCCGGTGAGCTCACGTACGCCAAGGACATTCATCGCTATTTCGAAGCGCTCGACAACGCCTCGCCGCGCGCCAAGTACTGGACGATCGGCAAAACGGAAGAAGGGCGCGAGATGGTGGTGTTGGTGATCGCCGATTCGACGACCATTGCCAATCTCGAGCAATTCAAGGGCGACATCGCCGCCCTCAGCGATCCGCGCAAAACGAGCGAGGCGGAGGCGAAGCGGCTGATCGGCACCACGAAGCCGATGTACTGGCTCACCAGCGGTATCCACTCGCCGGAAACTGGCGGTCCGGAGATGCTGCAGGAGCTGGCGTATCGACTGATCGTCGAAGAGACGCCGTTCATTCAACAGATCCGCAACAATATCATCACCTTCATCACGCCCGTGATCGAGGTGGACGGCCGTGAGAAGCAGGTCGACACCTATTACTACAACAAGAAACTGCCTCCCGGCGCGGCGCGACTCCCCCTCATGTACTGGGGGAAGTACGTCGCCCACGACAACAATCGCGACGGCATGGGCCAGTTCCTGTCGCTCACGAAGAACGTGAACGACTTCTTCCTGCAATGGAAGCCGCAGGTAATGCACGATCTGCACGAGTCGGTCACGTACCTCTACTCGAGCACCGGCACAGGCCCGTACAACGACGCCATCGACCCCATCACCGTGACCGAGTGGTGGATGATGGCCCAAGTGGACGTGCAGGAATTGACGAAGCGCGGCGTGCCGGGGGTGTGGACGTACGGTTTCTACGACGGGTGGACGCCGAACTATATGTTCTTCGCCGCGCACACGAAGAACGCGATCGGCCGCTTCTACGAAGTGCAGAGCTACGGCCCGGACAACTACGAAGTGCGTCCGCCGGCCACGACGACCAGCCGCGAGTGGTTCCGTCCGAATCCGCCGCTGCCGTACATCAAGTGGGGGCCGCGCAACAACACGAACATTCAGCAGTCCGCGGTGCTCTTCTCGCTCAAGCATTTCGCCGATAACAAGTCGCTCTATCTCGAGAACTACTGGATCAAGAACAAGCGGGCGGTGGAGAGGGGGAAGTCCGGCGCCGGCCCGTTCGCGTGGGTGATTCCGGCCACGCAACGTCGGAAGGCCGACGCCGCCGATGCCGTGAACGAATTGCGCAAGCAGGGGCTCGAAGTGCACACTGCGAACACCGCGTTCACGGTGGGTTCGCTCGAGGTGAAGCCGGGTGATTACATCGTGCGCGGCGACCAACCGTATCGCACGCTCGCCGACATGTACTTCTCGATTCAGAACTACTCGCCGTCCAATCCGAGCCCATACGACGACACGGGTTGGACGTTTCAGTACATGCGCAACGTGGCGCTGCTGCCGGTGAGCGACAAGCGTATCCTCGATCAGGCGATGACGGCCGTGACGGCCAAGGTGCACGCGGCCGGCGGCATCGCGGGCGCGGGCGCGGTGTTGATCGTCGATCACACCACCGACAACAACCTGATGAAATTCCGTACCACGCACGCGGGAGTACGTATGCAGGCCGCCGAAGCCGACTTCGAAGCGGCCGGTCGCTCGTTCCGCGCGGGGGCGTTCATCATTCCCGCAGCCGATCGCGCCAAACTCGAGCCGACACTCAAGGAACTTGGCCTGAGCGGCGTCGCGGTGGCGGCCGCACCGGCCGTGAAGCTGCACGACCTCGATCTTCCGCGCATCGGCTACATCCATGCCTGGCAGCGAACGCAGGATGAAGGGTGGGTGCGGGCCGCGCTCGACAGTTACGGCGTGCCGTACACCTACTTCGCCGACATCAAGCTCAGGGACGGCAAGCTCCGCGCGAAGTACGACGTGATCATCTATCCCAGCGTGGGCGGCAGCGCGCAGTCGCACGTGGCCGGCCTCATCAAGTCGGGCAGTACCCCGTTGCCTTATAAAAAATCTCCGGCCACGCCGAATCTTGGCGCCAATGACAGCGCCGACGACATCCGCGGCGGCCTGGGGATCGAAGGACTCACCGAGCTGTACAAGTTTGTGCAGGCTGGTGGTACGCTGATCGTGGAAGGGTCGACGACGACGATCTTTCCGGCGTACAACCTCACCAGCGGCATCACCGTGGAGTCGCCGGCCGGACTGTTCGCCCGCGGTACGATTCTCCGCGGCGTGGTTATCGATCGCACGAGCCCGTTGGCGTACGGCTTCGACGCGCAGATGCCGGTGTACTTCAATCAGGATCCCGTGCTGTCAGTCGCGGGGTCGGTCGGCCTCTTCGCCGGCGGTGGCGGCGGACGCGGCTCGGCGCTCAGCCAGAACATCACCCCCAACGCCGTGCCGCTGCGCATTTCGCCATGGACATTCGGTGCGAGTGACTCGACCGGCACGGCAATGCCTGCGGGGGGGCGTGGCGCGCCCGCTGGGCCCGCCACCGCTGCTGGATCGGCTCAGAGTGGCCGTGGCGTTACCGGAGGCACTGGAGCCGCTGCTGGAGCCGCTGCTGGAGCCAATACAGTCGGCGGGTCCGTGTTCGGTGGAGCCACGGGCATCGACGGCTCCCGACCGCGCGTGATCATGCAGTTCCCGGCCAATGCCGGCGACATGTTGCTGTCCGGTACGCTGGCCAATGGCGAAGGTTTAGCCAACCGCGCCCAGCTGATCGACGCCCCCGTCGGCAAGGGCCACGTCGTGATGTTTGCGATCCGTCCGTTCTGGAGATGGCAGACCCAAGGCACGTATTTCCTCGGATTCAACGCGATCCTGAATTGGAATGATCTGGACGCGGGGCGGTAGTGGCGTGAGCGGCGGGATGTGAATGGCCAAGCGCTTGGGGGCGGTGGGCCCCTTTGTGTCCTCGCGCACGCGCATCAAACTCGCGGCACAAGACATGCCTCCTCCTTGTCTGTATTCCCATCTCAAGGAGAAACACCATGAAATTGACTCGCGTGCTTTGTGGCCTAGTGGCCATCGCAACGCCGTTCGCCGTTCAGGCGCAGGCAAGCTCGACTACTCCCGCGCCGGCCGTCGGCTTCGGCATCCTCGGTGGCGCCACGTTCCCGGTCGGTGACTACAACGACGTGGCACCGGCTGGTTTTCACGTCGGTGGTTTTGCCGACTTTGGCCGTCGTGTAGGTCCGTTCGGCCTTCGTGCCGACGTGATGTATCACGGCTTCGGTGACCGCAATCTCGTGACCACCGGCAGCAGCACCACGCAGGTAACGATCTCGAACAAGTACAGCATGGTGACCGGCACGCTCAACGCGATGCTCGGCATTCCACTCGAGAATTCACCGGTCCGTCCGTATGTCACCGGCGGCGTGGGCGGCTACTACGTGCGCAACAGCCCGAAATGCGCCGGCGCTGGCTGCGGTTCGCTCCTGAACATCAACGAAGAGAACACGACCAAGTTCGGCCTCAACGGCGGCGCCGGCATCGAGTTCGGTATGGGCGGGATGGCCGCCTTCGTTGAGTCGCGCTTTCATCACGTGTTCGACGGTACGCCGAAGCTCAATTGCATTGGCGACGTCGGATGTAACCGTGCAGCGCTGCAGATCGTTCCGGTGAGCGTCGGTATTCGCTTCGGCTTTTAATCGGAACGAAGGATAACGGCCGACGGCTTAGGGTGTCGGGGGGAGGGTTTCAGGACGGAGCAAGCAGCACCGTGGCGCGGTGCACCGGATTCTTCCCTCCCGCAATCCTCCGTCTGGCGTCCCATGCAGGCGGCCGTTGCCAATCTACAAGCTGTCCGTCTTCACCTTCGTCGTCTCAGGCGCCACCACCGTCGTTGTCGAATCGGCGTCGCGTTTGGCCGCGGTATTCGTGCGTCGCTTGGTGCTCGCCTTCTTGATGGGTGCGGTCGGCGTCGGATCGGTCGGCAGCACCACTTCGGGCGCCTTGTCCGGGGCACGCTCGATATAGCCGTTGACCATGTCGCGCGCGGCGCCAGCGTAAATGCCGATCTTATCGGCGGCTTGGCGCGCGAGTCCGTTTTCCTGCTTGGAGCCATACCACCACGTGCCCCACGTCGCGATGCCGAGCAGCACGATATACGGCACCACCGATTGGCGACGGCGCACGGCTACCGGATCGCGGCGGCGCTGCGGCTCCTTCTTGGCCTTCTTCGCCTTGGCAGTCGCTTCACTCGATGACGGCGTGCGCACGCCCGTAATGTCGCTCGGCGTCCGCGACGCCACGCTCAACATGCGATTCCCCAGCGCGTGCCGGTAAATCTCGGCCGTCTGCGATGGCGTCATTTCCATCACGGCGTTGCCGAGCGTTATACCAAAATCTGACACGCTCTCGAATCGGTCGACTGGATCGGGCGCCAGCGCTTTGTCGAAGACGTCCTGCAGCGAATTCGGCCACTCGAGGTCGCTGCGCACTTCATCGAGACGACGCGGACGGCTTGTCAATCGCGCGATCAGCGATTCCTTCGATGATGAGTTCGTGAACGCGTCGTGCCCCGTGAGCGCGATGAACGCCACGAGCGCGAGCGAGTATTGGTCGGACCGACTGTCGAGCACGTCGCCCGACAGTTGTTCGGGTGACATGAACTCCGGGGTGCCGACCGCGAAACCAGTACGCGTGACCTGCTGTGCCCCTTTCTCCATCATACGCGCGATACCGAAGTCCACGAGCTTCACGACGAACGTGCCGTCCGTGCGCTTCGTGAGCATCAGGTTGTCGGGCTTGAAATCGCGATGCAGAATGCCCAAGTCGTGCGCGGCCTGCAATGCGTCGGCGGCTTGTCCGATAATGTCCGCCGCCACCACGGGATGCAGCGCCACCTCGCGCTTGAGAGTGGCGGCCAACGCTTCGCCGTCCACGAACTCCATGGCAAGATAGACGAGTCCCTCGTCCGTTTCGCCGAAGTCGAAAATCGACGCGACGTTCGGGTGCGAGATCTTGCTGGCGTTCTCCGCCTCTCGCGTGAAGCGTTGCAGGGCTTCCGCATCACCGACCAGCGCCGGGCGCATGATCTTGATCGCGCTCTTGCGCTTCATCCGAACATGCTCGGCCAAGTATACCTGACCCATGCCGCCCTCGCCCAGGTGCGAGACCACGCGATAGCGCCCGCCGATCACATGGCCGACGAGGTCGGCCTGGGCAGCAGGCGACACGAGTGCCGTGCCGTCCTTGGCACAAAAGGCAACGGAGCTGTCGAACTCTTCCCCACACTGGGGGCACACCTTGCGCGCGTCCACGATTGGCGAACCTAAAGGACGAACCGCGTTAAGCAAGCACTACGTGGTGAGAACCGTTTCATAGTAGAGTTTGGTTGATCGCTTTGGACTTGGCATTTCTCTCGGATCCCAGCGTAAGTCGCTGAGACTCATTAGCTTCCAGAATGTCACGTGCAACGCTTCTTCGCCACCTGCTCGGCTCGCTTTTCCTTGCGGGCTCTGCCATTGCGGCGTCGGTCGGCAACGCCCAGACGCCCACATCTTCTCCCGCTGCCTGGGCTCGCTCCGGCACGCAGGGCGACTTCCTCGTCAAAGATTTTACTTTCCGCTCGGGTGAACGCCTCCCCGAGTTGCGGTTGCACTACACCACCCTCGGCACGCCCCGACGCGATGCCAAGGGGGTCGTCCGTAACGCCGTCATGATCCTGCACGGCACCGGCGGCACGGGGCGCAGCTTTCTCTCCAACGGGTACGCTGGCGAGCTCTTCGCTCCCGGCAAACTACTCGACACCGCCACCTACTTCATCGTGCTGCCCGACGGAATCGGCCACGGTGGCTCTGCCAAGCCCAGCGATGGACTCCACGCGCGCTTTCCGAAGTACACCTACGACGACATGGTTACCGCGCAACATCGGTTGCTCACCGAACATCTCAAGGTGAACCACCTGCGACTTATCATGGGGACGTCGATGGGCTGCATGCAGGGCTGGGTGTGGGGTTACACCTACCCGGAGTTCATGGACGGTCTCGCGCCGTATGCTTGCGTACCGGCGCAGATCGCCGGCCGAAATCGCATGATCCGCACGATGGCGATGGACGCCATTCGCAATGATCCGGCGTGGAAGGGTGGCGAGTACACGAGTATGCCGTCTGGCCTGCGGGCCGCGCAGATGATGCTGTTCATCATGTCCAGTGCGCCGTTGGTGCAACAGGCGCAGGCGCCCACGCGCGACAAGGCCGACAGCGTCATCCGGGCGTACCTCGATGCGCGCATGGCCACGACCGACGCCAATGATTTTCTGTACCAGTTCGACGCGTCACGCGACTACGATCCATCGGCAAATCTCGCGCGCATTACCGCGCCCGCGTTGTTCATCAACTCGGCCGACGATCAAGTCAATCCGCCAGAGCTGGGGATGGCCGAACGCTATGCGGCGATGATGCCACGTACGCAGTTCATTCTGTTGCCGATTTCGCCGGACACGCGCGGACACGGCACGCACTCGGCGCCAAAGGTCTGGGGCGGCTACCTCAGCGCGTTTCTCGCGACGCTTCCTCGGCGGTGAACTCCGCCACCGTTTCTGTCACTCGACCGTCGCTGACACAACTGGTACTCCGCGCGCTGCAGTTGCGATGCCCACACTGCGGAGGTCGCAAGATCTTCGCGTCGTTCTTCGAGCTCAAGGAGCAGTGCCCCAGCTGCGGCATCCGTCTCGAGCGAGGGGAGAATGACTACTTTGTCGGCGCGTACCTGTTCAACCTCATCGCGGTTGAACTCATCCTGTTCTTCTCTGTCTGCGGCTTCGTGTACCTGACGTGGCCTGATCCGCCGTGGGATCTCATCACGTACGTCACTGCATTCTTGATGCTGTCCGGCTGCGTGTTCTGTTATCCCTTTGCCAAGACTACGTGGCTCGCGGTCGATCTCGCCATCCGGCCGCTGTCGCCAGACGAGTTGTACTGGCATCGCGAGGATGGTGACGTCGGCGACCGGGAACTTCCACACGTCTGACCGGCGCCCCCACGTCGAACAACGGAAACGCGGCGCCTACTGACTCCAGTAAGCGCCGCGTTTGCGTTGTACCGACTGCCAGCGTGGACGTTACTTCTCGACGATGATCAGGTAGCGGGACGCCGCCCAGAACTTCACCGGGTCGGTGATACGGATGCTTTCGCCGCGGAACGCGCCATCCTTCTCCTTCTTCGCCGCTTCGAGTAGACCCACGTCATGACGCGACACAATGCGATACGGACGATCGCTGCGCGGCAGCGGGATCGTGAGCACTTCACGTCGATCGGCACGTATGAAGCGCGATTCGTCGAGCGACCGTGCGGGCACCAACGTCTTCCCGAGCTTTACGATCAGGAGGCCACGTGAGCCGCCTTCTTCGGTCACCAGTTTATCGGCAATGAGCTGACGACGTGAACCGACCACGTAGAACACCTTATTCTCTCGCACGTCCATCGCCTTCACCGTGTCGGTGAGGACGGCCTTCTCGACCGTAAGCTGCTCATTCTGCGTGCGCAGGGCGCGGATCTCTTCCTGAAAGGCCGCGATCTCCTTGTCTCGCATGGCGAGACGCGCGTTGAGATCCACCAGCAGCGTTGCGGCCGCCGTTGAATCGGCGCGCATCGTCTTCATCGTGTCCAGCAGCGCGGCGACCTGACGCTGGCGTGCCGCCAACCGTTGCCGCATTTGGGCAAGGCGGTCGAGAATGTCCTTCTGCGCGGCCGCGGCTTCCGTCTTTCCCGACTCGTCGCTCTTCGTGACGCCCACCTTGCTGGACAGCCCTCGCACCTTCCGCAGCTCGGCATCGACTTCGTCGGCAAACTTGGAGGCCTCGACAACCTGCGCCAGCGCCCGGTCCTTGTCCGCGCTCGAGCCCTGCATCAGCCCCTGCAGCGAGTCGCGTTCAGCGCTAGCGCTGGCCAGCGCCGCCGACAAGGAGTCGGCACGGGCACGTGCGGCGGTGTCGGTACAGGCGCTCAACGCAAAGGCGAGCACAACGGCAAGCGCGGACGTCCCGCGCTTGCGGACTGAGAAAGAGCTCATGGAATTAGTGGCGAGAGGGAAGACAACCAGCAAAACGTACCGATCTCGAGCATCTCATGAAAGTGTCGAACATCACCTATGTGAAAAGCAACCACTCAGTGAGGTGCTATTGCGACGGCGTCCAGCCGCGCATTGCGTACAGCAGCATGGCGGCGGATTCATACACCACATCAGCGAACGCCAGCCGTCGATTCTCTGGTCGATCGAGGCGTGACAGCGCGTACTCGCGAGAGGCGGCCGGGACGCAGCGCACCGAAAGCCCCGCGTGCTCGACCGCGCCACAGGCACGCCGAGAGTGCAGGGGCGACGTCACCACCACGACCCGCCGCCAGCCACGCGTGCGCGCCATCGCGGCAAAACCGAGTGCCTCGTCGCGAGTACTGTGCACGTTCCGAACAAAGCGTAGCTCCAGATCGGGGGCCATTAGCTGGGCCAATTCGCGCTGGTCACGCTCCGAGCTCGCCACCGACGGGTCGGCGTCGTCGGCAACCACTGAGAGCGCGACCACCGGAATGCCCAACCGCCGCGCGTGCTGAAAGCCGCTGATCAGGCGCTCGAGCGCCGCGCCGGCCACCCGCCCTTCTGACGTCACGCTGCCCGAGAGAATGATGAGAGCGTCGAGTTCGCCTGCGGCCACGGCGGTGTCACGGCGCACGAACGGGGCGACCATCGGCGTGACGAGCGGCGTGTAGGACACGAGCATGAGCACTGTGCAACCTACCCCGGAGATCACCCACAGCCACGCGCCACGGGATGACGTGGCCAGCAGCGCGCCGGCCAGCATCAGCACGAGGCGCGCGGTGACGGACGACACGCCGACGGCGGTCCATACGCCGAGGGACGCCGCAAGCTGCACGATCGTGAGGCCGAGGACGCCGCCCGCGCTGCGCACCAACCACGCAGGGGCGCGGCCGCCCACCTCGGCGCCGCGCCCCCGAAACAACAGATCACTCACGCCAGCCCGCCGGAGTGCTCACTGCTGATCCTGCGTGACACGCTGCCCCTTGGGCGGCATCTGATACTTGTCGAACCAGCTGCGAAGATAGAGCTGTGTGCGCAGGAAGTTGGACGGCGACGAGCTGGTGCCATGCCACTCGTTATTGAAGCGAATCATCGCCGTGGGCACCTTCCGGATCTTCAGGGCCTCGTAGAACTCCTCCGTCTGACTGATCGGCGTGCGCAGGTCGTTCACACCCGTCATCAACAACGTCGGTGTCTTCACGCTTCCCACGTACATTAACGGCGAGCGCTTGAGATGCTCGCTGGGATCGTCCCATGGATACTTGGCAAAGTTGTAGTACCAGCTCGAACCGTCTGTGGTGCCGACGAAGCTGAGCCAGTTGATCACCGGGCACATGGATGCCGCCGCGGCGAAGCGGTCGGTATGGCCGACGGTCCACGCGGTGAGCACGCCGCCACCCGAACAGCCGAACACGTACAGCCGGTTGCTATCCACGAAGCCGCGATTGATCACGGTGTCCACGCCGGCCATGAGGTCGTTGTAGTCCTTACCGGGATACGCGTTCTTGATCGCGTTGCCGAAGGCTGAACCGTAGCCGGTGGAGCCACGCGGATTCGTGTAGAGCATGACGAAGCCGTTCGCCGCGTGATCCTGGCGCGAGAAGCTGAAGCCCACGTTGTACATCGAGTGCGGCCCCCCGTGAATCTCGAGCATCAGCGGGTACTTCTTCGTCGCGTCGAAGTCGGCCGGTTTCACGATCCAGCCCTGAATACGCTGGCCGTCAACCGACGTATACCACACCTCTTCAGTGGTCGCGAGCTTCTTGCCGGCGAGCACGTCGCCGTTCACGTCGGTAAGCTGCCGGATAGCGGGCGTGCGCACATCGAACGCTACGATATCGTTGGGCTTCGTCGACGATGTGGCCACACCGACGGCCGTGAAATTCTTGTTGATGTCGCTCACCGTGAGCACGTGCGCGCCCTTGGTAACCTGCCGGATGTCGCCTCTGAGCGATACGAAGTACAGGTTGCGCGACCCTTCGTTCTCCACATTGAAGTACACGCCGCTCGCGTCGGGCGCCCACATCATGCCGCTCGGTGTACGATCCAATGTCCCGGTGAGTGCCCGGGCGTTCCGGCCGTCGGCATCCATCACGTACATCGTGGCGTCCTTCCAGGTCGCATCGGTGCTGTCGTAGCCCGTGTACGCGATGAAACGGCCATCGGGAGACGGCACGGGCGAGTTGTCCGGACCGTTGCGCGACGTGAGCGCGGACACCGCACCGGTGGTGATATCCACTTTGTAAATGTCGCTTTGGCGCCACGCGTATTCAGCGTCGGCCGTGCGCAGCGACGTAAACACGAAGCTCTTTCCATCGGGCATCCACGTCGTGCCGTTGGCCGCCCAGTCACCGCTCGTGACTTGGCGCGGCGTGCCACCGTCGGCCGGCACGGTGAACAGCTGACGCAATCCGTCTTCGAGAAACCCCTGTCGATCGGCGCGGTACTTCACTTTTGTGACGACACGCGGCGCCTCGGTCCACTTGGCGCCACGCGGCGGCGTCGGCATCGCGATTCGCCACGAGTCGGTGCCGCGCACCAGCATGCCGAAGCCGATCGTCTTGCCGTCGGGCGACCACTCGAGATCGGCCGGCGCTTCCGTGAGTCGTGTGACCTGCGTGGTGGCGCCTTCCGCATCCATGTAGCGCACCCAGATCTGTGCGCCACCGGGTTCACCAGGTGCGACATAGGAAATGCGCGATCCGTCGGGTGACCACTTCGCGTCGGCTCCCTTCACCAGGAAGCGATTCCTCGTGCCGTCCGCATTCATGATCCACACCGAGGATTCACGTTTGTCGTTCAGCTGATCGGTCCACGTGCGCGTGTAGAGGATCTGTCGACCGTCGGGCGACATGCTCGGTGCGGCCACGTCTTCCCAGTTGAAGTAATCGGCGATGGTCAGTCGATCTTTCGGCAACGGTTCCTGCGCCGACAGCGGAACGGGTCCCATCACGGCGACGCCAAGCGGCGCGGCGAACAGCGCCGCGCGCGTGAAACGGGTAATCAGTGCGAACATGAATTCCTCCCCAGGGGCGACTTGAAAACAAAAACGCCCCCAATGCTGGGGGCGGATCGGCTACTTGGCAACAACGAAGTGACGCTACTGCTTGAGCGAGTCGGCGAAGGCGAGCAGCGAGTCGCGCATGGTGACGTTCGCTCCGCCGACCAGGCGGCGTACGCCTTTCCACTGACGAATGAGCGGCGAGCGCTCGGTGATGCGGGTTTCGATGACGCGACGCTTCGACGTGCTTGCGTGCACCATGCGTCCCTCCCCCACGTAGATTCCGATGTGGGAGATGCGTTTGCCACGACCGAAGGTGAGCAGATCGCCCGGCTTGAGCGCCGCCAGATCCTTCGGCACTTCCTGGCCGACCGTCGACTGCTTCTGCGCGGTGCGCGGGAGCATCACGTCGAGCGCACCCATGACGTACTTCACGAGGCCGCTGCAGTCGAGCGCAAGGTTCGGCTTCGTGCCGCCGAGCTTGTAGCGAGTGCCGATCTGTCCACGCGCCTTTGCAACGATGGAGTCGCGGAGATTCTGCGCTGAAACACTCCACGCGGTGAACGGTTTCCGAGACTCGAGTTTCTCCAGCGACTGTCCTTCGGCACACGGTGCGATCGCGACGAGCGCGGCGCACAAGCTGAGCGAAAGAAGTTGGCGCGAGAGTGAGATCACGTTACGCGGTGCTCGGGGGGCGAGATCGGTCCGGAGCGAGGAACCTAGCCCAACCGTGACTGTCACGCTACCGGTCTTTATCACAATGCGGGAAACCTTCGGTTCGCCAACGGCCCCCGTTTTCGACCCCCCTTTCTGTTATCGGATCCCGAGCGCCTTGTGGGTCTGCACCGAGAGCCGCCACTGGGGATGCGCCAGGCAGTAGGACAGGGCCGCTGCCGTGTTCTCTATCGCCTGCGGTCCATCCATTGGCTGCAGCAGAAAATGTCGAAAATCGAGTCGCGCGAAGCGTTCCGGCAGGGCGGTGGGCTGCGGGTAGACCAGCTTGAGCTCATGGCCCGAAGTCAGCACCAGTGGCGCCCGTGCCTTAGGACTCACGCAAATCCAGTCGAGCCCTTCGGGCGCCACCTGCGTTCCATTGGTCTCCACGGCGATCTCGAATCCCTCAGCATGCAACGCGGCAACCGCCTCGTCGTCGAGTTGCAGCAGCGGCTCGCCTCCCGTGCAGACCACGAAAGGGCGGACGTATTCCGGCGCGTCGGTCGGCCAGCGACTCTTCACAAAAGCGGCCAACTCGATAGCCGTCGCGAACTTGCCGCCGTCGGGTCCGGTACCGACAAAGTCGGTGTCACAAAAGGTGCATACGGCGGTGGCCCGGTCGGCCTCGCGCCCCGTCCACAGATTACAGCCCGAGAAGCGGCAAAACACCGCGACGCGTCCTGCCTGCACACCCTCGCCCTGCAGCGTGTAAAAGCACTCGCGAACCGTGTACGCCATGAATCAGGCTCCCGCGACGTACGCGATCGGATCGACCGATTCCGCTTCGGCGAACCCACGCAATCGGAGCTGGCAGGCGTCGCAGTGGCCGCAAGCCGTGCCGTCGTGGGTCGGGTCGTAACAGCTGGTTGTAATCGAATAGTCCACGCCAAGCTCGTGCCCAAGACGAACAATGTCCGCCTTGCTGAGGTGTTGCAGCGGCGCGTGGATCTTGAGCCGCTGCGAGCCTTCCACGCCGGCCCGCGTGGCCAGGTTTGCCATCTGCTCGAACGCCGCGATGTATTCCGGTCGGCAGTCGGGGTAGCCCGAGTAGTCGAGCGCATTCACCCCGATGAAAATGGCCTGCGCGTCCAGCGTCTCCGCCCACGCCAGCGCGAAGGACAGAAAGATCGTGTTTCGCGCCGGCACATACGTGACCGGGATCTCGTTGGTCGGATGCACGACGTCGCGGTCCTTGGGCACCGCCACATCGGCCGTGAGGGCTGAACCTCCCCACAGCCGCAGATCGATGTCCACCACCACGTGCTTCGCGACGCGGTGCGCCGCCGCCACGCGTCGCGCCGCGTCGATCTCGAGCGAATGACGCTGTCCGTATCGAAACGTCATGGCGTAGGGCGTGTAGCCATCACGACGCGCGACGGCAAGCACGGTCGTGGAATCGAGGCCGCCCGACAACAGGACGACGGCGGGACGTGAAATTGCGGTAGCGTCAGGCGACGCGGACGTGGTCGAGAGAGCAGACATTTATCAAAGATAGCCCATTAGCTTGTCACCATGATCGATCTGCTTTCTGATCCGCAGGCGTGGATTTCCCTGCTGACGCTGTCGGTGCTCGAGGTCGTCCTCGGTATCGACAACATCATCTTCATCTCGATCCTGGCCGGGAAGCTGGCCCCGGCCGATCAACCGAAGGCCCGCCGGTTCGGCCTCATGGGCGCCTTTGTGTCACGCGTGGCGCTCCTGTTGTCGATCGCCTGGGTCATGCGCCTTACCGAACCGTTCTTCACGGTGCTCGGTCGAGCCGTGTCCGGACGTGACCTGATCCTGATCGTTGGTGGCCTGTTCCTGATCGGCAAGGCCACGTTGGAGATCCACAGCAAGCTGGAAGGCCCCGAAGGGTCCACGACTTCCGTGAACGGCGGACGCTCCCTATGGGCCACGGTGGCCCAAATCGCTGTGATCGATATCGTCTTCTCGCTCGATTCGGTGATCACCGCCATCGGTATGGCCGACAGCGTCGTCATCATGATCGCCGCCAACCTGATCGCGCTGGCCGTGATGCTGTTCGCGGCCTCGCCGATCAGCGATTTCGTGGACAGGCACCCCACCGTGAAGATGCTCGCACTGTCGTTCCTGGTGTTGATTGGTACGAACCTCGTGGCCGAAGGATTTGGACAGCACATTTCGAAGGGGTACACCTATATGGCGATGGCCTTCTCCGTGATTGTCGAGATGTTGAACATCCGCGCACGCGGTAAGTCGGAGGCGGTGACGCTTCGTAGCGTGCCGCAGTATCCCGATTCGGAATAGCCACGGCGAATAGGCGACTCGATAGACTGTAGGTTGGCAGATACAGACGAGCGTCCTGTTTTGGGGACGATCGTTTCGCTTCGGCTCGTTAATGTCGATCCCAGTGTGGGCGGTAAGTGGATGGATACCAACGTGTTGGCGTTGCACGCCGGACCAGACCTGCTCGCTGGCCAAGCCGGTCCGCGACGTGCATCGACAAGTCGCGACACCTTCTGGAGATCTGCTATGTCCAATTCCGTCCGCACCGCTTCGCTCTCGCGACTCTCGCCGGCGGCGCACGCACACCGGCTCGCCGTCCTCGTCCTCTCGTCGTTACTGGCAACGGCGCTCGTGGCCAACATCGCGAAGGCGCAGACCGGCGTTGGCGCCACCCTGACGCCCTACGCCGGGTACCTGATCACCGGCAATTGGTACGACGGTCCTATCGGCACGAATTTGTCGACCACGAACGCCCCGCTGGTTGGTGGACAGGCCAGTATTCCGCTTACGAAGGGCATCGCGCTGGTGGGCAATCTGGCCTACGCGGCGGGCGATCTCCGCATCGGGTTGCCGCTGCTCGGTGGTGTCAACGTGGGGACGGTAAAAACGTGGCTGTACGACGCCGGCCTTGAGCTCGGCGGACTACCGGGCAAGAAGACCGGCATCGCGCCTTACGTTCAGGTGGGCATCGGTGGTTTGACCAACGACATCAAAAACTCCCTGTTTGACGTGCGCGCCTCGAACATTGCCTACACCGGTGGGGTAGGTCTCGATATCGGCTTGGCTGAAAGCTTCGCACTCCGCGTGCAGGCCAAGGACTGGGTGAGCCGATTCAATTCAGAGGATGCGGTGGGCTTCCGTGCGGAGGGAAACCTCACGCACAACTGGGCCCTGACGGCCGGGGTGAAGTTGACCTTCTGAATCCCGGCTCGCTCCTCCGAGCGTTAACTTCGCACGGCGCGCACCGTTTCATTCTTGGCGCGTCGAAGTCGTGTCGATGTCATGGTGTCGATGTCGCGCCGCGACGACCGCTACCGGTCGCGCGGTGTGACCTTGATTTCTCTCAGGAGCAGGCCCTTGGTGAAACAGATTGCTGGCCGCCAGTTCGTGTCTGCCGCGCGGCTCTCGTGGGCGCTGGCTGCGCTCGTGACGTTGTCCACGGCGTGGTGGTCGCCAGTGCTGTCGGCGCAGACGCCGCCAGTGGGCACGCCACCCACTGACAGTATGCGCGCGGGTCAAGGTGCTGCCGCACCGAACGTCCCGGCCGATCCGCTCCGTGGAAACCCAGCCACCATGAGCGCACTCGGGTCGCAGGCGCGCACCGTACAAGATGGCTTCGAGCGAAATCATCGCACGGGGTTGCGCTTCTACAATGGCGGTGCCGATGCGTCCTGCGAAGTGCAGCTAGGGCGCATTTGTTACTGGAACAACAACGGCGACGTGCCGCCCCCTGCCGAGCGTAACGACTCGAAGATCGAGCGCGAACAGCTGCTGGATCTCCTCGCGCAGGCGCAAGCGGCCGACCCCAAGGACGATTGGGTGAATGGCATGCGCGTGCGCTACGCGATCGAATCGGAGCAGCTTGACGTCGCAATCAATGCCGCACGGGCCTGCCGCGGCACGACGTGGTGGTGCGAAGCGCTGGAAGGGCTCGCCCTGCACAACGCCAATCGGCATCAGGATGCTACGATCACATTCGCGCGTGCGCTCGTGTCCATGCCGCTCGCGCAGCGGTGCACGTGGACCGACCTCACGTGGTGGCTTGATCCCGCGATGCATGCTGCCTACAAGGCCACACCCTGCGCGAGCCGCGGCGCAGAGAATCTGCGCGTGCTGCGCCTCGCGCAGCCATTGTGGATGATTCCGTCGAACGACATTCAAAACGAACTGTACGCGCGGCGCACAATGTCGCGCGTTCACTCGCTGGCGCGCATCCCGTACGATCTGCAGTGGGGGGATGATCTGTTGGAGTCGCAGATCCGTTATGGCTGGCCCACCGCGTGGTCGGTGCAGAACGGCGGTGTGGCCGACCCGCGTCCGCCGTCGGTCATCGGCCACGAGCCGACGCCGAGCTACGACTTCATGCCGGTGCCGTCAGCGATCGCGACGCCGCTTGCCGCCACACCGGGCGACTGGAATCCGCGACGACAGAAGGCGCGCATGCGCTACGCGCCGCGCTATGCCACCGGCTTCGGCGCACTACCGAACCAGTTCGCGCGCTTTCTGCGAGGCGACACCACGATCGTGGCCGGCGGGTATCGACTCATGCGCGAACTCGAGATGGGGCGCGCGCCGTACACGGCCGCCCTCACCGTCGATGCCTTCGATGGTCGCGAACCGGTGCAGGCCAAGCGCGACAGTGCGCAAGCCAACGGCGCGTTGCTGTTGCCGATCCGCGCCCCGATGCTGGCCAGTCTGGAAGTGCTTGCACCGACTGGGAAGCGCGCCGCGCGCGTGCGCACGGTGATCAAGCCGTTGCCCGCCGGTACCCGACTGTCCGAGTACCTACTGCTGCAGCGCGGTGACGTCTCGGCCACGCCGATGTTGGAGCGCAACGCCCTGCAGGCGTACGGCAGCAACGAAATCGAAGCCGGCACATCGATCGGTATCTACTGGGAGATGTATCGCCAGGCCTCGCCGGGTCAGCCCCTGCAGGTCAGCCTGCGTGCCACCCGCGTGGGCGCGGGCTTCTTTCAGAAGTTCGGCAGCTCGATCGGTCTGTCAAAGTCCGTTACCCCGGTGTCGATCAAGTACAACGACAACGGACGCCCTGATGGCGGGCCCGGACGTAGTCTGAACATCAACTTCCCGCAGGTTCCGGCGGGAGATTATCAGCTCACACTCATGGTGTCGGGCGCGGGCACGACCGATAGCACGACACAGGTGATCAGAGTGAAGGGGGGGAAGTGAGGAGTGCTTCGATTTGTATGCAGAGATAGGCGTCTCTGATCTCTGACCTCTGAATTGGTGAGATACCACCAACTCCAGTATTCCTTAGCGCCGTTTCCCGCGCACCATGATCATTCCCACCGGGCTCCCGTAATCATCATTCCCGATCGGTAGTCCCGGCGGAGAGATCCAGGCGCCTCTGTCGGCGCGCACGGTGATCCGGTGCATACCTGGCGCGAGTTTGAGCTCTGCTCTCCATCGTCCATTGGTACCCCGCTGCATCTGCGTGACCATCCACTCGGTAGCATCACCCATCAGCTCCACCGACTCGGCGCGCGGCGCGTCGATCAACAGCACCACGCGCAGGGTGTCACCATCGGGAGCCGAGATGCCTTGTTCGACCGCGAGCGAGTCGACCGCGCCGAGCGTACGTGTCTCGAAAGCGAGTATACCACCGGGCGTACCGTCGGTACCGCGGAAGGGCAGGCGAGCGATGCGCACGCCAATCGCGAGTACGGGGGCAAAGCTGCGCGCGCGTTGATTGTCGAGATCGTCGCGTAGCGCGGTGCCGCCAACGGTCGCGGCGTTCGTTGCCGCGGCACCGACCAGCGACAGCCACGCGGTGATCGGCTGCACAACCGCAAGCGAGGCCACCGTGGGCAGCGCGCTTGGCTTGGGCAAGAGCGCGTCGCTGGAGATCCACGTCGCCACCGGCGACGTCACCGACACCAGCCACGTGGTCGCGCCGGTGTGAAAGCCGAGTGACGCGATGCCGGTTGCGATGTCACGTCGCTGTAGTGAACGCGTCGTGCGATTGCTGACCAGCCGTGTAGATCCGCCTACGGTCGGCATAATGATCGCGTCGGGCTCATCGATCGTGAGCGTCTGCGTCGTGGTGCGCGTGGCGCGCTCGACGGAGAAGCCGAAGGAAAACTCCATGCCCGACGCGTTGGTCATTACACCCGCTTCGGCGCGACTGATCGCGCCAACATCGACCCGTCGGGAAACCGTGGTATCGACCGCACGAAGATCGAGACCACCGGCAATCATGGGCGGCATGGCGTTGCCCAGGATGTCGGCCGTGGGGTTGGCGCCGTTCACCGACGCGTGTCCGTAGCTGATCGCGCTCCAGACGCGCTGATCGCCGACGCGGGCCCGAGCGCGGACCGCGAGGGTGCCTTCCAGCTGACCGTCGCTGCCGACGCCTTGCGGCACACGCCAATTGCCGGTGCCAAGTGCGGCGAAACGAATTCGCCCGATGCGACCAAGAGGCTGCGTGGCGCCGAGCCACAGGTCGTTTCGCTGGGTCAGCGAATTCCCCGCGCCGTCACGAAGTGCAGCCATGCCAAGCACCGACAACGTGGAGGCGTCGGTGACCGGGCCAATGGTGGCCGCCGGTGCGATCGGGGCGTCGCCGCGGACCTGCGCGGCGAGCGATGGCGCGATCGTGAGGCTGGCCAACACGCACGGTAGCAACGCACGTGTCATGAACGCACCCAGCAAAAATGTACGTAGCACCGCCCGCCCGCGGCTCGGTACAGAGCGGCGGCGCGACGCGCTGAGGAGGGGCGAACGGGCGTCACGAATCAGGAGGGCGAACTGGCTTGCGGTCGCTCGTCGCGGGAGTGGACGGCGACACGGCACCAGTAACCGTACCTCGAACATAGCGATTCAGCGCCTCGACAGCCATACCGGGTCCACGTTGCGCATTCTTCGCGACGGTGGACTGCAGACCCAGCAGTACATCGTCGGATCGAGGAATTCGTGCGATCGTCGTGACCGCGTCGCGCGCCGTCGATGTCGGCACGCCGCGTCGGACCACGTCGGTCAGTACCACGAGCGCCGTCACCGCGGTGCCCGCTGCGCGCGTGCCGCGCACCACGGTCAGCGTCTTTGCGTCGATCCCGGCCCGGAGCGCGGAGGCGCCCGCATCGAGCTCGGCGACGGTGCTGCCGTCGCCTAAGGCCGCCTTCGCATCGGCCAGCGCCACCGCATGCGCCCGAACCACGCTCAAAATTCGGGTGCCGCTCACCCGCCGCGCGGCGCCTTCCAGCGCTCGGTTGATCAGGGGCGCCGTGGGTAGCCCTTTCGCGGCCGCATCGTCGAGCAGGAGGCGCAGGGCGTTGGCGGTGAGGGTGTCGAACCGGGCCGCGTCGAACTGCCCCTGTGGATCGCGGAAGAGAATGGTGTCGATCGACGCCACCAGCGAGGCCGCTGCTTGCGCGGTGTCACCGTGGGTCGTCGCCGCCAAGGTGGCCGCTGCCAGCGGCGAGGCGACGGTGGTAGACAGCAGCTGCAGGGCCAGCCACAACGTGGACTTCGCGCGGGCCCTCATTGCGGGTGGTCCACGACGACGGCATTGGCTGGGCCATACCCGTCGTCCGGCACCTGCGGGGCCAGCGGGTCAACGAGCCATTTCTTTCCGTCGACCACGAACGCGTACACGTGCCGGCCGGGAGGAAGCGGTACCTGCGCCGACCAGGCCCCGTCGTTCGGGAGACGAACCATCGGCGTGGCCTGCTCATCCCACCCATTAAAGTCGCCGACCAAGGCGACCTCGCGCGCCGAGCTCGGCAGCGTGAGGTCGAATCGCGTCCGATCTCCACTCTCCGACGTCGCGCCGATCGGCTGAGCCACGCGCGAAGTACCCACCATTATTCCGACCAAACTGCCACCGCGCCGCACCACGACGGTGCTGACCGACACCACCAGCACCGCCGCAGCAGCCGCCCCCCACCACCAGCGAGGGCGCAGCGACCCGCCGAAACCACGCGCCGGCGCGTGCATCGCTCCCGCCAGCACCGACGTGGTGCAACGGGCGATCTGCGCCGCATCCGGTGTCGGCAGCGACGCGTACGAGGCTCGTAGCCGCGCCGTCAGCGCCGAGTCGTCGGTAACGGTGGAGAGGTCGAGGTCGTTGGGCTCGTTTGGCCCGGTCGAGCGGTCGTTAGTCAAGCGACCGCCCGAGCAAGGCGCGCAGCCGTTCGCTCCCACGCTTTACGCGCATCTTCAGCGCGGACTCGCCGGCGCCGGTCATCGCGGACATCTCGCCGTACTCCAATCCCTCGGCGTACTTGAGCAGCAGCGCTTCCCGTTGGAGCGGGTCGAGCTGGCCAAGCGCGCGCACGAGTGCGGCGTCTTCGACGCCGGTCGCGAGCCCGAGCGGAGGGGCTGGTGCGGACTCAAGAGCGATCTCGTCTTGCACGAACCGACGCGTGCGACGGCCGCGGGAAGTAAGGGCGTTGCGACACTGGTTGGTGAGGATGCGAAAGAGCCACCCGCGGAACTGATCACGCTCGTCGTACCGGCCGATGGCGAGATACGCGCGCAAGAAGGAGTCCTGAACCACGTCCTCTGCATCTGCCCGCTCCCCCAGCATGTGGTACGCAAAACGCCAGCACGCGTCGTAATACCTCGACACCAAGGTTCCAAAGGCGTCGGGGTCTCCTGAGCGGGTCCGTACAACCAGCTCCGCGTCAGTCATCGACGAACAACAGTCCAGCCGCGATGCGCGTCACCAGAATCCCCGGCTTCGAACAAACGCGACCCCAGGGCATCGGTCAGCCACCGATCGTTGCTATGGCAAGCATCATCGACAGCGCCACGAACAGCGACGTCGCCAACTTGTTCACGCCACCAACCCGACGCAGCAACAGCTGAGCTTCCGCCGCCGGCAACTGCTGCTGGACCACCAGCCGGTTCGCCGCGCGCGCGCGACGGTACAGGAACCAATTGGCGGTGCCACCGGACGCGAGCATCGTTGACACGAACACCGCCACGTTCATCATGAGCAGCCACTCATTCTCCGGCAGCTGCATTGCCGCCATCGTGAGCGGCTTGTCGGTGCCGGTGAGCAGCCGAAACGCGATACCGGGCAACAAGAAGAAGAAAGCAAACGGTAGATACAACTTGCGATACAGGAACCAAGCCGGCGGGAAGGCAATCGCGGCGCTCCAGTTCCACGTGGGCACAAACGACGCGTCCTCGAAGAACGGCGCCAGCTTTCGACGGTACACCTTCTCCCACTTCGGCCCGATAAACGCCACCATCTCCGCCTCGCTCGGCTGCTCAAGCGTTCTCGCTTGATGCTGCTTTTGCGCCCAGCGCGGCAACTCGTTTTTCGGCGACTCGCTCTGCGGTGACCCGTTCGGCGTCGCGTTCGGTGACCCGGGCGGTGACCCGGGCGGTGACCCGGGCGGAAGCTCCGGCGGCGTGTCGGAGCCGGAGGGCATCGGCGGAATGGTCATGACGCCACCGACACCGCCGCGGCCGCCGGCTGCTGCTGGCTAAGACAATGCAGGGTGCCGAGTCCCCACACCAAGTCCACCGCGTGAATGCCCACGATGCGATGCCCAGGTAACAACGACGCCAGAATGTTCAATGCGGTGCGATCGTTCGGATCGTTGAAGGTGGGCACGATGCACACGCCGTTCGCGATGTAGAAGTTTGCATAGCTGGCCGGCAATCGTATGCCGTCCATGATTACCGCACGCGGATACGGTAACGTCACCACGCGCAGCGCGTCGCCACGCGCATCCTTCGCGCGCTGCAACCGGTGCAGGTTGTCGAGCGACCGCGCGTGATTCTCGTCGGTGGGATCCTCTTCGTGCGCTAGCACGACCACACCAGGCGCCACGAAACGCGCGATGTCGTCCACGTGACCATGCGTATCGTCGCCCACGCATCCTTCTCCGAGCCAGATAGTGTGCGTGATGCCGAGGTACGTGTGAAACGCACGCTCGTAGTCGGCACGCGTAAATCCCGGATTCCGAACCTGCACATCCGACAGCAGCCATTCTTCGGTCACCAACATGGTGCCGAGTCCGTCGGTTTCGATGCCGCCGCCCTCGAGTATCAGGCGCTGCCCGTTGTCGTGACGCATCGCTTCCACCCGCGGTAGCGTTGTCGCTCGCGACACCGCCTCGGGTACATGCACGTCGAGCGCGTAGTTGTCGTACTTGCTCCACGCATCGAAGCCCCAGTGTACGAGCGCCACGCTGCCATCGGCGCGCTGGACTCCCGTCGGCCCCGAGTCACGCAGCCACACCCGATCGGTCGGTTGCACGTGCAGGCGATACCGCGCGGCATCCACACCGTGCAGCGACAATGCCGCCCGCGCGCCGTCGCACACCGCGTCGTCCTGACACAGGATCTCTACGCGCTCATACGGTGCGAGCGCGCGCACGATCTCGGCGTACACCCACGGGATGGGCGCGAACTTGCCGGGCCAATCAGGTTCGTGCGTCGGCCAGCCGATCCAGGTCGCGTCGTGACGCTCCCACTCGGCGGGCATCCGCACCGAACCCAGCGCGGACCACTCGATCCGGTGACTCAACGCCCCGCCAGCCAGCGCTGCGTGATCGGTCCGTACGCGTCGATGCGACGATCACGCAAGAACGGCCAGTTACGCCGTGTCTCTTCGATCAGGCCAAGGTCACAGGCCGCAACGAGAATCTCCGGCTCCGTGCCAGCCTGCGCGAGATAGCGACCAAACGGATCGGCAATGAACGACTGCCCGAAGAATTCCAGACCGTCGGTGCCCGGCTCTGCTTCAAACCCCACGCGATTCGGCGACGCCACGAACACGCCGTTGGCAATCGCATGGGCGCGCTGCGCCGTGCGCCACGCATCGACCTGCGCGTCGCCGAACGTCGCTTTCTCGCCGGGATGCCAAGCGATCGCGGTTGGGTAGAACAGCACCTGTGCGCCGAGCAGCGACGTGATGCGCGCCGCCTCCGGGTACCACTGATCCCAGCAGATCAGCACGCCGATATCCGCATACTTCGTGCGCCACACGCGGAAGCCGTTGATCCCAGGATGCGCATCGTGCCGCAGATCTCCGGTCACGTCGCCGGGGGCGAAGTAGTACTTCTCTTCGAAGAGCGGATCGTGTGGGATGTGCATTTTGCGATACGTGCCAAGCACGCTGCCGTCGGCATCGATCACGGTGGCTGAGTTGCGATACAGCCCCGCGGCCTCGCGCTCGTAATACGGCACGACGATGACGACGTCGAGTTCCTTGGCGAGGAGCTGAAACGTCTGCACCGTCGGGCCGTTTGCCGGCTCGGCGATGTCGAAGCGCTCTGGCTTGACACTCTTGCAGAAATACGGTGCGTTGAAGAGCTCCTGCAAGCAGATGATTTGCGCGCCTCGCGCGGCGGCTTCGCGCACACGCGTTACCGCGCGCGTCACGTTGCTGGCGAGATCATCCGAGGCGGTATCCTGAATGACACCAATGTTCACGATGTTGGCCATACCGAAAAGTCATCGATACGCAGGCCGAGGGCAACGTGGTTGGATCACCGTTTTTTCGGTGCAGTCGTGGGCGCTGCCTTTGTCTCTGCTTTCGTCTGCACTTTGGGCCTACCGGTGGTCTTGGCCTCGAGGGGCTCGAGCACGGGTTGTAGGTAGGCCAGCAGAATACGCCGAAGATCATCGAGTAACGGTTTCTTGTCGGCTGCGACGGCGCGTCCGCGCCGAGCGAGCAACGACTGCCCGAGAGAAGCAGCCACGAGCGCAATGCGCCGCCGATCGCGGGTCGTGAGCTTGGGGTTGCGCGCCGAAAAGAGTACGTCGAGCCGGTCCACAAACGAATCGAACAGCTGCGCTCGCAGCCGCGTCGGAGCGGAACGCGTGTCGTCGCCCGGACCCTCGACCGTGGCGAATACCCGGCGGAAGGCAGGGTGCGTGTCGTGAAACTCAGCCAGCGGCTTCACGATACGATCGATCAGGCGATCCAGCGGGAGGCCGTGCGGGTCGACCGGGAACGCGCGCTCGTGAATGGCACGCATCTCGTCGGCGTAGCGCAGGGCGAGCGCGGCCAGTACGGCATCACGGTTCGGAAAGAACTGATACAGCGAGCCCTTGGCGGTCCGGGCCCGGAGCGCGATGGCCTCGGCCGTCGCGGCTTGCAGTCCGTGCTCGGCGATCACCGCCGCCGCCGCGTCGAGCAGCAGTTCCACCCGCGCCTGTCCGCGGGACTGCCGGGGCCGCCGGCGATACGCGTCGGGCGACGCGGCTTCGGGGCGAGGCGCCACCGCGGCCTGAGCAGTGGCGGCGAGCGACGACTCGTCGATGGAGGGGCGAGCGGTGGGACGGGACGCGCGTTTCGCTGGCATGGCCAACGATACCGCGATACTGGGACCTTGACAATGCGACGGCACCGTCAAGATTTAACGATGTTAGGTCATGACGGTCGCGTCGCATTTCCGCGGCGCCGCTCCTCGCTCTTCACGCGCCACTGCTCAGAGGTCCCATGCGTTCTCTCCGTCATCTCACGACCATGGCTGTCGTCGCGTCGGCGGCGTTTGTGTTCACGGCCTGCGCCTCGGGCGGTGCTGGCACGGCAGCCCGCACCGAGAGGCCGCCGAACAGCGTTCCCACCGCATCGCAGAAAGCCATTGCCAACGCGATCGACGCCGCCAGCGCGCCATTCGTGGGCTCGCTCAAGACGAAGAAGTACTACGCGCAGAGCTGCCACACGGTGAAATTGATCAAGCTGGAAGACAAAGTTGGCTTCGTCTCGATGAAGGACGCGCAGGATGCCGGTTTCTCGCGCGACCCGTACAGCACCGACTGTCCGTAAGCGTCGGTTACCGTCGTTAGGCGCGGATCAACAGCGCGACGACGTCCATCACATTGGTGCCGGTGGGGCCGGGGCGCAGCAGCGCGCCGGCCGCATCGAGCGGGAACCACGAGCGTCCGAGAGAGAGGTCTTCTTCCGGTTGTCGGCCGGCTCGACGAGCCAGCGCGGGTACGGCGGCATCCACTATTGCGCCGGCGGCATCCGTAGGGCCGTCGCGACCGTCCGTCCCGGCGGCCAACACGCTGATCTTCCAGGCGCGCACGTCGCCCTGGGCCGCCGCTTCCTCGAGTGCCAGCGCGGCCGACAGCGCGAGCACCTGCATGCGACCGCCACGCAGTGGTTCATCAGACCACGGCACGGGCATCGATTCGTCCTCATGGCGCGACATCACCCGATCGGCCGTCTCGCGCAGATGCACCACGGGCTCGCCGCCAAAGACCAGCAGCGTGTCACCGCCCACGCCGGGCGCGGTTTGCAGGGCGAGTCGTGCCAGCTGATTGCCCAATGGCGCTGCGTCACCTTCGAGCGGCGTCCGCTGTACCACCACCTTCGCGATACCCATCGCCCGCGCTTCGCTGGCCAACGCCTGTACTGCATCGGCGTTGCGCGCCACCAGCGTGTAGTCCACACTCGCGAAGGCAGGATGAGCAATCGCCGGCACGCGCGGCGGATCACCGGCCCCTTCGAGGCCGAGCACGGCACCCATTACACGCTCGACGCGCGAGCGCATGTCGTGCGCATCAAGCAACGCCAGAAACGTGGCGTGGTCGAGCGGATCGGCCGTACAGGGGCCACAGCCGATGACCGCCGGATCATCACCAATCACATCGGAAATCGCGAACACCGGCACATGCTCAGCCCCGTGCCGCACGAGACTGACCGCGAGTCGTCCGGCGCCCCAGCGCAGCACGCGACGCCGGATCGCATTCATCTCGTGTATCGCCAGCCCCGACTCCAACAAGGTCTCGGCCAGATTGGCGAGATGCGACTGCGCGCGATCGGCGTCGCCGACAGCCTGCGACACGGTGGCGATCGGCGCCGCACAGAGCGACGTCGTTCCGCCGGAGAGCAGCACGAGCACAATGCTGCCGTGGTCGATACTGAGCGTCAACTCGTCGAGCGCGTCGGCGGCATCGAGTGAGGCCGGCCCGGGCACGGGATGATCGCCGACCATCAAACGAATGCGTTCGGGCAGGTTGCCGCCCACCTCGCCGCGTTTCGGCTCGTGCGCGGCCACGGCCAGTCCGCCGTGCACCGTGCGCGAGAGTTGCTGGAGCGCATCGAGTGCACCAGCCATCATGGCCGGTGCCGCCTTCCCCAGCGCGATCACGTATATCGGTACGTGCGCCGATAGCGACGGACGCGCCTCGAACCAGGCGCGCACGGCGTCGCGTGTGCGGGGAAACGGCGCCACGCCCTGGACCGCGGCACGATAGAGTGCCGAGAGCAGGGCGTGGGGACGTTCCATGCTGCTCACGAGCGTGGCGACGAACGTGTCACGGCTCGGCCGAGTTTAGTGAGAGCCGCCGGCGTGCGAAATCGCGGTGGCGAGTTCCGTGTAGGCATCGGCCGACATCTGGTTGAACTGCGCGGTGACGTACGAGATTTTGCCCGACGGATCGATCACGTACAGCGTGCGCTTGTGGTAGCCCGTGCCCGCGTTGGCGCCGTACGCCACGCCGACCTTGCGGTCGGTGTCGGCGGCAAAATGGAACTGGAACTTCGCCTCCGTGGCCCACGACACGAGTGCCGTCGCGCTGTCGATGCTGACGCCCACGAGCGTGACCTTCTTCCCGCTCTGGAACGTCTGCGCGTACTGGTCGCGATACGACTCCATCTGCACCGTGCAGCCGCTGGTGCGCGCCTTCGGGAAGAACGCCAGCACGACGGTTTCGCCCTTGTGCTCGGACAGCTTGAACGGTTTGGCCACGACGCCGGCGGCCGTGACGACGGTCACGGTGAAATCAGGCGCCATCTCGCCGACCTTGAGCAGCGTCGGCGGGGCGGCCGGTGCCGCCTGAGCGCCGGAAATGGCCGGAGCGACGGAAACGACAGCCAGCACCGCGATGACGCGAGCCGCACGTGAGCAAATGGACATCGAGAACTCCTGAGGGAATGGACAGTGATGCGGCGGGTGTCGCTGTTGAGAGACGGGTCGCTGACCCCGTGTGAGGACAACGTACTACTCCGAATGACGGTTTCCGACCCATTTCGCCCGAAAATCGGGCGATTCATGGTGGCACGCGCCCTGCTTAATGACACGGTGCAAGCACGATCATCTCAGGAGGATCCATGACTCAGATTCGTACGCGTATGCGGCATGCCTCGTTGTTGTTGGCGCCGTTGGCTTTTGCCCTGCTGACGGCCTGCGGCGGAGCCGATCAGCGACTCGATGAGCAGTTAAAAGCAGATTTGGCCGCCGCGGCGCAGGCGCCCGGCAACCGCGCGCAGTTCGCCAGTCCGGGCGAGTTAGGCTATCCGCAGGGGTACGCACCGCAATATCCGGGTCAGTACCCGGCACCGTATGGATATCCCCAGGCCGGGTATCCGCAGGGGTATCCGCCGGCAGCGTATCCGCCGGGATATCCGGCGCCGCAGCCGCAAGCGCGCGTGGTGTATGTGCCGCAGCGGTCGACCGTAGGGCGGACGAGCAGCGCCGGGAGCGGTGGCGGTTCGGCCGGCCGGTCAGGGAGCGGCTCGGGCACCCGTCCGGCCAACACGCAAAAAGGGGCGATTATTGGCGCGGCCACGGGTGCGGCGATCGGTGTTGCCACGTCGCGTGACAAGGTGAAGGGTGGTGCGATCGGTGCGTTGGGAGGCGCCGTGTTGGGCGGCATCATTGGTCATCAGATCAAGAAGCCATAGTTCGCAGTGTTACGAGTTGCAGGACGTGCTTCGTGGAGGGGCGCGCACACCCCGTCACCGGGATTCCGGTGGCGGGGTGTTCTGCGTCCGAGAGTTCGGAACGCCTTCGGAACCCCTTCGGAACCCCTTCGGCCGAAGCCTCGTCGTCGCGCGCGGCGTCGATTACGATTGCCGGTATGCCAACCACCACGCCTCAGAACACGATGCCCCCGACCGCGATTATTACCGGTGCCAGCAGCGGTGTCGGCCTCCACGCCGCCAGCGCACTCGCCACCCGCGGATGGTTCGTGGTACTGGCGGTCCGCGATCTCGCCAAAGGTGAGGCCGCGGCGCGTTCGCTCGGGATTCCCGAGTCGCAGCGCGCGCTGTTGCATATCGACTTAGGAAATCAGTCGAGCGTGCGGACGTTCGCCGCTGCTTTTCACGCCACGGGCCGCCGACTGGATGCGCTGGTTTTGAACGCGGCGGTGTATCTGCCGCGCTTGAAAGCGCCGAGGTATTCGCCTGAGGGGTACGAAATCTCGGTGGCGACGAACCACCTTGGTCACTTTCTGCTGTCGCATCTGCTGCTCCCCGCTCTCAAGCAGGCTAGGGCTGGCGGCGCGACCTCGCCGCGACTGATCACCCTGGGCACCGTGACCGCCAACCTCGAAGAATTCGGTGGCAAGATCCCGATTCCCGCTCCGGCCAATTTAGGGAACCTCGAGGGACTGGAAGCGGGCTTTAAGGCGCCGCAGGCGATGATCGACGGCAAGGCGTTCAAACCCGGCAAGGCGTACAAGGACAGCAAGTTGTGCAACATGATCATGTCGCGCGAAATGCATCGCCGCTGGCACGCCGAGTCGGGCATCGTGTTCAACACGCTGTATCCAGGGTGTGTGGCGGACACGCCGCTGTTCCGTCATGCGCCGCGGGCGTTTCAGGTGATCTTCCCGTGGTTCCAGAAGCACATCACGAAGGGGTATGTCACCCAGGCGCTGTCGGGCGAGCGCGTGGCGCAGGTGGTGGCCGACCCTGAATTCGCTGCACAAAGCGGCGTGCACTGGAGCTGGGGCAATCGGCAGCAGGAGGGCCGGAAGGCGTTTGCCCAGCGATTGTCGGCGCGGGCCACCGATGACGCGCGCAACGACCGGCTGTGGGCGCTCAGTGCAGGGATGGTAGGGCTGGCGTGATGAATGGCGAACTGCGCCAAGAGTGAGGGGCGCTGTGAATCAGGGGCGCTAGGAATTGCGGGCGCTAGGAATTACGGGCGCTAGGAATTACGGGCGCTAGGAATTACGGGCGCTAAGTACGAACGGCGGGAACTGCGGTGGCTGCGGTGATTTCGCGGGATGTTGCAGAGATGATGCGTAGGGCGGAGGGGGCGACGCGCACGATGACATCGCGTGTGCTCGCCATCTGCAGCTCGCCGTCTGCCTCGAATGGGGGCGGTGTCTCGAAGTGCAGGTGAAACGACCGATCTCGACGTGACTGCACCATCGGTGAGGCGAGGTGCCGACCCCGAATGGCTTGCGCAAAGAGTGACAGGCGGGCGAGTGGCGAGACATCGCGAATACTGATGCAATCGATCGCGCCGTCGTCGAGTCTCGCGTCGGGGGCGATGTGAAACGCTCCGCCGAAATAGCGCCCGTTGGCGAGCACGATCATGAGATGATGTGCCGTGGCGTGCGTTGTATTATGACGTGTTGCCGAGGTGACCCGAGCGTGAAATCCTCGGTAGCGCAGGAGCGCGCCAAGTGCCGTGCCTACATAGGCGGCCGTACCGCGCAACAGCCCTGGCGTACCCATGCGCCGAAGAACCTCGACGTCGAAGCCGAATCCTGCGGCGTTCACGAACGGGACGTCGTCCACGTAGCCCACGTCCACATCACGCGTGACGCCGGCTACGGTGTGTCTTGCCATGGCGTGCACGTCGTGTACCGGAAGCTGGAGCGACTTGACGAAGTCATTGCCCGTGCCGGCCGCGAAGATCGCCAGTGGAACCCGTGCGCCGCCGCGTGCTTCACCGTCAAGCAGTCCTCGTGCAGCGTGACTCACGGCGCCGTCTCCACCGACCACCGCCAGTGCCCGCGCGCCCGACGCACTCGCGTCACGCGCAATGCGAGCCTCGTCGCCTCGCTCGCGCGTTTCGCGCAGTTCCACGCGCACTCCCGTCGCACCGAGCGCGTCGAGTGCGGCGCGCGCCACGCGGATGGCACGGCCACGTCCCGCCACAGGGTTCACCAGCAGCACGATCGGTGCGGTCATATGATGGCGACTGGACGGACGACAGGGCACTGTGAAAATGGAGAACACATCATGTCTATGAGGCTTTAGCGACAGCGATCACCTGTCGTGCGTGATCATGCCAGCAGTGTGACGGGCATCCTTGCCGGCTCGTGCGTTACGTCACCGATACGGCAGCCTATGATCGCCAACTTACCTGTGTACCCGCGCGGCCCACTTTCAACGATCCAGCCGGAGCCGCTGATGATCCACCTTCAGGAGATCTATCACTATGCAGACTACTCCGTCCATGGTCACCGCACACCGCTCGCGCACCATCTCGCGCACCATCTCGCGCACTGTATCGGGCGTCGCGGCCGCCCTCGCGGCAATCACAGTGTCCGCCTGCAGTGACGGCACCAGTCCGTCCTCGGCATATAAGGTCGGCGTCGGCTTCCAATTGGCGCGCACCTCCAACGCGCAAGCGCTGCTGGCGTCGTCCGTAGAAGGCAGCGCGCCGAGCGTGCCCGGCACCACGCCCACGATCACCACGTCCGCCGCCGGCATGACGATCACGCGCGACGGCGACGTGTTGCTTATCTCGAAAGCGCAGCTGGTGGTGCGCAACGTGAAGCTCAAGTCGGCGTCGGCGGTATGTTCGGATGACGACGATGACGAGTCGTCATCGGGATCGAATTCGAATTCTTCGTCGCAACGCGATAAGGATGATGATGATTGCGCCGCGATCCGCGTGGGACCGTACTTGGTTGATGTTCCGGTGAGCGGTGCCGACGGCGCGCGTGTGGCCGTGAACGTGCCGGCGGGCACGTACTCCTCGATCCGCCTGTGGCTGCACAAAGTCACCAGCAGCGACTCTGCCGACGTCGCGTTTCGTCGGGCCAATCCGGACTTCCGCGACATCAGCGTGCGTCTCGTGGGTACCTACAACGGCACGCCCTTCACGTTCGTGAACGATGTGAACGCCAAGCTCACCGTTCCGCTCACGACGCCGCTCGTCGTCGGCACCGGCGGCGACGACGTGACGGTCACGATCGATCTGAGCACCTGGTTCCTGCGCTCGTCAGGCGGGCTGTACTCACCGGCCGCGGCCAATACACCGGGTCAGGTTCGGGCCCAGGTGCAAAACAACATCCGGAGTGCGTTCCGAGCGTTCAAGGACAAGAACAAAGATGGACGTGAAGACTAAGTAAGGAGTACGGAGTCGGGAGTACGGAGTCGGGAGGGGGTGAGTCTTGCGTTGCAGTTCGATGCAGAACTCACCCCCGTTAACTCCGTACTCCCGACCCCCTACGCCTTACTTCGCGATAAGGCTTCGCAGCACGTACGGAAGAATCCCCCCGTGCTTGTAGTACTGCATCTCTTCCGGCGTGTCGATGCGGCACCGCGCATTGAACGATTTCACCGAGCCGTCGGCGGACGTGGCCGTTACGGTGAGTGTCGCCCGCGGGGTGAGCGTGCTGTCGAGTCCCACAATGTCGTACGTTTCGAAGCCCGTGAGCCCCAGCGACTGACGCGTTTCGCCGTTCACGAATTCGAGCGGTAGCACACCCATGCCCACCAGGTTACTGCGGTGAATGCGCTCGAAGCTCTCCGCGATCACCGACCGCACGCCCAACAGCATCGTGCCCTTGGCGGCCCAGTCGCGTGACGAGCCGGTGCCGTACTCCTTGCCCGCGATCACGATCTGCGCGACACCCGCGTCTTGACGCGCCATCGCGACGTCGTACAACGCTTCAGGATCGGCGCCCGGCGCTCTGGCCGTCCACCAGCCTTCTTTACCCCCCGTAAGTTCGTTCTTGAGGCGGATATTGGCGAACGTGCCGCGCATCATCACTTGGTGATTACCGCGACGCGCGCCGTACGAGTTGAAATCTTTCTTCTCGACGCCAAGCGATAGCAGATACTTGCCGGCCGGGCTCGCACCGGCGATCGAACCGGCCGGCGAGATGTGGTCGGTGGTGATCGAGTCGCCGAACATGCCGAGCACCTTCGCGTTGGTGATCGCGCGAATACCCGGCGGCGTCATCGTCATGCCGTCGAAGTACGGCGGATTCTGCACGTACGTGGAATCGCTCTGCCAGCCGTAGCGCGCGCCCGTGCTGGCTTCGATGGCCTGCCAATACTTGTCACCGAGGAACGCATGCGCGTATTGCGTGGTGAACTGCTCACGCTTCACGCTGGAGAGAATTGTGTCCTCGACTTCCTGTGCCGACGGCCAGATGTCGTGCAGGAACACCGGTCCATCGCGGCCGATGCCGAGCGGCTCGGTGGCCATGTCAATGTCCATGCGTCCAGCCAGGGCGTATGCCACAACCAACGGCGGCGACGCGAGGTAGTTGAAGCGCGTCTGCGGATTCACACGGCCTTCGAAGTTGCGATTGCCCGACAGCACCGCCGCCACGTTCAGCCTACCCGCGTCGATCGCTTCGCTGATCACGGTCGGGAGCGGTCCCGAGTTGCCGATGCACGTGGTGCAGCCGTAGCCGACCACGTTGAAGCCGAGCGCGTTGAGCGAATCCATCACGCCGGCTTTGATGAAGTAGTCCGTAGCCACTTTGGAGCCCGGCGCCAGCGACGTCTTCACCCACGGCTTCGTTTTCAGACCCAGCTTCACCGCCTTCTTGGCCAGCAAACCGGCCGCGAGCATCACGCTCGGGTTGGACGTGTTGGTGCAACTCGTAATGGCCGCGATGACCACATGGCCATCGGACAACGTGAAGGTCTGATCGCGATACTCAACCACCACGCTCGTGGGATCGGCGGGTCCGCCCTCGGCCACCATCGTTGCCGCCGGATTGCCGTTGGCCATGCCATTCGCCGCGCGCTGCGCCGCGAGCGCTTCGCGGTACATCGCCTTGCTCTGCGAGAGCGGTACGCGATCCTGCGGGCGCTTGGGGCCGGCGAGGCTTGGCACCACCGTGCTCAGGTCGAGTTCCAGCGTGTCGGTAAATACCGGATCGGGCGTGGCGTCGGTGCGGAAAAGTCCCTGGGCCTTCGTGTACGCTTCGACCAGTGCGACCTGCTCGTCGCTGCGTCCCGACAGGTGAAGATACTTGAGCGTCTCGTCGTCTACCGGGAAGAAGCCCATCGTGGCGCCGTACTCGGGGGCCATGTTGGCGATCGTGGCGCGATCGGCCAAGGCAAGGCTGGAGAGACCGGTGCCGTAGAACTCCACGAACTTGCCCACGACTTTCTTCTTGCGCAGCATCTCGGTGCAGGTCAGCACGAGGTCGGTTGCCGTCGCACCGGCCGGCAACTTGCCGTGCAGCTTGAAGCCCACCACGTCCGGAATCAGCATGCTGACCGGCTGGCCCAGCATGGCGGCTTCGGCTTCGATTCCACCCACGCCCCAGCCCATGACGCCCAAGCCGTTGATCATGGTGGTGTGCGAGTCGGTGCCTACCAGCGAGTCGCAATAGGCCAGCGTCTCGGCCCCGTCCGCGCTGAAATCGGCGGTGGTGAACACCACCTGTGCGAGATATTCCAGGTTGACCTGATGGCAGATGCCCGTGCCCGGCGGCACGACCCGGAAATTGTGGAGCGCGGTCTGACCCCACTTGAGGAACTGATAGCGCTCGAGATTGCGCTCGAACTCCAGCTCGGTGTTGATGAGCAGCGAGGCGTCGGTGCCGTACTCGTCCACCTGCACCGAGTGGTCGATCACGAGATCGACGGGCTGTAGCGGGTTGATCTTGGTCGGGTCACCGCCGAGGGCCACCATGGCATCGCGCATGGCGGCAAGGTCGACCACGCAGGGCACGCCGGTGAAGTCCTGTAGCAGCACACGGGCGGTACGGAAGGCGATTTCCTTGTCCACGGCAGCCTTCACGTTCCAGCGGGCCAGTGCTTCCACATCGGCGCGCTTCACGAAGGCGCCATCTTCGCCGCGGAGCAGGTTCTCGAGCAGCACGCGCAACGAGAACGGAAGCGTAGAGGAAGTACTTCCCGGCAGCGCATCGAGGGCGGCGAGATGGAAGTATGCGTACTGACGGACGCCCACCGACAAGGTGGAGCGGCTGCCGAACGAATTGGGATGCGACATGGAAGGGTTGGTCCTGCGCGGGCTTTTCCCCAGGGGTCGACCGCACGCGTTGCTGGACAGAGCCACTCATCGCGCCGTGACGCCGCATTGGTGGCGGTGACCGGTTCCGACGAGGCTACTGGAAATATCGGGCGGGGAGGGCGGGAAGGCGAGGGGAAGGGTGGCTCGCCGAATTCGGCCCATGTCGCGACTTGGCCCAGAATTCTTTGGCGAACGGCCCGTTCTTGCCCATGGTGTCCGGTCGTTGCCCACCGTGTCCGATGACTTTCCGGGGCGTGGTGATACAATGGGCGTGCTAAGCGACGGGCGCGCAATTCGCCGGGTTCGCGAGGCGCGCGAGACAATCAGGCAGCGCGCATTGCGCGGGTCCTGTCGACCACTGCTGAAATCACGGTGGTCATGTGCCACACCTGAAAAGCAGGAGTTTGCAAGAAATGCAGTTGCCCCCCAAAAATGAGGCTCGGCCGCTTCATGAGGCTCACACAGTCTCGGCCGACGCGGATGGTTGGTCTTTCGCGAAAGCAGAAATCGATTGGAATGCTGCTAGTCTCCGCTCTGTTCGCGTGCTCTGAGACGCCAATCGCCGCTGTGGATTCACTCCCTCGCCGTGGTGTCTTTGAGGCTGCCGGAGGTGTTTCCTTCGGCGTTTCAGAATTCGGTGAGAACGGCGTCATCCGAGAACGGAACGGAACCGCAAGTGTGAAGATCTCGTCTGAGAGCGGCGGCCCAGCACCAGTTGGAGTTACAGCTTTGCAATTCGGAGCTGCGACTGGCCGAACCCGGGTGGGCGGTGCGTCGCCTGAGTGGCCTTTCTTCGGCAACCAAGCACGCGCAATTGATCGCGGCGGTCTGCCATTTCAGGAACTCATGCTGCCGACAGCGCGTGTGCTCCGACGCGACATCAAGGGTCATCGTGTCGATGTGTACACGGTGAAAAATCCTAAGATCGTGCGTGGCCCGTCTCTCGGCATGATCGTAACGGTAGATGGGAGAGTCCGTCAGTTCGTCGAATTTAGTGATTTTCGCGACGGTAACCCCACCGGAGGGCGAATCGTACGGATCGGCGAACGCGGTGAAGTCCAGACAGATTTGAGGGCAGATTTTCGTGGCTTGGACATCGCCAGCAAGTTGACGGCTGCGGACCAGCTCGAAAAGCAACGCCTAACCTCGCGGTTGCCGAATGGACTCGCCAGTCTCGTACTACCAGATCAGCTTCACGCACAGGCGGTAGAGGACAACCCTTGCGCGGGGTGGGAACAGGCGTTGACGGCTGCCGCGAGTGCGTCAATCGTAGCCGGTATCTTCGCCGGCACGACTGCGGCTGCATGTACGGTGGTCCTTCTCTCTTGCCCCGCATTTGTCGGCGCCGAGCAAGCCTATCTCGCCTCGCTCGCCCTTGTTGTGTGGACCGAAAACAAGTACCTCGAGTGTACGGCGCTTCATCCCTACTGCTTCGACGGTGGATACATGACGAATGGATCCTGCGAGTCGGGTTCCGGCGGTGGTGGTGGATCGAATGGCAGCGGCAGCGGAGGCGAACCAGGAGGGAGCGGCACCGCGAGCGGTGGGGGGTGGACCGGTGGCTCGTTGACCTGCAATTGGAACACGTCGTGGGGCTACGATCAATACGGAAACTTCGTCACGCATTCCTGGGTGCAACGCATCTGACGCCGCATGCGCCAATACTACGAATCCATGAGGCGTTGACATGACAGCGCCGATCAACACACCCCGAAAGTCCAGGCAGTTCGCGCTCGTGCTTTTTCTGAACGCGTTGCTTCTCCTTGCGATCACTCTCGCGGTGACGCTTGGCGGCTCTGGCGTCGAGGCATGGCTTATGCGAAGTCTACTCGGCACGTCGTATGGTTTGCTGCTGTGGGGTGTTCGTCTCCTGATATCGCGCACACCTCAGCGCGCTGCCTTGTACGGAATAGCTGCGGGAGCTCTCGCGTGCGCCGCGGTTGCCTTCCTCGCGCATGAGAGAGCGTACGTCTCGGTCTGGACGATCTCAGCGATCGCGTGCTACTTAGCTTTGTGGCTCACCGGACGCCGTTCACTCACTGCGTAGCGTTCGACCCTTGCTCGATGAAGCAACGCCGCTGGACTCCGAACTGGAGTCCAGCGGCGCGTGCGTTCGGTGAGGTGTAGCTGTTTAAGGTCGTTCGTGTATTCCCAGTCCGCAGCCCCATTGGATCTATAGCGTGGAGTCTGACTACTGCGCGCAACAGGCACGGTCGGACGCTCGACTGCGCGCCTGTTCCTACGCGCTGATCTCCAGCACCGCTTCCACCGGAACAGGTTCCGCCGACACCGGCACCACCGAAATCGCCTCCACGGGACAGCAGTTCGCCACCGACCCGTCGGCCGGCGAGAACTCATGCACCCGCACCAGTGCGTACGCCTTACGCTGCGCGTCGAGCGCCATCAGTCCGGGCGAGCGCGCCACGCACAGCGCGCAGCCGGTGCACTTGGCACGATCGACCACGATCTCCACCGACGTGCGCGGGAAGATGCCACCAGGGGCCGCCAGCATGGTGTCCAGATGCACCAGCGCCGCCTTCATCGCGTCGTAGCCCATCTGCAGCAGCTCCTCCACGTGCGAGAAGCTGAACCAGCCGATGTGCGACACTTTCGGACGCACGAGCAGCATCGGTGGGGTGGTCCAGTGCTCGAGCGTGGCTTGCTGCTGCTCATGCATCATCATGGTGGCCGCGCGCATAAATATCGATGCGAACCCCTGCTCGGCGATGCCGGTGGCGATCGGCACGTCGGCGATGCCGACGTCTACCGCGATCAGCGCGTCCATCCCCATCGAGGCGATCGACACGGGCAGGTTATCGGTGGTGCCACCATCGATGCACACCCGATGGCCCACCACGCCCGGCGGAAAGAAGCCGGGGAGCGCGCACGAGGCGTACACCGCATCACGTATCCGCACATCGCGGAAGCCGGGGCGACCGAATACCAGCGGGATGCCGCGCTCGATATCGACCGCGGTCACCAGCAGCGGCGTTTCGAGCTCCTCGAACGTCCCCTCGGGCACCAAATCGTCGCACAGGCTCCGTAGCGGCGACTCCAGGTAGATCGATCGTGACAGCATGCGATCCATCAGCATGCCGACATGGTTGATGCGGAACAGATCGCGACGACGGAACCGGAGGGCCCGCTCGGTCAGCTCATCGGCGCTGCGTCCCGTGGCGGCGGCCGCCGCGATTATGGCCCCGATGCTGGAGCCGGCGTACAGGCGCGGTTTGATGCCGGCCTCGCGGATCGCTTTGAGCGCGCCGATGTGCGCCATCCCCTTGAGGGCGCCCCCGCCGAAGACCACGCCGATCCGGGGGCGGATGCGCGGGCCTCCCCCACTCCCGGTCGCCGTGAACACCGACGTGAACGTGCCGGTCGAGCCGATCGCGGGGCCGACGCGGTCACTCTCGCGCTCCGCGCCGTTGCCGTTCGGCCGGCGGTTCGGGTCGCTGTTCATGCTGCCGTCATTCACGCGGTACATTCTCCGGTATGCGAGTGTTGCTGGTAGAGGACGACGATACGCTTCGCGACAGCGCAACCGCCTTCCTGCGGGCGTCAGGGTTCGCGGTAGATGCGGCGGCAACAGGGAAGATGGCCCGTGAACTCGCGGCCGTCAGCCCCTATGACGCCGTTATTCTCGATGTCCGGCTGCCCGACGACGACGGATTTGCGTTGTGCACCGCGTTCCGGGCCAAGGTTCCCGCCCCGCGTGTGCTCATGGCGACCGCCCGCGATGGGGTGCAGGATCGTATTGCCGGTCTTGATCTCGGTGCCGACGACTATCTCGTGAAGCCGTACGCGATGGGCGAACTCGTAGCCCGGGTCCGCGCGCTGTTGCGACGTCCCGACCATGCCGCGACCACGCTGCTACAGGTGGGTGACTTGGTGCTCGACCCTGCCACCCGCGAGGGACGGCGTGGCGCGCGCGCCATTTCGCTGACCACCAAGGAGTTCGCGGTGCTTGAAGTGCTCATGCGCGCCAGCGGCCGCGTCCTCTCGCGCGAGTATATCGGCGAACACGCCTGGGATGACAACTTCGATCCGATGAGCAACGTGATCGACGTGTACATCGCGCGCCTGCGTAAAAAGGTGGACGGACCCGACGAGCGTCCACTGCTCTCCACCGTTCGCGGGGCCGGCTATCGGCTGGCCGCACCCAAACCCTGATGTCCACGCCGTGATGCCGCGCTTGACGGAACCACAGCACCCACGCATTCGCCTGCGCTTCACGGCCCTGTATGCGGCAACGCTGCTGCTCGTGCTCTTGGGCGCGGCGGGCACCTTGCGCTACGCGCTCCGCGCCACGCTGCGGCGCGAGTTCGACCAGTCGGTGCTCGCGTCGGCGGGCCTCGTCCAACAGTTCTTTCGTGCTGAGATCGAGGAGTACGTCACCGTCGAAGCCACGCTCGCCCACATTGCCGGCGAGTTGGTGTTCGAGGATCGCGCCATCCGCATTCGCAAGCCGGATGGTGCGCTGTTCAAGATTGTCGGTGCACCGGTGCGCCGGGCCCGCCGCCCGCTGTCGGGCCCCGTGCGTACGGTACGCTTCGCGCTCGATCCCGACATCGCGCCCCGGTGGGATATCGAAGTCGATGCCAGCGCGGCCAATGTGATGGCGCTGCAGGCGCGAATCGATCGCTGGTTCGGGGTCGGGATACCGTTGCTGGTGCTCTGTGCGGCCGTTGCCGGATGGTGGCTCACGGGTCGTACCTTGCGCCCCGTCGTCCGCATGGCCGACGCGGCGGCGCGCATTGCGCCGGCCAGTGGCGCGCGGTTGCCGATTGATGATCCCACCGATGAACTTGGACGACTCGGCGTGCGCTTCAACGCCTTGCTCGACCGGCTCGACGGCGCGCTTGCACAGCAACGCGAGTTTCTGGCCGATGCGGCGCATGAGCTGCGCACGCCGATCGCCCGCCTGCGCGCACGCGTGGAGGTGGCGATGTTGGAGTCGACGGCGCCGAATGACACCGCCGTTTGGCGCGCCATCGATCAGGAGCTGCGGGATGTGTCGCAACACATCGATGAATTGTTGCAGCTCGCGCGTGCGGATGCCGCCGGCGACGAGGCCACCATGCGCACCGAGTCGCTATTCCTCGACGATATCGTCGCCGACGAACTCCCGCGGTGGCAACCGGAGGCGCAGCGCCGTGGCATGTCGCTCGACTATAGTGTGCTCGAAGAGTCACCCGTACTCGGCGACGCCTCACTGCTGCCGCGGCTGGTCAGTATTCTCGTGGACAACGCGATTCGCTACGGTACGAGTGGCGGCCTGGTGCGCGTGCGGGTGCGACCAGACAACGGGGCCGCGCTGCTCGACGTCGAAGACGACGGCATCGGGATCCCGCCGAACGAACGTGCGCGTATCTTTGATCGGTTCTATCGCGGCGATGCCGCCCGCATCAAGCGTCCCGACGGCAGCGGACTCGGACTGGCGATCGCCGCCTGGATCGTGCGGCAGCACCACGGCACGATTGCCGTGAGTGCCGGCGTGGGCGGTGGCACGTTGATGCAAGTCCGTGTGCCGCTCGCCATGAGCTGACGACCGTACGAGCCGCCCCCCGCCCCTCAGCAGACCTGCTGGCCCGCCCGGAAGTGCGCGAACGTGGAGGGCTTGGCCTGCGCGGCGCGATGCCAGGCGTCACGGAGCGAGCGAAGGCACTGGGCGGCGCCGACGAAGTCACGGCAGTCCACCGACTCTTCGCACCACGCGTACAGCGCGTCGAAGCTTTTGGAGGCGAGGGAGTCGAGTTCGAGTGCGCATCGCAGCACACTGATCGCTTCCCGCGAACCGTCATGGTCGAATGCTTCGCACGCGCGGATCGCGCGGTCGTAGGCACGCACCAGACAGGTGAGGGGGTCAGGCGCCTGGTGATCGACGTCGATCACCGCATGAGAGAAGACAGGCGTAGCTACGGACATTGTGCGGAGAGCTGAGGTCATTCGCAGGGCGCGGACTCTCTGCGCCACCATAGGTTCATCGGCTCCGGTCCGTCTCGACTTGAGAAAATTCGAACTGGACGTGGGGAAAACGTCACAAGACGGGCATGACGCATGGCAGCTGTGACAGTCGGGCCATTCACGAAACGTTCATCAAACCACGATACGTTGGCGTATGAACGTATTCGAACGAAACCGGGCTGTGCCGATAGCGCCGCTGGTGGCCCTCGCGACATGTCTCGCGACATGCCTCGCGCTGGCCGCCGTCCCCTCCTCGAGCGCTTGGGCGCAATCGGCGCCGCTCGACCTGGCCGGCGCGCTGTTGCAGGCGCGCCAGAACGGTCCGCTTCGCCGGCTCGCCGATGCGCGCGAAGTGTCCGGCACTGGCCGCGTGGGAGAAGCGGGCCAATGGCCCAACCCGAGCGTCGAGTGGCGTCGAGAGAATCTCGGGAGCTCGTTACAGCCCGATATTTTCGCCACGGCGTATCTCCCGCTCGACTTCACCGGCCGTCGACTCGCCCTTCGACAGGCGAGCGGGGCCGGCCGTCAACGGGTGCAGGCCAATGCGGTGGCCGAGCGGCGGGACGCGGAAATTGAAGTGGCCCGGGCTTGGTTGCAGGCGGCGGCGACCGAGGGCGCCCTGGCCGTAGCAAGTCGTCAGGTGGAGGCGCTCACCGAGATCGCCCACGTCGATGCCACGCGGTTGCGCGAGGGGCTGGTATCGGAATCGGTTGGACTACGTACCCAGCTCGAGGCCGACCGCGCCCGCGTCTCGCTCGTCGCGGCCACCGGTGATGTCGCTCGGGCTCGCGCGCAGCTGGCCCGGGTGATGGGCCTGTCGTCAGACGCGCTTCCAATGCTGGCTACCTTGGCCGCGCCGGCCATGCCGATCGCACCGGACAGCAGCCGCGTCCGGGCCATCGCGCTGCGGGCGCGTCCGGAAGTACGGGCTCGTGAATCGGCGCTCCGTGAAGCGCAGCGGCGGTACACGGCCGAACGTCGCGGATTGATCGGTGATATGCAGCTACAGGGTGGAACCAAGCAGACCAGCGGTGTCATGACGGGCCAGATCGGACTTGCGATGCCGCTCCCGCTGTTCAATCGCAACAGCGCCGCACGTCAGCGCGCTCGTGGCGACTACGTCGAAGCGCAGCTGCTGCGCGAGGACCTGCTGAATCAGATCCAGGGAAGTGTGAGTGCCGCGTGGCGGGCCTACGTCGCGTCGCGCGGGGCCGCGCAGTCCGCCTCGACCTTCGACGCACGGGGGCGGGAGATCGCGCGCATTGCGCGGGTCGCGTATCGCGAAGGGCACGCCACGCTCACCGAACTGCTCGATGCCGAGCGTGCGGCTACCGACGCAATGAACACCCACCTCCGCTGGGCCGTCGACGCCTGGCTGGCCCGTCTCGAGTTCGAACGCGCCCTCGGCGCGCGTCTCGACGACTCCAGTCCTCTCGACTTGCCCTTGCTGTCCACCCTGTTGACGACCGGATCATGATCATGCCCTCGACGCTACCCATTCCGTTGTTCCGTCGACTCGGCGCCGCCGGCCTGCTTCTCAGCAGCGCGCTGTTGGCCAACTGCGGCGGATCGTCTGATGCGGCCGGAACGCCGCCGGCCACGGTGGATGCGGACGCCCCGCCGACCGTCGATACCGCCACCTTGTCGGCCCAGTCGGTCGCGATCGGTGGTTTTACCTACGATACCGCACGCATGGTCCCGTGGCAGTCCGCCGTGACCGTGCCCGGACGTCTGATGCTCGATCCGAGCGCACTCGAGACGATCGGATCGATCACCGAGGGTCGCATCACGCACGTGCTCGTACGCGTGGGGGACCGCGTGCAGGCGGGGCAGGTACTGGTCCTCATCCACAGTCACGAGATCATGGACGCGCGCGGTGCGCTGGCCGGCGCGATCGCCAAGCTGTCGGCGGCCGAAGCGGAACGTGATCTGGCCGTCAGCGCGGCCGATCGCGCGGCGCGATTGCTCGAGGCCAAGGCCATGTCACGCGCCGAGGTGGAGCGCGCCGACGTCGTGAGGCGTGTGGCGGCGGCGACCTATGCGCAGGCGCTGGCTGAACGTGATCGAGCGGTCGCGATGATCGATCATCTCGTGGGCAAGGGCAAGGTGCCGGCGCTGGCCGATGAGCATGATGTGCTCATTCGGACACCGATTGGCGGTGTGGTCACCTCACGCGTGGCGCAGCCAGGCACGGTGGTGCTGCCGGGCACGCCGCTGGTGTCGGTCGGCAATCCCGATCGGCTGCAATTGCAGATGCACGTGAGCGCGGAAGCGGCGGCGGGTGTGCAGGTGGGCGCCACAGTGCGCTTCGCGCTCACCGAGTCGCCGACCTCGAAGATGTCGGCCACGGTGACTCGCCTGGCGCCGACCGTCGACACGCTGACTCGCACCATTGAGGTGATCGCCGTGCCGACGCGCGGTGTGCGCCCTGGCCGCGCCGAATCGTTCGTGCAGGCCGACATCTCCGGACGTGGTGGCGCGCTGGCGCTCGTGGTGCCGGCGTCGTCGGTGCAGGCGCTGGAGGGCGATACGGTCGTTATCGTGGCCGACCAGCGCGGTGAAGGGCTGCACATCGAAGCCGTGCGAGTTCGTACGGGGCGACGCGCCGGGGACCGCACGGAGATTCTGTCTGGACTCTCCCTGGGACGCCGCGTGATCTCCGGCAGTGCCGCGATCGCGAAGGCGGAGTTGATCAAACGTCGTTCGCCCGACGGAGCGTAAGCCGGTGAAAGCCCTGATTCACTTTGCGCTGCACCGTCGCGGCATCGTCATCGGCGTTACGCTGGGACTGATGGTGGCCGGCCTATATGCGCTGCAACATATCGCGTTCGATGCGTTTCCCGACCTCACCGGCACGCGGGTCGAAGTCATCACCGTCGCTCCCGGCATGGCGCCGGAAGAAGTGGAGCGGCTGGTCACATATCCGATCGAGTCGTCGCTGATGGGCGTGCCGGATGCCGAAGGCGTGCGGTCGGTATCCAAATTCGGCCTGTCGCTGGTCACGGTGCCGTTCCCCGACGATGTCGATGTGTACTTCGCGCGACAGCTGGTGCAGCAACGGCTGAACGATGCGAAGGGTGCACTTCCCGTCGGTGTTGAATCCGCATTGGGGCCGGTGTCGACGCCCATGGGTGAGCTATATCAGTACGTACTCACCAGCGACTCGTTGTCGCTGACCGAACTCAAGACGCTGCATGATTACACCGTGCGTCCGCGCTTGCGCACGGTGCCGGGCGTGTCGGAGGTCAACTCGTGGGGCGGTCTTACCGAGCGCGTGGAAGTCATTGTCGATCCCGTGAAGCTATCGGCGCGTCGGCTCACGATTGCCGACGTGCACACGGCGCTCGCCCGGAACACGTTGGCCTTCGGCGGCAGTTACCTCGAGCAAGGTGGCGAACGCTACACGTTGCGAGGCCTCGGTCGTGTGGAGAGCCCGGACGACGTACTGCGCGTGCAGGTCGGTGCGTATCTCGGTGCGCCTGTCCGCGTGAGCGACATTGGCGCCGTGGTCCTGGGGGCACTTCCGCGCAATGGTGCCGTGACGCACGACGGCAAAGAGGAAGTCGTGAGTGGTATGGTGCTGAAGCTCAAGGGTGCGGATTCGCGCGAAGTGATCAAGCGGGTGCGCGAGCGGATGGCCGAGATACAGCGCGCGTTGCCTCCGAGTGTGAAAGTCACCCCGTTCTATGATCAAACCGATCTGGTTGCGCGCACCACGAGTACCATCGTCAAGAATCTGGTAGAAGGTGGCTTGCTCGTGATCGCGGTGCTCTTCCTGTTTCTGCGAAACGTGCGAGCGGCCCTGATCGTGGCGTCGGTGATTCCGATCTCGATGTTGATCGCCTTCATCGGTATGGGGATCTTCGGGTACTCGGCGAACCTCATGAGCCTCGGCGCACTCGACTTCGGGCTGATCGTCGATGCCTCGATCGTGATGATCGAGAGTTTCATCCGGCGCATTGAATCGCATCGCGATACGCACCGGCTGGGATTGTTCGAGCGCGCGGCGGTCGAAGTGGGCCGTCCCATTCTGTTCGGCATCGCCATCATCGTGGCCGTCTACATCCCGATCTTCACGCTCGACGGGATGGAGGGCCGCATGTTCAAGCCGATGGCGTTCACCGTGGTGTGCGCGGTACTCGGTTCGCTGTTCCTCGCACTCACGTACGTACCCGCGGTGGCATCGTGGGCGCTCCGTGATGGCGAGGCCACTCAAGCGCCGTGGCTGACGAAACTCACCGAGCGATATCGTCGACTGCTCACGACGGTGATGGCGCGCCCGCAGCCACTACTCATCGCAGCCGTCGTCCTGGTCGTGATCGCCGTCGGCTCGCTGTCGAAAATCGGCACCGAGTTCATGCCCAAGCTCGACGAGGGCTCGATACTGATCACCACTCGCCGACTGCCCAGCGTCGGGCTGCAGGATGCCACCAAATTGTCGATGGCGGCCGAGCGCATCGTGAAGCGGTTTCCGGAAGTCGTGACGGTCGTGACGAAGGAAGGTCGCCCCGACCTCGCCACCGAGGCGATGGGTCTGTTCGAAGGTGACATGTACGTGATCCTCAAGTCGCGTAACGAGTGGACCACGGCGAAGGATCAGGAGGGACTGGTGGCGGCGCTCGATTCGGCGTTGCGCGCGGTGCCCGGATTGTGGGTGTCCTTTACCCAACCGCTCGCCATGCGCCTCGACGAGGCGGAAAGCGGCATCAAGACCGACCTCGGCATCAAAGTGGTTGGCCCCGACCTCGCTCAGAACGAGTCGCTCGCCGAGCGCATTCGACGGGTCGTGGCCTCGGTGCAGGGAAGCGCCGATGTGGCCGTGGAGATCGCCGACGGAAGCGGCCAGGTGCGCATGGAGGTCAAGCGCGAAGCGCTCGCGCAGTACGGCCTCTCGGTGGCCGATGTGCGCGACGCGATCGAGCTGGCGATGGGTTCACAGGTGGCGGCCGAGTTGATCGATGGCTTCCGACGCGTGGGGATCGTGGTGCGTCTACCCGAAGCGTCCCGTGCCGACGCCGCGTCACTGTCGCGACTCACCATTCGCGCTCCGGGCGGTGCGCTGGTGCCCCTCTCAGCCGTGGCCGACGTGCGGACGACCACGGGTCCCGAAATGATCGGTCATGAAGACGCGCAACGCCGTTCGCTGGTGCTGAGCAACGTGCGTGGACGCGACCTGGGCAGCTTCGTGGAGGAAGTGCGTGCGCGCGTCGCCCGCGACGTCACGCTGCCCTCCGGCGTGTTTCTGGAGTGGGGTGGGCAGTACGAAAATCAGCAGCGTGCCATGTCGCGGCTCATGTTGGTGGTGCCGGGCGCGCTGCTGTTGATTTTCGGGCTGCTCTACTTGTCGTTTCGATCCGTTCCGCAGGCACTGCTCGTGCTCGCGAACGTCCCCTTCGCACTGGTCGGTGGCATCGCCGCGCTGTGGGTGCGTGGGCTCAATCTCAATCTCTCAGCGAGCATTGGCTTCATTGCACTGTTCGGCATCGCGGTGCTGAACGGCGTGGTCATGGTGGAGCATCTCAATCAGCTGCGCCTCGAGCTCGATCAGCACCAGACGCGGATCATCGATCGCATCTTGCTGGGAGCGGCCGATCGGCTGCGCCCAGTACTGATGACGGCGCTGGTGGCGAGCCTCGGCTTCGTGCCGATGGCACTCAGTACGAGTCCGGGCAGCGAAGTGCAGCGCCCGTTGGCCAGCGTCGTGATCGGTGGACTGATCACGAGCACCGTACTCACCCTGTTCGTGCTGCCCGTGCTGTACGGCTGGCTGGAAGAACGTCGGGAGGCGCGCCTGGCGCGCCGCACTGCGGCCCGCCAGGCGAATGCCTCTCCACTACCCGTTACTGGTTGAGATAGCGGTACAAGCCCACGAGGCCAATGGCGGCGCCAGTCAACACGATCACGGTGCCGGCATCTCCATCGACCACAGTGCCGACCAGCAGAGTGGCGACGCCGAACACCATCAGCGTTACGCTGCTGTTGCGGCTTTTCTTCATGTGCATCATCGGCGCGGTTGCCGAATCGACGACGTAGCGCTGCAAGCCCACGGCGCGTGCGGTGGTCAACGGGCCGACCGCACGGTCGAGCGCCATGGTGGACGGCGCTGCTGCCGGCACGCTCACGGTGGCCGGCGTCATCATAAGCGTCGGGGCGGCCGGGGCGGCTACAGGCGCGAGGTCCTGAGCGGCGGCGAACGACGGCAGCATCAGGGCTGCCGCGAGGGCCGCCAAAACGGTAGTGCGGGCGCGATGGACCATGGAATCTCCAGTGTTCTGAGTGGGAAGACAACGACGACGTACGGAGCAACGATCGTGCCGAGCGGCCACGAGCGGAAGCGCAGCGATGAGGCTGCATGCGCCCTCGGAGGCCCTGCCGCACCCCCTTTCCCGCGTTATCGTTGAGTGGTGACTACCTCACTCGACACGCTGCTGCGCTTCCGCGACGCCTTCCCGATCCTCGGGACGTCCACCTATCTCGTCTCGAATTCGCTCGGGGCCATGCCTTCAGCGGTCGCCGATCATCTCGGCGACTACGTGCGACAGTGGCAAACGCGCGGTGTACGCGCGTGGGCGGAAGGTTGGTGGGAGCTGCCGGTGAAAATGGGCAACGAGATCGCACCGCTCATCGGCGCGGCACCCGGAACGGTGGTCATGGTCCCCACCGTGACGCAGGCCATGAGCAGCATTCTCTCGGCCATCGACTTCCCGCCCGAGCGCAACGAAGTGGTGATGACCGCGCTCGATTTTCCGTCGGTGCGCTACGCCTACGACGCGCTCGCGCCGCGTCTTGGCGCGCGGGTGACGGTGGTGCCCAGCGACGACGGCATCGCGATCGACCTCGATCGGATCCTTGCGGCGATCACCGAGCGCACGCGGCTCGTGGCGATCTCGCATGTGCTTTTTCGTTCGGCCTTCATCATGGACGCCGCCGCGATTTGCGCGAGGGCGAAATCCGTGGGTGCACTGATCGCGCTCGACGCCTATCACAGCGTGGGCGTGATCCCGGTAAACGTGCAGGCGCTCGGCGCGGACTTCCTCTGCGGTGGTGTGTTGAAATGGCTGTGTGGCGGCCCTGGTGGATGTTTTCTGTACGCGTCGCCCCCAGCAAGCGAACGGTTGGCCCCTGCACTCACCGGCTGGCAGGCGCATCGTGCGCCGTTCGCGTTCGCCGACACCATGGAGTACGCGTCGGGAGGCTGGCGGTGGCTGGGTGGCACGCCAGTCGTGCCGGCGCTCTTCGCCGGTCTCGAAGGGCCTCGCCTTATCGCCGAGGCGGGACTCGACGCCATTCGCGCCAAGAGCACGCGACAGACTAGCCGATTGATCACGATGGCCGACGAGCGAGGCTGGCGGGTGCATGCGCCGCGCGAGGCCGAACGGCGAGGCGGCACGGTGGCGTTCGACGTGCCGCACGCCGCCGAAGTGGCCAAGACGCTGCTCGCGCGCGATGTGGTCATCGACTATCGCCCTGGCGCCGGCATTCGTGTGGCGCCGCATTTCTACACGACCGATGCCGAGCTGGAGGCGTGCGTGGCCGCGATGGATGATATTCTCGCGACCGGGGCTTGGAAGGTCTTTTCCGGGGTCCACAGCACGGTCACGTGAACTGGCGCCGAGCGCGGCACCTGACCATGTTTTGGCTGATCATTCAGGCTCCCTGACCCCGAGATGATGAATTCCCCGAGCAGTCATCCGCCCAAGAAGCTGCGCAAGCAGTACTCGAACATCGCGTACCCGATGGTGGTGCTCAAATTCGAGGACGGACACGAGATCAAGATCTACCAGAACACCGGCAAGGTTTTCGACGTCTGGTCAGGAGAGACGATCAAGGTGATGGCCGTGTACGATCCGACGTCCAAGGATTGGGAACTGGTGGAGTCGAAAAAGAGCGACGCGTTCGACGACGCGACCGCTTGACGAAATCATCGCGCGCGCGACGTTGCGAGCGCGCGGTTGCCGCTGTAGACTCGAGGTGTGCATGAGACCCGAGTGCGCACGCGTAGCACCGTAGTCATCGAGGCCGCCTTCGCCCGCGGGAGCGCTGTCGTCGCCCTCGAGAGCTCGGTACTCGCGCAGGGACTGTTGCCGCCGCACAATCGCCACGCGGCAGAGCGAATGCTGGCCGCCGTTGAGGCCGCAGGGGCCACCCCGGCAATCACGTCCATCGTGAAGGGCATTCCGTCGTTCGGGCTCGAGCCCGACGATCTCGATCGCTTTCTGGCCCGCGACGGAGTGCGAAAGGTGTCGTCGCGCGATCTTGGTATCGCGATCGCGGAGCACGCCGACGGAGCGACCACGGTGGCTGGCACCCTCGCCATGTGTACGCTGGCCGGCATCGAAGTCTTTGCCACCGGTGGCATCGGTGGTGTCCATCGTGACGCGCCGTTCGACGAGTCTGCCGATTTGGTCGCCCTCTCACACACCCCCGTGATCGTGGTATGCGCGGGTGCCAAGTCGATTCTGGACTTGCCGGCCACGCTGGAGCGGCTGGAGACTCTCGGCGTGCCGGTCGTCGGGTATCGCACGCGCGAACTCCCGGGTTTCTTCTCGATGAACACCGGCCTCCCGCTCACGGCGTCGCTCGATACGCCGCCGCAAATTGCCGCCGCATGGTTGGCGCATCGCGCGGTTGGATGCCGCAGCGCTATGTTGGTCGTCCAGCCGCCGCCGGCCGCCAGCGCGCTCCCGGCCGATTTGGTGAACGACGCGACGGAGGCCGCGCTGGTTGCCGCACGTGCGGCCGGCGTACGCGGGGCGGCGGTTACGCCGTTTCTGCTGGCGGACATTCAGCGGCGCACCGACGGACGATCGGTGGTGGCGAATCTGGCATTGCTCGAAAGCAACGCGACGTTGGCCGCTCAAATCGCCGTGGCGCTGGTCGCGGCGCGTTCCGAAGCGGCTGCGATATGAGTCGCCGGTGTGGTGGTGCTGGGGTAGTCGAAGGGCATGACGAGGGCGTTTTCCCGTGGGGTTCCCCGTCGGGCTTCTCATGGGAATCGAGCGCACGACGAGGGACCACAAGTGAACGAAGCACGAAGCGCACGGTACTATCTGGTATCCCGCTCGCTCCGGAGGTTTGAAAGACGATGCCCACCCCGTTCCTGAGTTCCGAGGAATACGACGAGCGCGCTCATACCCTTTACAACGAGGGTAACTACGATGAGGCGCTCACCCTGTTGCGCGAAGCCGTGGCGCTGTATCCAAATGCGGTCGAGCTCCATGTCGGCTTCGGGTACGCGCGATTGGCCCGGGAGGAGTACGCTTGGGCTCGACGCAGCTTCGAGGAAGCGCTGGTGCTCGATCCAGACCATGAAGACGCCTTGGCCGGTCTCGGCGAGGTGCTGCTCAAGTTCGGCCAGGTTGACGCGGGACTTCGTGCGTTCGAGAAAACGGTCACACTGGGATACGACGATGACGTCGATCTCATGCTCCAGATCGGGCGCGCGCTCTTCCGCGAAGGATTCGTGGATACCGCACTGACGTATTTCGATCGCGCGGTGGCGCACGCCGACGACTCGGCGGAGGCCGTCGCCTGCGTCGGCTACGCGCAGCACCGCATGGGGCACGATGCCGAGGCGATCGCGTCACTCACGCGCGCGCTCGACCTCGATCCGCAGCTCGTGGAGGCGCGAGTCTATCTTGCAAACCTGATGTACGACGCGGGCGATCTCGATCAGGCGCTCGTGGAATTCGAGAAGACGAAGCCGGAAGACCACTGGGACGAACTCGGCATCTGGCGTCTGGTCGAGCTGAAGAAGTCGGTGTATAAACTCGACGACACCGACGGCGAACTGAAGCCGTGGGAAGCCCGTCTGACCGAGTTGGCCGACGAGTCGGATGATATTGACGATCTGCTCGAAGAAGTCGAGCAGTCGATGATGGAACAGGACGCCGAGGAAGTCCCCGAGGCGCAGGGACAGCTTGAGGCACTTGGCAGCCTGCTCACCGGTCTGGTGAACCAACACCAGGGTGAGCAGGCCGAGCCGGCTTCTACCGACGTGCTCGCGGCGCAGACCTCACACCGCGTGATCATGCGAGATGGCAGCGTGTTCGAGGGCACCTGGGAAGAGATCGTGCGGGCGCTGCGCGACGCGCGCGACGCCGGTCGCCCCATCAACGAATACATGGCCGCCGAGGCGCGGCGCTTCTACGGCGCCACCGGCAAGCAGGTTGCGTCCGACGCGCCCGAAGCCTTCCTGCGCGGCGGTGCCGACGCCGGTATGCTCCGCATCGACCGCTAACGTGCGCTACCCTCGGCGAGGAATGGCGCGCGATCCGCGCAACACGGTCACAGACCACGGGTACGCAGTATCATGACGACAGGATTCGAACCGACCAACTCCGACGCACGCGCCGCGCTCAACGCGGCGCGTTTCATCTTGAGCCCGGAGAGCACCACGCCGGCCCCGGGCGTGTGGGCGAGCGCTCAGCAGGTGTTACGCGCGATCACGGCGCGCCCTGAACTCAGCGGACAGGCGTTGATCGGTGAGGCGCGACGCATGGGCGCGCTGACGCTGACCGATGCCCACGCGTTGGTGGCGCTGGTCACGTGGGCCGACGCCTCCGATCGTCCCGCCGAGAGCGAATCGGAGCGCACCCTGTTACGCGAGGCGTGGAGCGCGCTCGATCACGCCGTACCGATGAATCGCTCGACCACCTCAGACGCCCCACTCCGCCCCACGGTGAACGACATGCCGGCGATCGGCGCCTCCGCGATCGGCACACCTCGCATCGGGCTCGATCCGCCCGCGACACCGGAACCGTATAGTGCCGGTGGATCCGACGCGCGAACGTCGAGGCGTGTGCCGGCGGGACTTATGGTCGGCGTGCTGCTCGCCGTCATCGTGATCGCGGCCGGTGCGTGGTGGATGCTGTCGCAACGCACTGATCGCGCCTATCGCGACGGGGTGTCGGCGTATGGTCGCGGGGCCCGAGAGGTGGCGCGCACCGCGTTCGCGCAGGCCGCGCAACAGCATCCCGACGACGCCGGTCCATTGGTCTTCCTCGGGCGCATGTCGCGCGAGGACGGCGATCTGCCACGGGCGCGTCGCTTCCTGACCACCGCCGTGCGCATCGCCCCCAACAGTGCCCTTGCCGCCCGCGAACTCGCGTCGGTGATGCTGGCCGATGGTCAGCCCGAACTTGCGCGGCGCTTTTACGTGCGGGCGCTCCAGCTCGATCCCACCGATCGCGTCGCGCAGGGATTTCTGGGATGCGCTCTGTTCCGCCTGAATCGCGTCGACGAGTCCCGTCGATGGACCGATCGAGCTGGGCCGGGAGACTGGTCGCGCTGTGTCACCCCCATGCCGCTGCTTGTCCCGGGGCCCGGTCCGATCCCCGGCTATCCGCCTTTGCCCCCGCGATGACCACACGTATTCAGCGGCCGAGCGCTGCGCTCGCGCTGCACCATGAAACCGTTCGCGAAGTCCTTCCAAATGGACTGACGTTGCTCGTGCGTCGCGATCCGTCGGCGCCCGTGGTGGCCATCGTGACGCACGTGAAGGTGGGCTACTTCGACGAAACCGACGATGTCGTCGGCATCGCGCACGTGTTGGAGCACATGTTCTTCAAGGGCACGCCGACGCGCAATGTGGGACAGATCGCCCGCGAAACGAAGGCCAACGGCGGCTATCTCAACGCGCACACGATTTACGATCACACCACGTACTACACGGTGTTGCCATCGTCGTCGTTTGTGCAGGGACTCGAGATTCAGTTCGATGCGTACGCGCGATCGGTGATCGACCCCGACGAGCTGGCGCGCGAACTCGAAGTGATCATCGAGGAGACCAAGCGCAAGCGCGACACGGCGTCGGCGATGGCGATCGAAACGCTGTACGCCACACTGTTTGACCGGCACCGCATCCGGCGCTGGCGCATGGGTGATGAACCGGAGTTGCGCGCGCTCACGCGTGAGCAGCTCCTGTCGTTCTACCAGCGCTGGTATCGGCCAGACAACACCGTGCTCTCCATTGTCGGCGATGTCGACATCGACGAAGTCCGGCGCGAGGTGGCGTTGCGTCATGGACAGCTGGACAACGTGACGCCGCCGCGCGAGCCCGGTCCGATCGAAGTGGCGCTGCCTGGATTCCGTTTGCGCGAGTGGAGCGGTGACATCGCGCAGCAGCATGTTGCCTTCGGCTGGCGCACACCACCGCTGGAGCACCCCGACACGCCAGCGCTCGACATCGCTGGCTTGGCACTTGGGACGGGACGGGCTTCTCGCTTCTATCGCGCCATACGAGAACGTCAGCTGGCCTCCGCCGTCTCGGCATGGGACTACACGGCCGGAAACATCGGCGTGTTCGTGGCACACACCGAGTCGCCTGCCGAGCATGCGCTCACTGCAACGCGGGCGCTGTGGCGCGAGCTGCAGGCGGCGCGCACGCAGGGCTTTCGCCGCAGCGAAGTGGCCCGCGCCCAGAGCATCATCGAAGCGCGGTGGCTGCGACGGCTTGAGAGCATGGACGGTCAAGCCACCTACCTCGCCTCGTGGGAAGCCGAGGGCGGGCTCGATCTCGCGAGTCGCTACTACGACGCCTTGCTGTCACTCGATCCGCGCGACGTGCAGGAAGCGCTGGAGAAGCACCTCGATCCCGACCAGGTCGCGGTGATCGCGTATCGCCCGAATGGTACGGCGCCGTTGGCGGAGCATCAGGCGGCGCTGCGCGAGATACTGCGTACCGAAGAGGGAAAAGGCAGCAGTGTGCTGGACGATCCCGACATGCGCACGCCGTTGTCCAGTCGAGTGATCGGGGCACCGGCGGTGCACGGTAGCATGCGCGCCGAGCGCGTGGAGCGCGACGTGCATGTGTATCGCACGTCGCAGGGTGTGCCGGTGCTTGTGCTGCCGCGCCCGGGATCGCCACTCGTGCACGTGGGCGTCTTTCAGCGTGGTGGCTCGTGCGTGGAGCCGGCGTTCCATGAGGGGCTTTCGCGAATCACCGCGCAAGCGATGCTCAAGGGTACCGAGCAGCGCAGCGGAGCACGCATCGCCGAACTGGCAGAGGAATTGGGCAGCAGCATCGGCGTGAGCGCCGCACTCGAGAGTGCCGGCTGGACGATGTCGGTGCCGGTGCGACATTTCTCGGCCGCCACGGAGCTCCTGGGCGATGTGCTGCAGCATCCCGTATTCCCCGACGAAGGGGTGAGCACCGAACGCGCGCTCGCGCTGGCAGAAGCGACGCGTGCACGAGACGACATGTATCGCTGGCCCATGCGGTTGGCTTCGATCGCGGCCTACGGAACGCATCCGTATGCGCGATCCGTGATCGGCACCGAGACGTCGCTGGCGCAGGTCAACACCGCACGTGTGCGTGCGTTTCACGTTGATCACATTGCGCGTGGCGCCGCGGTGATCGCGGTGGTGGGTGAGGTGTCCCCCGATGATGTCGCCGGCGTGATTGGACGCGCGTTTCCGCTGATGCGCTGGCAGGAGGAACTGGCACCGGCGCCGGTGGCGTGGCCGGCTGAAGCGCACGTGCTGCGCGAGGAGCGCGCCAAGAAGCAGACGGCATTGGCGATGCTGTTCCCCGGGCCGTCGCGCTACCACGATGATCGCTTCGCGGGGCGAGTGTTGTCGGCGGTGGCGAGCGGACTTGGTGGGCGGTTGTTCGAACAGTTGCGTGACAAGCAGTCGTTGGCGTACACCGTGAGCGCGTTCCCCATCGAGCGGCGCGCCGGTGGCGCGTTCGCGGCGTATATCGCGACGTCACCGGCGCGCGAAGAAGACGCACGGAACGGCTTGTTGGGCGAGTTTGCCAAGCTGTGCGACGCCGCCCCGACCGACGAGGAGATGGAACGGGCGCGGCGCTACCTCATCGGCACGCACGCCATTGCACAGCAGTCGGGTGGCGGTGTCCTGGGCGAGCTGGTCGACGCGTGGCTGTTCGGTGAAGGATTACACGAACGGCACGAAGTTGTCGATCGGTTGGCGGCAGTTCAGGGAGACGACGTGCTGCGCATGGCGCGTGCGTCGTTCGATCCTTCGCGCGTGGCTGAAGGCGTCGTGCGTGGGTTCGCGGGGTAAGCTCAGGGTGGTGACACGGGTCGCACGTCGCGCATCTGGCGTGCGGCAAGCGACAGCGCCGGTACGCTGCTGCGAATGCGGCCGTTCGCGGCGCGCAATCCCACCCATACGTCGTAGTCGGCGGGCTCGCCGATGATCGCCGCGCGCACCCAGGCGCGACGAGATCCCCACGCGAGCGCGTGCCGAATCGCCGCCAGCTGCGCCGCATCGCCGTGTGCATGCGGTAGCCCACCCACGGTCACGAGCCAATGCGGTTGCGCGCCGCCGCCCCGGGTCACGGCGCGCTGATGCCATCGATCGAACGCCCGCAGTCGCGCATCGACCGCTGGCAGTCCGGAGAACGAGGGAAAGGATACGGCTCCCAGCAGTGCCACCGGCGACGGCGGCGCCGACGCCCAGGCGTACACCGCGCTGTCGGTGGCATCGAGACGCGATGCGCTCCAGCCCATGAGCGTCCGTGGACGCACCCGCTTCACCGTGGCGGCGCTCCGCAGCAGCAGCGCACGCCACCAATCGGACGAACGCGGAGTCGTGCCGAGGATGGACGGCAGTGGGTCGATAAGTCCGGGGAAGATCACATCAGGTCGGATGCGAAGCAGCACGCGCTCCACCGCCGCTTGTCGCTCGGCGTCGTCAGGTGCGATTACGCCGCGTGGGATGCGCAGGGCCACGGCGATCCGTACGCTGTCGTCGCGCAGCGGTTGCAGCACACGCGACAACGAGTCGAGCGCGCCACCGCGCCAGCCGTCTTCATCGATCACGACCAGCACGACTTCCGGCGCGAGTTGCTCGATGAGACGGCGATCGGCCTGCACGGCACGCGCCGGCGGCGCACCGTCGAGCACGGGAAAGATCCGCAGCCCGATCACGAAGTCGCCCGTGGGCCGCGCCTGCATCGGTTCGGTGTACGCGCGCTCGTAACTGCGCACTGCGGCAATGCCGCGTGGCCACTCTATCGTGAGTAGCGTGGCCAGTGCGGTGGCCACGAGTACGAGCATCGCGCGCGCGGCACCAGAGAGCCTCCAACGGGCCGGGTAGGCCGGCGCAATCATGGGTACCAGCATCGCGAGTGGTGACACGAGCGCGGCGCGTCCGGCGGTCATGCCGAGGATGACATCGCGAGCCGACACCGCCGCCTGTAACGGGAGCGGCGCCACGCCGTGCTGCGACGCGAGATAGTCACCGATGGCAATCACGGCGATCACGACATCGTACAACAGGATCGGCAACGCGACGACCACCGAGACTAAACGCGAGAGAAGGGAGTAGAGCACCTGCAGCACGAAGGCGCAGGCAATCATCGGCATGAGCCACGTTATGCCTGAGATCGTTCGCGCGCCGGTTTCGGTGCCGGTGGCGACGGCCACGAGGAGGGCGGGCGCCACCAGCAGTCCGCAAAACGCGGTGAGATTGGTGAAGACCCGCGGTGCTTCACGGCGGGCGGCGATCCAGCCGGCGAGCGCGATATCCCACGCCAAGACGGCCAACGCCACGCCCAGCACGAACAGTGCAAGCGGATCTGTCATGCGGGCACGATAAACGGCGCGCGGCGTCGCTGGCACCCCGACCCTCGTCGTCGGTAGTTTCCGACATGGCCCACACGGAAACTCCGACCGTTCTCACGGTGCCCAACCTGGTGTCCACGTCGCGCGTGGTATTGGCGGTGGGTTTTCTGGCGATGGACGCCGTCCCGGTGCGGCTGGCCCTGATCGGCGTGGCCTCGCTCACTGACTTTCTCGACGGGTGGATCGCTCGTCGTACCAAAGTCGTGTCACGTTTCGGCGCGTTGATTGATCCCGTGGCCGACCGCTTCTTCGTGCTGTGCGTGGTAATCGCCTACGTGATGGGCGAACAGCTCACGGTGTGGCAGGCGGTCGCGATTTTCTTCCGCGACATCATGTCGCTGATTGGGTGGTTCACCGCGCGCAACGTGAGCTGGCTGCGCCCCATCCGCTTCCGCGCACGTCCGCTCGGCAAAGTGGTGACGGGGTTGCAACTGCTCACGTTTATTGCCGTGCTGCTGGCCCCCTCCACCGTCGACCCGCTCGTCATCCTTGTCGGCGTGTTGGGCCTGATCGCGACGGTGGACTACACGTTGATGCTCTGGCGCGAGCGGGTACGGTGAGCTGAGCCGTTAACGGATCACACGGTGAGCACTGCTCGCCCAGCAGCACTGCTCGCACGGCAGCACTGATCACACAGCGGAAAAGAGACGAGGAAGAAAGGAGGACCGCGCCTCATACGCGCGGTGGTTCTGTTTCCCTTTTCTTCTCGTTGTCTCGCGTGATCTGTTCTGGTGATGCAGTTGCAACGATCCAGTTCTGCTGAGCCAGTGCTCGCGACACGATACAAACGACGAACGCCTCCCTGAGGAGGCGGTCGATTGATCTCGTATTTCGCGTCAGCAGTAGCTGAGGCAGATACGTCAGTGTGAGCTAGACGCCAGGGACCCGTTGGGTCCGGCGCCGAATGAAGCAATCAGACTGCAGCCGCTTCCTGCGCCTGCTTTCTGGTCGGCTGGGCAAATCGTTCGCCCAACGTGCGCAGTTCGGCAATTTCAGGAGCTTTGATCTCCGGGTAACGACCCGTGAGATACTCCATGGTACCGTCGAACCACTCCTTCTGGTCGTCGGGGTGACACCCGATCACACCACACTGCATGATCTGCTGGAAGAGCTCGTCACGGGCCTCCTGATACGGAGAGGGCACCATGGCGTCACGACGCGGACGAAGCTTGGGCTTGGCCATTTCCTCTGGGTAGTACGTCGAACATCGCTGCCGGGTAACTCCGGGCTAGCCTGCAAAACTTAACCAATGAGACACCGGCTTCCTAGTGGCGTCCCTTCGGTTTTACGCAATCCACGCCAGTAGCGCTGCGACCAATGCTGCGGGCGCATCCTCCGCTACGAGCCCGCCACAGGGGCGTACGGTGATTGGACGCACCGATGCCAAGGGGAGTACGCGGCGCCACTGTGCAATGCGCGCCGCGAGGTCGTCATCCGCCGCCCGTGCGCCGGTCCAGAGCAGGGTATCACCGCGTGCGCCGCCGAGACGTTGGCGCTCTTCGTCGGTTAGGGTGACGGCACTTGCGCGCTGCAGCAGCGCCGCCGCGCCGCCGCGTCCCACGAAGGGGGCCAGATAGCGTGCCACCAGCAGGTCGGGCATGTGGGATGGGTCGGCCACGGCGTCGCGCAGCAGCGGTTCCAGCAGCGGACGGGCACCGAATAGCGTGTTGGCGGTGAGCGCCGACAGGGCGGACGTGCGCTGCAGCGAGCGGATGGCTGGTCCGGGCAGGTCGTCGGGATCGAGCGGTTCCAGCAGCGCCAACTTCGCAATCCGCTCCGGTCGCTGGGCCGCCAGCAGAAGCCCCACCAACGCGCCCATGTCTTGTCCCACCACGGTCACCGGACCCAGCCGCAGGGCGGTGAGGGCCCGTTCCACGTACTCGGCCTGCGCCCCCAGGCCGTACGACACGTCGATCGGCCGATCTGACTCCCCGTGACCCATGAGGTCGATGGCGAGCACCGTCAACCCCGCCTCGGCCAAGCGCGGCGCGATCGCCCGCCACAAAAAGCTGCAGCTACCGAAGCCGTGCAGGAGCACGACGGCTGGTCCCGCCCGCCCCACGCGTTCCACGTGGAGAGAGCCCGCGCCAACGGGAATTCGAAGATGTTCCGTGTACATGGCCTCAAGGCAGCGGGGATCGAACCGACGCTGCAGGATAGCGCCGACGCCGGTCCGACAGATAGCTTACCGCCGCAGCAACTATAAGTGTGCGCCGCGAGCTCGTACGCTACCCAATGCGCTGCACTCACGACACACCTGAAGTGGCTGAACATCGCCGTCTGGTCGACGAAGGCCGTCGTTCCGACGAGAGCGTATGGGAACCGACCGGCGGGACGCCGGAAGACGACGAGGAGATCGAGTGGTCAAGGCAACGAAAAAGAAGTCGAACAGCGCGTTTTTACCGATCGTGCTGGTCGTGCTCGCCGTCGGCGGCGCCGCCATCTACTACAAAGTGCAGGACAAGCCGAAGCCGATCGAGCTCGCGCCCGGCACCGCGCTGCCCACGGCGGAAGGCTATCTGCGTGGCGATCCGAACGCACCGGTAACGATCATCGAGTTCGCGGACTTCGAGTGCCCGGGCTGTGGCCAGTTCGCCGCCCTGCAGGGGCCCGACATCAAGACGCGCATCATCGACGCGGGGCTGGCGAACTTCCGGTTCTACGATTTTCCACTCACGTCGATTCACCAGAACACCCTAGCGGCTCATCTTGCGGCGTCGTGCGCGGCCGATCAAGGCAAGTTTTGGGAAATGCACGACAAGATCTTCAACGGTCAGATGGACTGGAACACCCAGGCGACCACGAGCCCACGCAAGGTGTTCGATACGTATGCCGGCGAGCTCGGTCTCGACATGACGACGTACAACAGCTGCTTCGACACGCAGAAGAATCTGCCGAAAATTCAGGCAAACGCGGCGGCGGGTACGGAGCGTGGGGTGAGCAGCACGCCAACGCTGGTCGTGGGCAACAAGGTGTACGCGGGCGGTCTGACGTATGACCAGCTGAAGAAGCTGGTGGACAGTTTGCGAACGGTTGCTCCGGTCGCGTCAGACACCGCGAAGAAGTAGCAATCAGAGCGGAACGGCGTGGCGAGCGGGTTACGCCCGCCGTCTCGCCGCCGCTTCATCAAGACGCAGTCGTGGCATCGGCACCGCTTCGGCGGTGCCTTCGTCGTTGGCGGCGTTCATCGTCGCAAACGGCACCAGCGCTTCGCCCAGCGCTACCAATGCACGCGTGGCCACGACGGCCGCCAGCGGGTCGGATACGCCCAGTTCACGCACGTAGATGTCGAGCGCGCGCTCGTAGCCCACATCGGTGGACAGCGTGTCCACGAACAGCAGGGCGTTCTCCACGTGGGTGCGGATCAGCGCTTCTTCAGCGCGCGCCTGCACGAGACGCAGCCGCTGTTCGGCGTCGGCCGACAGCTTGCGCGGGAACAGCGTCTCGGGAAACAGTTTGTTCAGAATGGACATATGGGTACTGACGAATGTGAACGCATGAGGGTTACCGCGGCTGTGACCACAATCACTCCCCTTGCGAATCTCGTGCCGATGCCGTCGAACTGGCATCGTGGTACGGGCGGCGCGCCGCGCGCAGGTAAATCGCGCGAAGGGGCGTGAACGGCGAGCGGCGCACGCGTGACCCGGAGGTGGTGTTGCCGCCAAGACCCGCGCGGAACGAATGGCCTCACGCGTGACACCCCCCCCGTCGCGCCACTAAGCGATGCCCTCCCGCACGCAGGAGAGCGTGTCCCTCCGCGCCAACCTGCGGCTCTCCCCGACGCAAGCACGGGCGCGACGGGCGTCCAGTGAGCCGATCTCTGCGGGGGGCCGCTCCACACTCGCTCGGCGATCCCAAGCTCGTCCCTCCGCAGCAAGCGGCGCGCGGGATCGACCCGGAGCGGCCCGGGCGCTCGCCGCACACCAGCGCTGTGAGCCGTGCCGTCAGCTCTCCTGCGCCTCATACTGATCTTTCAAGCTCGCCACCACAGACGGATCGGCCAGCGTGGTGGTGTCACCGAGTGCGCGACCCTCAGCAATATCCCGCAGCAGGCGACGCATGATCTTGCCCGAGCGCGTTTTCGGCAGATCCGCGCTGAACAGAATGTCGTCGGGCCGGGCCAGGGCGCCGATCTTCATCGCCACGTGCTCGCGCAACTCGTCGCGCAAGCTGCTGCTTGGCGTGAATCCAGCGCGCAACGTCACGAACGCCGCGATCGCCTGACCCTTGATCTCGTGCGTCTTGCCCACCACCGCCGCTTCCGCAACCGCCGGGTGATCGACCAGCGCGCTCTCCACTTCCATCGTACCGATGCGGTGACCCGCCACGTTCAGTACGTCGTCGACGCGACCCAGAATCCAGAGATACCCGTCCTCGTCACGCTTCGCGCCGTCACCCGGGAAGTAGAGGTCGGGACGACCCGGCCACTTCGTGAAATACGTCTCCACGTAGCGCGCGTCGTCGCCCCAGATCGTGCGCAGCAT
>NZ_JBKJRB010000026.1:0-58026 GCF_046594945.1 Gemmatimonas sp. | reverse complement strand
TCAGCCGTCCACGATCGGCCCGGTGATTCGCGCCATGTGGATGGCTGGTAAAGTCGACCCGGTCCCGGCCGCGGTGATCGCGCACGACGCGCCGCATCTCAAGGTCGCACCAATGGGTAACACCGTCGAAGCGGGGACATACATCGCGCAGAACGGCTGTGCCGGTTGTCACGGTGCGACGTATTCCGGCGGCCCGATTCCAGGGGGACCGCCCGATTGGAAGCCGGCCGCAAATATCACCCCCACCGGGATCGGGCACTATTCACTCGAAAACTTCAGGACGATAATGCGGGAAGGAAAGCGTCCCGACGGCAGCGCGGTTGACTCGATGATGCCGGTCAAGGCGACACGTCAGATGAGCGACGACGAGATCGAATCCGTCTACAAGTTTCTCAAGACGCTGCCGCCGAAACCGTTCGGCAACCGCTAACGCAGACGGCGATCGCACCAGAGTTGATACATACCGCCGAACGTGTCCGGGTGTGCATTCTCAAACGTGTGCCAGCTTGCAAGGTCCGTAGCAGCGTCGCGCGACGGAAACATCGTCGCGAATCTCGCCTGCGTTGTGCCATCCGTCTGAAAACCAAGAAAACGAAGTCCGAGTTCATCGAGCGCCGCAGCCAGCTCGAGCGTCGTGTACGTACGCTCCTGTACGTGCATGATAAGATCGCGACAGCCGCTGATCGAAAAGAAATCCGGAAATCGCGTCACCTGTCGCACTGGATGATCGACCGGCAACGCGAGAATCGCCTGCCGACAACGGCGGATGTCATCGGCAGCCGATGCGAACCCGTTCTCGACGACAAATACACGTGCGGCTTCGATGCTGCGTCGAGCGATCGTCGAGTACAGTCCGATCTTCATCACACCACCCGGTGCAAGCAGTCGCAACAACCGTCTCCATCCGACGAGCGGATCAGCGAGGTGATGCAGCACGCCCGAGCATGAGATGATGGTGAACGCGCGCTGAGGAAGATCGAGTTCGAGTAGGTCGGCGTGCGCGAACGTGAGGTTGAGGACTTGATATTCGAACGCCTCACGTGCGGCGTAGCCGAGGCTTGCCCGACTCAGGTCAATGGCAAGAACGTCGCTGTCGGCGAATTGGAGTGCGACTTGAATAGGCTGCCGACCGGTACCGCAGCCCGCAACAAGAATTGATCGACGAGTGGAAGTGCGTTGAAGCGCACGACCGGTCAGCGTCTCGATGAATTGTTCGGCGTCGACTACGCCCGGTCGTTCGAGATCAATCCAACGAGGATACGGATTGTGTTCGTACATATCGCGCACCACCTGCGATACCGAATCGGAGACTAGTGTGAGCGACGGCAAGGCTGCTGCGAGTTCCGCTTCGATAGCGGGCTCAACGAGCTGTTGCGTCACAACAGGCCGGAATGAGACGCTCCAGGTACCGATCGACTGCGCGACGATCTGATTTGCGTCGGCACAATCGGCAAGCGGTGCGTAGCTCGCCATGATTGAAAGCGAGAGTTCACGCGCGGCACCGGTCGCGTCGTTCAGCTCGGACTCTGGAGCGAACGGTCGCGTTACCTGCGACAGCGCTTCCCGTTCTTCATCGCTCACCGTCCACGCGTACTCGGTGTTGAAGCACTGTTGTGCGAGAGCTGCTGCAAACGGCACGGCGCCAGTGCTCCTCGATACGGCGACGGAACCGTGGCGCACGGCGGCCTGCAGCAGAGCGCGGCGGAGGGTGATAAGCACGCGCTCGAACTGTTCATCGGCGATGGCGATGCGCGGCAGAATCGCCAACAACAGCGGATTCACTACAAGCGCCGCGATCGCATCCGTGAAGGTGCTCGTGCCAGCGACTTCGCCACGCGAACGCGCATTCTCGAGCTCTGATCGCTCGAACTCGGCGAATGCCGGCGACTGACGAATGAGACTGAGCACCGCGTCCGAGATCGCAGAAGTCGCGACTTCCGTGTCGTTGCACATCCGCAGTAGCACGGCGTGCGCGTCAGGGGTGGCATCCACACGTGCGCCCCGTCGAATAGCATCGACGGCAATCGTCCGGAGCGTTGGGGGCCACGGTTCTTGCGATGCGAACGATGCCAACGCGTTCATGGCGACTGGCAACGCATCCATAAGCTGTCCCTGCGCATGCAGTACGAGCGCGAGATTGATTGTCACATCCCGTGCGTTCGGCGCAAGCTCATGCGCACGACGCAACGCACGTTCCGCTTCGTCCGGACGACCGAGCAGTCGGTAGGCGTCGCCGAGGGTGTTGTGAAAAGTCCACGCGTGTGGCTGCAACTCGATCGCACGCTGCACGAGTGCCACGGCGTCCGCGTGCCGACGCGATTGATGGGCGACCAGGCCAAGCAGGTACAAGGCATCGGAGTGGTCGGGATCGATTTGCAACAGCTGCACGTACCCGAGTTCGGCAGCGTCGAGTCGGCCGGCTTGGTGGTTCATGAGCGCCGCCTGCAACAGCGAGGCAGTTGTACTCACAGGGCATACCTCGGGGATCGTGGACGAAGCGACATCGTGCGGCCCGTGCGTTGCCGGCAAGCTCGCCGTCGGTCGAACGACGGGCTAGATACCGACATGATCTCTCCTCAGACGTGGCTTCCATGGGCGCTGGGCTCGGCGTGCTTCGCTGCGCTCACCGCCATTTTCGCAAAACTCGGACTCGAAGGAGTCGATTCCGATTACGCGACGCTGCTTCGCACCATCGTCATCGTGGTCGTGCTCGGTGCATTCGTCGCGCTGGCCGGGAAATGGCGCGATCCGATGACACTTCCCGTCAAGTCCACGACCTTTCTCGTCCTCTCAGCACTTGCCACCGGCGCGTCATGGGTCTGCTACTTCCGCGCACTCAAGATCGGCGAGGCATCCAAGGTTGCGCCGGTCGACAAGTTGAGCGTCGTACTCGTTGCCGTCTTTGCCGTCGTCTTTCTGGGTGAACGGCCAGGCGGCCGTGAGTGGTTGGGCATTGCACTGGTGGCAGTCGGCGTGCTTGTGCTGAGCTTCAAGCGATAAGGTGCGATTCGTCGCTGCGAAGTTGGGCAAATGGCGATACAATCGGAAACCCCGTTCTGGAGCGTTTTGAATGGCATTCGTTCCGCAGGTCAAGAAATGGCCGACCGATCGCGCGGTATTGCTCGTGCACGGCATCGGCAACGCCAGTGGAAACGGCGAAGCGGCATTTCCGCTGACAGAACTGAAAGCGGCGATCGGTGCGGACGCCACGAAGATTGCGATCTACACGCTGAACTACGATTTCATCAACGATTGGGCGGCGCGAAAGCTGCAACTCGGCTCGGCAATCGATGCACTCGGCAAGGCGATCGCCGACCACTACGACAACGCAGAATTGTCGGCGACGTTGGCCGAATACTGCGGCGACCTGCTCTGGCCAGTGTTGCATCGTGAAACGCGATTGGCCATCCATGACGCGTATCTGGCGCAGCTCGATCAAATCATGGTTGACTGCATCAACTCGATGGCAGCGCGCGGCGAAGATCCTGCAACGGCCAAGGTGAGTATCATCGCGCACAGTCTCGGCTGCTATCACACGTTCGAGGCGCTGCACACGGCGTGCACCGATCCGCAGTTCAACTTGCAGCCGGGAACCGATCTGACACAGTTGGAAAGCGTGGTTCTGATGGCGTCGCCAGTGCAGCTGATGCGCACGATAGCGTCGGGCATCAAAAAGCTTATTCCAAGTCCGTCGGAGCTTGCAATCCTCAATTCTGATGGGCTTTCGCTTCCGGCGGAGATCATGGATGGAGAACGGATTCTTGCCGCGCGGCAGTTTGTTTCGGTAACGGGCACGCAGGATCCGGTCGGCGGCCACTTGCTCGGGAAGCTCAACGATTGGGCATTCATGAACATCAAGGGGCAACGAACGCTGCTGGTGAATCAGTCGCTTGTGGCGGGAGATCCGGTGACCAGTCTCAAGGCAGCATTGCTGGAGGGGGCTACCAAGGTCGGCGCGGTCGCCTCGCTGGTGAAGGACCCGCATTCGTGGAGCGACTACGTATCCGGCCAGTCGGAGTTGTTGACAGACTTGCTCACGAAAGGACTCGTCACATGAACGCGCAAACGTGGTCACAACGCGCGCGTTATGTCGCAGCGGCCAGCGTCGCACTGGCGTGCGCGACGTCGATTGCAACCGCACAGGCGCCGGCCGAGTCGTCGGTGTCTGCCCGCGCGGGGTCGCACACCGTCGGTGAGTATTGTGGACTGGTGACCGGCATACTCACGCAGGATTCAGTGCGGCGCGCGCTCTCGCCGATTGCGTTGGAAGTGGTGGAGTCCCGAACGAAAACGATCTGCAATCCCACGGTCGCGGCGTTGTCGCTTCGTGCACTCGCGGCCGACAAGCCGGCTTCTTTTTCTGCTGTCGCACGCCTGCGTCAGGCTGCGTACCGCGATGCGTCGGCCGCGCCACTCGGCGGCGCGATACGCGACATCCGTGGTCGTCTCCGTCGGCCCGACGTACTCGCGGTCATACGGGCAACGTCGGGCGATTCCACCGCGAAAGCGTTTGCTGATGTTGCCGATGCCGCGCAGATCGTGCTCACGGAAGAATCGCGTGACAATGCGCTGCACCGCCTGGCCAACTATGAACGCAAACTCGGGCTGCAGGCACCACAGTTGAACGGCGTGGAAGTGCTGCTCAACTACAGCGCGCAGCGCTGGCTCCCGGGCTTTGCCGCGTCACCAACGCGCGGACCGTCGCCACTCGAGTTGATTGCGAACTACGTGCCGAGTTATGCCAGCGGTGTCGACAAGAAGGCGGTGGCCGTGTCGGCGTCGGAGTTTGGCGTACGCGGTTATCTCTTTGGCGACAACTGGGGCAAGACGGGCAGGGAAGGCATTCTCAAGCCTGCGTACTGGTCGCTTGGCGCACTCGTAGCAGGCGACAAGAACGGTGCCCTGTCGTGGCCGTGGGATGGGCGCACGCGGACCGGTGTGTTCGTCGGGTGGGGTGAGGTGAAAGTCGGTTACATCTCCGGGCGCAAAGGTTCAGTGCTCGTGACACGACAGGTGCAATTCATTCCGTACCTGTTTTGAGGCCGTCGGGCACGCGCGTCAGCAGCAGTTGATCAATTGCTTCTGTCGCGCGTGTGAATCGTGTTGACCAATCGCCGTGAATGCGTGTGAAGGTGGCTCCGAAGCGGTGCAATGTCGATTCGAACAGTTGTTGGACCTCTTCGCGTCGGTCACCCCGATCGCGTACGTCGTCGGCAACCCACGGTACGTCGATGTCGAGCAGCAGATACAGCGCTGGACGACGCAGGATCGCGGCCTCTTCGATGAAGGCAGGGCACCGGCCGAAATAGTGGTGGCAGTACACGACCGTGCTGAGCAGATCGGTGTCCTGAATCAGCAGCCTGGACGCGCGCGCAATGATCTCGTCTTCGCGCGCGGTCTGACCAACTGCAATCGGCCCGTGATCGCGAAAATCGAGGGGACGATCGAGCGTCGCCGCATACTCGCGCACGAACTCGGGCACGCACAGCACGCCGAAGTGCGATGCGAGCTGCACTGCGAGTGTCGTTTTGCCGACGGACTCGGAGCCCGTGAGAACTACGCGAGCGAGGTTCGGGCGTACGATCGCTTCCATTCGATATGACCGATGACGGCAAGAATGAGGAAGACGGCGTAGAGCAGCGCCGTGAGTCGCAGATCACGCACCAGAAACACGCCGACGTAGACGACATCGAGCACAATCCAGATCGCCCAGTTCTCGAGCAGTTTGCGCGTCATCATCCATTGTGCGATGAGGCTGCTCACGGCGAGCGCGGCGTCGAGCAACGGTAGTTTCGATCCTGGAATACGCGACGTGATGGTGAACACGAGCATCCAGCAGACAAACCCCAATGTGGCGAGTGTCAGCGCCAGTTTTGCACTCGTGCGCGTAACGACGACAGACGCATGCTTCGGCCCGCCGCGCAGCCAGTGCCACCAACCGTAAAACGACAGGACGAAGTACACGACCTGCAATCCGGTGTCTGAGTAAAGTCCTGAACGCGCGAACACAACGATGTACAGCAGTGCGTTGAGCACGCCGAGTGGCCAGCTCCAGATGTTTTCGCGTGTGACGAGATACACGTTGAGCACACCCGTGATGAAGCCCAGCAATTCGGTGCCGGAGCTTCCGTGCGCGGTAAGCCAATCGGTCAGTGCGTTCATCCGCGGAAAGTATACAACCGCAATACAACCGCTACACACGATCGCGCCGCGTGGTTATGCTTGATGCACATGACCGGGGTGCCGGCGCCGCCAGTGAGCGTCGGCTGAGAGAGTCCCGTAGAACCTGATCCGGCTCGTACCGGCGTAGGGAGTCCTATGAAGTTCAGCCTGACCCGGGCGCGCACGGCGCGTCCGCGGAGGTGCGTGTCAACGCATTCATCCGCTCTTTGCTCTATCGCGACATCGATCGCGATCCTCGCGGCCACTTCTGCGCTGTCGGCAGTTGCGACGCCGGTGGGCGCACAATCGAAGGACAGCGCGCGCACAGCTGCCGACAGCGGCCATCGTGTCGAGGCCCATCGTATCGAGCGCGTGCTGGTGCGCGCCATTCGTGCATCCGATGTGGCGCCGATCGCGCAGAAGACGATCGATCGAGCCGTGATCACACAGCGCAACTTCGGCCAGGATGTACCGTTGCTGCTGCAGGGTGCGTCACCGTCGATCACGGCGCACACCGAGACTGGAACCACGTCAGGGTACAGCTACCTGCGTCTGCGCGGGATGGATCAGACGCGCATCAACATCACGCTCGACGGCGTACCGTTGAATGACATGGAAGATCAGGTGCTGTATTTCTCCGATCTGCCTGATCTGATGTCGAGTGTGCAGTCGGTGCAGGTGCAGCGCGGCGTGGGCACCAGTACAGCGGGCACCGCATCGTATGCGGGCTCCGTCAATTTTGAAACGACACCCATTGCGCTGCGCGAGGCCGGCGGTGATGTGCAGCTGCAACTCGGCACGTTCAACTCGCGTCGTCTGAGTGCTGCATTTCGCTCCGGACTCGTGAACGGAAAATTTGCCGTGTACGGTCGCATGAGTGCACTGCAGACGAGCGGGTATCGCGATCACAGTGGTGTCGAAGGACGATCGGGATTTCTGGGCGCCGGATGGTTCGGTGCAAAAGACATCGTCAAGCTGACGACGCTGGTTGGGCTGATGGCGGACACGCTTGCGTACACCGGCGCGACGGTCGCGGAGCTGGCGAAGAATCGTCGTTACAATCCGCTCGGTATGAATGAGCGCGACAAGTTCGGGCAGCAGATGGTGGCGCTGTCGTACACCCGCATCGTGAATGGTGCGACGTCACTGAATACGACGGTGTATCGCAATTCCGCGAGTGGCAAGTACGACTACTTCGATGGCAGCGATCAATACATCTTCGGGCTCGCGCATCAGTGGTACGGTGTCACCAGCGCGATGAATCATGAGGCCGGCAATCTCACGCTCAATGCCGGCATCAACGCCAACACGTACGAGCGCGCGCATCGCGCCTGGCTGCGCCCAGACGAAGGGACGTCGTTGTACGACAACACGGGCCACAAGCAGGACGCGAGCGCCTTCGCCAAGCTGTCGCTCGACGCGGGCCGGGCCCGCTGGTTCGCCGACCTGCAAGGACGTTACGCCAAGTTCCGCTACGCGCCCGACGCCAACGCCGGCATCGACGAGCGGAGCATCGACTGGATGTTCTTCAATCCGAAGGCCGGTGTCACGTACCAACTCGCTGCCGGTCTGTCGACCTATGCGTCGTATGGTGTCACGAGCCGTGAGCCGGCCCGCAACGATCTGTTCGCCGGCGATGATGACTTGAACAGCGGCAACGTGGCCGACTACGGTGACTTCACGCGTGTGAAGCCCGAGTCGGTGCGTGACGCCGAGCTGGGCATCACGCTGTCGCGCGCCGCGATGGACGTGTCGGCCAATCTGTACAGCATGGATTTCCGCAACGACATTGCGCGCATCGGTGCGCCGACGGCGTCGGGATCGATCCTGCGCCGGAACGTAGGCAACAGCTACCGCCGCGGCATCGAGGTCGACGCCGCGTATCGCGGCATCTCGCGGGTGGTGCTGGCCGGCAACGCGACCTGGAGTCAGAACCGCATTGCGCAGTTCACGGATTCCTCACGTGGCACACCGGTGGTGCGACGTAACGTGACGCCACTGCTCACGCCGACCTTCATCTCGTCACATCGTATTGAAGTGTCGCCGACGAATCGCTTCATGGTGAGCCTCGAAGGCCGCTATCAGTCGAAGGCGTTTCTCGACAACACGAGCAGCGCGGACCGTGTACTGCCCGACTACTACACGCTCGACGCCTCGGCCCGCGCCACGCTCGGACGCTACGCGCTCACCGTGCGCGGTGCGAATCTTGGCGATACGCAGAAGTTCGCGAGCGGTGCCGTATCGGGGTCCGGGCGCGTTCGCTACTTCGTGCTCCCGGCGCGCGCGGTGTTCGCGACGATCAGCGCGGATTTTTGATCGAGGACAGGAATGCAGGTGGTTGTTGCCGTTCTTGGAAGCGAAGGCGGGCGCTATCTCGTGATCATCTGACGGGCCGAGTCCAGCGCCCTCCGCAGCGACACGGCGCGGTCACGAGGGGTGCCGCGGGTGTCGCGCAGCGCCGTACGTAGGCCGCGCTTCGCATCGTCGGACACGTCGCGCTCATTGAATGCGAGGAGCGCATTCGCGGCGACTTCGTAAATCGCGACCGTTGAAGCGGGCTGGCCGTCGTTGTACAACGGTGCGCCGCGATCGATGGCAAAGTCGATCAGCGATGTGGCGTTGCCGCCGGCGTTGCCGCTGGCGTTGCCGCTGGCGTTGCCGGTCGCGCTCTCACGTGTCGATTCACCCGAGCGGACATCGGGTGGCAGCAGCACGCGGTCGACCACGTGGATGATCCCGTTGCTGGCCGGGATATCGGCGATGCGCACCGTGGCGTCGTTGATGCGGAGCTCGCCGTTCACGTCGGTGATCCGCACATCAAGGTCGGCTACCGTTTCCGCGGAGCGCACGCCGCGCGCTTGGGCGGCCGTGACTCGACCGGCGATGACGTGATACGTAAGAATCGTGCGCAGCTTCTCTCGATTCTTCGGCTTCAGCAACTCGGCGACCGTACCGTTCGGGAGTCGTTTGAACGCGTCATCCGTGGGAGCGAACAAGGTGAAGGGTTCGCGGCCCAGCAGTGTTGGCGTAAGGCCAGCGGCATCGACGGCGGCAAGAAGCGTCGTGAACTGACCGGCGGTTTTGGCAACTTGTGGGATCGTGGGCGAGCTGCGGGATGGATGCTGGGCAGCGGCCGTCGCAATGAACGGCGACGCGATTGGCGTCACGCTCAGGGCGGCGGCGAATAGGGCGGCGGCGTGTGCCCGATTGAGACCGGTGGTGTTCATGAACGCGGAACGCAAAGCACGCATGGAACGGCTCTTGATATCGTGAGGGGAACGGCGCGGTGATGCCATTCAGTTCGCACGACGTCGGGGCGTTGGATGCAGGCGGTAGCCGAGCGCACTCAGGGCGACCGAATGCGCGTACGTCACGGCGTATGGCGCGCTTACGCGCACGCTCACGCGCTCGGCATCACGGACGACGTTCACGCTACGGACAGTCGGGTCTGCCAGACATACCACGCGATGTAGGCATTCACGAGCAGCAAGACCGTCGCAGGCGCTGTCTCACGCAATGAATCGCGCACGCGCAGCCGCGCCATGACGCCCAGCAGCATGAGCATCGCAAGACCTATCGCACTGAAAAGCTGAATGCCGGGAAGCGTGTACCCAACGAGCAAGCCAAGGGCGCCCAGCACCTCCAGGCTGCCGGTCAGGCGGCGAAATCGACTGAGCCCGAACCGTTCGAACTCCGCCACCATGCCGTTGGCGAACAGGCAGGCACTTCCGTATGCCAGGAACAATGTGATCGATAGAACCATCGATATGTTGTAGGCCAGCCTCATGGAGCGCTCGTGGTCATCGCACGACCGCCTGTACCGCCTCTTCACTCCACCAAGGAAATCGCCCATGCCACCACTGACGCTGAACGCCGTGCTTCAACTGATCGTGGGCATTGGGCTGCTGAACGTGTGGGTGGTGCGGTCGGCTCGAGGCACCGCCTACCGCGGCGGTGGCGCGCAAACGCTGCGTGAGGAGTTTGCGGCGTATCGCTTGCCGGATGCGGCTTTCTACTTGGTTGGTGCCGTCAAGGTCATTGCCGGTGTGGTAATGCTGGCTGGGCTGTGGTGGCCGCTGCCCGTGCGCGCGGCGGCGGGGGCGGTTGTCGTGCTGATGGTGGGAGCGATCATGATGCATATCAGGATCAAAGACCCAGTCATGAAATCCGTGCCCGCCGTCATCATGCTCGTGCTGTGCCTCGTGCTCGTTGCCCGAGGTTAGGCCGGGGCGAGCCACCTGATCACCGCCGCGGTTTCAATTGCCGTCGCGACCTGCAGCCCGTTCCAACCTTCGGCCCTCTGCGTGCATCCAATGTGATTCGCCAGGCGAATGCTCCAACGAACCTCGTCGGAGCACTCGTGCATTTCGGAACACACCACCGAGTCAGTCAAGTTCTCCCAGGCATGGACAACGCCGAATCATCGCTGCCGGAGCGCGTGCCTCTGTCACTCGTGACGCGGTCCATCACGCCCGTCATGTCGAGTCCGGCGCCGTTGCTGCCGCGGATCGCGGTCGGCGATGAGCTCGCCGTGCGCGAATGTGTCGAGCGCTACGGAGCGCTGATCTGGTCGCTGGTACGGCGCTGGTCGCCCGATGCGCGCGACGCCGAAGACGCCGTGCAGGAGGTGTTCGTCGATCTGTGGCGCAGCGCCGCCCGCTGCGAAATCACCCGCGCTACCGAAGCCGGCTGGGTCGCCATGGTGACGCGACGACGGCTCATCGACCGCCTTCGCCGCCGTCAACGGGCGGTGGAACTCGAGCCGCTTCCGGATGATTTCGATCTGGCCGACGACACGCAGACTGACGAGGCGCGCGACGACCGCGTGGAGCGCGCCCGCGCCGCGCTACAGGCGCTCCCTGAGGCGCAACGCACCGTGCTCGAGCTCGCGCTGCTGCACGGGCGCACGCACGATGAAATTGCGAAGGCCACGAACACGCCATTGGGCACCGTGAAATCTCATATCCGCCGCGGCGTGCAGCGTGCGCGGGCGCTTTTGCAGCCAGGCGACGCGTCGCAGAAGGCGTCGGACGTGGCGCCTGAGGAGCAAGGCTCATGACTATAAAGGAGGATCTGGTGCCGGACGACGTGCCGAAACAGGAATTACTGATCGGCGAGCTTACTGCCGCGCTCGCCGCGGAATCGATGACGGTACAGGATGCCCTGCCGACGGCGATTGCGGCGCGGGCGATTGCGGCGGGCGAGGTGATTGGGCCGCTCAAGGCGAATGTCGTCTCGTATGACGCGGTTGTCGTACCGTCGCCGCCTGTCGCAGCGCCTGTCGCAGCGCCTGTCGCACCGCCTGTCGCACCGCCTGTCGCAGCGCCTGTCGCAGCGCCTGTCGCATCGCTCGGCGCCCCTGGTGTCGCGCGGCCGTGCGCCCGCGCCGTGCGTTTCTGGCCTGGAGCGGTTGGCTTGCGGCGGCGGCGCTGCTAGCCGTCTGGCTTGGCGGCCCGAGCGGCGCGACAACCTCCCCCGGTGGCCTGCCCGAGCGGACGGCATCGATAGCGGCTGCCTCGGCGGTCGCATCGGCTGCTACTTCGTGGGTGCGCGACTCGCTCATGGCGGCTGACCTCGCGGTCACGCGCATCGCCTGGGCCCCGTCCACCGATTCCACCGCGCTCGGCGCTGGTGGCGACGTGGTCTGGAGCACTCGCGCGCAACGCGGCGTCATGCGTTTGATCGGTCTCAAGACCAACGACGCCCGTCGATGGCAGTATCAGTTGTGGATTTTCGACAAGTCGCGGGATCAACGGTATCCGGTCGATGGCGGTGTGTTCAATGTGCCCGCCGGTGTCACCGAGGTGTTCGTGCCGATAAACGCCCGTGTGCCGGTGGGTGATGCGGTCATGTTCGCCGTGACGGTCGAAGCGCCGGGCGGTGTGGTGGTCAGCACGCGCGAACGAGTGGCGCTGCTGGCCGCATTGTAGTTGCCGAAGCGATGTCGCTGATGTCGTAGCGCGCAGGCCATTCCGATCCCAGCTTTCGGGATGGTCTTCCTACTGCGTCCTCTCCGTCGTGCGGTCGTCGCTTCCGTGCTCTCCGTGGTCGCCTTCACCGCTGGCACCACTGCGCCGCTGTCGGCCCAGTCGCTTCGCCCCGCCGTCGACGCCTGGCGTCGTGCCCACGAGCGGGAGATTCTCGACGAAGCATTTGCGCTGATGGCCATTCCCAACGTGGCGGCCGACAGCGCGAATATCCGGCGAAACATCGCCTTCCTTACAGCGGCATTTGCCAAGCGCGGTGTGGTGATGCGGCCGCTGGTGGCGCCGACCGGCGGCAGTCCCGCGTTGTTTGGCGAGATCAAGACGCCTGGGGCCACGCGTACGATCGTGATGTACGCGCACTACGACGGACAGCCGGTGGCCGGGGGTGGATGGAACGGCGATCCGTTTACCCCGGAACTCCGTCGCTACCAGAACAGCGTGGCGACCGACGCCGTGGCGTTGCCGGCCAAGGGGGATACGATCGACCCTGCGGTGCGCATTCGCGCGCGATCGGCCAGCGACGACAAGGGCCCGATCATCGCGATGCTCGCCGCGCTCGATGCGCTCAAAGCCGCGAAGAAGGCGCCAACGGTGAACGTGAAGTTCTTCCTCGAAGGTGAGGAGGAAGCAGGCTCGGCGCACCTCGGCGATCTGCTGAAGGCCCACAAATCGGTACTTGCCGCCGACGCCTGGCTGTTCTTTGATGGGCCGATCCACGTAAGTGGTTTGCCACAGCTCGTACTCGGCGTCCGCGGCGTGATGGGTGTGGACGTCACATTCTACGGTCCGAATCGCGCGATGCACAGCGGACACTATGGCAACTGGGCGCCCAACCCCGGCGTGGCGGTGGCGCACTTCATTGCGAGCGTACGCGACCTGGATGGCCGAATAAAAATTGCCGGGTTCTACGACGACGTGCCACCCATTTCGGAGAGCGATCGCGCGTTAGGTAAGGCGTTATCGGCCACTGACGATTCGCTGCGCGCATCATTGGGCTTGGCCCGCACCGAGGCGAACAACGCCGCACTCGGCGAGCGCATCATGCTCCCAGCGCTCAACATCCGCGGTATTCGTGCGGGTGAAGTGGGCGGTGGTGCCGCCAACGCGGTGCCCACGAGTGCCAGTGTGTCCATCGATTTCAGGCTGGTGCCCGACCAGCAACCCAAACGCATCTGTGAGCTGGTCACTCGTCATCTCGTATCGCTTGGGTATACCGTGGCGACCGACGCCAACGCGGCTGCCCGCAGCACGGATCGCGCCCATCTGGCGTACCTCGGCTGCGGCGGTGGCTACACCAGCGTGAGCGTGGCGTCGTCGTTGCCGTCGGTGCGCGCGGTGAAAACGCTCATGGGCCGAGCGTATGGGCGCGAGCCGTTCGTGATGCCGATGCTGGGCGGGTCGTTGCCCCTTTTTCACTTCGTGGAGCAGCTCGGTGCCACGGTGATCACCGTGCCCACTGTCAACGCCGACAACAGTCAGCACGCGCCCAACGAGAACCTGCGCATCGGCAACCTGTGGGACGGTATCGGCGTAATGGCCGAACTGATGGCGGGGCTGGGACCGCTGTGGCCGGGCGGGGCGACGCCGGTGCTGAAGTAGGACGGTTGCCCGCTCAACCCTATCGACCGGCAATTCATCCAACGAGATGCCGATCGATCATCATACCGGGGTGTCTGTAGACGTGGTCACGATTGCTCCCAAGTACCAAGTGGTGATCCCGCGGAGCGTGAGGGAGCGGCTTCAGCGTTGGCGCAGCGAGCCGCATCACTTGGACTTGAGTACACGCTGCCGGTCGCCGGCAGCATCGTGCGCGCGACCGCTCGCGAATCGGGCGTCCCGCCAATTCGCGCGTTCCCGCTCACCCCGCGCCTTTTCCCATCCGGCACCGGTCGCTGCAGTAGCGCACGTTGTCCCAGTCGCGCTCCCACTTCTTGCGCCAACTGAACGGCCGGCCGCAGCGGGCGCAGAGCTTGTCGGGGTGGCCATTCACCCCCTGGCCGCGCACGCCGCCGTCGCGCGGGCGTTTGGATTCTCTTGAAGGCATCGCTCCCCAAGCGACGTGCGGCGGTGCAGAGTTCCCAGATGCACAGTCCGCACAATCCGGCCGATTTTCCGGCCAGCACGGAAGATCTGCTCTATTCCGATTATCGGAAAGCGGAGGAGCTCGGGACGCTCCGTCAGGTGGCCCGCGCTTTGGCCGCCGAGACGAACTCGCAGAGTGTGCTACAGACCCTCTGTCAGCTATCCATGGTGCGCGGACGGGCAAGTGGCGCTGCAGTGGCCGAATTAAGCGGTGATAATGGCGTGTATGTAGCCTGTTCCGGTCGAACGAACGATCTGCTCTCGATGACCTTCCCGCTCGAAGGGACGATCACGGGGCGGGTGGCCAGCGAGCTCCGCGCCATTACGATCATGTCGCCCGAGGTGAGCTCACCGTTTTTCGCCGAGCTCCTGCCGCGGCTGGGTATCGGGCCGATCTTGCTGCTGCCGCTGCTCGCGAACGGCCAGCTCTTTGGCGTCCTTTCGATCTCTCGCGACACCGGCCACCCGCAGTTCGACGATCAGGACGAAGAGCGACTCGGCGTCATGGCGGACTTGGCGGCGTTGGCGCTTTGGAAGGCGAGACTGTTGGAAGACGCCAGATCCGCCGATGCCGCAAAAACGAGCCTTTTAGCGACACTATCGCACGAGCTCCGCACCCCTTTAACGGCACTAGAGGGGTACAGCGAGCTTTTAGAGGACCAAATCCTCGGTCCGCTGTCGCCGGAACAGCAGGACGTGGTGATGCGTCTGCGCACGGTGGGCAGGCATCTTGGCGCCCTCATCGAGGACATTCTCACCTACGCCTCGCTCGAAGCCGACCGGCTCACGGCGCGCAACGCCACCGTTGGCGTGCCCGAGCTGCTCGATTCGCTGCACCCGTTCATGGAGCCGTTGGCGCGCGAAAAAGGAATCGAGTTTTCGATGGACCTCGAATCGGGGCTCCCGTCGCTGCACACCGACGAGGCGCGGGTGCGGCAGATTTTGCTGAACCTTTGCCAAAATGCCGTCAAGTTCACCGACGAGGGCGCGGTGTCCGTGCGGGTAACGCGCGGATCCCCACTGGCCGACGGAGGCGCCACCGTTCGGTTTGCCGTGCGCGACACCGGCGTGGGAATCGAACCGACCGACATGCAGCGTCTGTTTCGCCCATTCTCACAGATCGAGAATGTGTCGACCGGTCGGCACCGGGGCACCGGACTGGGGCTCTACATCGCGCGGCGACTGGCGACCATGTTGGGCGGCCGCATTGAAGTGGTCTCTCGCCCCGGCGAGGGGTCGGCCTTCACACTTGTGGTTCCCGTCACGCACTGACCGTCATCGGCTTCGCACGCGAATCGATAGACCGCGGGCGCTGCCGACCTGTGTCTTCGGTACCCCGACATTACATTCGAACATTATGACCGCTGCCATCACGAGCGTTTTCAACGACGGCATTATTGCCGAACAATTCGAGCGTTATCGTCGCGACCCCGCCAGCGTGGACGAGACGTGGCGCCAGTACTTCCGCATCGCCGAGTCGCTGTTCGGGCAGGCGTCGGCCACGACGGCAGCTGCTCCGGGATCGGCTCCGGCCGGTGGCGCGACCTACGACGTCGCGTTCCTCAGGAAAGTGGCGGCTGCCGCGTCGATGCAGCAGGCCATCCGCAACTACGGTCACTATGCGGTGCAGCTCGATCCGCTCGGGTCGCCGCCTCCGGGCGCCGAGGATCTGAGCCCGGAATTCTGGGGGCTCACCGAAGCGGATTTACAGGCGATTCCCGGGGCGGCGCTTGGTGACGATCGCTTCGACACAGCGGCCGACGCTATCGCCCGGAAGCGGCAGGTGTATGCGGGGCGCGTGGGCTACGAAGTGTGGCATCTCGAGGTCGACGAAGAGCGCAATTGGTTCCAGCGGGCGTTCCGTGATGGCGTGCTGACGCGCGATCTCACCGCGGACGAGAAGAAGGACACGCTACGTCGGCTGAATCAGGTGGACGGGCTCGAGCGCTTCATCGGGCGGGTATATCAGGGCTACAAGCGATTCTCGGTGGAAGGCACCGACACGCTGATCCCGATGCTCGACGAAGTGATTCGCGAGTCGGGGCGCTCGGGTGCGCACGAGATCGTGATCGGCATGGCGCATCGCGGCAGACTGAACGTGCTCACCAACGTGATGGGCAAGCCGTTCGAGAGTTTGTTTGCCGAGTTCGAAGGCCGTCACGATCATGCCGACGAGAACGCGACCGGCGACGTGAAGTACCACATGGGCTTCCTTGGCTCGCGCGATGTGGACGGCAAAGCGGTGACGCTGCGCCTCGCCCCGAATCCATCGCATCTCGAAGTGGTGAATCCGGTCATCGAAGGCGTGGTGCGTGCCTTGCAGCGCGTGCCGGGCCAGCTGGGCGAGCGCAACGAGCTCGCCGTGGTACCAGTGGCCATTCACGGTGACGCGGCATTTCCGGGCGAAGGCATCGTCGCCGAAACGCTCAACATCTCGACCCTGAACGCGTACCGCACCGGTGGCACGATTCACATCATCGTGAACAATCAGGTCGGCTTCACCACCGACCCGACCGATGCGCGCTCCACGCACTATTCGTCGGACCTGGCGAAGGGTTTCGAAATGCCGATCTTCCACGTGAACGCCGACGATGCGCAGGGGTGCATCACCGCGGTGCGTCTGGCGTGCGCGTACCGCGCGACGTTCCGGAAGGACGTATTGATCGACCTTGTGGGCTACCGTCGTCATGGGCACAACGAAGGCGACGAGCCGATGTACACGCAGCCCATGCGCACGGCCCAGATCCGTCAGCACCCCACGGTGCCGCAGGTCTGGGCGGCACGTCTCGTGAGCGAAGGTGTGCTCACCGACGCGGAAGCTGCTGCCGTCGAGCAGGCGGTGTCGCAGAACTATGCCGACCTTCATGCCCGCTTCAAGCAGTCGTTGCTGGGCAGCGAGACGCATGCGCCGTGGCCCGCCGAACCGGTGGCCGCGCTCAAGCCGGTGGCGACCAACGTGGCTGCAGAGAAGCTGCAATACGTGAACGAAGCACTGCTCACGTGGCCGGCCGATCTCACGCCTAACCCGCGTCTGGCCAAGCAGCTGGAGCGTCGTCGAGAGACCATGGGCGAGCAGGGTGGTATCGAGTGGGGCCACGCCGAGGCTTTGGCGTTCGGTACGTTGCTCATCGACGGCATGTCGGTGCGCCTCACGGGGCAGGACGCCGAGCGCGGCACCTTTTCGCATCGCCATGCCGTGCTCGCTGACAGCGTGAACGGACGCAAATACGCGCCGCTGGCGAATCTCCCGGGCGCGAAGGGCGCATTCGAGATCTTCAACTCGGCGCTCTCCGAAACGGCCGTGCTGGCGTTCGAATACGGTTTCAGCACAGTGGCCACCGATACGCTCACGGTGTGGGAAGCGCAGTTCGGAGACTTCGTGAACGTAGCGCAGCCGATCATCGACCAGTTCATCGTGGCCGACCGCGCGAAGTGGGGACAGGACAGCGGCGTCGTGCTGCTGCTGCCACACGGGTACGAGGGTCAGGGTCCGGAGCATTCAAGCGCGCGTCTCGAGCGGTTCCTGCAGCTCTCCGCCGAAGGCAACCTTACCGTGGCGTACTGCAGCACGCCGGCGCAGTATTTCCACCTGCTGCGTCGTCAGGCGCTGCGGAAGTCGCGCCGTCCGCTTATTTGCATGCAGCCGAAGTCTCTGCTGCGCCTGCCACAGGCGGCGTCGAAGCTCGACGACTTGTCACAGGGCGGCTTCCAGTCAGTGATCGATGATCCCCTCGCGTCGCAGCGTCGCGACGATGTGCGGCGCATCGTGTTCTGCACCGGCAAGCTGTATTACGACATGTCGCTGGCGGCCACGCGCAATCCGAATGTCGCGCTCGTGCGTGTGGAAGAGCTCTATCCGTGGCCGCACGAGGAGATCGTGCGCATCATGGATCTCTATCCGGCGATCGAGCAGGTCGTGTGGGCGCAAGAAGAGCCAAAGAACCAGGGCGCGTGGACGTACGTGCAGCCGCGCCTGCGCGCATCGGCCGGTGCGTCGGTCGGTGTGCGCTACGTGGGACGTCCGGAGCGCGCGAGCCCGGCCGAAGGCTACATGGATGCGCATCAGGCCGAGCAAGCCCGTATCATTGCGATGGTCATGGATACCGGCGAAGTGGCCGTGGAGCGTTCGGCGATGCAGGTGGGGCAGTGACGGCGCTTCGGCGCATCCGAATTCACCCGATAATGATGCGCGCCGCGGCTATTGCCGCGGCGCTTGTCGCTGGTGGCCGCGCCCTGTCCGCGCAGAACGTGACGCTTGATCGCGGCGCCGCGGCGTTGGGTTCCACCCTCGCGGGGCTTGGTACCACCGGGCGCGTGCTCACGGTGGCTGCACACCCCGACGACGAAGACACGCCGCTCATCGCGTGGTTGACCAAAGGCCGTCACGTAGAGACCGCGTACCTGTCGCTCACCCGCGGTGACGGCGGACAGAATCTGCTCGGCAACGAACTTGGCGACGCTCTCGGCGCGATCCGTACGCAGGAGTTGCTGTCGGCGCGCCGAATCGATGGCGGCCGTCAGTACTTCACGCGCGCCTACGACTTCGGCTTCAGCAAGAATGCCGAAGAGACGTACACGCACTGGCCAAAGGATTCGATTCTCGGTGATGTCGTGCGCGTCGTGCGCGCGTTTCGCCCGCACGTGATGGTGGCATTCTTCAGTGGCACGCCGCGTGATGGGCACGGGCATCATCAGGTGTCGGGGCTCCTGGCACGTGAAGCGTATGATCTGGCCGCCGACACGGTGCGTTTCCCGGTACGGGGGTTCGGACTCCCGTGGACGCCACAGAAGTTCTACCGCAGTGCCCGACAGACTCCTGATTCGGCCACGCTGCGAGTGAACGTGGGCGAGTACGACGCGCTGCTCGGACGCAGCTACTACGAGATCGCGGCCGAGAGTCGGTCGCAGCACAAGTCGCAGGGCTTTGGTGTGCTGCAGCGGAAAGGCATGATTCTAGGCTATCTGTCACGTGAGGCCGCGCGAGTCGGGCCGGAGAATGCGCGCCGCGAGCAGTCGTTGTTCGACGGTGTCGATACGGCCTGGACGGCACTGCGGGCAACGCTTCCTGCCACGGCGCAGCCGGTTCTCGATTCGGCGCTGCGCACGATCGCGGCGGCGCGCCTTGCGTACCGCGCTGATGATCCGTCGTCGATCGTTGCCCCGCTGGCGCAAGCACTGCGGCAGCTTCGGGCCGTGCGCAACGCGAGTGGCAGCGGCCCGGGCATCCTGATTGCCGGTCGTCCCGGCTCGGCTTCGAGTTTGTCACACCGCGCACCCGGAGAGGCGCCGCCGGCGTTGTGGGATGCGCTGGTCACCACGATTGATCGCGCTGAACGCGCCCTCGTGTTGGCGGCCGGTGTAGCGGTGGAAGCCACCGCGCCGCGCGCGACGTTCCCGGTACGTGAGTCGGTGAAGCTGGCGGTGAACGATTCCTTGCCGGTTACGATCACGGTGTTCAATCGTGGGCGCGTGCCGGTACAACTGATGAACGCGTCGGTGGCGGGCCTTGGCCTGCGGCCCGGCGAAGCGGGCGACGTCGCGATCAGCCCCGATAGTGCGGCGGTACTCAACCGCTGGGCCGTGGCGTTCCAGGCGAACTCGCCATGGTGGCGCGCGTTTGGACGCCAGCAACAGGACTGGTTTCAGGCGCCGATCGACGCGCGCACCGAAGCGCAGCAACAAGAGCAGCTCGCCACCATGGTGCAGGCGCGTCTCACCATTGCCGGTCAGGCCGTGACGGTGAACGAACCGGTGGTGTATCGTTTCGCCGATCCGATCAAGGGGGATCAGCAAGTGCCGGTGTCGGCCGTCCCCGGGATTACCGTGAATCTCGGGAGCACGATGGAGTACATCCGCGCTGGGGTGCCCGTTGAACGCTTCGTGCCGGTACGCATTCAGTCGTCGTATCCGCACGACACGAAGGTGCTGGTGAAGCTGGAGCTGCCCGCGGGACTCAAGGCCGACTCGGTGGAGCGCACGCGCACGCTGGGTCCCGACGGCGTCACGATTCTCACGTTCCGTGTGCGCGGAATGGTCAAGGAAGGCCGCTTGGAGTTGGTGGCGCTGGCGCTACACGACGGCGCGATGAGCACGAGCAGCGTGTTCAATATCCAGTACGACCATATCACGCCAATGCGCTTGTACGGCGGCAGTGGCATGTATTTGTCGGCCGTTTCCGTGAAGCTGCCGCCGCGCGGTCGCGTGGGCTACGTGAAGGGTGTCGGTGACACTGGACTCGAAGCACTCGAGCAGCTCGATATGGCGGTCGAAAAGATCGAACCGTCGATGCTGGCCAGCACGGACCTGTCGCGCTTCACGAGCATCGTGGTGGGACCGCGCGCGTATGAAGCGAGCGACGTGCTGGTGCGCAACAACGGGCGCCTGCTCGACTACGCCAACAAGGGTGGCACGCTCATCGTGCAGTACGGCGCGCAGGACATGAACCGATTCCCGAGTGTGGTGCCGTATCCCATGCAATGGGGGCGTCCGGCCGCACGCGTCACGATGGAGCAGGCACCGGTAACCGTGCTACAGCCCACGCACCCGTTGCTGGTAGGCCCGAATCGCATCGGTACGGCCGACTGGGCCGACTGGGTACAGGAACGCGCCACGTATATGCCGAGCACGTTCGACAAGCGCTACACACCGCTGTTGGCCATGAACGATCCGAACGAGCCCGTGCAGCAGGGAGGCCTACTCGTGGCACCATTGGGCAAGGGACGCTACGTGTACGTCACGCTGGCACTCTTCCGACAGCTGCCTAACGGCGTGCCGGGCGCGGCGCGGATACTGGCGAATCTGGTGAACGGGGCGCCGGTGGTGGTGAAGCCGAAATTGTAGGCTCGGCACGGCGAACGGCCAACGGCTTAGTGTGCAGGGAGAAGGCGAAAGGCGGCAGGACGCAGCAACCGCGCAAGGTTTCCCCCCTGCATCCTGCATCCTGCATCCTGCATCCTGCATCCTGCATCCTGCATCCTGCATCCTGCATCCTGCTTCCTAGGCCGTTGGCAGTTTTCTATCCCCACCAACACTCAAGAGCGTACCAACCGCCACCACCACCACCGCCCCAATCACGTTGTGCCACAGAAAGCTCACACTGGGCACCCCGAACGACACCGCAGCAACGGCGGCCATACCGCTCAACAACCCGACGAACGCACCAAGCGCATTCGTGCGCGGAAGCATGGCGAGGATGAACACGCCGAGAATCGAGCCGTAGAAGAACGACCCGAAGCGGTTCACGACTTCGATCAGTGAGCCGAGGTTGGCGGCGTAAACGGCCACGACGCAGGCAAACACGCCCCATATGGCGGTGGCGGCCTTTGACACGAACAAAAAGTGCGCGTCGCTGCCTTCCTTCCTGAACCATCGCTGATAAAAGTCTACAACGGTTGCGGTGGAGAGCGAGTTCAGCTCGGCGGCGATGCTCGACATCGCCGCGGCGAGCACGGCGGCGAGGAAGATGCCGGCGAAGCCAAGCGGCAGATGGTCGAGCACGAAGCGCGGAATGATGTAGTTCACGTCACGCGATGCTTCGCCGGTCACGCGTCCGGCCGCGGCGAGTGCGTCTTTGCGGATCAGGTTCACCGACGAGTCGGCACTTCGGAAGGCGAACAGCGCGCTGGTCGTCGCGGCGTCGGCGCCGTGGTCGATATCGGCTGACGCCTGGCGCGCGGCGGCGGCGCGTTGGGTGATGGCGGTGGAGTAGCGCGCCTCGAGCGCGGCGAACGTGGCCGGCTCTTTCTGCTGCACTTGGGCGCTGTGCTGCGGATTGAAGAGCATCGGCGCCGGCGTGAACGTGTAGAACAGGAACACCAGTACGCCGATCAGCAGGATCAGCGCCTGCAACGGGATCTTCCAGTAGGCGCTCATCAGCAGCGAACTGCGGGCCTCGTCGACCGACTTGGCGGCCAGATAGCGCTGCACCTGACTCTGGTCGGTGCCGAAGTACGACAGCATGAGGAACGTGCCGCCGAGGATGCCTGACCAGAACGTGTAGGTTTCCGAGAGATTGAACGAGAAATCGAAGACGCGCAGTCGGCCGGTGGCGCCAGCAATCTCGAGCGCGTTGTCGAGCGGAACGGGCATGCGCACAACGAGCATAACAACAATCGCGATCAGCGCGCCGACGATCACGAACATCTGCTTGACGTCGGCCCACGTCACGGCCTGCACGCCGCCCAGCACGGTGTAAACGACGGTGGGAATGCCGATCAGGGCCACGCACCAGGTAATATCCCAACCGAAGATCGCGGACAGCACGACGCTGGGGGCGGCCATGATGGTGCCGCAGGACATGCCGCGCGAAAGCAGAAACAGGAAGCTCGTGAGTGAGCGTGTCTTCGCGTCGAAGCGCTTCTCGAGGAACTCATATGCCGTGTAGACCTTGGCCCCGTGCAGGAACGGCACGATGGTGACCCCGAGAATCACCATCGCGATCGGCAGTCCGAAGTAGAACTGTATGAAGCGCAGGCCATCGGTCGCGCCCTGTCCCGTGGTGCCAATCAGCGTAATGGCCGACAGCTGCGTCGCCATGACCGAGAGGCCGACCGCCCACCAGGGCAGGCTGCGGTTGGCCAGAAAGTACCCTTCGATGTTGGTGGTGCCGCGCGTGCGGCGCAGGCCGTCGAAGACGACGACGGTCAGGTACACCCCGACGATGACCCAGTTGATCCAATGCATGGGGCTTAGAGCGTTATCAGGGTGTATCGCGCCTGAAGGTACCAGAGCAGTGCCAGCGTGACGGCCTGCACGAGCAAGACCCGCTGGAGTGTGGAGCGGAACGAGGGAGACATGGCACCAAACTACTGGTCGGACGGGAATCACGCTGCAGGCTGCCGCCGCCTGCGGCTGCCACGTTTGCCCGTTGGGAGCAATCGTCGCTAGTGTTGAGAGAGCAGGATGCCCGAAATTCCAGAAAGGTGGGGCGCCCCGAAATGCGACAACGCTGTCGCGGGTGGGTCGCGCCGGCACCTGAGCCGTGAGAGGATGGCTGAACTCAGTTCAACGGAGCAGGTGACCCCCCCCGTGTCGGACGCGCCCGATGTGGCGCGTGCGACGGCATTGCTGGAGGCGCTGCCGTCGGCGGCGGCGTTCTTTCTGCGTTCGGGGATGCTGTACGCCGTCAACACGCTGGGGCGCGAACGGTTTGTGGTCGATTCCCGCGCGCCGCTCTCATCGCAGTCATGGAAAGTTGTGCTCCTGCCGTTGGGATCGGCTGGTGCCGCGCTGCTGAGCCGCGTCGCGGCGGGCGAAGCGCCGTCCACGCAGTACGCTCCGCTCGGTCGCGAAGGGGTCATGGTCGATGTGCGCGCCGTACCGTTCGACCACGAGTTGCTGCTGCTCACGGCGACCGATGCCACGGCGCGCGACGGACAGCGCACCGAGTCGACGCGGGCCGACCGCGAGCTCACGACGCTGCTGGCACTCACGCCGTCCTCGGTGCGCATTACCGATGTCGCGGGGCGCATCGTACAGACGAATGGTGTGGCCGACCTCGAGCATCCCACGCCACCGCCGACGACCGTGCGCGAGTTGTGGGAATTCGATGCGCCGCACGATATCGCCAACAATCGTCCGCAGTCGTTTCTCGAGTCGACGGCCATGCGTGCGCTCTCGGGCCACGTGGTGCGTCGGCAACTGCTCGAAGTACGGCGACGCGGTGCGCAGCGGGTGATCGAGTCGTACGCCTCGCCGATCCGCAACGAACGGCAGGACGTGACCGGCGTGGTGCTGATCGATCGTGACGTCACCGATCGCGAACAGGTCGAGCGCCAGTTGCAAGAGCGCGAAGCCCACGAGGCCGCCCTGCATCGGCAGGTCACGCACGAGCGCGAGCATCTCGAGCAGTTGGTCGACGAGCGATCGCGCGCGCTGCTCGCGTCGCAGGAAGATCGTCTGCGCGAGCGTCGCCTGACTGCCGTCGGGCAACTGGCGGCCGGCGTGATGCACGATGTGAACAACGCGCTCAACCCGATCATGGCGGCGGCGTATCTGCTGCGGCATCACGCCGAGTCGCCCGATGCCGTACGCGACTATGCCGATCGTATTCAGAAGGCGGTTGAGATCGGGGCGGCAACGGCGTCGCGGGTGGGTCGCTTCATCCGTCAGGAGCCGCTGCATGCCGGCGGCGACGATGCGCTCGATCTGTCGGCGCTGGCCGAGGAGGTGCTCGACGTGACCGAGCCGATGCGGTTGCGTCGTTCGAGCGAGAGCGGAGCGATCCGCATCGTGCGCCAACTGGCGCCCACGGTTGGCACGCGCGGGCTGCCCGGCGAAATCCGTGAAGCGCTGCTCAATCTCGTGCAGAACGCCGTCGACGCGATGCCCGAAGGGGGGACGCTCACCGTGCGCACCTTCGAGGAGGGGGCCGAGGCCGGTGTCGCGATCCGCGACACCGGGGTGGGGATGAGTGCCGATGTGCGGGAGCGGGCCTTCGAGCCGTTCTTCACCACGAAAGGGTCGAATGGATCGGGACTGGGGTTGGCCGAGGTGTACGGTATTGCCCGTCGACACCGAGGCACGGCAACCATTTCTTCGGTGCCGGGACGTGGCACCGAAGTCACCCTGCGGCTGCCGCGCGCGGTGTACGTCGAGCCGGCCGGGGCGGCCCCGGTGGCCGTGCCACCGGTGGTGATGCCGAAGCACATCCTCGTGGTCGAAGACCATGAGGACGGTCGCGAGTTCCTGCGGCGTATCCTCCAAGCGGATGGCCACCACGTGGACGCGGTAGGAACTTGCGCCGAAGCGCGCGAAAAGCTCGCGTCCAGCGCGGCCATCCCGTACGATCTCATGCTCACCGATGTCGGCTTACCCGACGGCAGCGGCTGGGACCTGGTGCGGCATGTGGGTCGAACGGTGCCCGACGTCCGGGTTGGTGTTATTACGGGCTGGGAACCCATTGCGGATACCGGTGAGTCGCACGGTGCGGAATTTGTCCTCCGCAAACCGTTGCGCGCCGCCGAATTGCAGGCTCACATTGCGGGAGGTTCTACTCCCGCCTCTACAACCGAGTAAGAATATGTCGGATCTGCCGTCGACGATTCGCGTGCTGGTGGCCGAAGACAACGCTCTCGAGCGGTCCACGCTGGTCGACCTTCTTGGCGCGCTTGGCCACATGGTGGTCGCTGAAGTCGAGAGCGGGACCGAGGCCATCGAAAAGGCGCAGCAATTCACCCCCGATGCTGTGCTCCTCGATATGCACATGCCCGGCGCCAGTGGCGTGCAGGCCGCTGAAGAAATTGCGGCGGCGCTGCCGGGTACTGCGGTGGTGCTGATCACCGGCGATCTGTCCCTGACCTTGAGCTCGGCCGACGTGCTGCGCAGCACGGCGGTAGCCCTCCTGTCCAAGCCGACCCCGCCCACCACGCTCGATGCCACATTGCGCATGGCGGTGACGCGAGCGCGTGAGCTGCTGTCGGCCCGTCGGGAGGCGGCCGAAGCCAAACAAGCGCTCGAAGCACGGAAGCTGATCGAACGCGCGAAGGGCATTCTCATGCGCCGCACCGGCAGCAGCGAACAGGAAGCCTATCGGATCATGCAACGCAGCAGCCAGGATCGCTCCGTACGCATGGTCGATATCGCGCGCGCCGTCATCGAGAGCGAACCGGGCATGAAGGTGTAGTTAGGAAATCGGCTTGCCCGCGTTGGGGCCGGCCACCTGCTTTACCAGTTCGTACAGGAAGGCGAGTCCATCGTAAAAGCTCTTCACACGCAACTTCTCGTCGCGCCCATGCGCGTTGGTTTCGCCGGGCGACGAGAAGATGCCACTGACGCCGTAGGTGGGGATGCCCACGGCGCGCAGCCGATAGCCATCGGTGGCTCCGGTGCTCATCGTCGGAATCACGGGCACGCCGCCGAACATCTTGTTCGTGAGCTGCGTGGTGGCCTGCAGCAGCGTGGCGTTGATCGCAGCGGGGGCGCCGTCTTGGCGATCCTCGCCCGAACGCGTGACCTTCACCGTCGCGTCGCCGATCAGGCGCTCCAGCGTGGCCTTCACCTGTGAGCCGGTGCTCGTGGGGGCGATTCGGCAATTCACGTTGGCGGTGGCCGTCTGGGGCAACGCATTGTTGGCGTGTCCGGCAAACAGTCGCGTGGCCACGCACGTGGTGCGCAGCATCGACGCGTAGCGCGGGTCGGTGGAGATGATACGCGCCGCCGCCGTGTCGGCCGGATTGGCGACCAAGGCCGTCATGGCGGCGGCGATCGACGGCATTTCCACCTTCGCCGTCTGGCCGAAGAACGGACGCGTAATGTCGTTGAGTTCAACCGGGAACGTGTACTGCTGAATGCGCGTGAGGGCCGACGCCAGCGAGTAGATCGCGTTGTCCTTGCGCGGCACGCTGGAATGGCCGCCGGTGTTGAGTACGGTCAGTGTGTAGTCGGTGTACACCTTCTCCGCCGCCTGAATCGAGTGGAAGAGCGGCTGGTCGTCTTGCAGTGTGCCGCCGCCCCCCTCGTTGATCGCGTACTCGGCGTCGATCAGCGCGCGACGATTGGCGATCAACCAGCTCACACCGTTGTCCCCGCCGCCTTCTTCATCGGCGGTGAGCGCGAGAATGAGATCGCGCTCCGGCACCCAGCCTTCCTTCTTGTAGCGCAGCAGGTTGGCGGTGAGGATGGCCGCCATCGACTTGTCGTCGGCCACCCCGCGCCCCAGGAAGTAGCCGTCCTGTTCCGTCATCGTGAACGGATCGCGCGGCCAGTCGCTGCGGACCGCGGCCACCACGTCGAGGTGGGCCAGTAGCAGAATGGGCTTGCCGCGCCCCTTGCCGCGGTAGCGCACGACCAGATTCTGCTTGGCAGGAGCGCTGGCGGGGCCCACCAGGTGAATATCGCCGGCCGGGAAGCCCGCAGCCTTGAAGCGGGCCGCCACGGCCTGGGCGGCCTTCGTGACCGATCCCACGGAGTCGACCGTGTTGATCTCGACCATCTCCTGGTAGATCGCGCGGGCGTCTTGTTGCGCCGGCGTGAGGGTGGTGGGCGCGCCCGGCGCTTTCTGGAGGATCTGGGCGGGGAGGGCGAGGGGGAAGGCCAGCGGCACGGCGACGGCGAGCGCGACGGCCAGCGAGAGACGACGGAGCAGGGACATAGTTGGGAAGGCTCCAACGGCGAAAACGTGAGGGACGGCATGGACCGCGATGGCGCGGGCCGCTTCGGGGAAAGCTAGTGCGGCGCTGATGAGGTGAGCCGCCGCTCCGACAGAACGATAAGCCGCCTGATCGGCCGCCTTGATTCGGCGAGCCGACTCGAGGAGAAGCGCCGCAGCACCAGATGTATGCACGAGGCGGCCAACGTCGGCAGGCGGTTGCTTCGCACACGCCGTGAGCTACATCCGGTCGATCTCTTCCTGCAACGCCTCGAGTTCGGCGATCACTTCGAGGTCTTTCGGCCGGCCGACGGCGCGTTTGACATGAATAAGCCACGGCAGGTCGAGGAGTCGTAACTCGAGACCGAACGCGGTGATGGCGATCGTATGCGGCAGCAACGCGTCGTACGCACCACCGCCGGTGATCTCGCCGAGCAGGTCGATGGCGCCCGAGTTGGTGGTGAGCGTGAAGTTGAGTCCAGCACGGAGCGTTGCCGCGGACCAATCGAATGGCAAGCCGGGCGGTGCGCCGCGTAGGTACGGCTCGAACGGCGCGAGTGCCTTGACGAGCCGCGCCAGATTCGCCGGTGAGCGGGCATATGACACGTCGAGGTCGTCGGTGAGTCGTGATGACCCGTGCGCACGCGCCGCGACCCCGCCCACGATGATGAACTCGACGTTCCCTTCGTGTAGTGCGGTGAGCAGTCGTTCGAGTTGTGTCATGGGCGCCGCCGGTTGCGAGCGGCCGGCTTGGGCGGCGCTTCGGCGACTTTCTTCGGGCGCGCGTGCTTCACGGCATACTGTATCGCCTTGAGATCGCCTTGCCACTCGCCGAGCGACCGCAGTCGCTCGTGTGTGGATCTGCGCAGGTTCTCGCGCAAGAGCGTGCGATCGACGTCGCGCTTGTACCGCTCAACAACGGCGTCGGCGACGGGTAGCGGGACGAGCGTGAACTGCAGCGCCAAGCCTGCTGCTTCGGCACACCGAGCGAGCGTATCGATCGTGGGGTTCGCGTCGCCCTGCTCGAGTTTTGCAATCGCGGATTGCGAGGTGCCCACACGGTCCGCGAAATCGCGCTGCGAGAGGTGCGCGTTCAAGCGCGCATCGTGCACGAGGCGATGGAGCGAGCGTATATCGTACATAGTATCAAGATACTCTATACACTATCATCATTCAACCCACCTCCTTTGCGGCGCGAAAAGCGGGATCGCACCCAATGCTGTTCGGTTACTGACGAGGCCGCCAATGAGTGCGTGGTGCCGTCATGCGGCGTACGGCACGTGCGTCTCGTGGAACAGGGGCTGAATGATCTGCGGTGGCTTCTGGCGGCGGAAGAGAAGTCGGCGCACGGGGGCGCGCCGAACCACCACTCCTGCTGTTGCTGTTCTTCGCGGGCGTGACGGTCCCGCGCGCATCCGCGCAAACGAGCGACAGGTCGCGCCTCGCCGACCAGACCTAACGACCCCGTTCCCCAAGTGCATCAGCAACTGACGCCGTTCCAATGCCAAAACGTTGGGATGCTACTGACTCTCAAGAGTGCCGAGTTCTGCGTTGATTTTTGCGCTATGACGCCAGGCGGAACATGTCGAAGGTGTCTGGGTCCTGTCGTTCGACGATGCATGTCGCGAGGGAATGGGTTTCGCGCGTATTCACGAGAAAATCCGCTCGCGGGGCGTTCGCATGTCTTGGCCATAAACGATCGCCTTTCCCCTATGAAAATACCCCCTTCGGCGCCTCCATGAAAAGACTGTCCCCATTGACCGATCCCTCTCTGAAGGACGGCGCGTTCATGTCCCTCCCTCCACGCGACGATCGGGTGGGCACCGTCGAACTGATCACACAGAGTCAAAGAGAAAAGGAGAACACAGAGGTCCCTGTTCTCCTTTTCTCTGTGTCTCTTTTTCTCTGTGTGATCAGTTCAGCCGTGCCGCCGAGGCAACCGGTCACCAACGGGTTGATGCGGAGCGCGGGAACAGCACGCGCACCAACACCCGCCAGAACGCGACTCATACCGATCACGCGGAGGACGCGGAGGCGCAGAGAGCACAGGGTAACACGCGAAGAACAGGACTCGGCACCCATCTGACCGCATGACTCGACAGGGAATGCGGTCCACCGAACTCCTCGCAGCACCACCTCGACGCACTCGATCAGCTTACCGAGCCGTGGATCGATGCTCGCGAATGGCAGGGTGAGGCCGCGCAAAAAACGGGCGAGAACTCGGCACTCTTGAGTAATGGAGTTCACCAATGCAACGTGCATGCAGAGCCGTGCGCCGTCGAGCCTGCTTCGTGCGTAAGCACGGTGCCCCTACTCGCATGCAGGAGCCCATGGTGCTCTGCACTCAATCGAGATGCGAGCCGAACAGGTCGGCATCCGGAGCCAGTGCCGCCAGCGGCACCGCTTCGATGCGATCATCCAGAGCATTGCGTAGTGCCCCAGGATAGATGACGATGATGCGCTCGAGTTCGAGATCCTTCAGGGCACTCTGCATGGACGGGGTTCGACGGGGAGCGTCCGTGCGCTTGCATTCGACGCCGTATAGGCGATCGTCGCGGCGAAGCACCAGGTCGATCTCGGCGCCCTGGTGGGTTCCCCAGAACCACGCCTCGTCATGCGATTGCGTGCGCAAGACCTGTTCGATGACCAAGCCGTCCCAAGATGCACCAATCTTGGGATGCGTCAGCAGCGCCTTTTCGTGCGCGATGCCTAAGGAGGTGATGCAGGAGGCCGCCGTCTCGTACGTATACCTTCGGCGATTTCACCTGTCGCTGCTTGAGGTTCGCATGCCAAGGCTGAAGCTGCCGCACCATGAGAGCGTCAGTCAGCAGGTCGATGTATCGTCGGCTCGTGGTTGGACTCACACCGAGTGCCTTGGCCGCCTCAGCGGCATTCCATGTCTGCCCGTAGTAGTGGGCGAGCATGGTCCAAAAGCGGAGCAGCGGGATGGCAGGGACCTGTACGCCCCACTGCGGCAGATCTCGCTCCAACAGCGACAGGACGAACTGCTTGCGCCATGCCATGCTCGCCGCGTCGCTTCGGGCGAGACAGGAGCGAGGGAATCCGCCACGAAGCCAGAGACTAGAGGACGCATCCACGCCCAACTCCTTGATGGAGAATTCGGCGACGATCATTTATTACAATATCATGAAAAACAACTGGTGCAAGTTCGTTTTTCATGGTAATGCTCGACTTCCAAGAGCGCCTCGTCACCACGCTGGGCGGCGGCATCAGCGCTGCCTCAGCCTGGAAAATCACCACGAAGCATCCCCTCGGTAGGTTGCCTGGTGTCGAGCCGCTCGCGGTGGATGTTCAACGGGAAATCAAGCGCTCGTTGGCGTAATGATGTCTATATAGTAGACTTATATTATGACCCTCGCGGAATTTTCCCATCTGCTCGGTGCCCACCCCAAGTGGGTGTTGAACACACTGCGTGCGGTGAACGCCGATGGCCGCTACACGGTCGACATGGCGCGCCAACTGTTCGTTGCCCGCGCGGTGCACGAGGCGACGGCGGTCCCGATGGCGGAATCGCTGGCCGTTGCGCGCCTGGCACTTCGCGCATCGTACACGGCGGCGTCTCCGGCACCGGTGCCGGGCATGGAGGACGCTGACGTAGCAATGACGGTCGACGTGTATCGTCTGCTGTCCTCGTTCTACACGCGTCTCGCCCATCTGCGTGCGTCCTTTGCGCCGCGTGCACGCGGTCGGCCCCGGACGCGCAACAGGAGTGCCCGTCACGAGGCGGAAGCGTGGGGGCTCGACCTTTCGCTGATGCGCGACAACCTCCGGAAGTCTCCGGCGGAACGGGTGCGGCAGCTCGATGCCATGGGGCACTTCTCACGAACGGTTCGTCGCGCCGGTAAACGGACGACTTCTCCCTGAGGTAGCCATGTTCGAGACCATGCTGGGGGCGTTGGTGGAAGCCCACATCCGCTTCGTGCTTGTCGGAGGCGTGGCCGCAACGGTGCATGGGTCGGCACGGTTCACCAATGATCTCGATATCTGCTATGACGCGGCACCGGACAATGTCGAGCGTTTGGTCGTGCTATTGACGCAATGGAAGGCGTATTTACGCGGCGTTGAGCCTGGCCTCCCGTTCATACTCGACGCGCGCACCTTTCGTACGACACCGCTCCTCACCCTCACGTCTATCATGGGCGCGCTTGATCTACTCGATCAGGTGCCAGGGGTGGGCGACTATCGGGCGGCGGTTGCCAAGTCGGAGCTGGTGCAGATCGGCGCGGTCGAGTTCCGCGCATTGACACTCGAGGCGCTGATCGCGTCGAAACAGGCGGTCCGTCGCAAGAAAGACATTGAGCACTTAATCGAACTCGAGGCGATTCTCGCATTGCGGCGCGAAGATCGGTAGCAGGCGCAGCTGGCTACGTCACCCGCGTTTCGGGATGTACCGCACGCCGGCCAACGCGGCGAAATGCGCATCCATCGTCCACACGGTCGCCTGATACTGTTTGGCCGTGGCGTAGATGATGCGGTCGACCAGCGGGAGTGTGTGCGCCACACCGAGCTGCGCCGCGCTCAAGGCGATGCCGGCGTCCAACGGGACGACCTTACGTTGGTGCAACATGGCCGCGATCTGCAGCGCCGCGTCTTCATCACGTTGCTGCATCACGCGCCGGGTGACCTCGAGCAACACGATCGTGGGCACGAGGAGCGCGTCCACCTGCTCGATCACCGACGCGAACTGCCCGGCCTGTGGCCCTCCCGCGAAGTACTCGAGCCACACCGATGCATCGATGAGGTTCACACGCGATCCTCGTCGCGCGAGATCGTGGTGTCTATGCCCTGCAGGAAGCCACGCATTTTTCGCCTGCTTTGCACGGGAATAAACTCAACCCGGTTCTGATACTGGAGCACCTGCACTTTCTGCCCGGGCTCCAGCCGCAGTGCCCCTCGGATTTCCCGTGGAATGACGACTTGGAATTTGGGGGACACCGTCACGACTGCCATGAGCGCCTCATCGATAAGCGCCCTGTGCAACGATAGCGCGATCGATTGGTCGACGCCAGCGGGCGGCGGTTCGACCCTCTCGCGTGTATCGCGGTGATGCGGTGCGAAGACCGAGTCCGGGTGCTATCGCTGGTCTCTCGTCGGCTCAGCTGTACGTTTCGTCGAATGACTGAGACTGCTCCGCTCGCCGCCGCTATTGCGGACCGGTATACCCTCGACCGTGAACTCGGTCGCGGCGGCATGGCCACTGTGTATCTGGCGCGCGATATCCGCCACGACCGACTCGTGGCGCTCAAAGTGTTGCACCCGGAACTCGGCGCGGTGCTCGGCGCCGAACGCTTTCTGAGTGAGATCCGCACGACGGCGAATCTGCAGCATCCCAACATCTTGCCGCTCTTCGATTCCGGCGCGGCAGCGGGGCTCGTGTTCTACGTCATGCCCTATGTCACCGGGGAGACGTTACGCGACAAACTCGTGCGCGAAGGACAGCTGTCGGTGAATGAGTCGGTGCGCCTGGCGCGTGGTGTGGCGGCCGCACTCGATTATGCGCATCGGCAAGGCGTCGTGCATCGCGACATCAAACCGGAGAACATCCTGCTGCAGGATGGTCAGCCGATTGTGGCGGACTTTGGCATCGCGCTGGCCGTCAGCAACGCGGGTGGTACGCGCATTACGCAAACGGGACTCAGTGTGGGCACGCCGGCGTACATGAGTCCTGAGCAGGCCGCCGCCGAACGGCAGCTTGATGGACGCAGCGATCAGTACTCGCTGGCGAGTGTGCTGTACGAGCTGCTCGCGGGCGAGCCGCCATTCACCGGAGCCAGTGTCGCGGCGGTGATGAGCCGTCTGATGACCGAAGTCCCGCGTCGGGTAGACGTGGTGCGCCCAGCCGTGCCCGCCGCGATTGCCGACGCCCTCGCGCGCGCATTGGAAAAGGTGCCGGCGGATCGGCACGAGACGGTGGCGCACTTCGCCAGCGCGCTGTCAGCGGAAGGGTCGTCTGGGTATCGCGCGGCCGCTTCCGGGGCGCACGAGGGACCGTGGAAGCGGCGCGCACTGGTGATTGGCGCCTTCGGCACGGTGGGCATCGCGACCGCGCTGGTGGTGCCGCGTTCAGCGGTCACGGCGCCCGCCCGCGCACCGCGATTTTACAGCATCGCGCTCCCCGAGAGCCTGCCCTTGGTGCCGGGTCGCGACAAATTCGGAACGCCTCTTCGCTCGCTCGACGTGAGTGACGACGGAAGTACGGTGGCGTATACCACTGGCAGCGGTGACAGCACCCGCATCGTCGCGGTGAATCTCGAAAGCGGCGCCACGTCGGTGATTGCCAATACCCTGCGAGGCAATCTGCCCGCGTTCTCGGCAGACGGACGGTCCATCGCCTTCATGCAAGACTCGCTGATTCGGCGAATCGAGATTGACGGGACGGGTTCGATGACCTTGGGCGCGGTTCGCGTGTTCGGGTCGCTCATGTGGGGGCGTGACGGCCGCGTGTATGGCAGCGAGTATACCAGCTGCTTGAGCTCCGTTCCGGAGAACGGCGGTGTTGTACGCATCGACTCTGCGGCCGGGTGTCCGGCGGTCGTGACGCCGGGCCATCAGTTAGCGACGCTCCCCGTGCCGATCTCAGTCAGCGGGCGCCTGACGTTGGTGCCGAACGGCAGTGGCAAGGGGATGCCGGTCCTGCCACCAATGGACAGTGGAAACGACAGCAGCGCCGTGGCTGGCGATAACCCAATTTTGGTAGACGGGCGCTATCTCGTGTTCGTGCGCGACAGCACGCTCTTCGGTGCGCCTATCGACCTGAAATCGCGGCGTCTCGCGAGCCCTCCTCGTGTCCTACTGACCGGAGTGAGGCAGGAACATTTTCCGAGACAAGCACACCTCGTGCTCTCGGCCGACGGCACGCTCGTCTGGGTTGGCGGTGGAGATGCTGCGATGGCCCACTTCGTCCGCGTGCGGCTCGACGGCACCATCATCGATACCTTGCCGCTTCCGGCCACGGTTGCCACCAGCTTCGCGGTGAGCCGCGACGGCAACAAGGTCGCGTGGTCCGTGCCGCCGGCTCCCGGGACCAAGATCCTTTTGTACGACATCGCGAGACGAGTGCTCGAGAGCTACGCAATCGATGAGCAGCTACTCCCGTGGTCATTGACCGGCCGTACAGGCGATTTGCTGATCTCAGCCGGATCCGGCTTTCAACGGGTGTTACGACTGGCTGGAAACAAGCCGGAGGTAATGACGATGCCGCGGCCGTTCTCCGAGCAGTCCGTTGATGGTCGGTTACGCTGCTATCGCGGGACGGTGTGGTACACCGACAAGGAGGGAGATGCCGTGCAGCTGCGCCCGGGCGCGAGGCAGTGTCGCTTCTCAGACGACGGATCACACGTGGCGGTCAAAGGGGAGGAGGGCATCTTCGTCGCGCCCACGGCCACCTTGAGCGCGGCGAACGTCGTACGCGTTGCCTCGTTCGGTGACGAGCCGCGATGGACCGGTAGCGGCCGTGGTCTGATATTCCGGGACGGCGACCGCTGGTATGACGTGGCGATCGACAAATCCGGCAGGCCGATGTCGGCGCCACGTCTGCTCTTCTCGCGATTCTTCAATCAGGCCGAGGCGAGCTGGGCGTTGGATGTACAAGATCGCATCATGGTGCTGCAAGGCCCGCCGCTCGTACGCACCACGCGGATCAATGTGCTGACCAACTTTCCGCGCTTTCTCGCGGAAAAATTGAAGTAGATCGCAATCAAGGATCTGGCTCATGACCGTACGCCGCCGCTCCCTACACTCACGTGTACGATGGGCGCGATTGATCGGCTCATTGACGCTCGAGGCGCTGATCGCTTCGAAGCGGGCGGCTACTTCACCCGCGCCTCGAGCGCTTCGGCGAAGTTGAGCACCACGTGCATGTCGCTCACGCGGTAGCGCGTGCGGCAGGGAAGCGATGTGGAGTCGCCGACGGAGGCCACGGCGAGAAACGATCCGTCAGCCAGCACGTCGTAGCTGCGCAGATACACGGTGGACTCGTAAGGCCACGGAGTGATGAAGGGCTCGGCGCGTGCCACCCGCACGGCGTCGCCAAGGGTTACGTCTGCGACCATCAAATCATTCCGCTCGCGATCCCCTCTGTTCGTGGAAAGGAAGAGCCGCTTCCCGTCGCGGGACCACGCCGGTGAATCTCCGCCGTTTCCAGAGACTTGTATGGCTGGTTCCGCACCCGGATACGGACGGATATAGACTTCTGGACGGCCGGTTTGATTCGATGCGTAGGCGATCCAGCGGCCATCCGGGGAGAACGTGGCGTGCGACTCCACGCTATCAGCGGCGGCGGACCACGACATCATGAGCTGACGGCTCGACGCCGGAGCCACCCGCTGCGGCGCGCCACTTCCGTCCGCCGGCAACGTGTACACGTTCGCGATGTGGTCGGGCCCCTCGGCGCTGACGGCAACAGTTCGTCCATCCGGGCTCCAGATTGGAGCTGCACCCTCTTGGGCTTGAATCGTCAGCTGCAACGTGATCCCTCTCGCGACATCCCGCACGAAGATGCTCCGCTGCGTGGAGCGCGGTGAGACCCTCGCTTTGAAGGCAACGCGATCACCCTGCGGTGATGCGCTGACGAAGACGATGCTTGGCGCTTCGACCCCAGCGGTACCGTCGTGCCACTTTTGGAAACGCGTTGGATCGCGGATGGTGGTACGGTGAACACTCCGCCTGCGACGTACACGAGCTGTCCCGCTGCGGAGAGCGCAAACTGGCCGAGCGCGTAGTTGCATCGCGAATTCGGCATGTTGATCGTCTGCATAACGCCGTCTACCACACCGACGGGTTGTCCACTTACCACGGCAGCGTCGGCGAGCACACGGCGCGTGGTCCCAGTCTTGATGTCGAGGGCGAGAACGTCGCTGCTGTCCGTTCCGGTAAAAAGTCGACCAGAGGTGAATAGCAAATGTTCGTTCCCTGGCAGCACGTGCGGAGCGATCGCAACGACACCGCCAGTCTTCACCGTGTCTGTCCGCATGATCATGTCGGGACTGCCGCCAGTCGCGCGGACGGGGAGAAAGCGGAAGCCCTCGTCCGAGAAGACAATGTTGCCGTGGTCGTCCCACGACGCACGGTATAGCCCACTCGGGCTCGTGGCAACCATCTCGGGAACACCGCCGGCGCTCGACACGCGCATGAGTTTGCGATCCGTGACGTACGCAATCCGTAAGCCGTAGGGCGAAAAGGGCAAGACCAGTCGAACCGTGGGGGGACCTGAACTGGGATATCCCTGCGCAGGCGAGCACAATCACCTGTCGTCAGCCGCTCGCGTGCTGACGACTCTGGGGTGGTTCGGCCAAGTCCTGCCCGGCGCCCGGCCGTGTCTCCCCAAAGGGAATTCGGACCCGCCACGCTCAACACGACCGCGGTCGCCCGCGTAAGTTGCATCGACTGTTGGTCCATGCCAGACACGCCCGTGGTCTGTCCGCGTCTCCTCCCGCCCTGCTCATGAACTGCTCATGACACGCTCCCGCCGCGAGTTCCTCAAGGCCAGCGCCGCTGTGGCCGCCGGTGGTCTGGTCGCTTCGCGATCGGCCTCCGCCATGGCCCCCTCCGGCACGCTGATCGCCGCCCCCGGCCTCCTCTCGTCCGACCTGCCATCGGCCGACGATCCGGCCGTCAAGGCCCTCATGCAGGCGGCACTCGACGTCGCCAAGTCGGGCGGGGCCTCGTATGCCGACGTGCGTGTGGCGGCCCGCCGCCAACAGAACGTGAACACGCGTGATCGCATCGTGCAGGGGGTGAGCGACACCGACACCTTCGGGCTCGGCGTACGCACCTTGGTGGACGGCGCGTGGGGCTTTGCCGCCACCAGCCGTCTCGACAAGGATTCGGTGGCCACCGCCACCCGCGCGGCGCTCGAACAGGCCCGCGCGAATCGCGCCAGTCAGCTGCGCCCCGTGCAGCTCGCCCCCACGCCCGGCAATCAGAACGGCGAGTGGAAGAGTCCGATCGAAACCGATCCGTTCACGGTGCCGATCACCGACAAGGTGGCTCTGCTACTCGCGGCCAACGAGTCGGCGCTGGCGGTGAAGGGTGTACGCAACGTCACGTCGAGCATGTTCTTCCTGCGCGAAGAGAAATCACTGATGACGAGCGACGGATCGTTTGTCGTGCAGACGATCTATCGCACGTCGCCAAGCATGTCGATCACGGCGGTGTCGGCCGACTTCTCCGACTTCCAGACGGTGCAGAGCAGTGAGATCGCCCCGATGGGTCTGGGCTACGAGTGGGTGATCAACTCGAAGATGGCCGAACGCGCGCCCAAGTGGGCGGAGCTGGCGGTGCAGAAGTTGAGTGCGAAGCCGGTGGAGCCGGGTCGCTATGACCTGCTGCTGCACCCGTCGAATTTGTGGCTCACGGTGCACGAAGTGATCGCGCACCCTACCGAGCTCGATCGCGCGCTCGGCTTCGAGGCCAACTACGCCGGCACGAGCTTCATCGCGCCGCCGGCGCAGGTGCTCGGCAAGCTGCGCATCGGATCCGATTTGCTGAACGTGGTTGGTGATCGCGAGCAGAAGGGATCGCTCGGCGCGATCGGCTGGGACGACGAAGCGGTGAAGCCGGTGAAGTTCGACATCATCAAGAACGGCGTGTTCGTGGATTATCAGACCACGCGCGAGCAGGCCACCATGATGACTGACTACTACACGAGCGTCGGTAAGCCGGTGCGTTCCTACGGCTGTTCGTACGCGCAGAGTTGGGCCGACGTGCAGTTCCAGCGCATGCCGAATGTGAGCATGGTGCCGGGCACTAACGACAACACGTTCGAGAGCATGATCGGCACGATGGACAAGGGTATCGCGATCGTGGGCGATGGATCGTTCTCGATCGATCAGCAGCGTTACAACGGGCAGTTCGCCGGTCAGATTTTCTACGAAGTGAAGGGTGGCAAGATCATCGGTCAGCTCAAGGACGTGGCGTATCAGTTCCGCACGCCGGATTTCTGGAAGTCGCTCAAGGCGATCGGTGGCCAGAAGAGCTACGAATTGGGCGGCGCCTTCGGCGATGCCAAGGGACAGCCGGGTCAGTCGAACTCCGTGAGCCACGGCTGCGTGCCGTCGCTCTTTCAGCAGACCAACATCATCAACACCGGGAGGAGGGCGTGAGCGACTTCGGCCCCCGTTCTCTGTACGCGCCTGCGGGAATCCTCACCCGTGCCGAGGCGCAGGAAATCGCGCTGCGCGCGCTGCGTAATTCGCCGGCGGAAGAGACACGCGTTTCGATCAATAGTACGGCGCGCGCGGACACGCGCTTCGCGTTGAATCAGGTCACCACGTCGGGTGAGAATCAGGATACGCAGGTCACGATCACGGCCTACGCCGGCAATCGTGCGGCCAGCGTGAACACCAATCGTCTCGACGAAGCGTCGCTCGCGGCGGCCGCGAAGCAGGCGTACGAGATCGCGAAGCTGGTGCCGCCCAATCCGGAGCGCATGCCGGAGCTTGGCGCGCAGCGCTATCCGGCGACGCGCGAGCGTAGCATCACGCTGCCCACGCCCACCGAACGCGCGGCGGCGTCGAAGATCGTGACCGAACTGGCGCGTGCGAACGAGCTGATCGCGACGGGTTTCATCGAATGCCGCGCTGGTGCGTCGGCGCTCGCCAACTCGAAGGGGTTGTTCGCGTACGACTCGAGTTCCTCGGTCACGATGACGACCACCGTGCGTTCGCCCGACGGCACCGGTTCGGGTTGGGCCTGCACCGATGGCAACACGTTCTCCGATCTCGACCCGGCGCGCGTGGCTGCCACGGCCGTACAAAAGGCCAAGGACTCGCGCAGCCCGGTCGCGATCGAGCCCGGTCGCTACACCACGATCCTCGAGCCCACCGCCGTGGGCAATCTCGTGCAGCTGATCGCCGGCGCTATGCAGGCGCGTTCGGCTGACGAAGGCCGCTCGTTCTTTTCGAAGCAAGGCGGTGGCAACAAGATCGGGCTCAAGGTGGTTGACGAGCGGGTAACGCTGGTGACCGACCCGGCCGATTCGCCGAGCACGAGCGGCGGCTACGACGGCGACGGCATCCCGCTGGAGAAGGTCACCTGGATCGAGAACGGCGTGGTGAAGAATCTGAACTACGACCGCTTCTGGGCGCAGAAGCAGGGCGTGCCGCCCACGCGCGCGGGCGGTGGCGGTGGTGGCGGTGGCGGTGGTGGTGGCGCGCGTTCGCTGCGCCTGCTGGGCGGCACCACGAGCCTCGCTGACATGGTGAAGAACACCGAGCGCGGTATTTTGGTGACGCGCTTCTGGTACATCCGCGGCGTCGATCCGCGCACGATTTTGTATACGGGACTCACACGAGATGGCACGTTCCTGATCGAGAACGGCAAAGTCACGCGCCCGATCAAGAACTTCCGTTTCAACGAGTCGCCGATCTTCTTCCTGAACAATCTGGAAGCGATGGGTCCGACGATTCGCATTAATGCGTCGGAGAACCTCAGCGCCGGCGGCGCGGTCTATATGCCGCCTATCAAGGTGCGGGACTTTACGTTCAGCTCGTTGTCGGATGCGGTGTAGGCAGTAAAGAAACTGCCAACGGCTTAGGGGGCAGGGGGGAGGGACTCGGGTACGAGGAAGCAGGGAATGCCCACCGGCGCCCTCCCTCCTGATACCCTCCTCCCTGCCCCCTACGCATTGGGCCGTTCACAGTATCAGTGAGTACAACTGGTCTACACCGCGTTCACGAACGCGCACCCTGCCTCTTCCGCCATCACGTTGGCGAAAATCCCCGAAGGTTGCAGAATCACGCCGGGAATGAGAAATGACTTGGCCTTTTCGCGGGCCTCAGCGGGCGGCAGCTTGTCCTGCTTCGCGACGGTGGTAACCAGCTGATTGAAGGCCATGCCGCAACCGAGTACGATGGCGCCGTTTTCCATTTGCTTATCCAGCAACAGTGCGGAGAACGAGTTCGTCATGTCCGTGCTGGCCGTCGAAAGCATCGGGTTGGCCATCGCCCATTTCCTGCCCTTCTCGTCCTTCAGTTTGCGCTCCTTGCCCACGCCGTAGGTGGCCCAATAGGCGCTGTTCATGGCCAGCGGAATCGCGGCATGACGAATCACGATCACGGTGCTCAGGTCGCTTGGCGCGAGCTTCAGGACTTCGGTGTACTGTCGCCCCCAGATGCCAGCACGGAAGATGCCCACGCCGCCCTCGATCTCGGGCACGTCGAACATCGCTTTGTGCTTGCCGGTAACCTTTTTCGTCCAACTGATGTCCCACGACTCGGCGCGCGTCTGCTCCCATGCCTCGAGTTCCTGCGCCGCAGTGGGCGGCGGTGAGGTGGCCGGTTCAGCGGCGTGCAGCACGGAGGATGCTGACGCCAGCGCTGCCGCGCTGAGTCCGGCCGTTTTCAGGAAAATGCGACGATCGCTGGTCATGGGGCAGTTTGTAAGAAAAGAGGGTTGGGAAACATTGTGTAAACGATCTGAGTAGCTGGCACTGTCTGAATGATGATGGCGTCCGGACAAGCGAAAGTCACGGCGTCGCGGTTCTTCCCGCCCCCTTCCCCTCCTTCAATGCGCTTGGTCCCTCCTCTCGTTACGATCCTGCTCCTGGCAATTGCCCCCGGAGCGACAATGGCGCAGCCCATCGTGCCGCGAACGTCGCCGGCCCCGCTTACTGCCCCTGATACGTCACAGGCTGGTGCGGTTCGTGTGTTTCTCGACTGTCAGAGCAGTCGCTGCGACTATGATTTCTTCCGTGACCAGATGCGGTGGGTGAACTTCGTCCGCGACCGGTTGGTGTCCGACGTGCTGTTGCTCGTGACCTCGCTGCGCACTGGATCCGGCGGGTCGGAGTACACCATCGCGGCCATCGGGCAGTCATCCAATCGAGGCCGCGCCGATACGGCCGTGGTGTTCCTAGCGCCCAACGACGCCGACGATGTGGTGCGGCGACAGCTGGCCCGCACGTTCTCGTTGCTGCTCGGTCCGTATGCCGCGCGAACGCCGCTCGCCTCGCGCATCACGCTCAGCTACGCCGCGCCCAGCGCGGCCTCGGCCAGCCCCAAGTCGGTGAAGGATCCCTGGAATTTCTGGGTCTACCGTGTATCGGTGAACGGTTTCGGGAATGGAGAGAAGCGGCAATCGTTCGTGAACGGCTTCGCCACCACCAGCGCCAATCGCGTGACGCAATCGCTGAAGGTGACTCTGAGCGCGAATCTCGGGTACGATCAGAGTCGCTTCGAATTGGGGGATGGCGAGACCTTTACCAATATTCAGCGCAACTACGGCGGCAATGCGCTGGTCGTGAAGAGCCTCAGCGATCACCTCTCGGCAGGGATCACGGCCAGCTCGCAGTTTTCCGACTACAACAACTATGATCTGAATTTGCGTGTGGCGCCGGCCGTCGAGTACAATGTTTTCCCGTACAAGGACTTTACGCGACGCCAGCTCACGGCGTTCTACGCCGTCGGTGTGGCGTCGATGCGCTACCAGGACATTACGATCTACGATCGCACCACCGAAACGCGTCCCGTGCACAACCTCACGGTGGCGTGGAATGCGCGGCAGCCATGGGGTTCAGTGAATATGTCGCTGTACGGCTCGCAGTATCTGCACAACGTGAGATACAACAGCTACGGGATCAGCGGGTTCACAGATCTGCGCATCGCCAAAGGGCTCGCGATCAACGTGGGCGGCAACTATTCGCGGGTGAACGATCAGCTGTACCTGCGCCGCGGCGCGCTGTCGGACAATCAGGTCATCGCGCGGCAGCAGGCGCTCGCCACCAACTACCGTTTCTTCATGAATCTCGGTATGAGCTACACCTTCGGGTCGATCTTCAATACCGTGGTCAATCCGCGATTCGGCGGCGGACGCGGCGGCCAGCAGTTCTGACGACGCGGCAGTGTAAGACGAGTGCGCTACGCGCTCAGCTCCCATTTTGTGCGCGTGTACGCGATCCGGAAGCCGTTTCGCTCGGCATTGCGCTGCGACGCACTGCCGGGCAACGCGCCCATCACGGCGAGGTCGCAGCCATGTGCGTGTGCGAACGCTAGCCGAGCCGACAGCAGCGCATTCTGCGCGCCGCGACGACGTGCAGACGGAATCGTACTCGCCCCAGCCAGCAGGGCGACACCCTCGTGCAGGTGCAGGCTGCCGGTGGCGATCGGTGCGCCCTGCGACTCGGCCAGGAACGAATAGGTATCCTTCGCGCGGGCGCTGACCTGCCCCATGCTGCGTACGAAGTCGACGATCTCCGGCGATTCGCTCCACCCACTGGCCGCGATTTCTGCCCAATGGTCCGCCTCGTCGTCACGCATACGACGCACGGATACGTCGGAATTGATCGTCACCGGCGTTGCCCAGATCGGTTGAAAGAGGATACTCGTCAGTTCGATCGGGTGATAGCCACGCAAGGAGAGCAGGGCCAACACCGACGGGTCGACCGCCGGACTCACTTCGTGCAGCACCGTCGCGCCATGCTCGCGGAAGAAGGCTTCGAGCGTCTCCAGCAGCGGCGCGCTCGGTGTCTCGAGGACCCCCAATCCGAAGGTCTGCGTGAGCGGCGAGTGCACGCCGTCGAACAGGGCATAGGTGCCGCCCACATCGAGGGACATCGCGCCAGACGACGGTGAGACGAGCGCCCGAGCGTGCACGAAGGCGGCGTTGGCGTGACCCTCGGCGCGCTCGATGCGACGGGCGAGGGCGAGGTCAGCGAACGGAAAGTCGTGGGTCATGGGTATATATTTCAGAAATGGTGTCCGTACTGCTACTCCAATCGCTCGAGCCCTCGGCCGACTTCACTGGCGCGTACACCGGCGGCGGCATTCCGAAAGGCTTCGTGATGGTCATCGCCTGCTTCGGTGTGTATATCCTGCCGTCGATGCTGGCGTGGAAACGCGGAAGCGCGCGCCGATGGAAGATTACGGCCATCAACGTGTTTTTAGGATGGACGGTGATCGGCTGGATCGTGTCGATGGTGCTTACCTATGCGTACGAGCCGCCGCCGGACGGTGAAGCGGATGTCGAGCACGTACCAGGCGGCGTGCGACGCGCTTAACGGCCGTACGTCCTCGCGAGATCGCTCAGCCGCGCCGTCAGCGACGTCGGCAGCTGATCCCAGGTAAAGCGGAAGCTCCAGTTGCCCGCCTGACGGCCAGGGAGATTCATGCGCGTGTCGCTGCCCAAGCCAAGTACGTCTTGTAATGGAACGAGGGCCGTGTTGGCGACCGAGGCGAACGCCGCGCGGATCATCGTCCAGTGCATCTCGTGGCCATCGGCGGCGAGATACATTCGCGCGAACGCTTTCTCCTCCTCGACGCGGTCCGGATCCCGCGTGGAGTCGCCCGCGCCGGTCGATTTCCACCAGCCGACGGTGGTGTCGTTGTCGTGTGTCCCGGTGTAAACCACGACCTCCCGAACGTAGCGATGCGGCATGAATTCAGACGCCGGATCGCTGAACGCGAACTGGAGGATCGCCATACCGGGATAGCCGAACTGCGTGCGAAGGGCTTCCACCTCAGGCGTGATCAATCCGAGATTCTCGGCCACAATCGGCATCGGACCGAGCGCCGCGGTCAGCGCGTTGAAGAGCGCAGCGCCTGGTCCCGGTACCCAACGCCCGTTCACGGCGGTGGTGTCTTCCGCCGGGACTTCCCAGAAAGCTTCGAATCCCCGGAAGTGATCGAGACGTACGACATCGAACATCGCCAGCGCCGCGCGCATCCGCCCGATCCACCAGCGATAGTCATCACTCGCCAGGCGATCCCAGTCATAGAGCGGATTCCCCCAGAGCTGACCCGTCTCGCTGAAGTAGTCGGGGGGCACGCCGGCCTGCACGATGAGTGTGCCGTCGTCGTGCAGCTTGAACAGCGAACGATTGGCCCACACATCAGCGGAATCGTGCGCGACGTAGATTGGCACATCGCCCATAAGCTGGATGTTCCGCGCGGCGCATGCACTGCGGAGCGCGCTGAACTGTCCGAAAAACAGATACTGTTCCTTGTAGCAGCGCTCGATCGCCGGCTTCAGCTTTTCACGCCATGCGCGCAGCGCCTCGGGCTCGCGCTGCGATGCTCCAGGTTCCCATGACGTCCACGACGCACCACTGTGTGCCTCCTTGAGCGCCATGAACAGCGCGAAGTCGAGCAGCCACGGCTCCTGCTCGCGCACGAACCCACGCACGGCGTCGTCGTAGGCGATGGTGTCGAGCCACGCATTGAGCAGCGCGCGTTTGGCCGGGATCACGGTGCCGAAATCGCACTGCGGCGCCGACGCGGAGTCGTCAGCGTGGCCGAAGCGCGCACGAGCCTGCTCTGGTACATGAATCAGCAGTGGATTGCCGGCGAAGGCCGAGAAGCACTGATAGGGACTGTCGCCGTATCCGGTGGGACCGAGTGGAAGGACCTGCCAGATCTTCATGCCCGCGTCGGCCAGCCATCGGACGAAACGGTACGCATCGGGCCCCATATCCCCGATACCGCCGGGAGACGGTAGCGAGGTTGGGTGCAGCAGGATTCCGGCAGCGCGAGGGAACAGCATGCGAACGTGGCTCGTGTCGGTGTGGCGTCGCAGGGACATGCTGCGAGGCAAGCTCGCGCCGCGATCACCGGGGCGCCAGCGGCGTTCGTACTAGAGTGTGCGAGCTCTCCCTGTGTCCGTTGTCCGGTTCGCCATCGAGTTGCTGCTGCTGCGCGTCGCGGAAATCGAGGTGGCTGGTCACTTTGGATTCCGCGAGTGCTGGCAACCATCCAGATTGTCGACAGCTTCCAGTCGTCGGTGCATCTCAGCGTGTTCGATCAGCTCCGTACCGACGAGCGCGTTGTGATCTCGTCGGCCGTGCGGACACTGGTGCTCAGCTTTCTCAACTATCTCGAGCTGTTGATTTGCTTCGGGATCGTGTACGTCTCCATGCTCGACAAACTTTCCGGCGCGGACGGGTGGATGGACGCGATCTACTTCAGCGTCGTCACCCAGCTCACGATTGGGTTTGGCGACCTTCGGCCGCTCGGGGTCGCGCGCTTTGTGTCGGCGACGCAGGGGCTGGTTGCCGTGGCGTGTACGATCGTGATTCGCGGACGCATCGTCTCGGTGCTGCCCAAGATCGAGAGTGTGATCAAGCACTCCCCCGACGAATAGCGGCCACTGTCAGTCCCCTCACGCACTGTACAGACACCCTCCAACGCGGCGTTTGTCTGATGGATGCCGTGCTTTTCGTCGATCACCAGCCCGTCGCCCCGCCCACCGGTCCTGCCGGCGTCGTGGTTCGGGCCCTCCTCACCATTTCCGGCCACGTGCCGGCGCATCGCCAGCGGACGCCGCCAAGGCCGCTTCCATCAGCGCCGTCGAGCGTCTGCACCCCGACGACGTAGTCTCGGTAGTTGTGTTCGACGATCAGGTGGATCCGGTTGCGCCGCCGGCCCCGCACGCCCGCCACCAGCAGCTGGTGCAGCTGGTGCAGCAGATGCACGAGATCGAGACTGGTGGCAGGACAAATCTCAGCGGTGGCTGGCTTCGTGGTCGACAGCATATGGAGCAGGCGCTCAGTCTGCTCGGCTCGTTGGAAGGATCGTCCCGCCGTATTGTGATGCTCACCGACGGGCATGCGAACGCCGGAATCACCGATCCTTCGACGCTGGTGGAGCTGGCCCGCACGGCCCGCACGATGGGGATTACAACCACCACGATCGGCGTTGGCGAGGGCTACGACGACGACCTGCTCCGTGCCATGGCCGATGCCGGCGGGGGCAACAGCTGGTACGTCGAACGCCCCGACCAGGCACAGGACGTGCTCGCCGGGAGTTGGGCAATCTGCTGTCGGTCACGGCCCAAGGGCCGTCGGTCACGATGACGCGGGACGACTCGGTCGCCGTGTTCGCGACGAATTCCAGCTGGCCCGCCACGGCACTCGCCAACGCCTTCACCTTCGATCTCGGCGATCTGTACGTCAGCGAACCCAATCCGGTGTTGCTCGAACAATGTGCTGAGGCGCGAGCCGTAACCACGAAGAGTGTCGGGCCGTAGATTTCTCCTATGCGCCCGACACTTTTCGCTGCTTCAGCGCTGCTTCTAGCGGCGTTGGTGACTCCCCACCAGGGCGGGGCACGCCTCGCGGCTCAGTCGCAGCAAGCGCCCCGTCGAGCAGGTGAACGCCCGGTAGTAGACCGCCCGGCGAGAGACCGCCTGGCGGCCGATCCAGCGTCACTGGCGGCCGTGACCACGCTGCTCGACATCGATCGCGCCTTCTCAAAGACGAGCAGTGATCTCTCCATGCGGGCGGCCCTCGACGCGATGTTCGCCGACGGCGTCATCGCGCCGTGGCAGCGCGGCGAGATCGTGAAAGGCAAGGTCGCCGTCATTCGTGCCATGCTGCAATCACCCGACAGCGTGGCCAAGCTGTCGTGGGCACCCATTCGCGGTGGTGTCTCGGCCGATGGTCTGCACGGCTTCACCTTCGGCTATCTCGCGGCCGAACACCCCGATGGTCGCCTCGCGCACTCGAAGTACATGGCCTACTGGGTGCGCGAACCGCGCGGCTGGCGCGTGGCCGCGTGGAAGCGTCGACCTATCGGCGCCGCGCCGCTGGCCTCCGAACCGCAGCCGCCGTCATTGCCGCGGCGACTCGTGAAGGCGACCGCCGCCGGCGACCGGATCGCGCGCTACTACCGCAGCCTGGTCAATGCGGAAGCAGGCTTCTCGTCGCTCGCGCAGCGTGTGGGATTGTCGCGCGCCTTCACCGACCTGGGAACCGATGATGCCGTGAACATGGGTGCCGACGATCCCCAGTTCGTGGTGGGCGCCGCCAACATCGCGCGCACCGTGGCGCCCGTGAACGGTGACCAGCCGGCCACCATTTCGTGGAGTGCAGACACCGCGTTTGTGGCGTCGAGTGGTGACCTCGGCATCACCTTCGGCGTGATCCGCCCAAAGGTGCCACAGGATTCCAGTGCACCCGCGTCGGGCGCCGCCTTTTTCACCATCTGGCGTCGTGCCTCGCCGTCCGCGCCGTGGCGATACATCGCTGAATGATCGCGTTCTCTCCCCTGGTACACTCGGAACCTCGCATGCCCTCTCTCGTTTCTCGCGCCGCAGTGCGGCGATCCGCACTTCCGTTCGTTGCCGTGTTGCTCGTCGCGCCGCTCGCGCGCGCTCAGTCGCTCTCACCGTCTACGCTGGGGATCAGCGTGCAAGTACACGGCCTAGGCGGCAAGATGAATACCGCCATCTATTCCGGTGCCAGTGGCAGCGCCGCCTTCGGCTTCGGCGGCGAGCTGTCCTACGGCGCCACGCCACGGATGTCGCTGGTGGGCCGACTGGCGCGCCTTGCGTCGAAATCGGAGATCATCACGGAGTCGACCGACTACGCGATGCTCCAAGGTGATCTTGGCTTGCGCTGGATGCAGTCGCCCGGCGCTCGTGTGCGTCCGTTTGCCGAAGCCGGTCTCGCCCTTCGCCGGCTGGCGTTCTCGTACGCCGACAGTGCCGGCATAACCAGTGACTTTAGCGCCTTTAACGGTGGCGCCACGGTCAGCGTCGGCGTCATGGTGTTTCAGACGGAGACCATGTCGGTGGAAGGCGCGGGCACCTATACCAGCGGTAACTTCAGCACGTGGAAGCGGAACGGAAGGCCTGAGCCACTCGCTCAGATGACGTCCGATATGCTTGGCGTTCGAATCGGCGTGCGCTACTGGTTCAAGAAGTAGCGAGATTGCGCGCACGGTCGAGGAAGGTGCGCAGGCGCGCGTTGCGCTCGTCACTCGACGCCAGATAGCGGAACGACGTGTGCTCAGCGTCGATCCCGTCGCCGAGCGGCGTCTCGTAGGAATTGAGAACGGCCTGCCTCGCTAATCGCGTGGCGGCTCGCGGGTGCGAGGCAATGCGATGCGCGAGGTCGGTGGCTCTGGCTAACGCGCTGCCGGCCGGCACGACCTCCGAAACGATGCCCGCCTGCTGGGCCTGTTGTGCGTCGATAGGGTCGCCGGTGAGCACCAGCTGCATCGTCATCGACTTCCCGGCGCTTCGCGCCAGCCGTTGCGTGCCGCCCGCGCCCGGCATCCAGCCCAGCGTGATTTCCGGCTGGCCGAATCGCGCTGCTGCTCCGGCGATGGCGATGTCGCAACTCAACACGAGTTCGTTGCCGCCGCCGAACGCTACGCCTTCCACGGCGGCGATCATCGGACATCCTGAGCGCCAGATGCGCTGCCAAGCCATCGTGCGCGGATGATCAATCAGCGCCGGTCCATCGAGCGCCAGCATTTCGGGAATGTCGGCACCGGCCGCGAATGCGCGTGCATTTCCGGCCAGCACAATGCAGCGCACGGCGTCGTCCCGATCGGCGGCTTCAATCGCCGCCGCCAGTTCGTTCATGGTTTGATGTCGAAGCGCATTACGGACGTCAGGGCGGTTGATCGTGATGATGACGACGCCGTCGGTGCCTTCGCTGACCAGTACGTCACGCGGAGCATCGCGCTCGGCGGTCATGCGAGACCGTCGTCGTTGTCCGGCACGATGGCCGTTGCTTCGATCTCGACGACTGCGTCGGCTTCCATCAACGCGCACACCTGCACCGCCGACATGGCGGGATAGTTGCGGCCGAAAATCTCGCGATACGCTTCACCGAGTGCAGCGCCGCTGGCGAGATAGCGATTGCGGTCGGTCACGTACCAGGTGAGACGCACGAGATGCTCGGGCGAGGCACCATCGCAGGCCAACACCGTGACGATATTCCGCATCGCCTGCTTCGCCTGCTCCACGAAGTCGTCACTCACGATCTGCTGTTGCGCGTTCCAACCGATTTGTCCGGCCACATGAATCTGCCGACCCCGCGCTGATATGCCATTGGTGTATCCGCGCGGACGAGGCCATCCGGTTGGCTGAAGTGTGCGATGCATCAGCTGTTCTCCTTGAGACGGAAACGCTGGAGCTTTCCCGTGTTGGTTTTGGGTAGTGCACTCACGAACTGCACCTGACGCGGATACTTGTACGGCGCGATCGTGGCCTTTACATGCTCCTGCAAGGCATGCGCGAGGGCCGCGTTTCCGTGTACGCCCGCCCGCAGCACCACGAAGGCGGACACGACCTGTCCGCGCTCTTCATCGGGAATACCAACCACTGCGCACTCGGCCACCGCGTCATGCTGCAACAGCGCGCCCTCCACTTCCGGCGCACCGATGTTGTAGCCGGACGAGATGATGAGATCATCGGTGCGCGCCTTGAAGAACACATAGCCGTCGTCGTCCATCGTGCAGGCATCGCCGGTGAGATTCCAGCCGCCCTGCACGTATGTCGTCTGGCGCGCATCAGCGAGATAGCGACAGCCGGTGGGGCCGCGCACGGCGAGTTTGCCGACCTCGCCCGTCGGGACCTCGCGCAGGTTGTCGTCGAGCACGGCCACGGTGTAGCCGGGAACCGCGCGGCCGATCGCACCGCGCTTCCAGTGGCTGCTGGCCGCGCCGATGAACACGTGGATCAACTCCGTGGCGCCGATACCGTCGAGCATCTCGACGCCGGTGGCGTCGCGCCAGAGCGTGCGCGTGGCATCGGGGAGCGCTTCGCCGGCGGAGACGGTTACGCGCAGTGAGGCCGTGTCGAAGCGCCCGGGGTGCTCACGAATCGCGATCGCCATATGGCGGTAGAACGTCGGCGCCGTGAAACTGATCGTCGCCCCGGTGGCCGCGACCGCATCGAGCAAGCTTTCTGGTGACGCCCGCTCCAACAGCACCACGCTGGCGCGGGCAGCCATCGGAAAGCAGACCAGTCCGCCGAGTCCGAAGGTGAAGGCAATCGGCGGCGTTCCGATACAGCGATCGCTCGCTGTGATACCGAGCACCTGCTCCGAGAAGCCACGGCACATGGCCATCACGTCGCGATGGAAGTGCAGGCACCCCTTTGGAATGCCCGTGGTACCCGACGTGAAGGCAATCAGGGCCACATCATCGCTGGCGGTGGTCGCCGCGGCGAATGGCGTGGTGTATCGGGCCATCGCATGCTCCAAGGCGTCGGTCCCCTCGCCGCCCCAGCAGCGCACGGTGCGCACACTCGGTGTGCTCGCGGCGGCACTGGTGAGATCCTCCAATAGCCGCGCATCGCACAGCGCGGCGTTGCACTCCGCGCGCTCGATGACCAGGCGCAACTCACCGGCGCGCAGCATCGGCATGGTGGTCACGGCCACCATGCCGGCCTTCAGCGTCGCGAGCCAGGCCACGGTCATGAACCGACCGTTGAATCCACGGCAGAGTACGCGATTGCCGGACACCAGTCCGAGGTCGCTCACCAGCACGTGCGCCAACGCATCCACCTGGGCCGCCAGCTGCGCGTAGGTGGTCACTTCCCATCCGCCGTTGTTGTCGGGCACGAGAATGGCCACCCGGTCGCCGTGGCCTTCCTCGAGGGCACGGTCGAGCAGCTCCACCGCGGCGTTCAGGAGAGGCGGCGCCGCGTACACACCGTCCAGCGTGATCACCGGCCACTGTTCGGTCGGCGGCAGCTGGGCCCGTGCGAAGCCGTCGACGTGGCCACTGGGATGCAGCAGCACGGGCGTAGGCGCCGACGGCGTAGGCGCCGACGGCGTAGGCGCCGATGGGGAAGGCTCGAATGGCGACGTCGTCATGGCCTTTCCTCAGCGCTGACGATACGCCTTCAAGGTCTCGCGGCCGACGAGCAGGCGCTGCACTTCGGTCGCCCCTTCGTAAATGCGCAGCGCGCGCACGTCGCGATACAGTCGCTCCACCACTTCACCCACGCGTACGCCGCGGCCACCGTGCAGTTGCAGCGCGCGATCAATTACCTGTTGCGCCAGTTCCGTACCGGCCAGCTTCGCCATGGCGGCGACGCCGGTGCCGCGGGTGCTCTGGGTATCGCGATGCCACGCGGCACGATAGGTCATGAGCGCCGCCGCATCGAGATCGGTGGCCATATCGCCCAGAATCGCCTGGGCCAACGGCTGCGCACCAAGCGTCGCGCCGAACATCGCGCGTGACTCGGCTTGGCGGAGTGCCTCGTGCATTGCACGACGGGCAAACCCGGTGGCGGCGGCGGCTACCGATACGCGAAAGATATCGAGCGTACGCATTGCGAGTGAGAATCCCTCGCCTTCGACACCCAAGAGCGCGTCGTGCGGAACGACGCACCGCTCGAACGACAGGAGCGCCAGCGGATGTGGCGACATCACGGGAATGCGTTCCGCAATGCGAAGCCCCGGGTTGTCGGCCCGTACGAAGAAGGCGCTGATGCCCTTGCTGCCGTTCGCTTCGGCGTCGCTGCGCGCGAAGACGCAATAGAAGTCGGCGATGCCGCCGTTGGAGATCCACGTCTTCTCGCCATCGAGTTGCCAGCCGGCCTCGGTCTTCGTGGCCTGCATGCGCATCGCCGCCACGTCGGAGCCGGCGTCCGGCTCGGACAGCGCAAACGCGGCAATCGCCGTACCGTCGGCCACCCGCGGCAACCACTCGGCCCGCAGATCGTCGCTGCCACCCAGCGTAATCGCTCCAGAGCCCAACCCCTGCATCGCGAACGCGAAGTCGGCGAGTCCATCGTGCGCCGCCAGCGCCTCGCGCAACACGCACAGGGCGCGTGAGTCAAGCGTGGGAAGCGCACCGCCCCACGGCGCCGGTACGCAATAGCGCAGAAATCCGCCGGCACCCAGTCGGCGCACCCACGCCCGGCAGGCGTCGTCGACCTCAGTCTCTGTGTTCACGGTTGGCTCTACGCCCTGCGCGGTCGTCCACTCGGTGACCGACCTCGCCAGCACGCGATGCGCCTCGTCGAAGAACGGCCACGCCAGATGCTCGATTGCCGCGTGCATCGTCAGTTGCCCTCGAACACGGGGGACCGCTTGGCCGCGAAGGCCTCGAACGCGCGACGGAAATCCTGCGTCCCCATGCATAGCGCCTGCGCCTGCGCTTCCATCTCGATGGCCTGATCGACCGAGACGTTCCACTCCTGGGCTAGCATCGTCTTGGTCATGCTGTGGGCGAACGCGGGGCCGTTGGCGAGATCGCCGGCCCGCTCAATGGCTTCGGGCAGCAGCGCGTCACGCTCGACCAGTGCGTTGTAGAAGCCCCACCGTTCACCCTCGGCCGCATCCATCGCGCGCCCCGTGTACAGCAGTTCAGCGGCGCGCCCCTGTCCGATGATGCGCGGCAGTAGCGCACAGGCGCCCATGTCGCAGCCGGCGAGCCCTACGCGCGAAAAGAGAAAGGCGGTGCGCGCCTGCGGAGTGGCGAGGCGCAGATCCGAGGCCATGGCGAGAATTGCGCCGGCGCCGGCGCACACGCCGTCTACGGCGGCGATGATTGGCTGCGGACAGGCGCGCATGGCTTTCACGAGGTCACCCGTCATGCGCGTGAACGCCAGCAGCTCGGGTACGGCCATGCGCGTGAGCGGTTCGATGATCTCGAACACGTCGCCACCCGAGCAGAAATTGTGCTCGGCACCGGTCAGCACGATGGCACGGAGGTCCGAGGCGTAGCTGAGATCGCGGAAGAGATCGCGCAGTTCGGCGTACGACTCGAAGGTGAGCGGATTCTTTCGCGACGGACGGTTCAGCGTAATCACGCCCACACGGGCGTCGTGCGCGGTGGACCACGTGAAGTGCTGCGGGGTGAGAGCCGCGAATGATCGGCGCATTGACGACATCGGATTGGTCATGAGGTACTCCTCGGTGAACGGACACGATCTTTCACGACACCGAGCCGCGCGTGCAGGGAGCGTCGGTCGTCGGGAGACAGCGTGGCGAAGATGTCGGCGATCCAGCGTTCGTGCGCCTGTGCCATCGACGCGAAGTGTCGTTTGCCGGCCGCCGTGAGCCGCACGATGGCGGCGCGCTTGTCGGTCGGTGACACGCGGCGTGTCACGAGCTTCTCGGCCTCGAGCGCGCGCACGAGCCACGTCACGTTGCCGCCGGTGGTGAGGATGCGCTCGGACAGTTCGCCCATGCGTAAGCCGTCGGGAGCGCGCTCGAGTTGTGCCAGCAAGTCGAAGCGCGGCAATGTTGAGCTGAATTCGCGCTTGAGGGCGCTGTCCAGCTGCCGCTCCACGAGCGTGGTGGTGGTGAACAAGCGCAGCCAGAGGCGCAGTAACTCCTGATCGGTCGTGCTCACAGCTCACCATCGGGCGCCCGCCCGTCGACCACGATGGCCTGGCCCACGGGCGACCCAGCCGGTGCAGTGCACAGTGCGAACACCGCCCTGGCCACTTCGTCCGATGTCACGATTCGTGCTTGTCCCGCATCGGAGAGAATGGAGTGCAACGCGTCGCTGCCTGAACGCCCCGTGCGCTGCACAATCCGATCAACGGCACCCTTTACCAGATCCGTATCGGTGTACGCCGGGCACACGGCATTCACCGAAATGCCGCGCGGCGCAACTTCCAGCGCGAGCGCACGGGTGAGTCCGACCATCGCATGCTTGGCTGCGGTGTAGGCCGTGACATACGGTGCACCCATAAGACCCGCCACACTGGCCACGTTCACGATGTGGCCGAATTTCCGTTCGATCATGGAAGGGAGCACCGCCTGCGACGCCCACACGGGTGCCATCAGGTGCATCGCGATCATGCGATCGAAGAGGGCCGTTTCGGTCTTGAGAAACGGCGCCGACTCGGCGGTGCCAGCGTTGTTCACCAGAATGTCTATCGGCCCCAGCGCTTTGGCGGCGGCCGTGCAGGCATCCACCAGCGCCTCATGATCGGTGACGTCGGCGACGACCACGGCGTACGGTCCGGCTAACGTCGCCGCCACGGCTTCCGCGCGTGCGGCGTTGCGCACCAGCAGCGACACGCGCGCACCGGCGGCCGAGAGCGTGCGCACAATCGCCGCCCCGATGCCGCGGTTCGCACCAGTCACCAATGCATGACGACCGGTCAATACTGGCAGTGAATCACGCGTATGCAGAGTCATGTGAGCTCTCCGGTTGGCGGAGCACCCTCGAGGGCGGCGCGCATGGTACGCTCGCGTTCGATGAGACGATCGAGCTGCGATTTACCGGCCAGATACTGCACTGGCCAGGTCGCGCCGTTGTAGCCGTACTTCGCTGCCTCCATCAAGGTCCACGCCGGATTGGTCAGGTGCGGACGACCGATCGCCACCAGATCGGCGCGTCCCGACGCAATGATGCCGTTGGCCTGATCGGCGTCGGTGATCGCACCCACGGCGATCGTCGCGATGCCTGCTTCCTGCCGAACGCGATCAGCGAACGGGGTCTGCCACATGCGGCCATACACCGGACGCTCATTCTTCACGACCTGACCAGCGGACACGTCGATCATATCCGCACCGACGTTCCGGAACAGCTTGGCGATCGCCACGGCATCGTCGTCGGTATTGCCACCGTTCGTCCAATCGTGCGCGGAGATGCGCACGGAGATCGGCCGGTTGACCGGCCAGACCGCGCGCACGGCGGCGAACACTTCAAGCGGGAATTTCGCACGCGCGGCGAGATCACCCCCGTACTCGTCGGTGCGCCGGTTGGTGAGCGGCGACAAAAAGCCGGACATCAGGTAGCCGTGCGCGGAGTGCAGCTCCAACCAGTCGAAGCCGGCCGTGGCGCCACGTTGTGCCGCTTGGACAAACTCGCCGATCACACGTCGCATGTCCTCGCGCGTCATCTCGCGCGCCGTTTGTGATTCGCCGCTGAGATACTGGGTTTCCGACGCGGCGATCAGCGGCCATTCACCACGCTCGAGCGGTTGATCGATGCCGTCCCACATGGTTTTGGTCGCGCCCTTGGCGCCAGCGTGGCCGAGCTGTAGCCCGATCTTGGACTGCGAGTGCTCGTGCACGAAGCGCACAATACGCGCCCACATGTCGCGCTGGTCGTCGTTCCAGAGGCCCGGGCACACGGGAGTAATGCGCGCATCGGGCGCCACGCACGTCATCTCGGTCATCACGAGTCCTGCGCCACCGGTGGCCCGCGCGCCAAGATGCACGAGATGCCAGTCGGTGGGCATGCCCTCGTTGGTGGCCGAGTACTGGGCCATCGGGCTCACGACGATGCGATTCGGCAGCGTGACACTGCGTACCGTGAACGGGGTGAAGATGGCCGGCGGTGCGAGGACATCGGCGGCGATGCTGAGGCCAGCCTGCTGCGCAAACCATCGCTCGAACGCACCCACATACGCCGCGTCGCGCACCCGAAGATTCTCGTGCGAAATGCGCTGCGAGCGTGTGAGCAGCGAGTAGGCGAACTGCTCCGGGGCCAGCGAGGCATAACGGTCTACATGCTCGAACCATTCCGTAGAATTTCGCGCTGCGTTCTGTAGCTTGAGCACTTCCACACTCCGCTCGGCCTGATAGCGCGCCAGCGCCGAGGCGACGTCACCCGGATGCGCCGCCAGCTGCGTATCGAGCGCGATGGCGTCTTCGAGGGCCAGCTTGCTGCCGGAGCCGATGCTGAAGTGTGCGGTATGGGCCGCGTCGCCCAGCAGAACGAGCGGCACCCGACCGCGCGCCGTGTCGAGCCAGTGCACCCACTCGGCGCAGGTGACGCGCGGGAAGCGGATCCACTGCGCCGAGCCCCGCAGGTGCGCGACGTTGCTCATGAGCGGCTCGCCGGTGAGCACGTCGGCGAACAACGACTCGCAAAAGGCGATCGACTCGCCGTTTGACATCTCGGCGATTCCCGCCTGCTCCCAGACTTCCTGCGGCGTTTCCACGATGAACGTGCTGGTATCGCCGTCGAACTGATACGCGTGCGCCTGAAACCAGCCGATCGGCGTTTCCTTGAACGCAAACGTGAAGGCATCGAAGCGCTTGGGGGTGCCCAGCCAGACGTATCGGCAGCGACGCAGGTCGATGTCGGGACGGTAGGTGCTGGCAAAGCGTTCGCGCAGACGACTGTTGATGCCGTCGGCTACGACCACGAGATCCGCCTGCTCGACCGCGATCACTGTTTCGAGATGAGCCGGCGGTAGGTCGGTCTCGAAGCGCAACACTACGCCGAGCGTGCGGCAGCGCTGCTGAAGAACGGAGAGCAGCTTCTTGCGACCGATGCCGCTGAAGCCGTGTCCGCCCGAGCGCATGGTGCGTTGGGCGAAGTGAATTGCGATGTCGTCCCAGCGGTGCATCGCGGCGGCGATCTCGTTGGCGCTTTCAGGGTCGGCGGCACGGAGATTCGCGACGGTCTGGTCGGACAGCACGACGCCCCAGCCGAACGTGTCGCCGGGGCGATGTCGCTCGATAACCGTAATCTGCGCACGCGGATCACGCCGCTTCATCAGCAGCGCGGCATAGAGTCCGCCCGGTCCACCACCGACGACTACCACGTTCATCGCGTTCTCTCCCTGAGGGGGCACGCTCCGACGGTACGACCAATTACTTCAAATATCAAGGAATTTGATGATCACCGTTGCTGGAGATCGATTAAGGCGACTGGATCGTAACGCGGGTAATGCGATCGAGCTTGGGAAACTCGCGATCCATGTAGGCATTGCCGCCGCGCTCGAGCGGACCCTGCTTGCCCTGTCGCACCCCGCTTCCGGCGTCTTCGCCGTAGCCGCTGAACAGGCCGTCGAGCACGGCCATCCCTTCGACGACCGTGCCGAGGATCGTGAACGGTTCAGCGTCGTTGCGCGGATTATCGGCGAGGTTCACATAGATCTGCGTGTTGCGCGTGTTCTCGCGACCGGGACCCTCGTACGAAAAAGCGAAGGTGCCGCGGGTATTCCGTGAGCGGGGCGGGTCGTCGCGGAGATAGCGACCCTTCCACGCCGCGTTTACGGACGAGTCGCCGTGCAGTCCCCACTGGGCGATGTAGGCGGCGCGCACGCGGTGGAAGCGGGTGTCGGTGAAGTAGCCGAGCCGGGCGAGGTTATAGAGCCGGTCGGCGCCGAGCGGCCCCCAGTCCCGGTGGAGTTCGAGTACGAACACGCCCTTGCTGGTCTCGAAACGGAGACGCGAGACCGGCGGAGCCTGGCGTGTGAACTCGGCGTTGGCGGGATCGAGTAGGAGCGCGCGAGCGGCGGTGGGCGCGGTGGCTGGCATTGCGACCTTCGGCGCGCGATGGCAGGCCGTAAGGGCGACAACGCCGGCGAGGACGGAGGTGATGCGACGAAGCATGAGAGATGTGCGGGAGAACGACATGACGGAGATGGTAGTGCTCGCGGGGGCGGGGCGTCAGGGAGAGGTCGTGCGCGCCCATAAGGAATCCTTCCGGGGGACGCGCTCGTACAGTGATCCATGCCCACCGAAGAGACGCTGCGCCCAATCGACGCGCTGAACGCCCGCGTGATGCAGCACCCCGCCGCCGCCCGCTTGACGCTGATGTGCCGCATCCTCCTGGCCGTGGCATTCATTCCCACCGGCAGTGTGAAGCTGATGGGCGAGCGGTTCACCTCACTGGGGGTGAACACGTCGGTGGGCGCCTTCTTCGAAGCGATGTATCAGACTGGCGGCTATTGGCGCTTTCTCGGCCTCTCGCAGGTGCTGGCCGGCGTGCTGCTGCTGATTCCTGCCACCGCGTTCTATGGCGCGGTAATGTTCCTGCCGATTCTCGTGAACGTGGTGGTGCTCACGATCGCCATCGAATTCAAAGGAACGCCGATAATCACCGTGCCGATGCTGCTGGCGAACCTGTGGTTGCTGGCGTGGGACTGGCCGCGGTGGCGTGCGGTGCTGATTACCGATGGGTCGCGGTCGCTGATGCACGGATGGTCGCGATTGGAGCGCGCCGGGTGGTTGCTGGGCGCCGCGAGTGTGGCCGCGTTCTTCTTCGCGGTGCGCGGCGTGGCGTTGAAGGGGACGGCGGGGGTGTTGGTGGG
>NZ_JBKJRB010000054.1:0-9650 GCF_046594945.1 Gemmatimonas sp. | reverse complement strand
TCCCCCAGAGATCCCAGCTCTCCCCCCCCCCAGCGGCCTTACGACCGCCCCCACGCGGAGCAGACCCCTTCCAGTATCTCCGCCGCCCGCTCAATCTCCGCCACCTCCACCCACTCCGTAGCCGAGTGTGCGCGCGCAATATCGCCGGGCCCAAAGCACAGCGCGGGTATTCCCGCCTCGGCGAACAGCGCCGCATCGGTCCAGCACGACAGCCCGACGAGCTTCGGCTCGAGCCCACTGGCGTTGCACGCCACGTTCATTGACGCAATCAGTGGGGCATCATGCGCGAGGTCGAGCGGTGGCTGCGCGCACACGAGCGAGACATCGGCTTGGAAGCCCGGTCGCGCGGCGGCGAGTTGGTCGCACATTGCCCGCACATCGGCCAAGGCCTGTGCTCCCGTCTCACCGGGAAGCGTGCGGCGTTCAAGGTGCAGCGTGCACCGTTCCGCGTAGGTCGACCAGCCGGTTCCGCCCACGATCGATGACGCGTGCAGCGATGCGCGTCCGAGCAGGGGATGGATACGTTTGGTGAGCAGGTCCTGTTCGTAGTGATCGAGCGCCGCCAGCAGCAGACCGGCATGGCGGTTCGCATCGATGCCCACGTCGTAGCGACTACCGTGTGCCGCGCGACCGTGCAGCACCACCTCGATCCAGGCGAACCCCTTGTGCGCTGGCGCGATCGCCAAGCGCGTGGGTTCGGTAATGATTGCCCCGGTGGCACGCAGTCCCTGCGCGAGCAGCGCACGGGTGCCAATCGACTCGTACTCTTCGTCGCATACGGCGGTGATGATGATCTCACTCGTCAACGCACCACGCGCCGCCGCGCGGGCGGCGGCGACGCACATGGCGGCCACCCCGCCCTTCATGTCGGTGGAGCCGCGCCCATACAGGTTGCCATCGCGCACATCCGGCGCGAACGGCGGGTGGGACATGCCCTCGACGCCAACGACATCGAGGTGTCCGTTGAGAATGAGCGGGGTGCGTCCCGTGGGGCCGATGCGGGCGATCACATTGGCGCGACCGGGCGCGATCTGCTGCAGCGCCACCGCGAAGCCCCACCCGCTCAGCACGGCGGCCAGGTGCGTGGCGCAGGCGAGTTCACCCGGCCCATCGGGCACGAGTGACGGATTGCGCGAGTCGATCGCGACCAGCGATGCGGTCAGGGCGACGGGATCGAGCGGATATCGGTACGTCACGAGGTACAGTCTAGGCGTCGGGCGAGAGCCGCGACACCTCTACGCCCGTGGTGGCGATGCGCCACGGCAGGATCTCGCCGTACGGAGCGACGGCTTCGACCACGCGCGCCACGTCGGCCACATCACTCACGATCATGACCGATCCGCCGCCGCTAGCTCCGAGTGCCTTGAGTCCCTGCGCACCGGCGGTGCGCGCCGCGCGCTCGAGCGCGTCAATCCGCTCGGTAGTGATGCGCGGATGCAGAGCGCGCTGATAGACCCAATGCTCGTCCACAAGCGCGGCGAGCGTGGTCACGTCGCCGGCGTGCAGCGCACTGCGCATTCCACGGGCCAGCACGGCCATCCGGTCGAGGGCCTCAAGCACGCGCGGCACGCGCTCGCGGTAGGCATCGAGCACCGCGGTAATCGTGCCACCGGAGATGCGCGATTCACCGGTATATACGAGGGTGATACGCGACTCGAGTGCGGTGATGGCGGAGGCCATGAGCGGAATCTCCTCCACGGTGACGGACTCTCCAAAGGTCAGCCCCAGCGCACCACCGAACGCGGCCGCGTAATGATCCTGCCGCCCGCCGGCGATGCCCAACTCTTCGACCTCGAGCACTCGGCTCCACTCGGCCAGCCTCGCCGGACGGGGAGTCTGACCTTGAGCGAAAGCGATGGCGGCCAACAGGGCGACGCCGGCCGCCGACGATCCGCCAAGTCCGGCGCCGATCGGGAAATCACTGGCCATGGTAACGTGTCCTACAAATCCGGACCGCCGCAGCGCGGCGGCAACCAGCGGCATCCGGTTCTGCTCAGCGGGACCGTCGCTCAACGTAACGCGACTGCGTCGTTCAATGGCGAGGTTACATACGAAGCCGCCTCGCTCTTCGGGATAAGGTGGGACATCTGTCCACCCTCCTCCGAAGTCGAGGCGACTCGGTGCCGACGCGACGAACACGTCGTGCTACTTCTTCTTGGCCGGCGCCTTCTTTGCGGGAGACTTGGCCGCCGACTTGGCCGGTGCCTTCGCGGGAGCCTTGGCCGGTGCTTTGGCGGGAGCCTTGGCCGGTGCTTTCGCGGGAGCCTTGGCCGGTGCTTTGGCGGCAGCCTTGACCGGTGCCTTCGCCGGCGCCTTGGTGGGTGTCTTGGCGGCAGCCTTGGCGGGGGCCTTCGCCGTCGGTGCCGCGGTCTTGGCAGCTGGGGCGGCCTTCGCCGGTGCCGCCGGAGCCTTGGCAGCCGGCTTCGCTTCGGCCTTGGTCTCCACCTTGGCTTCCACCTTAAGTTCTGCCTTCGGTGCCGGCTTGGCCTCGACCGGAGGGTCGATCACGTCAACCTTCGGCGCGGGAGGCTTCGGCGCCGGCTTCGGTGGAAGCGGAGCAAACGTCACTTTGTCCGACGGCTTTTGCGGTTCGATGCGCATGGCAGCCCGCGCCTCGAGGGCGGCTTCAGCAGCGGCCGCCGGTGCGGTGACTGCCTTCGGCAGCTGGCCAAGCGGAACCGGCTTTGGCGGTGGTGCCTTCGGTCCCGGGATCGGCAGGGAGCCGTGCTTCGCAATATACGCCGCCTCCGCCTGCTGAATCAGCACGTCGGCCTCTTCCTGACCCATCTGGCCGCGGCGGACCATGTAGTTGATCAGGTCGCGCGCGCTCTCGATCGCGAAGGCGCTGAACCCAGCCGCCGCCCCGATAACCTCGCGCATCGCGCCGGCCATCTTGCTGCCGGCCTCCAGGCTGATCTCGTGCGCCCGCTGCGCCATCTCGGCGGCCGTGTCGCGTGCGTCTGCAGCCCGATGCCCAGGGCCACGGCGAGGCGCCGGACTGGCAGGAGGTGCGTCACCTTCGGTGATCGTGTCGTCGTCAGCCTGCGGCAAATCGGCCATGGGTCGAACGGACTCCTTCCGCCTGCAATGGAGGTAGAGGTGGTCGCCCGACTTTTCTACAGAGGGATACCGCTCAGGCCTCAATAGTATGGTCCAGGTCCACCAGAACTGGGGTAACTATATGATTTTCAGTCATCTATGCAAGGTATAGGGACATGATTTGCGAAGCGAACCGCATATTATAGCGGTATCGCGCTGGCCCGCAGGCCTGCGCCGTTCGGATCACCTGCGTCACATTATGCGATAAATTCGCGCCGTTAATAGCTCATCAAAAGAACACCATGAAGACATTACCGCTCGATGGTATCAAAGTTGTCGATCTTTCGCGAGTCCTTGCTGGACCGCACTGCAGTATGACCCTCGGCGATCTCGGCGCCCAGATCATCAAGGTCGAGCGGGCCGGAACCGGAGACGACACCCGTGGCTGGGGCCCGCCCTTCGCCCCCGACGGCGAGTCCGCGTACTTCCTGAGCACCAATCGGAACAAGTTGTCGCTGGCCGCCGACTTCAACTCGACCGCCGATGTGGAGTTGCTTCACACGCTGATTGCGGAAGCCGATATTGTGATTGAAAACTTCCTACCCGGTGTATTGGCACGGTACGGGCTCGATGCTGATCGTTTACTGGCGCGGCATACCGCGCTGATCTGGTGCACGATCTCCGGCTTCGGCCCCGATAGCGCGCGTCCCGGATACGATTTCGTGATTCAAGCCGAAAGCGGCTGGATGGCGATCACGGGCGAGCCCGTCGGCGATCCGATGAAAACCGGGGTCGCGTTGGTCGACCTGATGGCCGGCAAGGACGCGGCGATCTCCATCTTAGGGGCATTGGCCGGCCGCGAGCGACTGTCCACCGCCGCTGATCGGCGGATCCATGTCACGCTGAGGGCGTCGGCGTTGGCTGCCCTGGCCAACGTCGCGCAGAACACGCTGGTGTCCAGTCGCGACGCCCTCCGCTGGGGAAACGCGCACGCCAATCTGGTGCCGTACCAGCTCTTCGCCGCTGCCGACCGGCCATTTGTCCTCGCGGTGGGAGCCGATCCGCAGTGGCCGCTCGCCGCCCGCGCGTTCGGGCTCAACGACCTGGCCGATGATCCCTCGCTCGCCACGAACGCCGGTCGGGTGGCACAACGTGATCGCGTCGTGACCGCCATACGAGCCGCGGTGGCAGCACGATCGGCCGCACAATGGATCGCCGCGCTCGAGCAGGCGGGCGTGCCCTGCGGCATCGTGCGTGGCGTGCAGGAAGTGTTGCAGCAGGCCGAGCGCGACGGCCACGCGTCAGCGCGCACTGGCATCGCGCCGCAAGGGCATGGTCGCGTTCGCTACTTGCCGCCCCATCTCGATGAACACGGCGTACTCATCCGCAATCACCACTGGAGTGCATTCCATCACGTGCCGATACTCCCAGCACGACCTGCGTGACCTCCTCCACGACCATTCGTCCTCCCTGCGAGACGAACAGCGACGTTCTTTGTGCTTCGTTTGTCGGAAGGGGTGTCAATACCGTTAAGACGGCGTTATCCTAGCGCCGTGACCATGACGGAAGAAGAACCCACTCCCGCAGACGTCGATACGGATCAGGACGTCATCTCCCGCATTCTGGCGGGCGAACGCGATGCCTTCGCGATGCTGATCGGTCGATACAGCGATCCGCTGTATCGACATGCCTTAGGTATGACGGGAAGTCCCGACGTCGCCGAAGACATTCTTCAAACATCGTTCATCAAGGCCTATCACCATCTCGGTGAAGTCCGTGGTCGATTCGATGCTTGGCTTTTTCGGATCGTTGCGAACGGGTGCAAGGACTGGCTGAAGAACATTCGGCGCACGCACCTGAGCTACGACGAAGACGACCAGCCCTCCACCTTCGCGAGTCCCGATGAGGACCTCGACCGCACTGAACTGCGGCAGGACCTCGACTCAGCCCTCGCGCAGTTGGCCCCATCGCTCAGGGAGGCCTTCATCATGAAACATGTTGAAGGACGCTCCTACGAAGAGATGGCGGATCTCTTGGGTACAACCGTAGGGGCACTGAAGATGCGCGTGCATCGGGCACGAGAAGCCCTTCAGACTTTGCTCGAGGAGAAATACGACTGATGCTCGACCGACATGAAGCGCATGACGACCGGAACCTCGGTCAGGATTTGCCGCAACGCGACGCCGCGCCGGTTGCTGATCGTACGGTGGCAGATCGCGAAGTGCCGCTTCCCGGTACGGCAGCGGCGGGCGACGGCCCCGCACTCGTGATCCAGCAGTGGCTCGATGGGGAAACCAGCGAGGCCGAGGCGCGGCGGGCCGACGCCAAGCAGGTGGACTTGTGGAAGATGATTTCGGCGGAAACCGACCAGCGTCGTCGCATGACGACACCGGCCTCCCTGGCCGCGAATATCATGGCTGCAATTCCCGACGCCCGCCCGGCAACAACGACCGCCAGCGTGACGACCACCTCGACCACCTCGACCGGCGCGATGGTCGAACCTCAAACAGCGCGGTCGATGACGATGATCGCGATGCTCGGCGCGGGGATCTTCGCGATCGGCATTGTGATTGGGAAGATGCTGTAGGGTAGGGTAGGATAGGAAACTGAAAACTCCCTAGGACGCAGGAGGGAGGAAGAAGGGGGCAGGAGGCAATGAACCGCATTGAGCGGCCTGCTTCCTGCCCCCTTTCGCCTCCCCCCTGCTCCCTAGGAGTTGGCAGCGGCGGTTCCCGACTACATGTGTATCGCGCGCCCCAATGCCGCCAGTGCCGCTTCCTTCACCGTCTCGCTGAGCGTCGGGTGCGAGTGCACCGTGATGCCGATGTCTTCAGCGCTGCCGCGATACTCCATGGCCAAAATCACTTCGCTCAACAAGTCGGCCACGTGCGGGCCGATCATGTGACAGCCGAGGATCTCGTCGGTGTCCTGATCCACGACGAATTTCACAAAGCCCTGCGTCTCGCCCATCGTGCGCGCTTTGCCGTTTGCGCTGAACGGAAACTTGCCCACGCGGTACGCGCGTCCGCTCGCGTTCACCTCTTGCTCGGTGAGGCCTACGGTGGCGATTTCGGGCGACGTGTATACAATGCCCGGGATCGTGCGGTGGTGCATGTGCACCGGCTTGCCGGCGATCACTTCCGCCGCCACGACGCCCTCTTCTTCGGCCTTGTGCGCGAGCAGCTTGCCGCCGCACACGTCGCCGATCGCGTACACACCCGGCAGGTTGGTACGCTGCTGGTCGTCGACCAGAATGTCGCCGCGCGAGCCCATCGCGAGTCCGAGCGCACCGGCGTCGATGCCGCCGGTCGAGGACTTGCGACCTACCGACACCAGCACGTAGTCAGCGTTGAGTTGTGACGCCACCCCGTCCTTCTCCACGTGCACGCGCACGCCATCGGAATGGATGTCGGCGCCGGTCACCTTGGTGCCAGTATGAATCTCGAGCCCCTGCTGGCGGAAGATCTTGTCCGCCTCCTTCACGAGATCGTGGTCGTTGCCGGTGAGAATGGTGGGCAGGAACTCGACCACCGTGACCTTTGCCCCGAGACGACGCCACACCGATCCGAGTTCAAGGCCGATCACGCCACCGCCCACGACCACCAGATGCTTCGGCACTTCCGGAATCGACAGCGCGCCCACGTTTGACAGCACGCGCTGCTCGTCGAACCTGAGGAATGGCAGCTGCACCGGCACGGAGCCCGTGGCGATGATCACCGAGGTGCCCTGCCAGTGCGAAATCGTACCGTCGGCCGCTTTCACTTCGACCACGTTGCCGGGCTGTAGCGTGCCGTAACCTCTGGCCCACGTGATCTTGTTCTTCTTGAACAGAAACTCGACGCCTTTCGTGTTCTGCGCCACGACGTCCAACTTGCGCGCCATCATCGTGGGCAGGTCGATCGACGCACCGTCGACCCTGATACCGTGCTCGGCCGCATGGAGCCGCAGCCATTCATACTGCTCGGAGCTCTGGAGGAGTGCCTTCGACGGGATGCACCCGACATTCACGCAGGTGCCACCAAGCGTCTTGTCGAATTCGACACAGGTGACGGAGAGGCCGAGTTGTGCTGCGCGAATCGAGGCGACATAGCCGCCTGGGCCGCCGCCAAGCACCACGACGTCGGCAGTTTGGAGAGTCGGGGAGGTCATGCGGGAAAACTAATTCCAGGTGAATCTTTTGTGGGATCTTCACGGTCGATGCCGGCGAACCCCCTCGCCGCGCGCAGCACGCGCGCTAGCGTTCAAGGGACCTATGACTCCCTCCACTGCTCTCAAGGCCGCGCGTTTCGCCATGATCGCGGCTGCCTCGTTCGGCACCGCGGCGCCGATCACGGCGCAGCCGATCACGGCGCAGCCGATCACGGCGCCGCCGATCGCCGTCGACAGCGCGCGACGCGTTACCTTCGGCGCGTTCCTCGATGGCGTGTACGCGTTCGACGTCAATCGTCCACCGGCACGCGACCGCGCGTTCACGACGCAGCCAGCGCGTCACAATGAGTTCAACATCAATCTCGCGTTCATCGAAGTGAAAGTGACCGGTGATCGCGTGCGCGGTCGACTGGCGTTGCAGGCCGGCACGTCGGTGCAATCGAACTACGCGGCCGAGCCGCGTCAGGGCAGCGTGAGTGGTGACGTCCTCGCCCGGTCGCTGCAGGAAGCGTACGCCGGCTATCACCTCACGCCGCGGCTGTGGATCGACGGCGGCATCTTCTATTCGAACTCGGGCATGGAAGGGTGGACGAGCCGCGACAATCCGGTGTATACGCGATCGCTGGTCGCCGACTTCTCGCCGTATTATTCCACCGGACTGCGCGCCACTTGGCAGGTCACGCCGGCGCTCACGGCGCGCCTGGATGTGGTCAACGGGTGGCAGAATATTTCCGAGAGCAACGACGACAAGAGCCTCGGCCTTCGTTTCGATCTGGCGGCCACGCCGACCACCACCCTGTCGTGGTACGGTTACGCCGGAAACGAAGCCGGATCGCAGCGGCGTCTGTTCAACGGCGTCGGCTTGACGTCGCGCTTGGCGGATCGTCTCGACTTGCTCGCGCAGGTTGACGTCGGTGCGCAGCAGTGGCGCGACAGCGTGACGGCGGTGCAGACGACCCACGGGTGGTACGGCGCGACGCTCGTCGGTCGGCTGTGGGTGACGCCGACAGTGGCGCTGGCGGCGCGCGTGGAGCGGTTCGCCGACGGCGACGGCGTGCTGGCCACAACGGCCACTGGCGCCCCGTTCCGGACGAACGGCGCGTCGGTCGGTCTCGACGTTCGGCCGGAACCGAAGGTACTCTGGCGCACCGAGCTGCGCGGCTTGGCTGCCGCGGACGCCGTGTTCCCCACGACTCGCCAGCTGTCCGGATTCTCGCGGCGGAACGGCGTGTTCGTGACGTCGCTGGCGCTCACGTTCTGAGTCGGGGACTGCCAACGTGCGTTCGGAGTATCGGGTGACGTATCGAGTCGTGGGTTCAGCCCATAACTCGAAACCTGGACGCAGAACCCCAAGCTCACGAGAGCCCCAACGCCGCGCCTCGCGAGGTAACGCTTCGGGCACGCCGCGCAAATCCCCATTGGCAGCTGCGGCGTAGCACGTACATTGAAAAGAGCAGTAGCCCTCGCTCGCACGGCGTGACTGTACGCCAGCCCGCGCGTCATTGAACACAGTGGCACGCATTTCGCAACGCCACTCGACTGTGTAGCACAGCAATCGTCAGACACGGCCCCAACCCTCGCGTTGAAAACGTGCGCTGACGAAGCCCGACGTCCCGGCGGAAACGCTTAGGGGCGTCGTGGTGCTTTATAACTGGGAAGTAGGGAGTACGGAGTACGGAGACGGGTGTAGCCCGTACCGCGTACCCCCTACTGAGCAGTTACAAAAGCATCGCCGCTGGGTCTTCCATCAGTTCCTTGAAGCGCACCAGGAACAGGACCGCTTGCTGGCCGTCGATCATCCGGTGGTCGTACGAGAGCGCGACGTACATCATGGGACGGATTTCGACCTTGCCGTTGATCGCCACCGGACGGTCCTGCGTTTTGTGCAGGCCCAGAATGCCGACCTGCGGATAGTTGATGATCGGGGTGGAGAGCAGTGAGCCGAACACGCCGCCGTTGGTGATCGTGAACGAGCCGCCGGTGAGGTCGTCCATTGACAGTTTGCCGTCGCGCGCGCGCTTCGCCACGGCCGCGATGTCCTTGCCGATCTGCACGATGCCCTTCGTGTCGGCGTCCTTCACGTTCGGCACCACCAGGCCGGCGTCGCTGGCCACCGCGATGCCCATGTTCACGTAGTGCTTGTACACGATGGTGTCGCCGTCGATCTGCGCGTTCACAGCCGGGTAGGCTTCCAGCGCGAGGCAGGCCGCCTTCACGAAGAACGGCATGTACGACAGTTTGACGCCCTGTTCCTTCTCAACACGTTCCTTGAGACGCTCACGGAGGGCCGTGATGGCCGTCATGTCGATCTCGTTGAACGTCGTCAGGTGCGCCGTCTGATGCTGTGACAGCAGCAGATTCTCGGCGATCCGCTTGCGGCGCGTCGTCATCTTCTCGCGCGTCTCTCGCGTACCCCGCGACGCTGCCGCAGCTGCCGGAGCTGCCGGAGCGGCCGGAGCTGC
>NZ_JBKJRB010000095.1:0-44290 GCF_046594945.1 Gemmatimonas sp. | reverse complement strand
GTCACTGTTGTGGACTGCTATCATCGGGCTGATTGCTGGCGCACTCGCCAAGGCGATCATGCCGGGCCGTGATCCGGGCGGCCTCATCATCACCATGCTCCTCGGCGTGGCCGGCGCTCTGCTCGGCACCTTTCTGGGTCGGACCGTCGGCTGGTATGAACCCGGCGAAGCCGCTGGACTCATCGCCGCCGTCGTGGGCGCTATTGCGTTGCTGTTTGTGTACCGCAGCATTGTCGGGCGTCGCTCGGTTAACTGAGCCGAGTGATCGAGGACCGTGACCTCGATGTAACGTCGGCATGGCGGCTGCACCGTCGCACCGGGTTCGCACCGTGGATAGTTTTCGCACTGTCCACGGTGTGGACGCGCTGTGTCTATTTCCGCCTTCCATCGGAGTCTCTCAATGTCCGGCACGCCTGACGTCGCTACCGACGCTCATCGCTATCCTATCGGTCGTTTTCAGCGACAGGCGGCATGTTCCGTCGAGCAGCGCGCCGCGTACATCAGGCGAATCGCCGAGCAGCCCGCCAATCTATCGGCGGCCATAAGCGGTCTCGATTCGGCCGATTATGCGGCGCCGTATCGTCCAGGTGGATGGACCGTTCGGCAGCTGGTGCATCACATGGCCGACAGTCACGCCAACGCCTACATCCGTGTGAAGCTGGCCTTGACCGAGCACGAGCCAACCATCAAACCGTACGATCAGGATGCATGGGTGGCGCTGGCCGACAGCGAGCTCGTGTCTCCGCTCGTCTCGCTGACGATGTTCACCGCCATTCATGAACGGCTGGTCGCGGTGCTGCAGTCACTCGAGCCCGCACAGTTCGCGCGAACGCTCGTGCACCCGGAGACCGGCCCGATGACGCTCGATCAGTTGGTCGCGCTGTACGCGTGGCACGGCGATCATCACGTGCGTCACATTCAGCTGTATCGCGAGTCGCGGTAGGCGATACGCTTACGGCTGTCCTTCCACGATACGCGCCCCTTCGCCTACGAGCGCGAGCCCCGACGTGTTGGGGATGCCGGACATGGCGTAGATGAAGCCGCGAGCCGGGGTGGTCAGCGTTTGCCACCCTGCGCCGGTGAAGCGGAGTACCGTGCCGCTGTCGCCGGCGGCGTAGACTTCGGTTGGACTGCGACCCCAGAGTGTGCGCAGGTCGCGAGTTGTCGGCGCCGGGAATCGCTCCCATGCCACGCCGTCGTACCGCAGCGCCGTTCCCGAATCGCCCACCACAAACACGTCCGTGGCGCTGGTACCCCAGACGGCGCGCAGTCGGCTGGTGGACGGCACGATCAACGACTGCCATCGGCCGCCGTCAAAGCGAAGTACGGTCCCAGCGTCGCCCACGGCGTACACGTTCGCGGGATCGCTGCCCCAGACCCCGCGCAGAAATCGCTGCGTGCCACTCTGCTGTGGAGTCCAGCCCGTGCCATTGGAGCGAAGAATGGTCCCGCTCTCGCCCACGATGACATGCTGGCCGCTGCCACTCCACACGGCGCGCAGCAGAAAGGTGGTCGGGGCCGATTCGCGTGACCAGGCGATGCCGTTGAATCGAAGCACCGACCCGGTGTCGCCAACCGCGACAATGTCGGTCGGTGAGTTTCCGCTTATGCCGTACAGATCATTCACCGACGGCACCGGTTCCTGCAGCCACGATGTACCGGCGCGACGATAGACGGCGCCGCCGAAGCCCACGGCGAACATCGCACCGCCGCCGGCGTTGCTACCGGCGCTACTACTTGCTCCGTACACCGAGAGCAGGGCAGGGTCGGATAACTCGGTGGTGGCAGTGGCGGCAGCGCCGGTACCACGCAATGTGACCACGGTGCCCCACCATCCGGCCAGCCGCAACGTGCCGTCGCCACGCGGCGCGATGGCCCGCAGGTTCTGTCCCGACCCGATCGACAGCGCGCGCCACGTAACGCCGTCGAAGTGATACGTCGCGCCACCGTTGCCCACCGCGTAGATATCGTTGAACGCGCGACCGCGCAGGGCAAACAAATTCGCGCGCCCCGGTGCCGTCACCGCACTCCACTGCACGCCGTCGAATCGCAGAATGGTGCCAAAAATGCCAACGGCGAAGACGTTACCCACACTCGTGCCCCACACATCGAAGAGCGGATTCGCGGTCGGCACGGACATGCGCTGCCAGCTCGTGCCGTTCGAACGCAGGATCACGCCATTGTTGCCGACGACGAACACGTTCGTGCCGTTCGCACCCCAGATGCCCCACAGATCTTCGGTCACGGGGGTGGGCTGCGGGCTCCACGTCGTGCCATCGAAATGCAAGATCGTCCCGCGATCGCCGGCGATGAACACGTCGTTGGCGGCGAGTCCCCAGACTTCGAGCAGCGTTACCGTGGTGCCGCTCGAGACCGGCGCGAAGCTCACCCCATCGCCATGATACAGCACGCCGCCGGCCCCGACGATCCAGATATCCGTGGGCGACGAGCCCCACACGCCAGTCAAGGTTTCGGTGGTGTTGAGCGAGATCACTTCCCACGGACCGCTCGTGCGCGACCGCAGCATGATGCCGTTCTGTCCCACCGCGTAGCTGCTCCCCGCGCCGTCATCCCAGAGACCGAGAATGGTGACGTCGGAGAACCCGGGGCGCGCGAGGCGCCATTGGGCGATGCCGGGCGCCGACCCGCTCACCCCGACCTGCACGAGCGCGATAAGCGAGCCCGACGTGGCCGTGATCTTCGCCGAACCGGGCGCGACCGCGCGGATCACACCCGACGCGTCAACCGTAGCCGTCGCCGGCGCATCGCTCCGCCACGCGATCTGTGGGTTGGCGACCAATTGTCCTGTGCTATCGCGCGCCTCCAGGGCGATGCTACGCTGCTGACCGGCTTGCAGGTTCACCGACGCTGGCGAAGCAATCAGGCTGCGGATCGACGTGCCGCCACCCGGCGGTGGCGTGACTGCCGTCGGTCCGCTGTCTCGGCACGCGCCCACTGCGACGAGCGTGGAGGTAAGCACAGCCAGCATCGCGCTGCGAGAAAGTCCGCAAGGAAGCGTACGAGTCAGCACGCGAAGCATCGTCGGGAAGAAGCGAGAGCGGTGCGAAGAAGGCCCCATGGTGTACGGAGGCTAGCGCCTCGCGCTATGCGGACGCAACGGTCAGTCCGTAGCTTTCGGAGATCACTCTGGCGTTGGTGACGTGCGCCCTCTTTTCCCTTCGCTTCGTATGAATTCTGTCCCGTTGTTTCGTCGCTGGTCCGTCGCGCCGACACTGTTCTGCACGCTCGGCGTGGCGGTGCCGTCCCGCGCGGTCGCGCAAGTTACCACTGCCGGTTCGACCGCTGGTCTGACCGCCAGACCCGCGCCGCCCGATCCTGACGTATTTCTGCTGCCGCTCGCGGGACGAGGGGACGCGCTCAAGATCGGCGTGCCGGTCAACGTGTCGCGCCGCACCGGGTACGATAACCAGCCGGCCTTCGCGCGCGATTCGCGAGCGTTATTCTTCACGTCGAACCGCGGCGACGGACAGAGCGACATTTACGTCCACGACGTCAGCACAGGACTCACCGGCCCGCTTCGTGCCACGAAGCCGGAGAGCGAATACTCAGCCATGCCGACGCTCGATGGACAATCGATCACGGTAATTCGCGTGGAGGCCGACTCCACCCAGCGGCTCGCGCAATTTCCCACCGATGGCTCGGCGCCGAGGGTGCTTTTCCCAGCCATCAAGCCGGTCGGGTACTTCGCACAAGCCGATGACAGCACGTGGGCGATGTTTGTGCTCGGTGCGCCCGCCACGCTGCGACTGGCGCGTACGGGTGCGGGCCGTGAACTCACCACCGGCGACGAGATTGCCAGCAACGTAGGACGTTCGTTGCATCGCATTCCCGGTACCGCGCACGTGAGCTACGTGCAGAAGGGCGCCGCCGCGTGGTACGTGATGCGACTCGATCCCGCCTCACGTCGGGTCGACACCTTGATCGCGTTGCCGACGGGCAGCGAAGACGTGGCTTGGGTGGACAGCACGACACTGCTCGTGGGCAGTGGCACCCAGTTGATGCAGTGGCGGCGGGGCGCCGCGGCGTGGAACGCGTTGGGCGATCTCGCCTTCGCGCAGCTCACGAACATCACGCGTTTGGCCGTGAGTCCGAATGGTCAGTGGCTCGCGCTGGTCGCCGAGCCGAAGGCGCGGACCGCAACGCGATCGCTTCGATGACGACCATCGTCAGGAGACTTACGCGCTGGGGCGCGTTCGCCGGCGTGACGCTGCTCGGGGCATGTGGAGACAGTACGGCCGGCGGCCCTCCGCCACCCGCGGCCGTCGTGTCACGTGTGGATCTGTCGGCCGCCACGACGGCGCTCACGCCGTTGCAAACCGTGCAATTTTCGGCAGTGGCGCGAACGTCGGGTGGCGACGTGGTGAGCAATGCACAGCCGGTGTGGACGTCCACGGCACCGAGCATCGCGTCGGTGAACGCGTCGGGAATCGTGACCGGTGTTGCTGTCGGGTCGGCGACCATTCGTGCGACCGTGGGTGCCGTGAGCGGCACGCTCGATGTCACGGTTGCGTCGGGCGCGGGCGTGCTCGCCACCATCGTCGTGAGCGCGCAAGATCGCACCATCCCGTTGGGTCAGCTCACGCAGGCCAGCATTAGCGGCCGCGACGCAGTCGGCGGCACCGTGGCACTCGGCACCCGCGTTGTCACGTGGAGCACCGGCAACTCATCGATCGCGACGGTTACATCGGCCGGTGTCGTGACCGGGGTGGGCGTGGGGACCGTCAGTCTGCAGGCCTCGGTCGCCGACGGCGCCGTACCAAAAACCGGCAGCGTGCAGTTGACCGTGAACAGTATTCCCAACGCACCGATCTCCGCCGATGTGGTTATGCCAGGGCTCACCTTCAGCCCCGTCGAGACGGTGGTAAAGCAGGGCGGCACGGTGCGGTTCATCTTCCCCGCGTTAGCGCACAACGTGATCTGGGATCCGCGGCTCGCGGGATCCCCGACGGACATCAATACCACCAGTAATGTCACGGTCTCCCGCACGTTCCCGTCGGTCGGTGTGTTTCCGTTCAAGTGCACGCTGCATCCGGGCATGGACGGTACGGTGATCGTGAGTCCGTAGGGCGCGTGCGGATTCACGCGCACCATGCACCAAGGGCGCACCCGACCGTCGGGTGCGCCCTTGGTGCATCGTCTACTCGCGCGACGCGGGTGGCACGACGCTACGCCTTGGTAACGTTGCGGAAGCGTGGCGTAAAGTCGGGGAACACCACCGACAGGTTGCTGTTGCCAAGTCGGTTCTGCACGATCTCGGCGAGAATATCGCGGTGATCGAGCGTGACGCGAAGATCCTGACCATTCTCGAGATTCTCTCGCGCCAGTCCGGGCCAGCCGTTGGTAAGCACGCGACCACCGTTGATCTTCTTGCCCATCGCGAAGGCGACGTTGCCGCGACCATGGTCGGTGCCGCGGTTCCCGTTCTCGCGCGCATTACGACCGAACTCGGAGATCACCACCACGGTCACGCCGTACGACGTGGTGCCCTGAATGAGGTCGGCGTGGAAGGCAGCGAGGGCGTTCGCGAGATCGAGCATCCTTATATGCATGAAGCCACCGTCGAGCGTCGCTATCGGTCCTTGCGTGGCGTGCGTGTCCCAGCCACCGCTGAACGCGTGCACCGCCTCGACGCCGACATCGGCCTTGATCAGCGCGGCGGTTGAACGCAGTGCCTGACCCAATCCGCTGGTCGGATAGACGGCGCCATTCACCGGCGCGTAGCCGGTGAAGTTGATCCGCTGCAACAGCGCAATCGTGTTCGTGGCATCCAGTGCGTTGTCCGCCACTGGATTCACCGTGCCGCTGTGATTCGCCGACAGCCACTGCGCCCGCGCGGTGGACGTCGTCGCATTGCCACCGATCGAGAAGTTGGTGGGATTCGGGATAGGTAGGGTCTTCGGTCCGCCCGACAACGTCTGCGGCAGGCCCGACGTGAAGCTGAGCGCGCGCAGCGGAGCATCGCTCCGCAGCGGTGTGCTGGTCGCGAGATGTCGACCAAGCCAGCCACCCGTGATGCGTGGGTCCCGCGGCTTGCCGAGCTCCATGTATCGCTGCGCATCGAAATGCGAGCGCGAGTTGTCGACGGAGCCGGTCGCGTGGGCCACCAGCAAGTCGCCGTTGCTGTACGCCGGCATCAATGGCGCCATGCCGGGCGAAAAGCCGAAGAAGTCGTCGAGTGCGACCGCCTTTGGACCCGTGCCTGCGGCATCGGGACGGGCGATCGCGATGTTCGGACGGCCCGTGTAATAGTCCGGGTCACCGAACGGCACGACCATGGACATTCCGTCGGTGCCGCCGCTGAGGAACACGGAAACGATGATGTCGCGGCTGCCGTTCGACGTTTGCGCCAGCACGACCTTGGGAAGCCATGTCGGCAGCAGGGCGCTTACGCCCACCCCACCGGCCAGCGTCAGGAAATCGCGACGCGCCAGCTGCTGGTATTCCTGGCACCCGTCTTCTGTCGATTCAGCACTCATGTGGCGACTCGGCTCACGTGAAAAGAGGGCATCAGAACCACTGGTACTCCTGCGCACTGCCGGCGAGTGAAATCGTTTCGCGCACCCGTGCATCACTGTAGGTACCGCCACCCAGATACGCGATCAGCTGCGTGCGCAGCGCCGGCGGAAGCTCGCCGCCGAACATGCGGGTGGCGATCTGCGCCACCACCCCATCGGTCGTGTCGGGCACCCGGAACAGTGCCGAATCCACGCGCGTCGTCGTCGCGCTGGTTTGCGTCGACAGATACTGCATGTACGACCAGCGCGTGATCACGAGTCCGCTCCACCAGTCCACACGATCTGGATACCCGTTGGGCTGTTCCCACTGAAACACCGGCATCCCCATCTGGTCGGCGCGCTGACGTGCCGATCGGATGTTGTTGATCGTGGCCCCCATGCCGCGCAGCGCCGAAATACCGAGGTGGAAGGGACGCTTGTACTTGGCCGGTGCCGCCAACAGGTTCTTGCCCGACAGAATCGTGCGGATCATCGCCGTGATGTCGCCGCCCGTGGACAGATACGTCGCGGCCGTCGCATCCACGACCGCCTGCGGCGGCTCGTAGGCCAGCAGCCAGCGCGCCATCTTGAGCGAAATGTAGGCGGCCGTGCTCGGATGCTCGATGAGCATCTGAATCGCGGTGTCACCTTCGGCCTTCATCTGCACGTCGGTCGCCGTGGCCAGCATCGCTGGGAACGCCCGGCCGAGAAACGTCTTGGCGTTCCGATCGTGGAAGTTGCGATTGAACGAGAAGATGCCGGCCCCGGCGGTGGTCCACCCGGTGAGAATGCGCGACAGCTCCGCCACGTCGGTCTGCGAGTAGCCACCGCTCACACCCAGTGTGTGCAGCTCCATGATTTCGCGTGCGTAGTTCTGATTCGGCGTCGGCGTGCGGCTGCGATTCTGGTCGAGATACACCAGCATCGCGCCGCTCTGCGCGGTGGCGCGCAACAGCTCGGGAAACGTCCGCATCGCGTTGACACGGATCACGTCGCGATCGTCGATCAGTTTCAGGTACCCGACCTTGTTCAGACTGATCGTGAAATGGTCGGTCCAAAACTCCACCATGCGTTCTCGCAATTGCGCTTTCGAAAACGCGGCGCGATACCACGTGGCGTCGGCGAGCTGATTGGCGACTTCATTGCCATCCTGAGTCGCTAGCGTCGCGGACACCATCTGCGTCATCGGGAGGCGCGCGGCGATGATCGCCTCGATCGCGCTGTCGTCGATGTCGGTGGCACGAAGTTGGTAGTCGAGGTAGCCGGCGTACCCCAGTCGACGCGCGAGGGCGACTTCCTCTGGGTTCACTCCCATCGTGATACGACGGACAAGGCGGAGTACCGGATCGCTCCAGGCTGCCGACGGATCCGCCGCGTTGCTCGCCGACTGCCCATTTGGAAACGGACTGCTGCCGCGGCTCTTCGGGCGCTGCGCCTCGAGGGTCTGGGCCGCGGCGAGTCCGGCCGCCGCCGCTGCGCCGAGCGTAAAGAATCGGCGACGACTCGGACGGCTGTCGTTTACGGTCGCGGCATCGCTCACTGGTTCCGGATTTTCAACGTCGTTCGTCGGCATGTCAGTTTGCGGAAAGGGCGACTGGGGAGACTCTGCTTCGTGGCCGCGCACACGTACCTGCCTAAATGCTCGGGATTGAGGGCTCCGCTGTCAACGCCGAAACCTGCTAAGACTGCATCCGGTTGGCGCCGTCGGCGACCATGGAGTGATTGCTGGCCCAGGTGGTGACGCCTGTCCCCTCTTTCCAGACGCTCAAAAGCTGCTGGCGTTAATGCCGTAGATCGCCTGCAGCAGTGCGAGGGCTACGAACCCGACCACGCCGCCGAAGCCGAGGATCATCACCGGCTCGATCAGCGCGACGGCACTCGTGATCACCCGCTGGACCTGATCGCTCGCCGTCGTCGCGGCGCGACGGGCCAACGGCGCCAGCGCTCCGCCCTGTTCGCCGGCTTCAAGCAGTCTCGTCGCCAGTGGAGTCAAGGACCCGGCTAGGGCCTGCGCTACCGAGCCGCCGTCGCGCACGATCACCTCGGCGCGGGACAGCCGCTCGGCGAGGTCGTCGTTGCCCACGGTCCCGCGCGCCAGGGACATCGCGCGCAGCAAAGGCACGCCAGACTCGAGGGCCATCGCCAGCGTGCCGAGATAGTTGGCGGCGGCGTGCTCACGTTCGAAGCGACCGACCAGCGGCCAGTGCAAGCGGGCGGCATGCCAGCGCCGGCGCCGCGCCGCATCCTGCAGCGACTGGCGCCCGGCTGTACCGGCCACCACGAACGCCGCCACCAGCAGCCAGCCAAAACGGGAGAGCAGGGCACTCAGACCGATCAGCATCCGCGTGCTGGCCGGCACCGTGCCGCCGGCGCCGGCGATCAAGTCGGCGAAACGCGGCACGACCACCACCAGAATGACCAGCGTGCCCACGGTCGACGCGATCGCCAAGAGTGTGGGGTACACCAACGCCGCGCGTACGCGGGAGCGGAGCCGACCCTCCTGTTCGAGATCGTCGGCCAAACGGGCGACGGTGTCCGCCATGCTCCCCGACGCCTCGGCAGCGGCCAGCAAAGGGGCATACGCGCGTGGAAGTTCCTCCACGCGAGCCGCCGCTTCGGACAGCGACTCGCCGCGTGTCACGGCCTCCCGCAGCCCGCCAAAGATTCGTTGCCAGCGCGGGTCCGTCTCCCCCGAGGCGGCGAAGGCCAAGGCGCGTTCGAGCGGTACTCCCGCCTCCAATAGGGTGGCAACCGACCGCGTCAGCATCGCCAGCGACTCGTTGCCATCCGTGGTGCGGCGCACGAGGCGATCCAGCAAACTCGCGGGCGTCCCCACGGCCGAAGCCGTCGATGACGCACCCCCCGCTGCCGTGGCCCCCGTTGCCGTGGCCCCCGTTGCCGTGGCCCCCGTTGCCGTCAGCGCCGCGGTCGCGCCCGTGGGTTCGAGTTCGATCACCCACAAGGCGCGTCGGCGCAAAAGATCGACCGCCGCCTCCACCGTAGCTGCGTCGACCTCGCCGCGCGTCATCGCGCCCTGAGCATCGACCGCCTGATAACGCCATCGCGTCGTACCCGCCGACGCCGTCGGGCGGCCAGTCACGCGCTGTCGTCCTCGCTCACCATGCGGTCCACTTCGTCGATCGTGGTGTCGCCGGCGGCCACACCGCGCCAGCCGTCGTCGCGCAACGAGCAAACGCCGCGGGTCCGAACCATCGACCGCAGTTCCACCAGCGACGCGCCGTTCGTGAACGCACCGCGCAGGCCATCGTCGAGCACGAGCAGCTCGGCGATGGCCACGCGACCTCGGAATCCAGTACCGGCGCAGGGCGCACAGCCTACGCCTTCGCGCAACCGGGTGATCGGCACGCGAGACTCGGCGGTGCGCACCCGCTCCTGCTCCGTGAGCGCGCGCCACGCCCCGCAGTGGGCACACACCCGACGGACCAACCGCTGCGCCAGCACTCCTTGTAGCGTCGCACTCAGCAGGTAAGGAGGCACGCCCATCTCCTGCAATCGCGCCAGCGCTGCGGTGGCATCGGTGGTGTGCACGGTACTCAACACCAGGTGGCCCGTCAGCGCGGCCTGCACCGCAATATCCGCCGTCTCCGCGTCGCGCAGTTCGCCCACCAGGATCACGTCGGGATCGTGTCGGAGAATGGCGCGCAACGCGTTCGGAAATCCGAATCCCGCCCGCGCGTTCACGGGCAACTGCACGACGCCGTCCAGACGGTACTCCACCGGGTCTTCCACCGTGACCACCTTCACGCCGGGCGTGCTGCGTTCGCGCAGCGCCGCGTACAGCGTGGTCGTCTTGCCCGACCCGGTCGGACCACTCACCAACAGCAAGCCCGATGGGCGTCGCAGTAGGGTACGCCATTGCGCGAGGACATCGGCACTGAGCCCCAGCGCTTCCAGCGACGAGGGTTGCTCGGCGTGCCCGCCATCGAGCAAGCGCAACACCATGCTCTCGCCGTGCAAGGCGGGCAGCGTGGAAATGCGTATGTCGAGTTCTCGGTCGCCCACCCGCACGCGAGCGCGACCGTCTTGCGGCAGGCGTCGTTCGGCAATGTCGAGACCCGCCAGTACCTTCAGCCGCGAGATGACGGCCGTGCGGAACTCGGCGCCAAGCTGCTGGGCGTCACGCAACACGCCGTCGAGCCGCATGCGCACCCGCAAGCCATCAGGGCGCGATTCCACGTGGACATCGCTGGCACCGGCGCGTGACGCTTCGGCCAGCATGGCGTTCACCACCTGAATCACCGGTTCGCGCGAGGCCAGCGCTCGCAAATCGTCCAGCGATTCGGTGAGCTCGCCGCGAAGCAGCTCGCCGCGAAGCAACGCACCGCCGCCGATCGCGGTGACCGCAGCGGTCGGCGCCACGCGCGGCGCCGACAGAATCGCGGCCCGGATGTCGCCGGCGCCAAACGGCACCACGCGCACGTCGGCGTCGAAGGCGCGCTCCAATGCATCCTGCACGGCGGCGGCGATCACGCCATCGGCCGCCACCAGCAGCGTGCCGTTCTCCAGGTCGAGCGGCAACACGGCGTGCTCCTCCAGCCACCGCGCCGGCACTCGCCCCGCCAGCGCACCGGCCGCCGCCGCCCGCAAGTCACGGGCATCGCCACTCATGCGGGTGGCTTCCGGGTAAGCGGCGTGCCGTCGAGCGCGCCCGGCGACCGATCTTCCAGGCGCTTCTTCACCCGCTCACGAATCGCATCGGCATCGGCGTCGGAGCGCACGAGATACGGCGTCACGAAGATCGCGAGCTCCGTGCGCTGACGCGTGCTGGACTGCCGCCTGAACAGCGCCCCCAAGAACGGAATGTCCATGAGTAGCGGAATCCCCTGTTCCTGGGTCTGACGCGTCTCGCCGATCAGGCCCGCGATCACGACCGTCTGCCCATCGCGCAGAATGGCGCGCGTCGATGCTTCGCGGGTGGAAATCACGGGGGCGCTCTGGGCCGCCGCCACGGTTTGCGACGTGAGCGAACTCACCTCCTGCAGCAGCTGCACCGAGATGTAGCCGTCGTCGTTGATGGTCGGAATGATCGACAACTTCGTGCCCACATCCTGATACTGAATCGCGCGGTCGATCGAGATGTCGTTGCCCAGCCGTGTGGATGCCACGAACGGCACCTTGCTCCCTACCAGGATCGACGCTTCCCGATTGTTGGCGGCGATAATCTCCGGTGTGGACAGCACTCGCACCTCGCTGGTGGATGCGATTGCTCGAAGCATTGCGCGCACGCCCGTGCCATCCAACCGGACCAGGCGCAATAAGGCGGAGGTGGAACCGGTATCAGGGATCTCCGGGTTGCCGAACTGCGCCTGCACGTCGCCGCCGCGATTCACGGCCGACCAGTCTACGCCGAACTCGGAACCGCGGCCCAGCGCGATCTCCGCCACCGTCACCTCGAACAGCACCTGCGACGGACGCGTGTCGAGCGCGTCGATCGTTTCGCGCAGCAATGGATAGTTCGGTGGTGCGGTGCGAATGACCAACGCGTTGGTGGGCGCATTGGCCACGATGGTCGTGCGCCCCACCAGCAAGCCCGACGCGGAATCCCGCGGTGTGGCGGCTTGCGAAGCGCCCATCTGCTGCGTGATTGCGTTGGCACCACTCATCCCACCCGAGTTCCGCGTGCGGAAGGTCTCCGCCTCGCGAGCTCGGAACGAATCGAGCGCGCGTGACAGCGAACGATCGGCCAGCGAGCCGCCACCGGTGTTCGCGACCTGCGCGCCATACAACTGCCCCAGCGCACCGGCCAAGTCGTCGGCGGAGGCATACTTCAGATTCACGACGTAGGTGCGAAGTCCCGACTCGCCCGCCGGTGCGGCGTCGAGCGTGCGCAGCAGCTCGAGATATCGCGCCACGTTCGCGCCGCGATCGGTGATCAGCAGTGCGTTCGAGCGCGCGATCGTTTCGATACGCGCCCCTTTGCCCATCAGCGCGCGCAGTGCATCTGCCCCCTCGTCGGCGCGAATCGATTGCAGCGGCACCAACTGCGTGACCAGACCTAGCGGCGGCGGGTCGGGAAAAGTGAAGCCGGTACGCAATGACCCGGTGGCCGGTGCCTTCGCGCTTGGCAGCACCTGCGCTACCGTGCCACTAGGCACCAGCATCAATTCGTGCGATTCCAGCAGCGACTCGAGAATGCGCTCGAGCTCCGCGGTGTTGAGCGGTGTCGGTGTGGCGAAGGTCACGCGAACATCCGGTATGTCGCTCATCAACACGGTGCGTCCCAGCATCGTGGCCAACGTGCGGATCACGTCGGCCAATCGCGCGTTGGCGAAATCGAGCGTGGTCGCGCGCAACGCCGAAACCGGTGCTTTCGCTGGCCGCTGCGTCTGCGCCTGCAGAGCGTGGTTTCCGAGTGACAATGCCACAGGACCAAGCAGGACGCCGAACGCGGTGAAGCGCCAGGTTCGGGGAAGCGGTAAGACGTTCACGGCTCGTTCTCGCTGGAATCCGGCACGACGCGGGACAGACGCAGAGTGCGTGTCCCGCTGGAACTTGAAATCACGACGCGATCACGGCCGATGCGCACCACGCGCACACCGCCGGATGATTCGCCCACCCCAAGCAGACGCGGCGGCTCGCTCGCCGAACGTGCCTGCAGCAGCGCGCGGAGCGAACCGTCAACTGACACGATCCCGAACAGCCGCGGCCCGGCACCGACATCCGCCGGCGCGAAGGCACCAGCACCCGCGTCGAGCGTCGACGGCATCGGCGGTGTGGGCTCGGATCCCGGCGCCACAAAGCGCGCCGTCGGAGCTTTCCGACTGGCGCTGAAGGCGTTGGTGCGTACAATCTCGTAGCGCACAGATTCGATCGTCGCTCCGGTGTTGCTCGACGCCAGCGATGACGCGCCACCCGTGGGCGGCAGGCGTATCTCGGCGGGCACTACAATCGTGGTCGCCGGCCACACCAGCATGATGACGGTGAGCACCGCGCACACCACGGCGAAGGCGTCCAGCACACGGTACCCGCGCCAGTCGCGTCTCGCGCTCATTCCATCACCATGGGGGCGCGGACCTCAAGCGTCACGCGCAGCACGTCGGGTGCGCCACGTAACGCCGAATTGATCTGCACGGTGAGTCGTTCCACCGCGGTGATGCGCGGCGCGTTGGCCAGCTGCGCGAGCAGGGAGGCAAGTCCGTGAATGTCACCGTAGGCCGACAAGCTGGCCGTCAGGTCGCCGTCGCTCGTGAGGTCGGGCCCGATGTCCACCCGATCGACCACCAGACCGCTCGCATCGGCCGCGCCCTGCAGCAGCGCTTGCAGCGCGCTAGCTCCCAATGCAGGGGACCGTGCGTGAATCACGCGGCGCGCGCCGCCAGCCAGCAGCACTTCTCGTGACGACGCCGCAACTTCCAGCTCGCTGGCGTGCTGTTGCATGCCCTTCAGGTGCGCCACCTGCGCGTGGACGCGATTGAGCTGGCGCTCACGGTCGCGCCATCGCGCGACGGCCGGCAATAGGCCATACGTGACCAGCAGCGAGAGCGCGAGCACGACAAGGCCGCCCATTACCACCCGGCGCTCCCGCGACGGCGCCCGCAACATGGTCATCGGGCACCTCGTGCCGCGGCCGGCTCGCTGGCCGTCCGGAAGACGATTGAGAAGGAGCTACGCGATCGTCCGTTCTCGAGATAGCGCAGACTGGGAGCTGCCGCGCGTACCGCGACGAACTGGGCGTCGGCGTCGAGCAGTGGCACCAAGGCCGCCGCATCATTCACGCTTCCGTCGATGCGCCACTCGGTACCGTTCCACTCGAGTCGCTGAATGAACGCGTCGCGAGGGAGCAGGCCACCGAGTCGTGCCAGCACGGCCGGTGGCGCATCGGGAAGTGCAGCGCGACGATCTGCCTCCGCGATCGCGGAGTGCTCCTGGACTGCGCGCACCAATCGTTCCTGCGCGGCGCGGGCGCCGGCGGTCGACACCTCCAACAACTGGGCGTCACGCTGCAAGCCGACCAGCTGCCGCTCGCGCCAGCGATCCACACTCCACGCCAGCAGCACGAGCGCGGCCGCCGCGACCGCTGCCGATTGCCACCAGCGTCGGGTACGCTGCCGCTGCCGGCGCGCGCGCATCGAGGCGTCAAGCAGCTGCCGGTCGAGCGCGCCCGCCGAGGCCCGCCAGGCACCGCCCGCGAGGTCCGTGATCATCAGCTGGCGCGCGGTGTCCGACACGCTGCCACGCGCTCGTCGGGCCTCGTGCACCCGGCCGTCGCGAATGGTGAGCTGCCCGGTAGCGCCCGGCCCGGCGGGCACCGCCCATCGACCGTCATGCCCGGCTCCCGCGGCCGCTTCGCCCACCGTCACCACCGCCTCTACCGGACTCCACGCTGACAGCGCGTCGATCCACGACGCCAGCAACGCGCTCGGCATCGCGAACGCGATACCGCCATCGGTGGCCACGGCCGCCGACTCGCCGAGCGCGAAGTAGCGGTCGCTGTCGCGCTGGAGCATGCGTACGCGGACATCGTTCGGGACCGGTGGAAGCGCCGGCTCCGCGATCTCCAGAAACGCGAGTCCAACGATCACCACTAACGACGTCGGCGCGCCGAACACCGCCCGCAGCGCATCCACCAGAGGCCCTGGTGCCTCGGGATGCCACGGCACGCGCGACGCACCGCCTGCGCCCTCACGAGCCAGCGCGTACACTGCGTCCGGTTCCAGCAAGAGACACACCGCGCGGCTCATCGATCCTGCTCCCGCCACCGCACGAGCCGTAGCTCCGTGCCGTTCACGTCGAACACCGCCTGAATCTCGCGGGTCAGCACGTGCCCGAGCCGCCAGCCGCGCGAGATCAGTAGCAGCCGTGACGGTCGATCCACCAGCGTGCCGGTGGCCGACGCCAGCACCCGCCGCGACGCGGTGCGTCGATTCACGCGACCGTCGCCATCAACGGTGAGATCGGTGGCGATGGCATCGAGCCATTCCGCTTTCATTCCCGGCACCGTGAGTAGCTCGTCGAGCGACGTGAATGGCCGCAGAGCGCGTGACGTCGGCTCGCGCCCTAGCATCGTCGCGGCGACCGAATCACGCTGCCAGCGCTGCCGCTGTCCCGCGTCGTAGGCCAACGACGATCCCAATGCCGCTCCGTGCACGCGGGACTCGATCGCCGCCGCTACCCGCCGTGCGTCAGCGGGTGGCGCCACGGTCGCCAACAGCTGTTGCCATCCCTCGGCACCGGCCGCGTTCACGTCGAGCCGCGCGCTGACGTCGACCACGGCCGTCGCGAAGACACCGTCGATGAGCGTGTCCTGCACGAGCGCCCCGCTGCCCGAGGTCAGTGCATCGAAGACGCGGTCGACGCGTGCCGAGTCGGCCCCCGCGTCACGGAGCTCCACTTCAATGCGCGATCGAGCTGCCAGCACGCCACTCTCGGCCATCGCCCTCGCCGTGACTTGCGACCGTCGGTTGTCCACCACCGCTGCCGCCTGACGCGCGCGGCTGCTCGCGATCGCGGTCACGCTGGCGAGAACCGCGATGGTGACCAGCGCGACGACCAGTGCCGCGCCACGACTTGTCCTGTCACTTGCGCCGCGTCTCGCGCCACTACGCGCGCCGCGCCGAATTTGCTGACGATGAGTCGCGGTCATGAGCGCGGCCGCTCCAATGGCGCGAGCAGCACGCGCAGCGGTATGGGCGCCGCGCTCGACGGAAGCTGCCACGTGAGTTCAATGGCGCGGGGACGGTCCTGCGCGATCGGCCAGTCGGCGCGCCAGGTCGGCGATTCCAGCGCCGACGCATGGTCCAGAACGCGCACTTCGAACCCGCTCACTGCGGAGAGTGTAGCGGTGAGCGACGTCGACTCGCGGTCAGGACCGGTTGGTGTGGCGCGCACCTCGAGCACCGAGTCGCGTACGGCGACCTCCACCACCCAGATCCCACCGGTACCGTACGGTTCGCGGACGCCGTTCGACAGGAAGCGCAGCACCGGCGACCCCCCAGCACGCTCGACGACTAGCAACGGTTCATCGACCTGCTCGGCCGCCGGTGCATGGCGCAGCATGTCGGTGAGCAGGGCACGAACGCGACTGTCGGATTCGGTGCGCGCTTCGTGCGTTACAATGCGCGCGACGGTACTGCGCGCGGACGACAATGCCATACCCGCCGTCGTGAGCGCGAGGCCGGTCACCGTGATCGCGACGATCACTTCCAGCAGGGTGAATCCGCGGCACCGGCGCATCACGGGATGCGCTCCACGAGACGCGTGAGCCGAAAACTCGCACCGCCTGTCATCGGGACATCCACCTCGATCAATTCGAGGCCGTCGCGCCACGGATGGCGCGCGATGCGCGTGGTGTTCGACGCCAGTCCGCCACTACTTACCGTCGCCAGTTCCGACTCGGCGCGCGACACGGCCTGCGTCCACGCTGCACTCTTTTGCTGCAGGGCGGCCGCGCCGCGGGTCGCATCAAGACACACGACGGCGGTGACCGCGAGCAAGAGGCTGGCGATGAGCGACTCGAGGAGCGTCACCGTGACACTCGATCGGTTACGGAATGTGTCGGGACGGAGCGGCACCTGAGCATGTCGAACGACACGCCGGAACCCGCGATGTCGCTGCCGGGGCGGCAGGTGCCGAGGGCATCGACCCGTATCGAGACCGGCTCATCGGGCGCCGCACTATGTCCGGTTTCGATGATGTCGGTGCCGTCGCGGGCCGCCAGAACCCAGCTGCCGTCGGCGTCCACCCGCAGGCGTAACTCTTCGCCGCGACGGATCGCTTCACGCCGCGCCGTCTGTGTCAGCCCGTCGAGCGCGCTCCCTTCGGCGGCGCGCGGTGACCGCCACGCCAACGGCACAATCGCGGTGGTGATCGCGAGAATCACGAGCACCACCAGAAGTTCGAGCAATGTCAGCCCCGCTCGGGGATGGGACAGGAGGGCGCGCACAGTGCCTCAATCTCGGAGGCGATCGGGGGAAGTCAACAAAACGACCGCCCCCGGACGTACTCCGTCACTTCTTGATCAACGGCTTGACGGCATCCGGAATGTCAAAAGCGCTGGCTGGCGCCCCGTTGATCACCACGTTGGTGATCGTCATGAGCAACTTGTTCGCGCCCATGCTCACCTCGGTCTTCGTCGGGAACTTCACGCCACCGAACTCCTTGTAGTCGGAGAGCGTCGACGAGACCTGCATCGTCCCCATCTGCGACTCCTGCACCGTCTCGGCGCCCACGATCAGTCCCGTGGCGACGGAGAAGTACTGCGTCGTCTCGCGTCCCGACTCCTTGCGGACGAGTTTGAGTTTATAGCTCTTTTCGCCGTTGAAGTCGACCACGCCGAGATTCTCCATCTTGGAGAAGCGGTCCACGGGGTAGAGCATATTGCCGTAGAAATCGGCGCCCTCAAGCGTTTGCGCCAGTTCCTTGTCACTCAGGAGACGCGGTCCCTGCATAGGATTTGCATCCCACGCAATCTCGCCGTTCGTGCCTTGCAGCATCTCGCCGACACCCGGAATGGTGCTCTTGGTGGCCATCTTGTTGGGCGCCGCCTGATACGCCTCGACTTCGGCCGTGAGCCCAACCGCCGGTACCTGCATCGTGGACGTTTGCTTGAGCGACGTGATCTTCATGATCGCATCCTTGCCCCCGATGGCGGCCACGTACTTTGCGATCACGTCCGCCGCCGCCGGCCAGGCCGCCGGCGACGCTTGCGCCGAAAGAGAGCCCGAGGACAACAGCAGGGCCGCCGCCGCGACCGCAAACGCACGAAGTGCCTTCATGTGTAGCATCTCCAAAAACGAGAGGTGAATGACCAACCAGTTGAGTCCAACGCGAGCGATACCTCCGTACTCCCGACTCCTTACTGCTTTTCCCTTCGCATCGTCGCCCACGTAATCGCCGCGTCCAACGCCGGATCGCGCCTCGCCAACAGCGCCTCGCGCGTGAGCGGGACCACGCGATCCGGCGTCACACCGGCCCCTTCCAGCGGCTGGCCGAACGGGTTCAAAAAGTCGGCAATGGCATGATACAGGATATCGCCATTGGGCAGCCGCTCGGGCACTGACGGCAAGGCCTGTCCCGCGGTTTGTACCCCGAAAACCCGCGCCCGGCCAAGGGCCTGCATTCCGCCGGCAAAGATCTCAGTCGTGCTAATCGACAGTTCGTCCACCACGATCGCCAGCGGACCTGCAAACGGTGACACGCCGCGAGCACGTGTATCCACCCGACGTGGATTGGCCACAAACTTGAGCGTGGCGCCGCGCTGTACCATCGTGCCGATGGTGCGCGTGCTGTCCAGAAAATGGCCCGCAATCCCCATCGACATACCGCCCACGCCGCCGAAGTTGCCGCGGAGGTCAAGAATGATGGCGTCGGCCGCGCGCAAGGAGTCGATCGCGGCGTCGAACTGCGGGGACAAGATTGGCATCCAGATGTTGAAGCGGATGATGCCCACCGTCTTGCCGGCCGACTTCACCCGTTCGAACGCGAGCTGCGCGTTCATGGCGGGCAGGTTGCCGAACTTGGCCACCGCACCGGGCTCGGGTGCGCGCGCCAGGCGTACCGTCCGGTCTGTACCGCGGCCATCCGTGAACACTACCGTGGCGGTGTCTCCCACCGCGCCGGCCAGCGCCTGCGTGGCAATCGCGTAGGCCGTCAGCGCTTCCCGCCGGAAGTCCGGCTCCTTCGGCATCCGGGCCAGTCGCGCCGACATCGGGCACCCGTTCACCGACTGCACTCGCCAGCCGGTCTGCACGCCGGCCCGCGCCGCCGGTCCCTCCCGATCGAGCTGGGCAATCACAATCGTGCGATCCAGATAGCGGACCTCGGCGCCGATCGAGCCGCTCCGGTCGGGTGCCGGCGCACCACCGGAGCTACTGGCGGAGCCACTCCCCGTGGCGTCGGCGATCTCGCGCGGGATAATCGAAAAGTGCGACTGATTGAGTCGGCCCACCATGTCCGACAGTACCGTCCGCAACTGGCCGGTCGTCGTGGCCGCCGCCGCCTTTGGGCGGAGTTCAGCTCGCACGGCCGTCCAGTTCACGCCATGGTAGGTCGTGTCCCAGTGCGTGCGCCCGATGATGCTCCACGCGCTGTCGAAGGTGACCAACGGGTCCGCCACCGGCATCGCAGCCAGCGAGGTGGACACCGTACCCGCCGCCGGGCCGCAGGCGGCCGGCATGGGAGGCAGCGCAGCCGACGTACCGGACCCACCAGCGGTCTTGCTCGGTGTCTGAACAGGTATGGTTGGCACTACCGTGCCGCGGCAGGCCGCCAGAAGAGACGCCACCAAAAAGGGGGCCGCCAACGGGAGAGACGGCGCCAAGCGCCGTGGGCGCGAGATCAGGCGTCGGGACGCGGACAGGCGCATGGAGTCGGGGGCAAGGTGGTGAGGCACTCTGGACGAATACGACCAGAGGTGAGGAGTGTTTCATCGAAATGTGGCATTTCGGTAGTCGGAATGGGCCGACAGCACAGAAAACGACGACTATTGAACATCAGATACTCAACGGCCTCGCCCGGGAGCGGTGTAGCACATTACCATGAATGGTTGTGCGGTCACTCTATGTTCGCGCCTTATCCAATACCATGTCTACTCGTCTCCACGCGCTGCACGCGGCCGGGCAGTCGCTCTGGCTCGACTATATCGATCGGGCCATGCTCTCCAACGGCGATCTGTCGCGACGAATTCGCGAGGACGCGCTCACGGGACAGACCTCTAACCCGACGATCTTCGAGAAGGCCCTCGCGGAGGGAGTTGCCTACGATGCACAGCTCGCGACGCTCGACAGGTCTCGATCCGATCGTGAGGCGTTCGAACTGGTCGCCACGACCGACGTGCGCGATGCCTGTGATGCCTTCCGCGTCGTGTATCAGCGCACCGACGCCATCGATGGCTATGTGTCGCTCGAAGTGTCGCCCGATCTGGCACGCGACACGACGGGCACGGTAGCCGAGGCTCGACGCCTCTGGCAGATTGTCGATCGTCCGAACCTCATGATTAAGGTGCCGGGCACGCCCGAGGGCGCCGACGCGATCCGTGAACTCATCGCCGACGGTATCAACGTGAACGTCACGCTGCTTTTCGCGATCGACGCGCACGCCCGCGTTATCGAGGCGTTCATAGCCGGTCTCGAAGACCGCGCCGCCGCTGGAAAGCCGGTCGCGCGGATCGCGTCGGTGGCCAGCTTCTTCGTTAGCCGCGTGGACTCCGCGATCGACCGGCAGCTCGCGGCGATGGCCACGGCCAATCCGGCCGCCGCCGAGACGCTGAACGCGCTGCAGGGTCGCGCCGCAATCGCCAATGCGAAGCTTGCGTATCGCCTCTTCACCGCCAGCTTTTCGAGTGCCCGCTGGACGGCGCTCGCGGCGCAGGGGGCGCAGGTGCAGCGCCCGCTGTGGGCCAGCACCAGCACCAAGAACGCCGCCTATCGCGACGTGATCTATGTCGAAGAATTGATCGGCGCCAACACCGTGAACACGCTGCCACCGGCCACGCTCGAAGCGTTCCGCGATCATGGGGAAGTCCGGGGCTCGGTCACGGAGAACCTGATGGACGCCGAGCGCGTGCTCGCGGCGCTCGAATCGCACGGCGTGTCAGTGCAGGCGGTGACCGATACGCTGCTCGCCGAGGGGCTGGCGTCGTTCGAGCACTCGTTCGTTACACTATTGTCGGGCCTGAATCGCAAACGCGCCGCGCTTGCGTCTGCTGCGTCTTCCACCGGAGTCCCCGCTGTTGCCAGCCTCTGATGATGTCCTGACGATCCCGCGCACGGGTCCTGAGCGCGCGGCCGCCTCGACGACAGGCGACTCCGCCCCGTCGACGTTCCATCGCGTGCACGTGCCTCGCACAAAAATCGTGGGCACGCTCGGTCCAGCCAGCAGTTCGGCCGAAGGCGTGCGGGCGCTGATCGAGGCCGGACTCGACGTCGCGCGTATCAACTTTTCGCACGGAACGCACGAGCAGCACGCCCGTACGATCGCGACCGTGCGCGAAGTGGCGGAACAACTGGGCCGCCCGGTGGCGATCCTGGGTGACCTGCAGGGGCCGCGTATCCGCATCGGCGTGCTCCCCGAAAAGCGCGAACTCGAACCCGGCACCTCCGTCGTGCTGGTGCCCGAGGAAATCGCCGCCGGTGACGAGATCCCGATCACGTACGCCGATCTGTGTCACGACGTCGCTCCGGGCAATCGCGTCCTGATCAACGACGGGCTCTTCGAGCTGGTCGTCACCAAGGTCGAGGCGCCTCGTGTCACGGCAACGGTCGTGCACGGTGGACTCCTCTCCAGCAACAAGGGGATGAATCTCCCCGGCATCGCCGTGTCGGCCCCCTCGCTCACCGAGAAAGATCGCGCCGACCTCATCTTCGCCGTGGAACACGAGCTCGACGCCGTGGCGCTCAGCTTCGTACGCAAGGCGCAGGACATCGAAGAACTGCGTGAGCTGATTCCAAAGTCGATGCTCATCTGCGCGAAGATCGAAAAGGACATCGCGCTGCAAAACATCGAAGAGATCATGAAGGCCACCGACGCGGTGATGGTGGCGCGTGGTGATCTCGGCGTGGAACTGCCGTACGAGCAGGTGCCGAACGCGCAGAAGGACATTATCGCGCTCGCTAATCGCATGGGCCGCCCGGTCATTACGGCCACGCAGATGCTCGAGTCGATGATCGACAACCCGCGCCCCACACGCGCCGAAGCCAGCGACGTCGCCAACGCCATCCTCGATGGTACTGATGCGGTGATGCTTTCGGCCGAGACGGCGGCCGGTCACTATCCGCGTCTCGCGGTCGAAGCGATGCGTCGCATCATTACGGAAATCGAGACCCATCCGCGTCCCGGTATTGCCAATCGGTCCGACCGCCGCACCACCAGTGGTGTGAACACCGAAGAGGCCATCGCCGCCGCAACGGTGGCCGCGGTGCGCATGCTCGAGTCTCCGCTCGTCGTGGTCTTCACGAAGAGTGGATTTACGGCGCGCATTGTCTCGTCGCATCGGCCGAGTGTGCCGATTCTCGCCCTCACCGATGAGCCGCGTGTGTGCCGCCAGCTATCGCTGGTCTGGGGTGTCGTGCCGCGCTTGGTGCCCACCGCGCGCGGATACGATCACATGGTGGCCATGGCCTTGCGCGAAGCACTCGACATGAGTCTCGTCACCAAGGGTGACCGCGTACTGGTCACGGCCGGCGTGCCATTCGACGTGCCGGGAACTACCAACCTGCTCAAGGTCGAAACGGTGTGATCCGGCCTGCCGGAGTCGCGCACGGGTGCGGTCGCTGACCACATCCGTGCGTCTCACTTTTCTGGGAACCGGCACGAGCTTCGGCGTGCCGCAAATCGGTTGCGGCTGTGCGGTGTGCCGTTCCACCGATCCACGTGACAAACGCACGCGCTGCGGCGCCGTGATCGAAACGGGAAGCGGCACGCGCTTGCTGATCGATACGCCGCCTGAGCTGCGACTGCAGCTCGTAGCGGCTGGAATCGACGACATCGATGCGGTGCTCTACACGCACGAACACGCCGATCACATCCACGGCATCGACGACCTGCGCGCTTTCACCATCCGTCGCGCCACGGCGCTCCCGCTGTACGGGGAAGCGGCCACGCTGAACACGTTGCGCGCGCGCTTCCCCTACATCATGGACGAACAGTTCCGTCCGTTGCCCGGCACGACGCGGCCCGAAGGCACTCTCGTGCCGATTCATCCCGGCGTGCCCTTCACTGTGAATGGCACCGACGTGCTGCCAATCGCGGTGCCGCATGGGCGTGCGTCGGTCGTCGGCTATCGCGTAGGAGACATCGCCTACATCACCGACGCAAAACTGCTTCCGGACACCGCGCGCGCGGCGCTGGTCGGCGTTCGTGTCCTCGTGCTCAATGCGTTACTGCGTCACTCGCATCCCACGCACCTGTCCGTCGCCGAGGCGGTAACGGTGGCGCAGGAGATCGGTGCCGAGCGCACGTTCCTCACGCATCTCACGCACGAGAATTCGCATGCGGAGCTCGCTGCCGAATTGCCCGACGGCATTGCGCCCGCGTACGATGGTTTGGTGGTGAGCATCTCGTAGCTTCGTTCATGATCATCGTTCAGCCTCACGCGTTGTCGGGAGTGTGTTGCCATGACGTTATCGCTCGATTTCACCAATATGATGGGCGCGGCGCTGCCGCACAGTGCCGGTATCACCACCGCGCAGCTCGCTGATGCCGCCGGCGCGTTCGCCAAGGCGCACGCTCGCGTGCACGGTATGCAGCAGGAACTCGGCTTTCTCACGTTGCCGGTGAACGACGCGTTGCGTGACACCACGCTGGCCGTGGCCGAGCAGGCGCGCGGCCGCTTCGATGATGTATTGCTGCTGGGCATCGGCGGCTCAGCACTCGGCCCGATCGCGTTGCGCACCGCGCTGCGGCCGCCCGCCTGGAATTCGCTCAGCGCCGAGGCGCGAGGCAATGCGCCCCGTCTCCATGTGCTCGACAACGTTGATCCGGCCACCATCGCCGCCACGCTCGGCCGGCTCGAGCTGGCCCGGACCCTCGTGTTGGTGATCTCGAAGTCCGGCGGTACCGTGGAGACGATGGCGCAGTATCTCATCGTGCGTGAGGCCCTGGCGCGCGCCGTCGGTGAAGTCGCGGCGCGCGCGCACCTGATCTTCATCACCGATCCCGACGTCGGCGCACTGCGCAAGATCGCGCGTGCGGAAGGCATCACGACACTCGACGTCCCACCCAATGTCGGGGGCCGCTTCTCGGTGCTGTCGCCCGTGGGCATGCTGCCTGCCGCGTTGATCGGCATTGACGTGAACGCCCTGCTGGCCGGCGCGGCCGATGTGATGACGCGCGCCGCCAGTAACGAGCTCTCGACCAACTTGCCCGGTACCTTTGCGGTGCTGCAGCACACGGCCGATACCTGCCACGGTCGTTCGGTGCAGGTGCTCATGCCGTATGCCGACCCGCTGCGCGATCTCGCGCTCTGGTTCGTGCAGCTCTGGGCCGAGTCACTCGGCAAGCTGCGCAGCGATGGCACGCCCGTGGGACCGACGCCGTTGCCGGCGGTTGGCGCTACCGATCAGCATTCGCAGGTGCAGCTGTTTATGGAGGGACCGCTCGACAAGACCGTCACCTTCATCACGGTGAAGGGGCGTGAGCACGACGGGGCCATCCCGGCGCGTCACGCCGACATCCCGGAGCTCAGCTACCTCGCCGGACACACCCTCGGTGAGCTGATCGACATCGAGCAGCGCGCCACCGCCGGCGCGCTCGCCGCGCGCGGCCGGCTCAACGCCACCTTGGCCATCGACGCCATCGACGCATTTCATGTCGGCGCGCTCCTGCAGACCTTTGCACTGGCCACCGCCTACGCCGGCGTGCTCTATGACGTCAACGCCTTCAACCAGCCGGGTGTCGAGCTCGGCAAGAACTTTGCGTATGCAATGCTGGGACGGGCGGGCAGCGAGCAAGCGCGTGCGGAATGGGATGCGCTACCCAAGCCGGATCCGCGATTCTCGGTCTGATCGCGTGATCGCGTGATCGCGTGATCGCGGGTGAAATCGTCACCATCGGGCGACTTCGGCGGGGACGGCGGCCGATCTGACTGACCGGAAAGGGAATGCCGGACTTGCCGCATCTGTCCTCACAGTGGGAACTTTCATGGGCAGGCGCGGCGAATTCCGGTAGGCCGGAGTGGCCGCTCATTCACCTTGACCCGCTCCGGCACGCGCTGGGCAGGATCCACGACACGAATGTCCGATACGACGAAACCCACCACGTCCCTGTTTGGCGGTGCCGTTACGGTGGAAGGCGATCTCGTGCAGTTACATGACGCCGCCGTCCTGACGTCTGGGCACATGGATGCGCTGGTTCATCAGGCGGTTTTCGGCAATGAAGGTGAGCGCACGTTCGCTCGCTGGCTCGTGTGGGAGCTGGGCCAGACGGTCGGTGTTCGTGCCGCGTCAATCCACCAGTTGTACGTGGCCCGTGGCCACGGGAAGTGCGGCGGATTCACCGTCCCCGCGATGAACATTCGTGCGCTCACGTACGACACCACCCGTGCCGTCTTCCGCACGGCCAACACGTTGCAGGCGGGCGCGTTCATTCTTGAGATTGCCCGCTCCGAGATTGCCTATACCGAACAGCGCCCCGACGAGTATGTGTCGGTGATCCTCGGGGCTGCACTTCGGGAAGGGTATCGCGGACCGGTGTTCATCCAGGGTGACCACTTCCAGGTCAACCACAAGAAGTTCGCCGTCGATCCCGTGACGGAAGTGAATGCGGTGAAGGCATTGGTCACGGAAGCCGTTGCTGCCGGCTTCTACAATATCGACGTCGATACGTCGACGCTGGTCGATCTTTCCAAGGAAACGCTGGCCGAACAGCAGCGGCTCAACTACGACGTGTGCGTGGACATCGCGCGCTTTGTGCGCGCGGCCGAGCCGGATGGCGTCACGATCTCCATCGGTGGAGAAATCGGTGAGGTCGGTACCGAGAACAGCACGGCGGACGAGCTCGAGGCGTTCATGGACGGCTTCAACGAGACGCTCGAGGCACAGGCGCCCGGCACCGCTGGGTTATCCAAGATTTCGGTACAGTCGGGTACGTCGCACGGTGGTATTGTGCTCGCCGACGGGTCGATCGCCGACGTGGCGCTCGATTTCGACACGCTCGAGACGCTCTCGAAGATCGGTCGCGATCGCTATGGCATGGCCGGTGCAGTACAGCACGGCGCATCAACGTTGCCCGATGCCGCATTCAGCAATTTCCCGCGGCTCGAGACGGCGGAAATCCATCTCGCCACGAATTTCCAGACCATGATGTTCGATCACATTCCGGCCGCCATGCGGGCTGAGATGTACGCGTGGCTGGATACAAGCGCGAAGGACGAGCGGAAAGCGACTGACACCGACCAGCAGTTCTACTACAAGTCGCGCAAGAAGGCGATCGGACCGTTCAAGAAGCAGCTGTGGGCATTACCCGCCGATATCCGTGGCACGCTCGGCGCGGCGTACGACAAGAAGTTCACATTCCTGTTCGAACAGCTGGGCATCGCCGGAACCCGTGCGATCGTCGAGCAGTTCGTCACGATACCTGAGCAGCATCGCCCGTTTCCGACGGGAGCCAGCAGCATCGTGGCCGCCCCGGACGACGCGGATCTTTCGGACTGAGTTGTCAGTATGGGGTCGTGAGTGGTTCGCGCCGGAACGGCGTGCTCCCCACTCACGACACGCAACTCATCACTGCTTGTGAGGTGTGATATGGCTCGGTACGACGAGTACGACGATGACCGCGTGGTGTTGATCGACCGTGACAATGGCACCAGTGGCGTCGGCACCTTTTTGCTTGGTCTGGCGCTCGGAGCAGGGGCCGCGTTGCTGTTCGCGCCCGCCAGTGGCGCCGAAACTCGGCAGCGGCTTCAGGACGAAGCTCGGCGCGCCGGACGCCGGGTGAAAGACATGACCGATGAGTTCGGCGATAAAGTCGCCGATTCCGTCGAGAAAACCCGTTTCCAGTTTGATGAGCAAGTGGGACGCGCACGCGACGCCGTCACCTCACGCGTGCAGGCCGTGGGCGACGCCGTGTCGGCCGGTCGCGACGCAGCGTCGCAGGCACGCGCCGACCTCGAGCGTGCCGTCGCCGACAGCAAGCGTGCCTACGCCGACAGTCGTCGCGCGTACCGCGAGCACGGCCGTCGTCACGGACCCGATGACGGCAGCGCGCCCGACGATATGATCTCGAGCTCCGGGGAGGAGTCCGCTGGCGCTTCGAGCGAAGGCTGAAAGCTGGTGGGACATTGTCCGACGCGTCTGGAATCAGGGCGCTGAGGACAATGTGCTCTTTCTGGCGGGCGGGCTGGCCTTCAATGTCCTGCTCGCCCTTCTGCCGTTCGTGCTATTGCTCATCTCCGGCCTGTCGTTCCTCCTCGGCAGTGAGACCACAGAAGCGGCGAATACCGTCACGGCCCTTGTTGATCGATTACTGCCGAGTGGTGCCAACGCGGCCGGCGAACTGCTGCGCGGCGTCGTGGCTGACGTGCTCAAGACACGCGGCGCGGTCACGGCGTACTCGGCCATCGGATTCGCCTGGTTCTCCACCCGACTCTTTGGTTCGCTGCGTAGCGTCCTCGCGCTGATCTTCGACGGCACCGATCGCGGGATCGTTGCCGGAAAGGTCTTCGACTTTGTCGCGACGATCATCGCCACCGTCGCCATCGTGGTCTACGTGGTGATCTCGACCTACGTGGATCTCGCCACCACGCGCGGGCTCGCGCTGCTGCAAGAAACGGGACTGCGCACTGAGGCGATGGGGTTCGTGGGCTATCTGCTCGGCCGACTGATGGCCCTGACCGTCGTCTTCGTGCTCTTCTACGCCATGTATCGGGGTCTTCCGCGCCGTCGCCCCAGCATACGTACGGCGGCCGTCGGCGCAGTGACCGCCTCGATTCTTTTCGAAATCGCACGGCATCTCTTCGTGCTGTTCGTGGCGCGGTTCGATCCGAGCTCACTGTACACGGGCACCATCGCCGCCATCGTTGCCATTGTCTTCTGGACATATTACGGTTCGCTGCTCTTTCTCATTGGCGGCGAAGTCGCGCAGGCCGTCGATCTGCGGCGCAACGAACTCGCCGCCTTGCAACAAGCAGAGGACGCGGATCGCGCTGCCGCCGCCGCGATGCCGACCCGGGTCAAACCGAGCAAACGTCCTGCTGTCAAACGTCCTCCAACCAGACGCCCGTGACCGAATTCGTCGTACCGTTCGTCGCCACTCCGTTTTTCGGTTCTCCGCTGCTCGATGTGCGCAGTGACACCGTGACCAGGCCGACGGCCGCCATGCGTCGCGCGATGGCGGATGCGGAGGTCGGCGATGATGTGCTCGATGGAGACCCCACGACACGCCGGCTGGAAGCGGTGGTGGCCGAATTGCTCGGGACGGAGCGTGCGCTGTTCTTCCCAAGCGGTTCCATGGCCAATCAAGCGGCGATCTGGGTCCAGAGCGAACCAGGCACCGAGATTCTGCTCGACGCCGATGCCCACATCTTTCACTGGGAGATCGCCGCGAGCGCTGCCCTTTGCGGGGTGCAGGTGCGTCCGATCCGTGGCGCCACCTCAGTGTTTCGTGCCGCGGATCTGCTGGCCGGCATTCGTGCGCCGTCCATTCACGCGATCGAACCGTCGATGGTGTGCGTCGAGAACACGCACAACGGTGCCGGCGGCGCCGTCACCCCGCTCCACGACCTCCGCGAGCTCTCCACCGTGGCGCGCGGCGTCAACCTGCCGGTGCACCTCGATGGCGCACGCCTGTGGAACGCGGCCGTCGCGACCGGCACCTCACTGGCCGATTTCGCCGACTGCGCCGATACCGTGATGGTGTCGTTCTCCAAAGGCCTGGGGGCACCGGTGGGCGCCTGCCTCGCGGGACGGGCCGACGTCATCGCGCGGGCCCATCGCGTGCGCAAACGCTTCGGGGGCGGCATGCGGCAGAGCGGTATTCTCGCCGCCGGCGCGCTCTACGGGGTCGAACACCATCTCGACCGACTGGCCGAAGATCACGACGCCGCCAAGTATCTCGCCCATCTGGTGGACGGTGTCGGCGGGGCCAAAGTAGTCATGCCCGACACGAACATCGTCATGATCGACCTGCCCAGCGCCCGCGCCGACGAGGTCGTGTCGCGCGCCGCTGCGCTTGGCGTGCGACTTTCCAAGTGGCACAACAGCCGGGTGCGCGCCGTGGCCCACCTCGATGCGCCGATCGGGTTGATCGCGGAGCACGGACCGAAAATCGCGCAGGCCCTCGCCGATGCGTTGGCCTAGTCGCAACGGCGTCGGCACAAAAAGCGCACGGGAGGTCCGCTCTTTCAAGCGAATCCTCCCGTACGCAGTGCTCCGGGCCTGACGAAGCGACGCCAGACTCCACGTGCCGCTGCTACCTTCGGGGTCCTGACGGATTTGGCGGGCTGTCGCCCTCCGGGACCCGGAGCAATGAGAAGTTAACCAGCGGTGGCGCGAAGTGGTACCGATCACGGCGAGAAGCTCGCGGTGCCAGGCCACCCGCGTCTCGAGCGTGTAGATTGGGGGCATGTCGCTCGCCCTCGCACGCAAATACCGCCCTCGGAACTTCGCGACCGTGGCGGTGCAGTCGCATGTCGCGAACACCCTGAAAGGCGCTATTGCCAGCGGGCGTGTCGCGCACGGGTATCTGCTGTGCGGTCCGCGTGGAACGGGGAAGACCACGCTGGCCCGCGTACTCGCCATGGCCCTCAACTGCGAGGAGCTGGCCGACGCCCGCCGAGTCCGCGGCACCGCTGCTGCCACCGAGTATAGCGACGCGATGGCCTCCGCGGGTGAACCCTGTGGGCGTTGCACCAGCTGTCAGCGCATCTGGAGTGGGAGCGCGTCTCTCGACGTCGTCGAGATCGATGCCGCGTCGAATGGCGGCGTGGCCGATGCGCGTGAGCTCCGCGAACGAGCCATGTACGCCCCCTCCGGCGATGATCGCTACAAGGTGTATATCATCGACGAAGCGCACATGCTGTCGCGCGACGCCTGGAATGCGCTGCTCAAAGTGCTCGAGGAACCGCCCCCGCGCGTGGTCTTCGTGTTCGCGACGACCGAGGCGCAGAAGGTGCTGCCCACGGTGATTTCGCGACTCCAACGGTTCGACCTGAAGCGCATCGGTCCGGCCGAAATCCGCCAGCGGCTCGCCGCCGTGCTCACCGAAGAAGGGGTGCGCTTCGAGCCCGATGCGCTGGCGATGATTGCCGGTGCTGCCGACGGAGGCCTGCGCGACGCGTTATCGCTGACCGACCAGGTCCTCTCCCTCGGGGAAACCGCCGAAGTCACAGCGGAACGTGTGCGTACCGCGTTGGGGCTGGTGCCGGAAGAGGAGTATCTGCTCCTGCTCGACATCATCGCGCAGCGCCGTGCCGTCGACGTGTTCGATGCGGTTCAGCGTCAAGCCGACGGCGGTGTTGACTTGATGCTGTTGCTGGCTGGCATCGGTCGCGTCTTGCGAGCGCAGCTGACGATCGCCCTCGGCGGGGTTCCGCCGGAGTTGTCGGAGCGCATGCGCGCCGCTCTGCACGAGCGAAAGGGACAGCTGTCCGCCGGCGACTTGTTACGCATGCTGCATGCGCTATTGGAAATCGAACCGATGTATCGCCGCAGTGGGCAACCGCAGCTATTGCTCGAGACGCTACTGGTGCGCTTTGCGCTTCTCGATCGGACGGTGGAACTCGAAGAGGTCATCAAGGGCTTCGGGACCGGCGGTCATGATGATCCGCCGCCGCGTCGCGTCGCACACGAGCCGCGCGTGGCGTCCGCCCATGCAATCCCCCCGCTACCGCCGGCCATGGTCGCACCCGCTCTCGCGGCGACAGCGCCGACGGTGGTGGCGCCGCCGCGATCGGCCACGCAGCGGGTGGCGGAAGCCGCCGCCGCCGCGCAGTTGGCGGAGCAGCGCCCCGCGCCGCGTGCCGCCGCTGCGTCCCCGCGAGTGGGTCCTCCGCCATCGGTCGAACAGCTCAAGGCCCGTTGGGGGAGCGTGAGTGACGCGATCAAGAGCGCTGGCCGCGGGATGCTGGCACAGGCCGTCGCGCGACTGGTCCCGTCGCACGTCTCGGCCCACGGCAGCGTGGCGCTGAGCTACGATCCGACTGACGACACCTTCGCCCGCGCCGCCGATGGCGCACGCCCCGATATTCTCGCGGCACTTCAGGCGTGCTTTGACGGCGTGACCGGGGTAACAGTGGTGTCCTCGGTGAATGCCAGCGCTCAGGCGCCGTCCAGCGCGCCGCGCGATACCACCAAGCGACTTACTGCCCACGACGTGCAGCAGCAGCGTACCGAACAGCTATCGTCACAAGATCCGTTGCTCGAAGCCGCGGTGCGCGCGCTCGATCTCGAATTACTCGACTAACGACGCCAGGAACAATCATGGATTTGTTCAAGATGATGGGCCAGTTCAAGGACATGCAGTCGCGCATGCAGACGATGCAGGACGAGATGTCGCAGCGCACCTTCTCGGCGCTGGCCGGGGGCGGGATGGTGGCGGCCGACGTGGACGGCAAACTGCAGCTCAAGCGCATCAAGCTCGATCCGACCGTCGTCAACGGCAACGACGTCGAGATGCTCGAGGATCTCATCGTGGTCGCGGTGGCCGAAGCGCAGAAGAAGGCGGCCGAAGCGATGCAGATGGAGCTCGGCAAGGTCACCGGCGGCATCGACCTGCCGTTCAAGCTTCCGTTTTAATCGCCCCGCGTTGAGCGTCATCGACGAACTCACGACTGAGCTGGCGCGTCTCCCCGGCATCGGCCGGAAGACCGCCCTGCGGCTCACCTATCATCTGCTGCGGCAGCCGCCCTCGCAGAGCCGACGGTTGGCCGACGCACTCGTGCAGCTGACCGAGCGGGTGCGCGCCTGCGACCGGTGCCACAACCTCACCGAGTCGCCGCTGTGCGCCCTCTGCGTTGATCCGCGGCGCGATCCGGCCATCATCTGCGTGGTCGAGGAAGCGTCGGACATTGCTTCCATCGAGCGCGCCGGGGAGTTCCGCGGACTCTTTCATGTGCTGGGCGGGCGCTTGTCGCCTCTGGATGGCGTCGGGCCTGATGATCTGGCCATCGGCGACCTCCTCGCCCGGATCGAACCCGAAGGGGTCAAGGAGGTCATTCTGGCCACGAATCCGTCGCTCGAAGGGGAAGCCACCGCCCTCTACGTCCAACGGCAGCTGCTGCCGCGTGGAGTGCGTATCACTCGGATCGCCCGCGGCTTGCCCGTCGGCGGTGACCTTGAATATGCCGATGGCGTGACGATCGCGCAGGCGCTGTCCGCCCGCCGGGAGATGCTCTGATGCAACGCAAAGGAACCCGTTGGACCGAGGTGGGGATGCTCGCCACCGGACTGGTGGCCGGACTGGTCGTGGGCCTGGTCGGTTGGAGCGCGCACCAGCACCGGCACCGTCGATCGCTCTTTCATCCGGACGCCACGAGTCGCCTGGCGGCGCTCGGTTACCTTCGGGCGCACCCAAGCGTTGATAGTGCGCGGCTCCTTCGTGACTATCTCCAGTGGGAGCCGCATCCGTTGCTGCGTCGCACGGCCCGAGGGGTTCTGCGCCGTACGGAACGGCTGTTACGTTTTTAACGGACCCGCATGCCAGCCACGTGACGCTGGCCAGCGGAACCTGATCCCTTCCACCCACCGTTCATGTCTGTCGGCGCTGCCACCTGGTCGTTCACCGAGGACGACTTCGGGGCCATCACCATTACGCTGCAGCGGTTCCTCTACGACGCGAAGGCGCGTTGCGCCCTGCTTGTGGACCGGAGCGGACAGCTGGTCGCCACAGTCGGCGAGCCACCGAACTTCGACGCGACGGCGTTCGCCACGCTCACGGCGGCTGATTTCAGCGCGAACGATCAGCTGGCGCGGCTCATTGGCGAGAGTGACTTCAGCGTCCTGTTCCATCAGGGCGAGAAAGAGTCCATGTACCTCGCCGACATCGCCCGACGCGTCATTCTCGTCGTGCTCTTCGACAACCGCACCACGCTCGGCCTGGTCCGGCTGCGCATGAAGTCGGCCGTCGACGAGCTCACGAAAACGTTCGAAGGGGTCTTTTCCCGTGGTGGGTCCTCGTCCACGCCGCCGCCGGGGTTCCTGGCTGGCGCCGAGGATGAGATCGATCGGCTTTTCCAGTAAGGGGCCGTAATCGATGTCGATGATCAACTATGCGTCCCGCGAGATCAACTGCAAAATCGTGTTCTACGGGCCGGGGCTCGGCGGCAAGACCACCAATCTCGAATACGTGTATGGCAAGGTCTCCCCGAACACTCGCGGGAAACTGATCTCGTTAGCCACGGAAACGGAACGCACCCTGTTTTTCGATTTCCTGCCGGTCGATCTGGGGACCATTCGCGGATTCCGTACGCGATTTCATCTGTACACGGTGCCGGGCCAGGTCTATTACAATGCCAGCCGCAAGCTCATCTTGAAGGGCGTGGATGGTGTAGTGTTCGTGGCCGACTCGCAGGTGGAGCGCGCGGAGGCGAACCTCGAGTCCATGCAGAACCTGTATGACAACATGGCGGCGTACGGGTACGATCTCACGCGCCTGCCGTTCATCATTCAGTACAACAAGCGCGACCTCCCAAACGCGGCGCCGCTTGCGGAGCTGCAGGCGATGCTCAATCCGGGCTGGGAAGTGACTGATCCCACCCGCATGCGCGCGGTGGCGGATCCCTTCAAGCCGGGCGAGCTTCTCGTGAGTCAGTTGCCGACCGGTGAGTGGGTGGAGCGCGTTCCGACATTTGAAGCTGTAGCCGTTACCGGTGATGGCGTGTTCGACACCCTGAAAGCCGTTTCCAAGCTGGTGCTCAAGACGCTCGCATAACCGCGGGTGTGGCGGGCGCCTGACCTCCCGCCTCTCGATACTCCTGTGAACCTTCCGAACGCAATCACGATGGGCCGCATCGCCCTGACGCCGCTGATTGCGTGGTTGCCGTTCACCACGTCGTGGACAGCGCGTCTGCTCGCGTTCCTGCTGTTTACCATTGCCGCCGTCACCGATTACTGGGACGGCCATCTCGCGCGGTCGCGCAATCTTGTCACCGACCTCGGTCGCTTGCTCGACCCGTTGGCCGACAAGCTGCTGCTCGTAGCCACGCTGATCCCGATGTACTGGCTGCAGAAGCACTACACGCTGCTGGTGCCGGACGGCACGATGCCACAGCCGACGCCGCTGCTCTTTCAGACCCCCTTCGGGGCTGTGTCGCTGCCGTTGTGGATCGTGCTGGTGGTACTCGGTCGGGAAGCCTTCATGACCGTGTTCCGGCAGGTCGCCGCCCGTCGCGGTTTGGTCATCGCCGCCATCGGCCCTGCCAAGTGGAAGACGACCTTTCAGAGCATCTGGCTCGGCGCTGCGTATTTCTGGTTCTTCGCCGCGACGCTGGCCACGCGTGAGGGTTGGGAAGGGAACAGCGCCTGGACGGCGTTCGCGTACTCCGTCGGATTCGTGGGCGTCACCAGCATGATCGGAGCGGTCATCCTGACGCTCTGGAGTCTCTGGTTGTATTTGCGGCGGTACGGTAGGCAGGTGGCGCGGTTGGCGTGAGCGGGGCGATATCGTCGGTGCGGCGCGCACGGCGTCGCGAAAACGGCAGGCGACCTGAGTCGTGCGTCCGGTGTGACAGTGCTACACAATGTGTCACTCCGAAACCACACAAATCTGCTCGCGCCGATCATGTGATGCTCCTCGGAGCTGGGTGAGGGACAAGGCGTATTCCATCACAGATATGGTCTTTAAATTGCTGAAGTGTTCTTCATGTTAGCCGTGTGCGCGACGTTAATGGTCGCGCACCACACACGTCGACAATCGAGCGTGTGCGCGGCTCCTGACCCCTCCACGGGAAATCGCATGAAGAAAATGTTGTTCACTGCCGCGATGATTGCGGTCGCTGCGTCGACGGTCGGCGCACAGGAAGCGATGCCATCCTTCTCCGGTATCGTGACGTCATCGACGCAGGCCTCAGGTGTGTGGTACACCGATCGCTTCGCACCCAGTTCGTTCGCAACGATAGGTTCGTTTCAGGGACGGACGGACGTGCTGCAGATTGGCATCTCGAATGCGGATGGACTCGCGAATCGCCCAACGCCGTTTCAGTCCATGTTCTACAACACGCAGGGTCGCAAGTTCGATATCGGCGCGACCGGTCCGTTTACGCTTAGCGCAGACCTCTGGGTCGACGAGTCGTGGCGTTCTGCGGACAACGGTCTTCGCCGGACTGACATGTGGGGAACAGCGTTCGATAACGCCAATCAGGTAGCGGCGTACCCCATCACCGGCTTCACGAACGTCGGTGGCACTGGAATGTTCCGCGGATACGATGTGAACACCGGTCTGTTCATCAATTTCAACGCGCCCGTGCTCTACGGAGCCTGGAATTCGTTCCGGGTGGCGTTCGACGGCACCTCATTCAGCTATCTCGTAAACGGCGTCTTCCAAGCAAGTGTCGGCGCGGGGAATACAGCGGGCCTCGGCAACGTCATCATGCAAGCGTACAACTTCGACGACAGTTTCTCGGGCTTTGACGCGCAGAAGAACAACTACAATGCGCGCTGGTCGAACACGACCACTGTCCCCGAGCCCTCCACCTACGTCCTTATGGCCGCTGGCCTCGCCGGGCTGGTCGCCGTGCAGCGTCGCCGTCGCCGCGCCTGATCACGTACGATCCGCGCTCCGCAACGCCCCTGCCATCCGGTGGGGGCGTTTGCATTTTCGCACAGGACGGTGGTGTCTCGTCCCCGTTCCTCCGTGCCCTCAGGTCCTCCGTGCACTCTGACGAGTGGTACGCGGTCCGCCGATTCTGAGACGTTCGCAAAAGCGGTGATCACTGATCGCTCAACGCCGCGGAGACGCATGGCACACGCCGCACGCGCACGCCTACGGCACCTCCCGATCGTTGTACACGCGATCAATGCCCGCTTTCATGGTCTCGAATCCGAAGTTGAGCACCAGCCCCACCTGCAGTCGCATCAGGCGCAAATACGTGAGCACCTGCATCCGATGCACCGGCGCGCTGCGCTCCGTGCTCTTGACCTCGATCACTATCACATGGTCTACCAGCAAATCGAGGCGAAACGCTTTCTCGATCGAGCGGCCGCGATAGACCAACGGCACCACGACCTGCGCCTGCACCCTGTGGCCTCGTCGTTCGAGTTCATCTTGGAGCAGAACTTCGTACGTGGATTCCAGCAGCGACGGCCCCAGATCCCGGTGCAGCAGGATCGCCGCGTCCACGATGGAACCGGTGATCTCGGCGTGTACTGGAATGAGTGCCATAGCGACCAGGTAGGCGCGGGCGTCAGCGGGGTGTCAGCGCGGTCGGCAAACGGCAAAAGCTCATCGGAGGCACGGAGGCACGGAGGCACGGAGGCACGGAGGCACGGAGGCACGGGGAACTGCAGTCCCCCGTGCGCCCCGTGCCTCCGTGCCTCCGATGAGCGGTTCAACGATCCGTCCCCCACGCCCGCACCATCGCCACGCGCTATCCGATCCACCCGACCGCAGAGGACCGCTACATTTCGTCTCCATGAACCTCGAAATCGTCACGATCGGCGACGAGCTCCTCCTCGGCTTCACGATTGACACGAACGCCGCGCATCTCGCCCGTGAGTTGGCCGCGCTCGGTGTGCGCATCGTGCGACGTGCCACCTGCGGCGACGACAGTGCGGCCATCGCCGACGCCGTGCGCGATGCGCTCAACCGCACCGGAGCGGTGATCACGACCGGCGGGCTCGGCCCCACCGCCGACGACATGACCAAGCCGGCCATCGCCTCGATCTTCGGGCGCGGCATGGTCCTCGACGACGCCATCCTCGCGTCGCTTCAAGAGCGGTGGCTCAAGCGCTTCGGCCACGAGCTCCCGGCCAGCAATCGCCAGCAGGCCATGGTGCCCCAGGCCTGCACCATCCTGCCCAATCGGCACGGCTCCGCGCCCGGCATCTGGTTGGAAGACGCACAGAATCGGTGGGTGGCCATGCTCCCTGGTGTTCCCCGCGAAATGCGCGGCATGCTCGCCGACACGGTCATCCCGTACCTGCGCGATCGCCTTCCGGTCGGTGGCCCCGTCATCCGTGCGCGCACCCTTCGCACCGCCAACATCGCCGAATCAGCGCTGGCCGATCAACTCGGCGACCTCGCCCGTGGCGTGAACGGGCTTTCGTTGGCGTATCTCCCCGGCAATGATGGCGTCGACCTGCGGCTCACGTCGTATAACCTCCCGCCCCGCGAAACCGAAGCCACGCTTACCGAGGCCGCGCAGCTGGTACGGAACAAGGTGGGTCGGTTCATCTACGGAGAAGGCGACGACGATCTCGCCGCGCTCATGCTGCACGAGTGCGCGGTGCGTGGTGCCACCCTCGCCGTGGCCGAAAGCTGCACGGGCGGCCTGCTCGGGATGCGCCTGACCGCCGTGCCGGGCTCCAGTAGGGTCGTGCAGGGCGGAACGATCGCGTATGCGAATGTGGCCAAGGTGCGCGAGCTGGGGGTCTCACAGGGTGATCTGGACGCCCACGGGGCCGTGAGCGAGCCGGTGGCGCGCGCGATGGCCACCGGCGCCCGGCTCCGGTTCGGGACCAACATCGGGATCGGCATCACCGGTATCGCCGGTCCCGACGGCGGCACTCCCGAGAAGCCTGTGGGTACCGTCTGGGTGGCGGTCGACCTCGATGGCGACGTTCATGCCGTTCGTGCCATCCTGCCGGGTGACCGTTCAGAAATCCGGTATCGGGCGGCCCAATTGGCGCTGGACCGTCTGCGTCGGGCCTTTGAACGCAATCAGGATGTCATCGGATGGACCGCCCGGGGCTGACGCGCGCGCCCGTCTATCCCTTTCTTTGAACAGCGCGATGAGCACTGCTCGCAAACTTTCGCTGACGACTTTCGTACGCATACCATGACCGACCCGATGTCTGACGCTCCGATGGACAACATGGATCCGATGGAAACGCAGGAAACCGCCACTGTGCAACCGCCCGTCGACGGTGGTGACGAGCTGCAGCAGACGCTGCGCGAGCTCGAGTCGCAGAAGGACAAGTATCTGCGACTCGCCGCCGAATACGACAACTTCCGCCGTCGTGCCGTGAAGGAGCGACAGGAAGCTGGTTGGCGCGCGCAGGGGGAACTCGTGCGCGGCCTGCTCGACGGTCTCGATGACATCACGCGCTTCGCCGCCGTCAATGCCGATACAGTCGATTCCAAAGCGGTGATCGATGGCATGCAGCTGGTCGAGAAGAAGCTCTTCAAGTCGCTCTCCGGACACGGCTTTGAGGTGCTCGACCCGACCGGCCATCCGTTCGATCCCGCCAAGCACGAAGCGGTGAGTACCGCACCGGCGTCGCAGCCCGAAGAAGACGGCATCGTCGCGGTCTGCTTCCAGGTCGGCTACGTGATCAATGGCCACGTGCTCCGTCCGGCGCGCGTGGTGGTGAAGCAGTGGAACGGCGCCTGAGGGCGCAGTGAGCATGGCCAACGGAAAGGACTTCTACCAGGTGCTCGGGGTCGCCTCGACGGCGACCGCCGATGAGATCAAGAAGCAGTACCGCCGATTGGCGAAGCAGCATCATCCCGACGCGAACCAGAATGACCCCAAGTCCGCCGAACGCTTCAAGGAAATCTCCGAGGCGCACAACGTCCTTGGCGATTCGGACAAGCGCAAGGAATACGACGACATGCGGCGCTTGGGCGCCTTCGGTGGCATGAGCGGCTTTGGCGGCGGGCGTGCCTCATCCCGGCCTGGCCCGTCGGGGGCGGCGCGTCCCGGTCAGCCGGGTGCGGGCACGTTCACCGACTTCGATGTCGGTGGGATCGGTGGACTCGGCGATTTGTTTTCGTCAATGTTTGGAGGCACCGCTGGAGCCGGCCGTCAGCGGGCGCGTGGACCGGAGCGTGGTCAGTCGATCGAGCAGACCGTCGAAGTGCCGTTCCGCGTGGCCGCGGTCGGCGGAAAAGTGCCGGTCGACATCGAGGTGAACGAAGAGTGCGTCACCTGCCACGGCAACGGAGCCGCCCCCGGCGCTCAGCTGCGCCCGTGCGGCGAATGCAGCGGCCGCGGCGTGATCTCCTTCGGGCAGGGGAGCTTCGCGGTAAATCGTCCATGTCCGGTGTGTGCCGGCCGTGGCAGCGTACCCACGGAACGCTGTCCCACGTGCCGTGGGACCGGCGACACGCGCGTCTCGCGGAAAGTCCTCATCTCCGTGCCGTCGGGCGCCGAGTCCGGCGCGAAGGTTCGCCTGCGCGGTCAGGGTGGCAAGGGCGCCTCCGGTGGACAGGCCGGCGATCTCGTGATCACGTTCACCGTGACACCCGATCGCTTTTACACGCGTGATGGACTCGATCTCATCGCTACGGTGCCGATCAACATCGCACAAGCCACGCTCGGCTCGCGCATCAGCGTGAAGACGCTCGATGACAAGAAGGTCGCCCTTCGCATTCCGGCCGGCACGTCGGCAGGCAAGCGCTTCAAGATTACCGGGCAGGGGATCGAAAAGGACGGCAAGAAGGGCGACTTGTTGGTCGAGGTCACCATCACCGTTCCCGATACGCTCACCGAAGCACAGGAGAAGGCGATGCGTGAGTTCGCCGAAGCTGGTGGGATGAAATTCTGATGCGCCGCGCGCGCAACGTCGCGACGGCGACGGCGATGGTCTGTGCGGTGTGTACCGCGACGTCGGCCTCGTGGGCGCACGCCGCGCACGCGCAGGTCACGCCCAGACCGGCCGGCGCCGGCGCTCCGACCACGCCGAGCACGCCGGAAATGCGCTGGCGCTTCGATCAGTGCATGGGTGGCCTCACCTACGGCGCGCCGTTCAAATGGGCGCTCTCGTATGGCGGGGGCATGGTCTACGAAGGCGATCGCATCGACCTCTGCGCGTTAGCGGTGGCTAAGATCGGTCTGGGCGGTGCCGGCGCGTCGGTTGGACTGGCCAAGTCGTTCGGCTCGATGGGTACCGGCACCGCGATCACGGGCGGGATCATCCGCACGTTCAGTGATCCCCTGAATGCGACCGCGCGTCGCACCTACGTCGGCGGCTCGGTACATATCTGGCCGCTGCTCGCCCTCGGTGGTGAGCTGGGCTACTACGTGCGGCTCGGTGACGAGGCTGGGGCGTCGTCGCACGGAAAGCAGGTGATCACCTGGTCGGCGGGCTTCGGCTTCTAGCGCACGTTGTGGCCGCCGCCCCCCCACCAAAATGAGGAGCGGCTCGACCGGGGTTCTCGAACGGTGGCTTTCTCGGCGCCGGCTCGCGCCGTGCACCGCGTCGAAGTAGGTTCGCGCGCATGTCCGCCACCCCCGTTTCCTCAAATACCCCCCGCCGCAATCCGCTGAGATCGCAGGCCGTTCAGGTTACACTCGGTCTTCTCCTGGGCCTCGCGCTCGGCATGTGGCTCTCTCATGAAGCCTCGCCCTCCGCCTTCACCAGGGGACTGATCGGTGTGCTGGATGTCGTCGGCACGGCCTGGATCAATGCGGTGCGTATGACGGTGATCCCGCTGGTGGTGCCCCTGCTGATCGTGGGCGTGGCGGGCGGCGGCGATACTCGCATCACGGGACGCGTGGGAGCGAAAGCGTTCGGCTGGATGCTGGGGCTCGCAATTGCCTGCGCAATATTCACCATCGTCGTGGCGCCGCTGTGGTTCGATACGCTGTTGCTCGATCCGGAAGCCACCACACGACTGCGCGCCACCGCGTCCATCGATATCCCGCCGGCCGACGCGTTGTCGCTGCGCACGTTTATTCTCGGACTGATCCCGCTTAACCCCATCAAAGCCGCCGCCGATGGCACGTTGCTGCCGGTGGTGCTGTTCACGCTGCTCTACGCGTTCGCGCTGGGCAACGTGAGCGACGGGCCGCGCGCCGCGCAGCTCGCGTTCTTTCGCGGGATGGCCGACACGATGTTGGTGGTCGTGCGCTGGATGCTGGCGATCGCTCCGATTGGCATACTAGCGTTGGCCACCGTGCTTGGACAGAAGCTCGGCACGTCGGTGCTCGGCGCTATCGGGTTCTACTTTATGGTCGTGATCGTGCTGCATCTGATTGCGACCGCCGCACTCTATGGTGTCATGGGCGTCACGCGTCGCGTGCCACTGCTTGACTTCGCGCGAGCCCTGATTCCGTCGCAAGTGGTCGGCATGGGCACGCGCAGTTCCTTGGCTTCGCTGCCGGCTATGGTGAAAGGCGCGACTGATGTGCTGCACTTACCGCCCACGGCTACCGGGTTCGTGCTACCGTTATGTGCGTCGGTCTTCAAGCTCACGAGCGCGATTTACTGGGTGGTCGGCGCCCTGTTCGTGGCGAAGCTGTACGGCATCGAGCTCCCGTTTTCGAGCATCGCCCTCGTGGCCGCAAGCAGCGTGGTGCTGAATTTCAGCACGCCCGGCATCCCCAGTGGCGGTATGCTACTGCAAGTGCCGCTGTATACGAGCATCGGCCTGCCCGTGGAAGGGATCGGCATTCTCATCGCGCTCGACACGCTGCCCGATATGTTCAAAACGCTGCTGAATGTCACCGCCGACATGCTCGTGGCCGTGATGACCGTGCCAGCGGCCGAGCTTCCGGGGAGGCCAGTGTGAATGGCTGACATCGTGAACTGATCACTCAGAGAAAAAGCGCAAAAGGAGGAAAAAAGAAGGCGAGGTATTGCACGCATCCGCCCTCGTTTCCTCTTTATGCTCCTTTTCTCCGTGTGATCAGTTCAGCAGCGGCAGCCGAAGCGATGCCCCGACTACGCCGCAAGGATCGGCAGTCTCCGGCCCGGCGCCGTGCGCATGCCGCGCTCGATCACACCACCGCCCAGCACCGTGTCGCCGTCGTACATCACCAGTGACTGGCCCGGCGAGATGGCGTGCACCGGTTCGTCGAGCGCCAGCTCGATCGTATCACCGGAGAGCCGCACGATCGTGGCCGCTGCGGCGGCGGCGCGGTTCCGCACCTGCACCTGGACCGGCGCCCCAACCACCGGCGGCGTGACCAGCCAATTCAGCTCACGCGCTTCGAGGCCGCGCCCCAGTAGCGCCTCGCGCGGTCCGATCACCACCGCGCGCTCGCTTGGCACGATCTCCACCACGAACATCGGCTCGGCGAACCCACCCGGTAGCCCTTTCCGCTGGCCAATCGTGTAGCGCGCGAAGCCCTGATGTTCGCCGATCACTTCGCCGCTCACGAGACGCCACGGGCCGACCGACAGGGCAGGGGCATCGGCGCCCAGCTGTTCCTCCAGCACGCGCACATGATTGCCATCGGGCACGAAACAGATGTCCTGACTCTCGGGCTTTTCCGCCGTGCGCAGCCCAAAGCGGCGCGCGATCTCGCGCGTTTCCGCCTTCGTCTGATTCCCAACCGGGAGCACGAGCCGCGAGAGCACCGGGCGCTCGATGCCCCACAAGAAATAGCTCTGATCTTTCGCGGGATCGAGGCCACGCAACATCACACGCCCGTCGCTTCCGTTCGCCACCGTGCCCATGCGCGCATAGTGACCGGTGGCCAACCATAGCGCGTCGATGTTGTCGGCCGTGTGCAGCAGATCGCGGAACTTCGTGAACGTGTTGCAGCGCACGCACGGAATCGGCGTGCGGCCGCGCGCGTACTCCTGCACGAAATCGTCGAGCACATCGTGACCAAAGCGGTCCACGAGATTCGTGACGTAGTGCGGAATGCCCAACCTTTCGCACACGCGCCGCGCGTCACTGGTGCTGTCGAGTGAGCAGCACGGACGGTCGGGAATGTCCTTACCATCCTCGTGCAGCTTCATCGTGACACCGACTACGTCGCAGCCCGCTTCCACGAGCACCGCGGCCGCGACCGACGAATCCACGCCACCGCTCATCGCCACGAGAACGCGCTCACCCTTCTGCGGTAACGAGCCGTGTACTGACGCGCTCGACATGTGCGGTCTCAGAACTCGACGGGCTCGAACGCGCACGCCGCACTGGCGGCCTTGCCGACACGCGACTTCTCGGCCAGCGCCGTGAGCACATCGAGCGTACGCTGCACACACGCGTCCGTGCTCATGCAGCCCAGCGACAAGCGCAGTGCCGCGTTCGCGATGTCAGGCGACACGCCCATCGCGCTCAGTACGTGTGACGCGGACACACTCCCACTCTGACACGCCGATCCCGCACTACAGGCGATGCCGCGCAGATCGAGTGCCATCAGCATCGACTCGCTGCTGGTGCCCGGGATCGACATGTTGGTGATGTGCGGAGCGCGCAGCGTGCCTTCGCCGTGAATAATCACGTCGGGAATCCGCTCGTGCAGTCCCTGCTCGAGCATCGCGCGCAGGGTGGACAGTCGGGCATGCTCGGCGTCGTGTTCCGCCAACAACAGTTCGGCCGCGGTGGCGAGTCCTACGGCGAATGCCACGTTCTCCGTGCCGGGACGACGGCCACGATCCTGCGAACCGCCGTGAAACATCGGCTCGAGCGGCGTGTCCCGACGAATGAACAGGGCACCGATGCCCTTGGGCGCGCCAATCTTGTGCCCCGAGATCGTGAGCAGGTCGAACGGCATCGTACGGGCATTGATCGACAGCTTGCCGAAGGCCTGCACGGCGTCGGTGTGAAACACCGCCCCGGCGGACTTGGCCTGTGCGGCCAACGCGGGCACGTCTTGCACCACCCCGACTTCATTGTTCACCCACATGACGCTGGCCACCGCGACGCGCGCATCGAGCAGTTCGGTAAAGTGTGCCATATCCACGAGGCCGTGGCGCGTGACTCGCACCAGGCGCTCTTCACCTCCTTCGTGCGCGACCTGATGCACCGCCCCCAGCACGGCCTTGTGCTCGATCGGGGTGGTAATCGCGGCCACGCGACCCTGCGCCCGTCGCGTGCGGAACACGCCAAGGATGGCGAAGTTGTCGCCCTCGGTTCCGCCTGACGTAAAACAGACCTCGTCGGCGTGAGCCCCGAGACACGCGGCCAATCGCTCACGGGATTCGTCGAGCGCCACGCGCGCTTCACGGCCCCAGCGATGCACGCTGGACGGATTTCCGAAGCGCGCGCCAAAGTAGGGCGCCATGGCGGCCATGACCTCGTCGCGCACCGGCGTGGTGGCGGCGTGGTCCAGGTACACGGGCTGATTCATCCCGGTAAATTATAGGGAAATGTTCACCACCTGTATCCACTGTACGATGGATCTTGGCCGGAACGAGGCGTTCGAGGCCTTTCCGGTGGGCACCCGGCTGGCGTTCGATGCCGCCAAAGGGCGCCTCTGGGTGGTGTGCCGTAGCTGCGACCGGTGGAATCTCTCGCCGCTCGAGGAGCGCTGGGAGGCCATCGAGGCCATG
>NZ_JBKJRB010000031.1:0-39441 GCF_046594945.1 Gemmatimonas sp. | reverse complement strand
CCGTTCGGGTTCACGCGCGCGTCATCGTCGGCCACACCCAGCGCACGGAGACATGCCAGACCCTGCGCGGCGAATGCCTCGTTCAGCTCGATCACGTCCATCTGATCCAATGTCAGTTGGGCCCGCTCGAGCACCAGACGCGTGGCTGGCACGGGGCCCATGCCCATGATGCGCGGCTCGACACCGGCCGCGGCACTCGATACGATCCGCGCCATCGGTGTCAAACCGTACTTCGTGGCGGCCAACCCCGACGCGATCAGCAGCGCGGCCGCGCCGTCGTTGAGGCCACTGGCGTTTCCCGCCGTTACCGAGCCTTGCCCGTCATGCCGGAACGCCGGCTTGAGCTTGGCGAGCGTTTGCAGAGACGTGTCGGGGCGCAGAAATTCATCCTGCGACACCACCACCGCATCGCCCTTCCGCTGCGGAATCGACACCGACACGATCTCCTCGGCCAGCCGTCCCTCGCGCTGCGCGGCCGCGGCCTTCTGCTGCGAACGCACCGCAAACGCATCCTGATCGTCGCGCGACACACCATACTGCGCCGCGACATGCTCGGCCGTCTCACCCATCGAGTCGGTGCCATGCAGTTGCTTCATTTTCGCGTTCACGAATCGCCAGCCAAGGCAGGTGTCGAACAGCTGGACATCACGAGCAAACGGGGTGGCGCCTTTCGACATCACGTACGGCGCGCGCGTCATGCTCTCCACGCCACCGGCGACATACAAGTCCCCTTCGCCGGCCTTGATGGCGCGCGCCGCGCTGGCGACCGCGTTCAGCCCCGACGCACACAGCCGGTTGACCGTCTCGCCAGGAACCGTGACCGGCAGCCCAGCCAGCAGCGCAGCCATGCGGGCCACGTTGCGGTTATCCTCGCCGGCCTGATTGGCGCACCCGAGAATGACGTCGGCAATCTGCGCGGGATCGAAGCTGGTCGACGTGGCACTGACGCGCGCGAGCAGCGACGAGATCGCATGCGCCGCCAGATCATCGGCGCGCACATGACTCAGCGCGCCGCCGATGTTGCCGATCGGCGTACGAAGACCTTCGATAATAAATGCGTCGTTCATGATGTCCGGGTCACAACTGATGAGGAATCGCAGTGCGGTACACTGTGCCGCGAAAATGTCCGACCAGCAGGTCGGCCTGATTACGAACGCTCACGTCGCAGAACGCCAAACGCTTGGTGGTGCTCTGCTCGATGGCGGTGGCAACGAGCACGTCGCCAGGCCGCACCGCCACGGGAAAGCTGATCGAGCAGTCGACAGCAACGCTGAGCACACCACACGCATTCGTGGCGAACGCCAGCGCGCTGTCGGCCAGCGAGAACATGATGCCGCCGTGCGCGGTGCCGAATCCGTTCACCATCTCGTCGCGGATGGCCATGCGCAGCACCGACTTTCCGACCGCGGCCTCGAGTACTTCGATGCCGAGCCACTGCGAGTAGGCATCACGCGACATGAGCGTACGCACCACGTCGTCCGCCGACGGCGTGGTCGCGTTTGCGGGAGGGAGATTCGGCGTGGTCACGATCGTGGTCACGATCGTGGTCACGAGTAGCGCCGTGCGTCGAGCAGCGATGCGCCGGCCTGTACGGCGCGACGCAAGCGGATGCTGGGCCGATAGCGATCGTCGCCGGTTTCCGACTGGAGCACCTGCAACTGCGCCAGCACGTTGGGCGCGCCGATCTCGTCGCCCCACTGCAGCAGGCCGCGCGGATAGTTCACGCCCGTCGTCATCGCGAGTTCGACATCCTGAACCGACGCGAGCTGCAGGTGCACGGCGTCCACCGCCTCGTTCACGAGCATGGCCAGTACGCGATTGACGATGCGCTGACCGAGCGCGGGATCGTCATGCGGCGCAGGCGTCGGCGCGCCGTCGCGGTAGTCATAGAAGCCACGCTGCGTTTTCCGGCCAAGCCAGCCGGCTTCCACCAACCGCTGCTGCGCGTGCGACGGTCGATACCGCGGATCGAGAAACATCCCTTCGAACACCGAGCGTGTGACGGCGAAGTTGACATCGAGCCCGATGAAGTCCATGAGCTCGAACGGCCCCATGCGGAATCCGCCGATGGTGCGCAGCGCCCAATCGATCGTAGCGCAGTCGGCGATCCCTTCCTCGCGAATGCGCAACGACTCGCCGTAAAATGAGCGCGCGACCCGATTCACGAGAAACCCCGGCGTGTCGGCGGCGAGCACGGTCGTCTTGCCCCACGCGGTCACGAGCGCGCGCGCGGCGGCGATCACAGAGCTCGAGGTCGTGATCGCCGGAATGATCTCCACCAGCGGCATCACCGGCGCCGGATTGAAGAAGTGCACGCCCACGACCCGTTCGCTGTGGGTACACGAACCGGCCAGCGCGGCGATGGACAGCGACGACGTGTTCGACGCCAGGATCGCCGTGGGGGCCACGATCGCTTCGAGTGCGCGCAGCAGCTGTTGCTTGGCGGCCAGCTGCTCGATGATCGCTTCGATCACGACGCCGCAGGGTGCGAACGCCGCCAGTTGTTCGGGGCTCACTCCCTCCACGTACGTGATGCGCCCCAGCACCGCACTTGCCTGCTCCCGGGTGAGACGCCCCTTCTCCACGTCGCGAGCCAGCGCCTTCGCGTGTCCGGACCGCGCCCGCACGATCGACGCCGCCTGCGCATCGGCGAGCACCACGGCATGTCCGTGGACCGCCGCGACCTGGGCAATGCCGGCGCCCATCGCGCCGGCACCCAGCACGCCGACCACGCTCTTCATCGGATCGCTCATCGACTCGCTCATTCGCCGCGATACACCGGCGCCCGCTTGTCGAGGAAGGCGCGCACCCCTTCTTCGTAGTCGGCCGTTCGTCCGGCTTCGTGCATCGCCTGCGCCTCCACTTCGAGTTGCGCATCGAGCGAATTCGCGAAGCTGGCGTTCATCGCGCGCTTGGTGAGACCGAAGCCCCGTGTAGCCTGCGTGGCCAGCGACGCGGCCATCGCGTGAACGGTGGCCATCAGTTCGACTTTCGGTGCCACATCCCAGATGAGTCCCCACTCCTTCGCCTTCATCGCCGGAATTTTTTCGGCGAGGAAGAACATGCCCGTCGCCCGCTGCGTCCCCACGAGACGCGGCACGAAAAACGTGCCGCTGGTGTCGGGGATCAATCCGAGCTTGGCGAAGCTTTCCACGAAGCTGATGTCGTCGGCCGCGATGGTGAGGTCGCACGCGAACGCCAGGTTCGCGCCGGCGCCGGCCGCAATGCCGTTCACGGCGCACAGGACCGGTTTCTCGATGGTGCGAATCGCACGGATAATCGGGTTGTAGCAGCTCTTCACGATCTCCCCGATATCCGGCATCGGGCCGTCGCCCTGCGGCAACGCCTCGGCCAGATCCTGGCCCGCGCAGAAGCCGCGACCGGCACCGGTCAGCACGATCGCGCGCACGGCGCTGTCGCTCGCCGCCTCACGAAGCGCGGCCTGCAGTGCAGCCGCCATCTCGCGATTGAAGCTGTTGAGGACATCGGGGCGATTGAGCGTCAGGGTGAGAACACCGTCACGCTGTTCAATCAGGAGGGAGGGAGTGGGTGAGGACATTCCTAAAAATAGTCTGCGTTCTGACGGTGGAGGGCGGTGGGCGGTGGGCGGCTGTGGGCTCTCGGCTCCCAAGTCTGGAGGCTTTCGGCTGTGAGCTGTCTGCCATGGGCCGTGGGCCGTGGGCCGTGGGTGAAAACGGTGCGGGGGCATACCCATGGCCCACGGCTCATGGCCCATGGCAGACAGCCGTTAGCCCACAGCCTCGTAACCTGGGAGCCGAGAGCCTCCAGCCAAGTCGAGAGCCTCCAGCCAAGCCGACAGCCTCCAACCAAGCCGACAGCCTCCAGCCAAGCCGAGAGCCTCCAACCAAGCCGACAGCCTCCAACCAAGCCGACAGCCTCCAACCAAGCCAAGAGCATCTCGTCCTCGAAGGTGCGCCCGCCTCCTGCCCTCGCCAAGTGGCAAGCGAAGCCGTACCATCCCTAACAGCAACACAGTCGGGACCCACATCGGCCATGGAGTTCACGCAATGGACGTCACCATATTGCACTGGCTTCAGCGCATCGGCTGGAGCGCGTTTACCTGGGCCCTCGCCGGCGTGCTGTTGGTGAACATGGTGGCGGTCGTCGCCTTCCTCTTGAGACGAGAGCGCTCGCTGGTGAACGCATGGACCGGCCCAGTACTGGCCGCCAACATCGTGCTCATCGCGATCGGCATCGGTGTACCGGTGGTCACGTCTGTAGCGCGACTGGCAATTCTTGGGATGCGCGGTGTGATCCCGTCGATCGCATTCTCCCCGCAATGATGAGAGCTCCGCTCCCGATAACGGAGCCGGTTCGGCAGATTACTAGGCTATGCCTGCCAAGCCCGCTGTCCGGTCAGTCACCCGCGCCTCGTCTGCTCAACTGACGACTCCCCGCCCTGGGTTCGACTGGCGTCGCATCGCCTACAACACGCTCGTCTCGCGCTCGCTCGACGAGGTCGAAGAGACGACCAATCGCCTGCGCCATTCGGTGCCGCGCGAGCATGTAGTGCTGTACCAGTTCTCGGCGCGCGGCCACGACATGGCGCAAGTGATTCTGGGATCCCTCATCGACGGTGTACACGACGGCGCTGGTGCGTATTACCGGTCGCGACCGTTCCTGCTCTCCGTGGGTCTCTCGATCCCCGATGCGTTTGGCAGTCCGCTTGGGCGCGCCGGTGGATTCAGCGACGGCCGCGATATTGGCGTGGTGTGCAACTTGCCGAATCGCGCCGGCTGCACGGTACTCCCGATGTCGGGCGACGTGGGCTCGCAGTACACGCCGGCCGCCGGCTGGGCGCAGTCGATCACGTATCATCGCGACGGTCTCGGCGACGCGAGCTACGCCGGTTGCATCAGCGTCGCCCTGGGCGGAGACGCTTCGGTGGCGACGAGCGGATTTTGGGCGTCGCTCACGATGGCCACGACGCTCAAGCTGCCCATGCTGTTTTACATCGAAGACAACGATCTCGGCATCAGTGTGCGGGGCGACATGCAGACGCCCGGTGGCGACATTGCACGCAATCTCGCGTCGTTTACGAATCTGTTTATTCGCAACGGCAGCGGCACCGATCCGCACGAAGCGGCCGGCCTGCTGCAAGAAGCGGTGGCGCACGTGCGCAGCGGCGAGGGCCCCGCACTGGTACGTCTCACGGTGCCGCGCCTGTGTAGTCACTCGGGGCCCGACAACCAGAAGGGCTATCGCACCGACGCGGAACTGGCCGACGATCAGGCTCGCGATCCTCTACCGAAGCTGCACGACTATCTCGTGCCGGCGTTCATGTCGGCCGCCCAATGGGCAGCGCTCGAAGCCGACGTGGCGCGTGACATTGCCGCCGGCCTCGAAGAAGCGCGAGCACGGGCGATCCCGAATCCGGCCACGATCGCGCAGCATGTGATGGCCGACGAGTCGCCGGATGTTGCCGAGGCGATGGGTGGCTTGTCGCGTGCGGAACGCGCGGCGTTGCCAAGCACCGACACGCCGAACGACGAGGGCGAACTACTGCGCTACGCCGAAGCGATCCGCCGCACGTTGCGCCACGAACTCGCGGTCAATCCGAAGGTTGTGGTGTTCGGCGAAGACGTGGGTCGCAAGGGTGGCGTGCACCTCGTGACGGAAGGACTGCAGAAGCAGTTCGGTAACGCGCGCGTGTTCGACACGAGCCTCTCGGAAGAAGGCATTGTCGGCCGTGCGGTGGCGATGGCGATCAGTGGACTGATGCCGGTGGCCGAGATCCAGTTCCGCAAGTACGCCGATCCGGCAACCGAGCAGCTGAACAACACCGGCACGATGCGGTGGCGGACGGCCAACCGATTCGCCGCGCCAATCGTGGTGCGCATGCCGGGCGGATTCGGCAAGGATGTGGGTGATCCGTGGCACAGCCTGAGCGACGAAGTGCGCTTTGCGCACGCCTACGGCTGGCAGGTGGCGATGCCGTCGAACGCGGCCGATGCCGTGGGATTACTTCGCGCCGCGATGCGCAGTCCCAATCCGACCATCTTCTTCGAGCACCGCTCGCTGCTAATGACCGGCGACGGCAGCGCCCGCTATCCGGGTGACAACTACGTCTTGCCGTTCGGCAAGGCGCGCGTGGTGCGGGAAGGGGCGGACATCACGGTGGTGTCCTGGAGCGCGATGGTGCATCGCTGCCACGAGGCGGCGGAATCGTTCGGTGATCGCGTGGAATTGATCGACCTTCGTACCATCTCGCCGTGGGACCGCAACGCGGTGCTGGCCTCGGTGCGGAAAACCGGTCGCTGCCTGATCGTGCACGAAGACAACATGACGGCTGGGTTCGGAGCCGAGATCGCTGGCGTGCTGGCGCAAGAGGCGTTCTGGCACCTCGACGCACCGGTGCGTCGGCTCGCACCGATGGATATCCCGGTACCCTACCACCCAGTGCTACTGGAAGCCGTGGTGCCCGGCGTCGACTCGATCCGGGCCGAGATCGAGGCGCTACTGGCGGTCTAGCGGCGGCCGGGGTCGCGTAACGACCTCCGACGCTTCATAGGGTGGAGCGAGTGGTGTCACATTTCAACTGAGGCAGGACAGGAGCTCGCAGATGGGCAAGTCACGCACGGCCGCCGAGGCACACCAACTCGAGGCGATCCCCAACATCGGGAAGTCGATCGCCGCCGACCTCCGCGCGATCGGCATCCGTGAGCCGAAGCAGTTGATCGGGCGCGATCCGTACGAGCTCTATGCGCAGAGCAACGCCGCGGCCGGTGTGCGACAGGACCCCTGCCTGATCGACTGCTTCATCTCTGCGGTCCGGTTCATGGAGGGTGCGCCTCCGCACCCGTGGTGGCACTATACTCCCGAGCGGAAGCGACATACCGCCTGACTACGCGCTGGTGCGCGACCTGATCGTCCCCCCGCATGCAACGCGAGCCTCCAATGGACCGACGCACCTTCCTCGAGGTCACTTCCGCCCCACTCGGCGCGTCCGCCCTCGCCACGCTCCTCCCCTCCACGATGAACGCCGCCCCCGCCCTGATCCAGTCGAAGCGCAGTGCGATCGTCGTGATCGGCAGCGGCGTGTTCGGCGTCTGGACCGCGCTGCACCTGCGCGAGCAGGGCCACGACGTTACGCTCTTGGACGCCTACGGCCCCGGGAATTCGCGTGCGACCTCGGGCGACGAGACGCGCCAGATCCGCGTCGGCTACGGCGACCGCGAACTTTATGCCCGCATGGCCCAGCGCGCCTTCGCGGCGTGGCGCGCGCGTGAGCAGGAGTTCGGCATCCCGCTGATGATCGAGACCGGACGCCTCGAACTCGCCCGCGACTGGACACCGTCACTGCGCGCGACGCAGGCGATGCTCACCCGCCTCGGCGTCCCCGTGGAGGCGCTCACGAGCGACGACCTGCGTCGGCGGTATCCGCAGATGGACACCACGGGAATGGGTGTCGGACTGCTCGAGCCGACGGCGGCAGTGCTGCGCGCCAAGACGTCGATCATCGCGGCCGCGAGCGCGTTCACCCGCAAGGGTGGCACGCTCTTGGTAAAGCGGGCCCGGCCCGGTCGCGCCGATGGACGACGATTGACCGACGTGGAGACGGCCACCGGCGAACGCTTCGCCGCACAGACATTCGTCTTCGCGTGCGGGCCCTGGCTCCCCAAGCTCTTCCCGCAGCTCCTCGCCGAGCGCATCAAGGTGCCTGGGCGCGAGGTCTTCTACTTCGGCACACCCTCCGGCGACACGCGCTTCTCGTATCCGAACATGCCCAACTTCTCCGAGGACGGGTACTACGGCTTCCCTAGCGTCGATGGACGCGGCGTGAAGGTCTGTCCGACTACCGGCCCGGTCACGTTCGATCCTGACACCGACGAGCGCATCGTGACGCCGCACGAGGTTCGCCGGGCGCGCGCCTTTCTCGCGAAGCGCTTTCCCTCGCTCAAGGACCAGCCGATCACCGAGACACGCGTCTGCCAGTTGGAGAACACGGTCGACGAACATTTCATCATCGACCATCACCCCGACTTCGACAACGTGCTGATCGCCGGCGGCGGGTCAGGGCACGCGTTCAAGCACGGACCGGTGCTCGGGGAGTATGTGGCGAAGCGCGCGGTGGGCGAGGCGACGGATGGGGCGTTCGACCGGATGGTGCGGTTGGTACCGTAAGCTCGTGGCGCACGCGCCGGCCACGTGCCGGTTGGGGAGTTGAAGTAGGGGCCCAGAAGGAGAAACACCTTAGGACGCAGGAGGGAGGTGTTCAGCCGTTTGAAACTCTGTAATTTAGAGCGCCTTGAACTCATCAAACGGCTGCCGACACGAATTGCATACGTGTATCGCCTTACAGGCCGTGCTACCGAACTCACTTTGCAGTCGCGTGTCGCTCGAGCCACAGAAGGGACACGCCACAGGCACGCGGGACCGCGTGAGCGTAATGAGACCCTGCGGTTCGGCCCGCCCTGGCGGGGCAATACCGTACGCGCGCAACTTCTCTCGTGCGTCGGGGCCGATCCAGTCGGTGGTCCACGCCGGCGAGAGCACCAGTTTCACATGCACGTCGCGGACACCTCGCTCGAGCAGCGCAGTGCGGATGTCGGCTTCGATCTCGCGCATAGCCGGGCACCCCGAATACGTCGGGGTGATGGTGATCGTGACCGCCTCATTCTGGATCGCGACGTCACGCACGATACCCAATTCGACCACGCTGATGACCGGGACCTCGGGGTCCATCACCGTGTTGAGCACCCCGTACACTTCGTCTGGACTCATCATCGCTTGCCGCTTACCAGGATGCGCCAGGATGCGAGCGCGCCACAATCTGCATGGTCGCCAGCATGTGTCCCAGTGATTCGGTGTGAAAGCCGCGTCGGCCACCGCGACGCACGGCCTGGTCGGTGGGGAGGGTGAGCGTGGCACGCTGCACCACGTCCTTCACCATCGTGAGCCAGAGCGAATGCAGTGCGTCGTGGTCGATCGCGATGAAAGCTTCGGCCGCGACAGCATCGTCGACAGCGTCGTGGTCGAACAGCTCACCGGTGTAGCGCCACAAGGCGTCGAGCGCCTGTTGTGCACGGGCGTGACTCTCCTCGGTGCCGTCGCCCAGTCGTATCACCCACTCGCTGCTGTGGCGCAGGTGATACTTGTCTTCCTTGAGCGACTTGGCGGCGACAGCAGCGAGTCCTTCATGATCACAGCGCGACAGCGCGTCCCACAGCAGCACGCTGTAGGCATCGAACAGGAACTGCCGCACCATCGTGACCGCGAAATCGCCGTTGGGGATCTCGACCAGCAACGCGTTGCGATACGCCACCGCCTCGCGGAAATACGCGAGCGTGTCGGCATCGCGTCCCTGCCCTTCGATTTCTCCGGCAAGGGCCAGCAACGAGCTGGCATGCCCGATGAGATCGAGCGCGATGTTGGAGAGCGCGATGTCCTCTTCGAGGATCGGCCCATGACCGCACCACTCCGACAGCCGATGCCCGAGCACCAGACGATCGTCGCCCAGGCGCAGCACGTACTCGAACAACGGATTGGCGACCGGCGTACTGCGCGGTGCGGCGACCTGGAACGACGGTTCGGTCATGAGCGACTCAGAAGATGCGCACGCCGCGCGGCGCGATATAGAACTGCGGATGTCGATAGGGTTTGTCGTTGCCAGGTTCGAAAAATGGACCCGCATCCGACGGTGCCGAGGCCACGATTGCGGCGGTTGGCACGACCCACAGATTCACCGCTTCGCCGCGACGTGCGTACACATCGCGGGCGTTCTGCAGCGCGAGCTCACCATCAGGGGCGTGCACACTGCCGGCGTGTTCGAACGGTTCACCCTTGTTGGGTTGCGTGAAGACTTCCCAAAGCGGCCACTGACTATCTGCCATGATCGAAATCCTGTGGTCAGGCCGCAGCCGTGGAGGAACGCGCCTTCTGCTTCTCAGCGTGCGCCGATGCCGCCGCTCGCACCCATTCACCGTCTTCGTGCGCCTTACGACGCGCATCGAGCCGTTCGCGATTGCACGGACCGTTGCCCTTCAGTACTTCGAAGAATTCGCTCCACTCAATCTCGCCGAACTCCCAGTTGCCGGTGGCCGGGTCGAGATGCAGATCAGGATCGGGCACCGAAATACCGATCGCGATAGCCTGCGGCACCGTGAGATTCACGAAGCGCTGACGCAGCTCGTCGTTCGTCTTCCGCTTCACGCGCCATTTCAGCAGCTCGGCGCTGTTCGGCGAATTGGTGTCGCTCGGACCGAACATCATCAGCGACGGCCACCAGAAGCGATTGAACGCTTCCTGCACCATCGCCTTCTGTTCCGGCGTGCCGTTGGCCAGCACCGAGCAGATCTCGTAGCCCTGACGCTTGTGGAAATTTTCTTCCTTGCAGATGCGCACCATCGCACGGGCATACGGGCCATATGAGGCCTTCGCCAGCACGGTCTGGTTCACGATCGCTGCACCGTCCACGAGCCACCCGATCACGCCCATGTCTGCCCACGACAAGGTGGGATAGTTGAAGATGCTCGAGTATTTCGCCCGACCCTCGAGCAACTGCTGCACAAGCTCGTGACGATCGACGCCGAGCGTCTCGGTGCCGCAGTAGATGTACAGGCCATGCCCGGCTTCGTCCTGCACCTTGGCAATGAGCGACATCTTGCGACGCAGCGACGGGGCGCGCGTGATCCAGTTGCCTTCCGGCAACATACCGACGATTTCGGAGTGCGCATGTTGCGACATCATCCGCGTCAGCTGCTTACGATAGCGCTCCGGCATCCAGTCCTTCGGCTCGATGCTTTCGCCAGCGGCAATGCGAGCTTCGAAGGCAGCCAGGAGGGCCGGATCCTCGGTGGGAACGGGCGGGTTCTGGTCCATGCTTGGAATCTACCCAGCGTAAACAGGGTTCGACAATCCGAGAGCGACGCTATTTTCCCTGCATGACGACCCACGCTCCCCGCCCCGCCAACAGTCCAGACGGCTACGTCCGGACCGACATCGCGAACGGTATCGGCCGTATCGAGTTCTTTCATCCCAAGAGCAACGCGCTGCCGAGTGCCATTTTGCGCGATCTCGCCGCCGCCGTCACGGCGGTCGGCGCCGATCCGTCGGCCCGTGTGATCGTCCTGCAGAGCGGCGGCACTGGTCCGTTCTGCGCCGGCGCGTCGTTCGACGAGCTGGCGGCGATCTCCAGCGCGGAACAGGGTCAAGAGTTCTTCAGCGGGTTCGCGCGTGTTATTCTCGCCATGATCCGTGCACCGAAGTTCGTGATCAGTCGAGTGCACGGCAAAGCTGCCGGCGGTGCCGTCGGCCTCATCGCGGCCTCCGACTTCAGCTTGGCGGTCACCAGCGCGTCGGCCAAGCTCAGTGAACTTGCCGTCGGCATCGGTCCGTTCGTGGTCGGTCCAGTCATCGAGAAAAAGATCGGACTGGCGGCATTTGGCGCAATGTCGGTTGACGCCGACTGGCGCGATGCCGCTTGGGGGGAACGGCACGGCCTCTACGCCAAGCTGTTCGACGATGTCGCCGCCATGGACGACGCTGTGGCCGCACGCGCCACCATACTCGCGGCATCCAATCCGGACGCGATGTCCATGCTCAAGCGCGTGTTTTGGGCGGGCACCGAAGCGTGGGACACACTGCTGGCCGAGCGCGCGGCGATGAGCGGTAGGCTGGTGTTGTCCGAGTTCACGCGGAACGCGATCGGCGCCTTCAAGACACGCTGATCCGGTGACCACGCCGCCTATCGTCCTGATCCACGGTGCGCTCGGCGGCGCGGCGCAGATGCTACCAATCGCCGATGCCCTGTCAGCACAGGGCGACGTGCACTGTCTCGAACTCCCAGGGCACGGTGACACGCCGCTCCCGGATGGCGCGCCATTTTCGATGACCACATTCGCCGGCGCATTGCGCGATGACATCGCGCGGCGAGGATGGCAGCAACCGCTGGTATTCGGCTATTCGATGGGTGGCTATGTGGCCCTGCTCCTTGAGTCGAGGTCACCGGGCATGCTGGGCGGCATCGTGACGCTGGGCACCAAGTTCGAGTGGACGCCGGAGATCGCTGTCGCTGCGGCATCGCGTCTCGACGCGTCCGTGCTGCGGGCGAAGGTGCCCGCGTTCGCCGATCAGCTGCGCGGGCGACATGCGGGCGCCGGTGGATGGGAGCGGGTCCTCGCGCGCACCACCCAGCTCCTGACCGACCTGGGGTCCGACCCATTGCTGACGGCGCCCACACTCGCCGCCGTGCAGATCCCGGTGCGCGTTGGCGTGGGCTCGCGCGACGACACCGTGACCGACGGCGAAGCCGCGCGCCTTGCCGCGCTGCTTCCGCACGCCTCGCTGCACGTGCTACACGACGTACCACACCCGATCGAACGCGTTCCGGCGAGCCTCGTCGTCGACCTCTTTCGTGACCTCGTGCGCGACCTTCCCCGGAGCTGATGGTGTTCCGTACTCTTCGTGTTCCCGAGAAGCTGTTCACGGTGGCGATGTGGGCCGTGTCGATGACCTTCGCCGGTTTCCTGATCGGACTCGGCGGCAAGATTGTCGGCGAGTTGCCCGGCGTCGATCAGCAGGTGGCGCTGTCGGAGTTCGTGGATCCGCTCAAGCGCGTGCCGTTGCTCACCGCGCGCGATTCGCTGGTGACGCTACAGCGCACCACGCAAGACGAACGGGAGCGCGCCTCGCAGAGCCACGCCGTAGCGCGCAATGCCTACTCGTCGCAACGCGAAACGTTCGACACCTGGATTGCAACACGCACGGCCACGACCGATCCCACGCAGGATCCGGAGGTCGTGTCCCGCACGCGTCTGCTGGACGCGCTGAAGCGCAGTGAACGCGAGGCAGAATCGGCGGTCGAGCAACTCGACGAACGGTTGCTCGCCATTTCGCAAACGATGGAGAACAATCGCGAACGCGAGATCGACCTCGAACTCTCGGCCCGTGGGCGGTTCGAGAGCGCGCGCTTTTCGCAGGAACTACGCGTCTTCGCCGTGCGCCTGGCGCTTACCCTGCCGCTGCTGCTGATCGCTGGATGGCTGGTGGCCCGCAAGCGACGCAGTGAGTACTGGCCGCTGTTGCGCGGGTTTGTGCTGTTTGCGGTGTTCGCGTTCTTCGTGGAGCTCGTGCCGTACTTGCCGAGTTACGGCGGCTACGTGCGCTACGGCGTTGGGATCATCGCCAGCGCCGTAGTCGGCATGTACGTGATCCGCGCGATGCGTCGGTACCTGGCGCAGCGACAACGGGTGGAGCTGCAGAGCGAAGGAGAACGGCGCCGTGCACTCCCGTACGACGAAGCCCTTCGTCGCATCGGCGCCGGCGTCTGCCCGGGGTGTGAGCGCGCAATCGCCGGAGGACCGGCCAATCCCAGCAATTTCTGTGTGCACTGTGGCCTGCGGCTGTACGACCAGTGCGACAGTTGCCACACGCGCAAGAATGCGTTCTACCCGTATTGCCCCACCTGCGGTGTGCCCGCGGCCGATGCCGACTCGCCGACACTGGCCGACGCCACTTCCATCCCCACTTGACCCGATGAACTCGCGCGCGCTCATCACCTGGCCGTCGCTCACGGGCGCCCCGCTCTGGCAGGACCAGGGTTGGCGTAACCCGACCTCACGTGTTGCCGGCTGAACACCCGTGACGAACCGATGCGCGGGTCTGCGTAGGTCGCTGGTGATCGCCCTCGGGCTGGTGCTGTCCGGGCGCGAATCGGCGCCTGTGACTCGTGCGGTGCCGATGGTGGCTCCGGGAGAGCGACGGGTGGTCGTCGCCCCCGCGGAGACGCTGAGCGTGAACGGCGGGGCGACCAACATGACGCGGGGCGACGTGGCCGTACTGTTGCTTCCCGGTCCGGTTGGATCGGCATTCTCGATGCGCAAGGTGGTGCGCGAGCTGCAGGCCCTCAGCATCGAACCGCTGGTGGTCGACCCGCTCGGCATGGGCGCATCGACCCGACCGAAGGGCGCCGACTACACACTCAGCGCACAGGCGGCACGTATCGCCAAGGTGCTCGACGCGGAACTCCCGGTCGGTGCGACGGTGATCGTGGCGGCACAGGGCACCAGCGCCACGATCGCTTTCCACCTCGCTGCCACGGATACGGCGCGCGTGCGTGGCGTCGTGTCGCTGGCGGGAGGCCCGATCGACAAACAGGGCACGCCGGGGGTGCGCACCGCGCTGACGTTTGCGTCGCTACTCGACAATCCGATTGGACGGAGCTTCGCCAAGCGTCGATTCGTGTCGGCGCTCCGCGACCAAAGCGCCGACGAGCGCTGGCTCACCAACGACGTGGTGAAGCAATACGTCGCCCCGATCGAGAATGACTTGCGCGGACTCCTGCGCACACTCGGCGCCATGCAGGCCGCGATCGAGCGATTTCCGATCGAGACCCGGCTCGCGCGGATCACCGCACCGGTGCACCTGCTGGTTGGCGACAAAGCGTCATCGAGCGCGCCGACGGTGGCTCAGGTAGCCTTGCTGCAAACGCACGTGAGACGGTTTACCGTGGACACCCTACGGCCCGGGGGCACCATGCTGCACGAGGAGCGGGCAGCCGATGTGGCGCGTGTGATCGGCAACTTGGTGCGCAGCGCCCGGCGCTAGCATCGTTACTTCTTGCGCGTCCCGCTGAACGTCGCGCCGCCCTGACCGCCAAAGTCCAGATCGCCCGTGATGTGATCGGCGTCGACGATTGCGCCGCTGAACGTGAAGGTCGTGCCGCCGGACGTATTGGCGGCGAAGGTGAAGGTTTGCCCCTTCACGACGCCCTTGAAGGGTAGCGTGCCCATCCGGCCCGACGTGTACGTGCCGGTGAGCGAATCGCCCTTCTGCGTCATCGCAACAGCCGATACGCCCGTGCCGTTTTCGGTGACGACTTCAAAGGTCCAGTTGCCGGTGAGATCCGAGGCGACGCGCTGCGCGGCAGCGGCCACTGACGTGGACACCATCGAGGACGCGGCAATCGACGCCGCCGTGGCGACGGCGAATACTCGTGACGAAAAATGCATGGGAGAGATTCGAAAGTTGAGTGAATCCGTTCAGCGACGCAGGCCGGCGCCGAATGGCGCCACACCGGGAATCGTGATCGGCAGCTGACCAGTGATCGGCGCCTTCCCCAAGAGCGCGCGTGCGGCCGCTCGCTGCGACAGCGGCCACGGGCTCCAGGCGATCAGATGTGCTTCCGTGAGCGGCAGGCCGAGTTGAAGGTAGGGATTGTTGAACGAGACAAGCACCACTTTGGTGTTCGCCGCGCGCAGCCCATTCAGCAACTCCCGCAAGCCGCGCGTGGGCACCATCGCCGCGGTGTTGGTGCTCGCGCCGATGTAGCTCGACACGATTACCAGATCCGCGCCACGCGCGATCGACAGGGCGTTGTCGACTGAGGCGGGCAAGAGCGCGGGCTCGGGATTGATCGTGTAGCTCCCGGTGCCGCCGCCCGCCGCTCCCGCCGTGTTGTCGGCCACCGTTTCGGGGCTGAGTGTCAGCGACAGCAGATTGGAGAACGTACCCTTGAGCTCTGCGTCGAAAATGCGACCGGCGCTGAGATCCACCCGGGGCGTGACGGTGATGCTGACCACGCGGCTGGCGGTCGGCATCTTGAACGGCACCAGCGTGAGCGAATCACGCACCAACGTGATCGCCTTTTCAGCCGCGACACGGGCGGGCGCCACATTGGCCGCCACCCCAACGCGGCTGCGCACTCCCTCCACGCTCACGAACCGCTCCCGATCGAGGCCGAATTCGTGCTTCACCATGAGCAGCTTCTTCACCGAGGCATCGATGCGCGCTTCGGTGAATCGTCCCGACGCCACACCGTCCACCACGGCCTGAATCGACACTTTGGCATCACTGGGCATCAGCAGCACATCGTTGCCCGCCACCACGGCGCGCTGGGTGGCTTCCGCCATCGTCATGTTGCCCAGTACGCCGTTCATGTCCAACGCATCGGTCACCAGCAAGCCGTTGAAACCCATCTGCGTGCGCAGCAGATCGGTCATCACCTTCGCGCTCAGCGTCGCCGCGGTGTGCGTGGTGTCGAGGGCCGGCAAGTCGCCATGGAACGTCATCATGCCGCGCACGCCGGCGTTGATCGCCGCCTGAAACGGACGGAGTTCCACGCTGTCGAGTCGCGCGCGCGACACGTTCACGCGCGAAAGCTCGAGGTGCGAGTTCTGCTCCGTGTCGCCATGTCCAGGGAAGTGCTTGCCGGTAGCGAGCATCCCATGCTCCTGAATCCCACGCACCAAGGCTGCCCCCAGGCGCGACACGAGCATCGGATCCTCGCCGAACGATCGCGCCGCGATCACCGGGTTCTTCGGATTGTTGTTGACGTCGAGCACTGGCGCGAACGCCATGTGAATGCCCATCGCGCGCCCTTCGATCGCCGTCACGCGCCCCATTTCGTAGGCCAGCGCGGTATCGCGCGTGGCGCCGATGCCCATCTGATACGGGAATGACGTGGCGCCGCCGAGCTCGATCGCGTTGGGCAGGAACCAGCCGCCACGCGCGCGGAACGCGGCGCCGGTTTCGAGGTCCGCGCCCACCAGCAGCGGCAGTTTCGCCGCGGCCTGTAAGGCATTCACCTTGGCGGCGATGTCGAGCGGCCCGCCGACCGACACGATGATGCCCCCCAGCTCCTGCTCGCGCACCAGCCGTTCGATGTTCGTGAACCCGGAGGCGTCGGTGGCCGTGTAGTCGCCAAGCGTCCAGATCCAGACCATCTGCGCCGCTTTCTGGCGGAGCGTCAGCGTCTTGAGCACCGAGTCGGCCCATGCAGCGTCCGCCGCCGCATTTTTCGGCGCCGACGCGATCTCCATGCTGGGGGTGATCGGCTCCGTGCGACGCGAGGTCGGTGCCGCCACCGGGCCACGTCCGGTCTGGGCGGCGGTAGCACACGCGGCGCTGACAAGCGCGGCCGACAGCGATAGGCGGACGAGTTGCGAAGTCTTCACGATCGAGGGCGGGCGAAGTCGGCGGGAAAGGACGGGCCGACGGGCGCGGCGCAGCAAAGCGCGTCGATGTCCCGGCGACGTTCTATGGGATAATGTACCCCGGGCGAGCCAATTCGTGGCTAGCGGAGTATCGTCCCTCATGGCCTGTTGTGTCCCTTCCTCACGAGTCGTTGTCGGCGCCTTGCTTCTCTCGGTGGCCTCCCTGCCTGCCCAGTCGACACCCGTGAGCGCCCCGGCCGCCAGCGCGGCCGCAGGCACGCGCGACTGGAGTGACGGCCTGAAGGCGATACCGCTGCACCAGAGGTGGCCGCTTACGCTGACGCTGTCGGGACAGGCTCGCTGGCGCGAGGAGTTCATGCGCGCGTACAACTTGGGCACGCTACGCGACGACTACGGCTTCACGAGGCTCATGGTCGGCGCCGACCTGCGGGCCGGTCATCCCAAGCGGTTCCACGGGCGCGTGCTCACGGAATTACGCGACGCGCAGGCGCTGAGCCGCACGCTGCCGGGTGGCACACGAGCCACCGACGGCGATCGTCACGACATCCAGAATCTGTACGCGGACATCGGCTTCGGTCAGTCGTTTGTGCGCTACGGCCGACAGGAGGTCTCCCTCAATCGCGAGCGACTCGTCGGCGTCCCCGACTGGGCCAATACGCGCCGTGGATCGGAGGGCACGCGCGCGCAACTCGTGCGCGGTCGATTGGTGCTCGAAGGCGCTGACATCCGTCCGATGATCGTGCGACTCGATCGCGGGAATCGGGCCGATAGTACGGCGCGGTTACGCACGCTCTCGCTGGGCTCCGCACCCGGCGCCAGGCCCTTGGCCCGCGGCCTTCCGACGCAGTGGAACGGCTACTGGTACGAGCAGACCATTCGCACGCCGTCGTCGCTCACCCGACGCCTCACCACGGGCGCGCGGACGGTGTGGCAGCTCGGCACGCCATCGGCGTCACGCATCGTGACATCCATGGAATTCGAAGGCGCGTTGCAGCATGGACACGCCGGGACGCGCGAACTGCAGGCGTGGTTTTGGGTAGTCGAAACGCAGCTGCAGTGGCGACGCGTGCGTGGCATGCCATCGCTCGCACTCGGCCTCGAGGAAGCGAGCAGCGATCGTACGGCAACGCCGGGAAACGAGGCCTTTGCCGTGCTCTACCCGGCGGCGCATCAGCACGGTGGATTCGCCGATGTCATTGGTCGTCCCAACGTGGCCGAGCTGCACGCCATCAGCAGCTGGGATCCGACTCCGTCGCTGTCGCTGCGCGGTGCCTGGTACCGGTTCGACCGGCGCCAGCTCGACGACGGCGTGTACAACAAACAGAATGGTCTCTTTCGCGCGGCGAGCGGGTCCTCGGCGCGTCATGTGGCCGACGAAGTCGATCTCACCGCCGCTTGGAAGGCGACCGCCCACCTCCGCGTGCTGATTGGGGGAGCTACGGTGCTTCCCGGCGCGTTCCTTTCCACGACTCCGGGGGGAGCACACGTGGAGCATTGGGGGTATGTCGGTACCACGTTCGCGTTTTGAGTTCGCGTTTTGACCGTGATGGTCGCTCACCTTTCCTTGTCCATGTCACCGATGTTCCGAACACTTCTCGTGCTGATGATGGCCGCCCCGTCCGTGGTTGCGGCGCAGGTGCGCGCCGTGACGCCGGCGCCGCTACCCCTTCGCGCACGCATTGTAGGCACCGTGTTCGACAGCGCGGCCACGCAGTGGCTGGGCGGCGCGACGGTACAGTTGGTCGACGCGGCCAACCCGTCGAAAGTGCGCACGGCAATCGCCACCGCGAACGGCCGCTTCGCGATCGACTCCGTCGCCGTCGGCACCTACCTGATCGGCTTCTTCCACCAACGGCTTGATCAGCTCGGCATCGAGGCGCCGCTCTTTCGGGTGAATATCACGACGCCCGAGGAGATCGAGGTGCCGATGACGATTCCGTCGGCGGAGTCGATCATCACCAAACGCTGCGGTCCGGGCGACCCGGAACAGCCCATGGGACTTTATCTGGGTTTCGTGCGCAACGCGGCCACCAACGCACAGGTCCCCGCGGCGCGTGTGCGAGCGCAGTACACGGAGGTTACGGTGGGGCCGCGCGGCGTGGAACGGCGCTCTCCATCGCGATTCGGCAGCAGCACCGACGACGGGATGTTCGTGCTCTGTGGCGTCCCGCGCAATGCACCCGTGACCGCTCGGGCGTATGCCGGTGGAGACTCCACCGGTTTCATCGAGCTACGCGTACCGCGCAACGGCCTACTGGTGCGTGATCTCGTGATCGGCTCTACCAACAAAGGCACCGGCGTGCTTCGCGGCGCCGTGAAGAGCGCCAGTGGGCAGGCGATAGCCAGCGCTCGCGTGGTCCTCTGGGGCGCGAGCGGCAACGGGACCAACACCTCCAACGGGCTGTACTCGCTGGACGGACTGCCCACCGGCACGCAGATGGTCGAGGCACGTGCGATCGGCTACCAGCCCATGCGGGTCGTGGTCGACGTGCCCGCGACAGACGGCGCGACCGCCGACATCACCCTCGAAGCGATCGTTGCCACCGTCGACACCGTGCGCGTGCGCGGCGATCGCGTGTCGAATCAGATGGCGGAGTTCGAGAAGCGGCGCCGTACGGGCTTTGGGTCGTTCATCGACGAGAATCAGCTCAACGCCCGCTCGCCCATTTTCATGGCCGACATCTTCCGCACGGTACCGGGGATCTCGATCGCCACCGGCCAGTCGGCGCAGGGGCGCGTGCTGATGCGCGGAAACGGCGGCACCTGTGCCCCGGCCGTGTTTTTGAATGGCATGAACATCCAAGTTCCAGATGGTAACCTGGATGCGATCATGAACTCGCAAGAAGTCATGGCGGTCGAGGTGTACTCGCGCACGTCAAACGTGCCCGCCCAGTTCGATTCACGAAACGGCTGCGGCTCGATTGTGGTCTGGACGGGTGCGCGAAAGTCACGTCGCTAGCGATCAACGCGCGGACGGTAGTTCATCTGCCTGCTTGAGCTTTCGGCGACCAAGACGCACACTGTGGCATGGTTTATCCATCGAAGTTGTCGCGCGAGATCGTTGTCGGTTCGGCCCTGTCCCTGATCCGGCAACAGGGCGTGGATGCGCTCGGCATGCGCGCGGTCGCCGCTCGCCTTGCGGTGCGTCCCGCCTCACTGTACAAGCACGTGGTCGATCTGGCCGGCTTGCAGTCGCTGCTGGCCGAGCACGCCGCCCTCGACTTGCTCACGGCCATCGATGCCGCGATCGCGCGCGCGCCGCGCTCAGCGAATGGTGAATCGCCGAAAATGCCGATGCTGTTCATGGCCAACGAGTATCTGCGCTTCGCCCGCGAGCAACCGGCGCTGTATGCCATGCTGACCAGCGACACGACGCGGTTACCGATCACCGCGTCATCGTCGCTCGCGGCGCCGGCCGCCTCTTCAATACCGCAGGCGTCGCGTGCCGCGCTCTGGAAGCGGCTGCTGCAGGTTGTCGGCGACTTGACCGGTTCGGCCGACGACGCCGATGCGGCAGTCGCGCTCTGGGCCTTCCTGCATGGGTTCATCGCGCTGGAGCGCGGCGGCATGTTCGGAGCGAGTGGCTCGAAGGGAGGCTTCGCCCGCGGCGTGAAGGCCATGGCGGCTGGGTTGCGTCGCCCCGCATCGGGGGGCTATCCGGTGATTTCGGACTCGGTGACGTGACGAACAGACGACCGCGCGTCGGGTAAAATAACCGAGAGGTCCGCAGTGCGTTAAACGGGCGACACCGCTTTCCGGTGCAACACCCGCCCACCCAGTTGGTCGGAGACGTCGATGCCGTCAGTCTTGCCCGCACCGAAGCGCCGCTTGCGCGATATGACTCGCTTGCGGCGTGCGTTGACTGCGCCATCGCTGCGGCACGGCATCACACTCCTCGCCGTCGCCCTGCTCTCCGCGTGTAGCCTTGCCAAGCTTGGCGGACGCGGCTCACCACCAGGCACGGTGACACTGGTCGTGGACAACCGTGGTTATTCCGACGTGAACGTGTACGTCGTGCGCGCTGAAGGAGTGCGCGGCGCACGGCTGGGAACCGTGAACGGCGGCGCGACCGTCACCTTCAAGGTGCGTGAGACGTACCTGCAAGCGGGCGGACTGATGCAGGTGCAGGCCCGGACCATCGGTGGTAACTCCGCCTGGACGTCACCGACCCTTTCCGTAAACAGTGGCGGCGTTGTAAAGCTCGATCTCATCGCGACCGGTACGACCGACCTGAGTCGGAGCCAGATTTACATCATCCAGTAGCGCTGTCCGACAGACGGAGAAAGCATTGGAGGCTATCGCTTGAGTCCGCGCGCGGTCGCGCCGGCTCTCGTGATGCGGCCGCGGTCGTCGAGCCGGGAGATATTCACGTTGATCTTGCGCACGTAGTCCAGCGTTTCCACGTGACGCCAGCGCGGCACCGACGGCGCGATCTTCTCGATGTTCCGCCACTGTCGTGGATCGAGCTGACGTTGCCGGGCGCGTCGCTGGGCCGACAACAGCGTCCCGCGTCCGGCGTTGTAGCTGGCGAACATGAACTGCAGCCGATCGTCGGCAATCGAATCGTGCTCCCAGCGCAACCAGAGTCGTCGATCATAAACGATGCCCGCTTCGATGTTCAACTCGGGATTGTCGATCATACCAAGGTCATCGTTGTCCGAGGTGATTTCGCGATACGTGCTTGGCATCAGCTGCATCACTCCGCGCGCCCCGACGCGGCTGCGCGCCAGCGGATCGAGATTGCTTTCGGCCATGCCTTGCGCCTTGAACAGGCGCCAGTCGAACGCCGGGCCGAACGATCGCTTGGCGGCCTTGCGAAACGTATCGTCGTAGCGGTCCGCCGGATCACGCGGTTGCGCCGATGCGGTCGGTGCATGCGCCGCCGCTGTGGCGAACAGCAGCCGCACGATCCAGCGCAGGCGCGGCATCAATTGAGGGCACCACCCACGACAATCGCCACCGAGATGAAGATCGCGGCCACGAACAGACCAACCGCCACGTTCCCCCTTTTCAACTCCTCAGCGAAATCGACCTGCGGGGTCAGCAGGTCGATGACACGATAGGCCACGAACATGAGCACCACACCGAGGGTGGCGTAGAGGATGTTGAGCCCGACGATCGACCATTGCATAACTGGACTGGCAGAGGGAGAACAGCGATACCGCGGGCGGACGAGGCGGCGGGATCAGCGGCGGCGCGCCGTGATCAGCACCGCGAGGTCATCCGGGCGCGGGTTGATGAAGTCGAGGCGCACACGCCCGTCGGGCATCGTGCTCACGGTTGCTGGCATCGCGCTGTTGGTGAGCATCCAACCGAGCGGCAAGACCACGGCATTGGCCGGGCGTCCAAAGCCGCGATCCCACACCAGCTCGTTGCCGGTCACACGGTAGCGCGCACTGTCGGTGTACGTCTCCGACATGCGCAACCGCGTGGTCGCGCCCGACGCGACGGGGGCAAAACGAAATACCACGATCTCCGTGTTCGGCGTCACGGATTCACCAACATCGAGCTTCGCGGCCGTGATCGCCGCCCCCTTGAGCACATCGAGACGCAGTGATTCGCCCGTGTCGAGATTGCGGGCTGACGGGTTCGACACCCGACTACCCGCGCGTACCACGTTGATGTAGTGATCGGTGCCGGCCCGCGACTCGGTGTAGTCGTGATACAAGTCGAACGCGTGTGTCTCCGGCTGCTGCAAAAAGTAGACGATCTCCCGAGACTGTTTGGCGCGCTCGTCGAGTCGCGCCTGCATACTCGATCGCGCAACACCGGTTGATGTCGCCAAGGACGCTACCGGGCGCGCCCGTAACACCAACGGCGCCTCGGCAGGCGTACCATTCCAGAAGCTGATCGTGATGCGGCCATCGGACTCCTGAAGAATCTGCGACGGGTAGTTGCACGACTCGAGTTCGTACCCCTTCGGCAACACGACCGCATTGCGCTTGATGCCGAGCGGTCGATTGAACACAAGCGTCGTACCGTCGGTGAAGTAACTCTTGGGGTCTTCGTAGGTCTTGTCGATCAGCACGCGCGCTTCGCCGCCGTTGGCCGGCACCGGTCGCGCCAGCGTGACGCGGATGTATTGCTGCGAACTATCAGACACGCGCACCCCACCAGCTCGTGCCACGGCCGCACCGACCACGTCGAACACGAGTGACTTGCCGGTAGCGCGATCGTTCACGTGCTCGTCGGTGGCGATACTGCCGGCGCGAATCGGATTGAAGTAATACGTGGCGCCGGTCGTGGTCGCGGTCACGTCGTACACGATGCGGAACTTGGCCGATCCCGGCGCCAGCAACTCGTATCGCGTGTAGGCGTCGGCTTCGGTCTGACGCGGCGGTGCCGTCTGCGCACCGGCGGCCACCACGCTGGTTAGCGTCGTCGCCAGTATGGTAGCCAGTGTGGTAGCGAGTGTGATCGCCAGGCTGGACGCACCGCGCCATCTGTGGCGGGCCGTGTCGAGTTGAGACGTCTTCATGCCGGTTGGACCAGGTGATGAGATTCCCGCGGGTGCCTTGGCACGCCACGGCGGCGACGGGTAGGATTCCCGTGGGCGAACCACGAAACATCAGGCGGTCCGCCTTGCGAGGTAGGGCCGTCGGGTTTGCAACGTGAGCGATTGCCAAAGCTGCGGCGAGACGGTGGTCCACGGAAGTCGCGGATCCCCCCGGGGGCCGACGGTCTCAGAACTTTTCGCCTTGCGCTTCGCGGAGTTGGCTGCCAACGGGCCGGATGCGCGTCCACAGGGCCCAGAAGTACACGCCGAGCCCGGCGATCTGTCCCACGCCGCCGATCACGACCGCCCACCGCAGCCCGGTCGCCCCCGACCCGGCGCGTGACGCCTCCGACAGAATACGAAGCGCGGTAGCGACGGTGAGAATCCAGTACGAGGCCTCGACACGAACCGGTAAATATCGGGTGTCGCCCTTGGGGGGCCGAGGAAAAAGCCAGAGCGCCACGCCGCAGATCAGGAACATCACGAATCCGACGAACACGGCATGCGTGTGGGCCGACACGAGATGAGGGTGAGGCCACCCACCGGTGAGTTCACGACGCACCAGCAGGAAACCGCCGAGCGTGAGACCGATGGCGAGAAAGACAATACCCGTTTTGATGAATCGGCGAACGAGGGTATGCACCGCGACCCCGGAACCGGCGTGGAGACATCGGGCACCGCTCGCCGCGATGGCGACCAGCTACGATTATTACTCCCAGCAAACATACTGCGTGCCCACTTCCCGAGCCTCTCCGCCAATGAAGCATCCCTTTACCGTCGCGCCGGTCCTGCTGGCGCTCGCGGCGCCGCCCGCCGTTCAGGCGCAAACGGCGCCGACAATTGCTCGACTTGTGATCACGCCCGCCAGCCGGACCATCACGGCGGGCGACACGATGCGACTCCGAGCCGAAGCGCGCGACGCGCAGGGCAACCTGCTCTCCGGCGTCACCTTCCGCTATCGACTCAGCGGCGCGGCCCGCTTCGAAGGACGGGTGGATTCACTCGGCCTGCTGACGGCGAGCTCGACCGCGATACTGCCGGTAACGGTGACGGCCACGATGCCGGGTGCCGCGCCGGCGTTCGAGGTCATCGAAATCACGGCCGTCCCTGGGCCGGCCTCTCGGATCGATCTCTCACCCGCTGCCCCCAAGCTCGTCGTGGGACAACGCGTGCGGGCCACCGCGCGCGCGTACTCCGCCCACGATGACGTACGCAGCGATCGCGTGACGTGGAAAAGTGAAAGCCCGGCCATCGCGAGCGTGAGCACGACCGGTCTCATTACCGCGCTCAAGGCGGGCCGCACGGCCATCGTGGCCACCACTGGACGCGTGTCGCAGCGCCTGCCGGTTGCAGTGGCGGCGGCATCGCTGTCGTCATTGCTGCTCACACCAGGGCACGTGGAAGCACGCACGGGCGACGTGCTACGTTTCGCCATTGCTGCGAAGGATGCGGCCGGCAAGGCGATCACCGGACTCACGCCGACCTGGAGCTTTTCACCGGGACAGGGGCAGATCGACGCCGATGGCGCGTTCGTGGGCTACGAGCCCGGCGACTACACGATCACGGCGTCATTCGGCGCGCGCAGCGTGGAGAGCACGATCACCCTCGTGCCGCGCGATGTGCGCCGTCCGCTGTCGTTAGTCGGCCGGCTGCCGCGCACGCGCTTTACCACTGAAGAAGTGTGGATTCACCCCGACGGGAAGCACGCCTATCTCGGCTCGGGCGGGGGCGGCGATGTGCTGTACGCGCTCGACATCAGCAACCCCGCCGATCCGAAAGTTACCGACTCTATCATCTCGAACACGCGACGCGTGAACGATGTGATGACGTTCCCCGATGGCAAGTTTTTGGTGTTCACACGCGAAGGGGCCAGCGACCGGAAGAATGGAATCGTAATCGCATCGCTCGACGATCCCGCGCATCCGAAGCCGATCGCCGAGTTCACCGACGGGGTAACCGGTGGCGTGCACTCGGCGTACGTGTACAAGCAGGACAAGTTCGGAACGTTCATCTTCCTTACAAACGACGGCACCGGCGCGCTGCACGTGATCGATGTGAACGATCCGTATCATCCGAAGGAAGTGGCGCGCTGGAAAACGGAAGGGCGTCCCGATGCTGGCCGCTCGCTGCACGACATCGACTTGCGCGACGGCCTGTTGTACGCGAGCTACTGGAACGACGGCCTGATCGTGCTCGACGTCGGCAACGGCATCAAGGGCGGCTCGCCGTCAAACCCGGTGAAGGTGTCACAGTTCAAGTACGACCTGAACGCGATGTACAAGCAGGCCGAAGTGGATGGCGGCCCAGGATTTATTCGCGGCACGCACACCGCATGGCGTCACAAGAATTACGTATTCATCGCCGACGAAGTCTTTCCGGCCGCATCGCCCAAAGGCACCAAAGACGCGGCCGCCGGTCGTGCGTATGGCCGATTGCAGGTGGTCGACGTGTCCGACATCACCAAGCCGAAGGCGGTGGCGTTTTACGAACCCGAATACGGCGGCGTGCACAACGTGTGGGTGGCGGGCGATTCGCTGTACATGGGGGCGTACAACGCCGGCTTCCGCGTGTTCGACATCTCCGGCGAACTGCGCGGCGACCTGCGCGCGCAGGGTCGCGAGATCGGACACCTGAACACCGCCGACATGGATGGCCACGAGAAGAACGCGGCGATGACATGGGGCGTGGTGGTAAACCCGAAGGACGGACTCGCCTATGTGAACGACAATAACAACGGCCTGTGGATCATTCGCATCGAACCCAAGCCGGTGAAGAAGGTCATCCCGTGATGCGCCGCGCAGCGCGAGCGGTACGGCTCACAGCGGCGTTGTGCGCAGCGGCTGCCATGCGCGCCGCTGCGCTGCACTCGCAGACATCGCGCCCGCCAGCACGGGACTACCTCGTGCTGGTGGCCAGCGAATCCGTAGACCGCGTGGCACTGATTCGCTTCGGGCCGAAAGGCGCGCGCATCGAGCGTGAGAAGTATGTGGGCTGGTCGAAGATGGAAGTGGCTGGCCCACACGGCGTAGCGATCTCGCCCGATGCGAAGGAGTACTTCGTGACGATCGCGCACGGCACGCCGTTCGGAAAGCTCGTAAAGTACGACGCCGCCACGGATGCACAGTTGGGCAGCGTCGTGCTTGGCAACTTCCCGGCGACGGCGCAGGTCACGCCGAACGGCGCGCTCGTGTTCGTCGTGAATTTCAATCTCCATGGTGAAATGGAGGCGAGCGACGTGTCCGTCGTGGCGGCCAAGGAGATGGTCGAGATCGCGCGTATCCGCACCTGCACCATGCCGCACGGATCGCGCCTATCGAGCGATGGCAGCAAACACTACTCGGCCTGCATGATGGACGAGACGTTGGCCGAGATCGACGCCAATACGCTGACGGTAAGTCGCCACTTCTTCCTCACGAAGGGGAAGGAGATGGGCATGACGGGAGCGCCGCCCGAGCGCCGGGCGAACCAGCTGGCCGCTCCTGGCCACACCCAAGGCGGGGCGAACGGCGATATGTCCGGCCACGGCATGGAACCGCCCACGCCCGGCGACATCTCCTGCTCGCCCACGTGGGCGCAGCCATCACGCGACGGAGCACGAGTGTGGGTGGCGTGCAACAAGTCGAGCGAGCTGGTGGAGATCGACACCAAAGCATGGACGCTCGTCCGCCGAATTCCCGCCGGCCCCGGCGTGTACAACTTGGCCACCACCCACAATGGCGCACGGCTGATCGCGACGAACAAACGAGACGCGTCGGTGTCCGTGTTCGACGCCGTGAGCGGGAAAGAGCTCGCGCGTATTCCGACCACGCGGAAAGTGGTGCATGGCATCGCGGTTTCCGACGACGACCGCTACGCGTTCATCTCGGTGGAAGGCGTGGGTTCACAACCGGGCACCGTAGATGTGATCGATCTCGCGACACTCAAGAAAGTGGCGTCGGTGGATGTTGGTCAGCAGGCCGGTGGCATCGACTTCCTGCGATCCGAGAGCGCCGCTCACGCACCGTGAATCGTTGGTAGGATGAGGCGGACCGCGTTCTGTCCCACCTGACTACTCGCTCCGGTTGCAGGGGCGTCGTGCACGACCTCAACGCGCCCGTGATGCGATGAGGCGACCCAGCGCACGATTGAGAGTCCCATCCCACGATCGGGCGCTGTGCCGTGCGCGCCGTCGTGCTCGTGCTCCGGCTGACCTCGCGTGATGGCGTCGCTCAGGGCGGCGCCATCGCTACGCACCTCGAGTACAGCCGCTTGGCGACCGGTCACGGCGCGGCAGGCTACCGTGACGGGAGCGCTCGGCACACCGTGACGGCAGGCATTCTCGATCAGCTCGAGCAGCGCTTCCTGGAGCAGCGCTGCATGTCCTAGCACGATCACCGGCTCGGCCTCACCGATCGCGAGGGTGTGCCCCGTCATAGCCGCCCGCGCCCGCATCAAATCGGTGCACTCGAGCACCAGTCCATCGAGCTCGACCCGTTGCTCCAGGCGTACCACTTCTCCGGCGCGCGCTTCCGCCAAGAGGAACAGTTCGTCAACCCGACGACGCATCTGTTCGGCGGCGGTGCGGATGCGCGTGAGTGCTGCGCGCAGCCGCTTTGCGTCCGCATCCACCTCCGCCACGCCAGCCGGCGGTGCCGTATCGAGGGCAAGCCCCGCTTCGCCCAGCACAAGAGTGAGCGGTGTGCGTATCTGGTGCGCGGCCTCTCGCACGAACTGTCGATTGCGTTGCTGTGCGTTGGATAGCCGAACGAGCAACGCATCGAACTCCGCGGCGAGCACCCCCAACTCGCCCTCGCCATGCTGCGGCGCCACGCGACGCGACAGGTCAGTGGGCGCGATGTTCGCAATGTCTGCCGAAAGCTGTCGCACCGGGGCGAGCGCGCGGCCTGCCAGCAGATAGCCCACCAACAGGCTCGCCAGTAGAATGACCGGAACCGCCAACACGATTGCGATGCCGAGCAGTTCGGTATCGGCCTCGATCCCTTCGGTTGATCCGAACACCACTATCCGAACAGCCCGACGCGCCAACGGCGAGGTGGCGTCGGTGACGATCGTGCTGTCGATTAGGCGCGCGCGGAGATCGGATCCGTCACGATCGATGTTAAAGCGCGTCGTGCTCGTAGCCGGAATGCCGGCCATCACCCGGGCCCGCATGCGGTCGGGATCACGACTCGCCACCACGGCGCCCGTATTGTCGAGAATGAGAAACGCATCGCCGTTCGCCGGCCATTCGGCGACGACTTCATCCGACACGAAACGGAGGGAAGAATCCGGGGCCTCATCGTGCTCGCGAATGAGTGCCGCCAGCAGCCCCCGGCCGACACCGTCAAGATTGGCGTCGAAACGACGAGTGGACTCCCGCGTGAGGAACGCGAGGGCGCCGGTTGCGAGGAATCCGCTCCCCACCGCGAATGCCAGTGCAAAGCCCGCCGCGAGCCGCAGACGAAGCCGACTAACGGACATGGTCGCCGCCGGGCCGATCGGTCAGGATGTACCCGCTGCCACGCACGGTGTGCAGCAACGGACTGAGTCCAACTCGATCGATCTTTCGGCGCAGTCGCCCCACCAACACGTCGACGGCGTTCGCCACCGGATCGAAATTGTCGTCCCACACGTGATCAAGAATCTGCGCCCGGCTCACCACCCGCCGCGGATTGCGCAGCAGATACTCGAGTAGTGCCACCTCACGCTGCGTGAGCACCAGCGGTACCGATGCGCGAGTGGCCTGACGCGACGCGCTATCGAGTTCAAGGTCAGCCAAACGGAGCACCGGTTCAAAGGCCGCCGCCGGACGACGCGCCAATGCTCGTAGGCGAGCCAACAGCTCGCTGACCGCAAACGGCTTGGAGAGATAATCGTCGGCGCCGGCGTCGAGGCCCTGCACCCGATCATTCACCGCATTGCGCGCGGTCAGCACTAGCACCGGTGTGCGATCGCCCGCCGCACGCAACGCACGACAGACACTGAATCCGTCCATGTCGGGCAGACCGACATCGAGTACCACGAGATCGTACGTCCCATGCGCGAGCGCAATGAGAGCGGCCCGACCGTCCGACACACCGTCGGGCGCCCAGGCCGCTTCACGAATGACCCGAAGCAGGAAGTCGCGGACCTCCGCATCGTCCTCCACCACCAGGACTCGCATGTGGGTCAAGGTAGCACATCGCCGCTCGGCTACGCGCCCGGCTTCTTTACGGTTGCTGCAGCTTTCGCCTTGTCGGCCTTCGCCTTGGCCTCCTTCGCCTTGTCGGCCTTCGCTTCCTTGGCCTCATCAGCGGGCGTCTCATGCGCCACGCTTACCACAGCGCCGCTGGTCGCGTCGACCAGCACTTCCTCGATACCGCTTTTGCCCGCGACCTTGATATCGAACGAATACACCAGCTTCCCATCCTCCTTCTCGATCTCGGCGCTCTGCACCTTGCCACCCGGCACCTTGGCTAACGCCGTGGCCGTGGCGGTACTCGGCGTGACCTTGGCCAGCTTCAGCATTCCCGCCTTCTCTTCCTTGACCGTGATGGACTGAGCCGACAATGACGTCGACGCGACCGCCAGCGCGATCAGACTGCTCGTGACTATCCGCATAAATATGTTCCTGCTATGAAAGGGTTGCCGTGGATGTGAGTCGAAATTCCCGCCCGCGCACGGCCACGAGCAGCATGGGTACCGCGAACAACGTGATCGGCATGGAAAGCGCCAGACCGCCGATCACGGCGATCGCGAGCGGCTTTTGCATTTCGCCACCGGCGCCGAGTCCAAGCGCCAGCGGCAGCAGTCCGAATAGCGTACACAGCGTCGTCATGAGTATCGGCCGCAGACGAATGCGTGCGGCATCCCGAATACCCGTCTCCAAGTCGGTGCCGTCGGCAAGCATTCGGTGTCGGGTGAAGTCGAGCAGGATGATGCCATTCTTCACGATCAATCCAACGAGCAGGATCAACCCCATGAAGCTCGATACGTTGAGCGACACGCCGGTCAGCGCGAGGAGTGCAAAGGCCCCGCCAAACGACACTGGCGCCGCGAAGAGCACCACGATCGGCTCCACAAACGAGCGAAACTGCAGCACCATCACGCACATCACGCACACGGCGGCGAGCGCCAGCACCAACAGGAGCGTGGAGAATGCCGCCTGCTGACTGGCATAGCGGCCGCCCAATTCAACGCGGACACCGGCCGGCGCGGGATTCGCCGCAAGGATTCGCTTCACGTCGGCAATCACGGCGCTCAACGCACGACCCTCGACACTCGCCGTGATGATCACCAGCTGCTGTTGATTCTCGCGCCGGTGCTCGCTGCGCACGTTACCGGGTACGAAGGCGGCGAGTGCACCAAGGGGTGTCGAACGACCGGCCCGTGGTGTCCATACCGGGAGCGTCGCCAGTCGCGCAGCGCTGAATCGCACCGAATCGGGCGCCCGTACACGTACGCCGATCGCGCGCGCTTCGAGACGGATCTCACCGGCTTCCACGCCGAGCAGCGCGCCACCGACGCTTGTGCTGACGTCCTGCGCGGAGAGCCCCGCACGACGGGCCGCCTCCCCATCGATGTGCATCGCCAGCTCAGCGCTCGACTCAGGGATGCCCGAATAGAAATCGGCGAGCCCCGGAACCTGCTCCACCCTCGGTCCGATCACCGATGCGTACGCATCGAGCGCCGCGAGCTCCTGGCCGAACAGCTTGATCTCCATCGGCGACGACGCCCCGGACAGGTCATCGAGTACATCCGACAGGATCTGCATGAATTCCACGCGTACGCGCGGCACGGCGCGCTGCACACGCTCGCGAACGTCGTCGATCACCTCGGTGATCGGTCGCGAACGTCGCGAACGTGGCTGCAGGCGCACGGCGATATCGCCGCTGTTCTGCCCGGTCGCGAACAGTCCGAGTTCGGCGCCAGTGCGCCGCGAGGTGCCGGTGACTTCCGGCGTTTCGGCGAGAATGCGCTCAATGATGTGCAGTTGGCGATCCGTCTCGACGAGCGCCGTACCGCCCGGCGTCACGTAGTCCACAATGAACGATCCTTCGTCCATATCGGGGAGAAATCCCGTACCCACCGCACCATAGGCAAGCACACCGCCGGCAATCAGGAGCAACCCCACCACGACCAAGGCGCGGGCGTTGTGTAGCACCCGGCCCAGCAGAGCGGCATAGCGCACGGACAGTCGATCGAGCGAGGCACTAATGCGACCCAGCACACGCTTCGCATCTTCTTCTGGCATTGCGCGATCGTGCAGGAACTGGGCGCTGAACAGCGGAATGATGCTGAGTGCAAGCACGAGCGACACTACCACGCTGGTCGTGAGCGTGAGTGAGAGCGCGGCAAAGAACTGACCCGAGACGCCCTTCAGCAATCCGAGCGGCAGGAACACCACCACGGTCGTCGCGGTGGACGACGTCACGGGCCAGAGGAGTTCCTGCACAGCTTCACGGATGGCAATTGTGCGGTCCGAGGTGATCGCCATATGGCGCACGATATTCTCGGTGATCACGACGGCGTCGTCGATTACCAGTCCGATCGCAATCGCCATCGCGCCGAGCGTCATCAAGTTGAACGTCTGCCCGAAGAGCCACATCAGCAGGACGGTGATGGCAAGCGTAAGCGGAATCGCCGCCGCACTGATCGCTGTGATGCGGAGATGCTGAAGGAACAGCAACAGAATCGTGATCGCCAACAGCGTACCGATCAGCATCGCGTCACGCACCGACGCGACCGCGTCGCGCACCAGTGCGGCCTGGTCGTACACCGGGGCAAAGTGCACACCGGGCGGCAGTGAGGCGGACAACGCACGAACCACCTGCGCGATACTGTCAGCCACGCCGACGGTGTTACCGCCGACCTGTCGCGTGATATTGAGCAGCGCGGCAGGGTGACCGTTCCCGGAAATGATGCGCACGTGGTCTTCCGTGCCCAGCAGCACCGACGCGACATCACGTACGCGCTGGCCGCTACGGAGAAAGACGTTGCCGATATCGTCGGCGGTATGCGCCTCCTGCGACGACACCACGAGGTACTCCTTGTAGTCACGCGCGACGCGTCCCACGGCATCAACTGCGATACCCGCCCGGATATCGACGGCCAGGTCATCGTACGTGAGGCCAGCCGCCGAGAGAACCGCCGGATCAGCGATCACCTCGATCTCACGCACATCGGTGCCTTGCACGTCCACGCGGCCCACCCCAGGCACGCGCGCGAGTACCGGCTTGACTTGATAGCGCGCGATATCGTAGAGGGTCGCCGCATCGCCGCCCTCGAGGTTGTACGAGAGGATCGGAAAGAGCGCCGGCGTGAGCCGCTCGACTTCAAGCTGGGTGCCGACCGGCAGGGCGCCGCGGATCTGCTCAACGCGCGCGCGAACGACCTGCAGCGCGCTCTCCATCGCGGTGCCTTCAGCGAAGGTGATATTCACTTGGCTCGCACCGCGGATAGACCGGGAGGTCACGCGCTCCACGCCGGGCACGATGCTCACCGCCTCCTCAATAGGCCGCGTCACCGCGAAGACAACCTGCCTAGCGCCGAGCGACGAGCCTTGGGCGATGATCGTAATTCGCGGGAACGTGAGCTCCGGGTACACAGCAGAAGGCAGGCGCATAGCCGCCCACACGCCGGCCGCGCTGAGCAGCGAAACCGTCAGGTAGATGAATAGCCGCTGAGACAACAGGGCGTCGAACAGGGTGCGCCGTGGCGTCGTCACGCGCGACTCACGGTTTCTTCTGATCAAACAGTACGACCGATCCATCGTCGAGGCCGTACGCACCGGCAGTCACGATTGTCTCGCCGCGACGGATGCCCTCGCGAATCCACACACCCTGCGGGCTCCGACCGCCGACGGTCACGCGACGGGCGTGCGCGACACGAGCGGTATCCACCACGAACACGCGGAAGCCCTCCTCGTGCGGCACCAGCGCCTGATCGGGAATCACGATGGCACTGTGATGCGTCTCGGCCGTGATCGACCCGAATAGCGTTTCACCAATCCGGAGCGGCACAGACATGCGCGTGACGGTCACACGGACCGCAACCGACCGACTGCCGCTGTCGACCACAGCGGAGATGTCAGCCACCTGGCCATCGCCAATCGATGGCGTGCCGCTGGCGGCACTCGCCCGCAGGGCAACCGCCTGACCTGCACGCACGCGATGCGATACGTCAGGCGCAAGCTGCAGCACGACATCGACCCGAGCAGGATCAGCAATCTCCACCAGCGGCTGCTGCTCGTTCACGTTGGCACCACGCACCGCGGAGACGCGGGTGACCACACCGGCGAACGGCGCCCGCAGCGTGGTCAGCTGCCGTGCGCGGCGCGCAGCGAGTGCGGCGGCTCGGGCCGACGCTAACGCCGCATTCGCCTGCTCCAAATCACGACGCGGGGCAACGCCGGCCGCCACCAAGCGCTGGGCGCGCGTCTGGCCCTGCTCGGCGGCCAGCAGCGAGGACTCGGCACTCGAGAGGGCGGCTTCGAACAGGACCGGTTCGAACTCGACGAGCGCTTCGCCGGCGGCAACGCGATCACCGACGACCACCAGAATGCGTTCGATCCGCGTTGGTGCGGGCGCGGCCAGTGACGCCTCGGCGCCCATCCGCGATCGTACCAATCCGCCGGCATCGATCACGTCGGCGAAGCTGCTCGTATCAACGCGGACAGTGACCGCCGCGACCGCCGACCCCAGCGTCTCCTCATCCGCGACCGCATCCCGGCGACACCCGGTTGACACGGCGAGCGTGGCGAGCGTGGCGAGCCGGATGGCGAGGCAGTATGACCGTCGTGTGGGGCGAGGCACTTGCTTGTGCTTGGAGGAGAGTCTCACTGGACGGCAGGAATGCGGAGTGACAGGAGCTGTAGCACACGATCGGCGATCTGCACGGCGGCGAGATCATCAAGCGACTGCACGCGCGCGTCTCGCGTGGTGCGCTGGGCTTCGAGCACCGTGACGAGCGTAGTGGCGCCTTCGCGGTAGGCCAGCAGCGACAAGGCATTGATGCGCTCTGCTGCCGCCAGCAATCTGAGCGAACGTTCGGCCCGGGTGCGCGCCGCAACGGCATCGTTCTGCGCCACTCTCACCGCCGTCTGTTGCACCAGTTCCGCCTGCGCGAGCAGGGCACGGCTGCGTTGTAGATCGGCTTGCGCCTGTGCGATCGCCGCTTGATTCCGATTGAACAGGGGCAGCGGCAGGCTCAGACCGACGAGCGGGAGCAGTCCGCCGGGGCCACCGGGATTGATCGCTTCCACGCCGACAGTGATCGCGGGCGAACCAAGGCGGCGGCGACGTTCGAGGCGTTCCTGCTCCGCTGCCGCACGCACGTCGAGGGTAGCAGCGGCTACCGACACTGCCTGGCCAGCCCCGGTCACTCGCGGCATCCTCCTCGCGTCGGACAAACGGCTTGGTGTCCACTCGATAGAGTCCGCAAGCGCGATGAGCAACGACTCGGGAGATATGCCCATCAGCAGCTGAACCCTGAGCGTTGCCGAAGCCGCGCCGGCCAATGCCGTCAACGCAATATTGGCGCTCTGCGCAGCGGCAACGGTCGCGATCTCCACGTCGAGATCGCTCGCGTCGCCGGCATCACGCCGGACGCGCACAAGGGTAACGAGGCTGTCGGCGTCGTGTGCCGTGAGCACCAGGAGTCGCGCCTGTGCATCGAGTGCCTGCCCCCGTGTATACGCGGTATCCGTGTCGAAGGCGAGCAGCGCGTCAGCGAGCCACAGCCGCACAGTCGCTGCACCAAGCAACGCGCGCGAGGCGGCGATTCGTGATGCGCGCTGCCCAGGCCAGTCGATCGGGACATCGAGCATGAAGTGCGCCTGCGGTGCAGCACCGCTGTACGACGTGGCCAACGATGGGTTTTCGTACTGGCGCGCGCCGCTCCACTGGGCGAACGCCGAAGCGGAATCCAGACGGGCAAGCGTATGCCGCGTGGATGTCGTCAAGGCGCTCGCCACGGCCTCGGCGCGTGTCACCATCCGTACAGTCGGAGCCGGCTGTGTATGCCCAACCGAATCGACGCCGATGACTGCGACGCATGCGACGAAGAGGCGCGTCATCCCCCGCATGATGCCTTCCCCATCTACTTGCGATCCAACACAAGAATCGCAAAGGAACCGGGGATCACCGGTGCCCGCGGCCGCGGCCGCTCCGCGGTCGGCGCGGGTACAGGACCGTATTGCACGGTGGCAAGAAAGGCGCGGTGTGTCTTCGGATCGATCGTCATCGTACGAGAGCCGACTCGCGTCAACGCGTTCCCGAGCGACGTGTACTGGTCCGCGCCCTTCTGCTTGATCACGGACATCGTGCCGTCGCCACCGTTCGATGCCAGCAGCAGTTTCTCGCTCTCGTCATACGAAACAGCGTCGACCCCTGGGCCAATTGGCACGGTGCTGACGACCGCACCGGTGGTCGGATTGCTCACCGCAAGCACGCGGTTGCCGCATACGGAGAAGAGACGACCGCGCCCATCGGTCGGCGCGAACTCGGGCTTCCCGGCCAACGCGATCGTTCCCAGCACAACGCCCGTGTTGGCGTCGAGCGCCGTTGCATTCGCGCTCCGTCCGTTGAACGTGGACACGCGCTTCGTGAGCGCGTCGACGTGGATCGCATCGGGATTCGCCCCCGTCACCTTGACGCGAGCGAGCACGCCCAGCGTTTTGAGGTCGAAGATCGTGACCGAACTGTCGCGCCCATTGCTGGTGTAGCCGCGGCCAAGCGCTGGCGCGAGGGCAATACCATGAATGCCCGGGGTGTCGCGCAGTTCGCCGACGACCGTATCACGATCGATATCAACCACCACCATTTTCGTCGCGTGCGACACGTAGAGTCGTCGCGAAACTGCATCGATGGTGATGTAGTCCCAACCGCCATCGGCGCCGATCGGGATCGTCTTCGTGATACGGTACCCCGCCGCCGGCTCCGACTGTGCATGGGCGGTTATCGCCGACACCGTCACCAGACAAGAGCAGACGAGCATCCTAGGCCAACGGAACTTTTGGTGCGAGTATTGCCCGGCGTCGTGTAACATGGGTATCTGGATCGGAGAGGGGCCCGTGAGCGTTCCGCTAATGTGATGCCCGATCATGTCAGGATCGTGACAGTCCAACGTGGCATTCCCGAAATGCGTCCCATGCCCGATCTTCTACGCTCATGACCCTCCGGGACGACGTCCTCGAACGCGATCATCTTGGCGCGTTCTGCAAACACACGCACGTGTATCGCGCCGGGTCCGACAGCGGTCCGTTAGTTGGACTCTCGTTCGGCTTGAAGGACATCTTCGATGTGTCCGGGCATCGCACGGGCTTTGGCAGCCCCGACTGGCTCGCCACGCACGACGACGCGTCGCGTACGGCGACCGTGGCCACACTGTTGCTCGAGGCCGGCGCCACCCTCGCCGGCAAGACGCACACCGAGGAGATGGCGTTCAGTCTGACCGGCGAGAATGCGCACTACGGCACGCCGCTCAACCCGGCGGCACCGCATCGTGTGCCGGGCGGATCGTCCAGTGGGTCGGCCGCGGCGGTGGCTGGTCGTTTGGTGGACTTCGCGATCGGTAGTGATACCGGAGGCTCCGTACGGGCGCCGGCCAGTTTCTGCGGCATCTACGGCTTCCGCCCCACGCACGGTCGGGTATCACTCGATGGCGCGTGCCCACTGGCGCCTATCTTCGACACCGGCGGCTGGTTCGCACGAGACGCATCGTTGCTGGCGCAGGTAGGCGACGTGCTGCTGGGAGGTTTGCCGGCCACTCCCGGTCGTGTGTTGCTCGCGACCGATGCGTTTGCCCTCGCGCTCCCCGGCGCCGAGGCGGCGCTCGCTCCGGCGTTGGTCCGCGTGTCGGCCCTGCTCGGCGATGCCGAGCCGGTCAGGGTAAGCGAGGAAGGACTTGCCTCCTGGTTCGACGTGTTTCGCGTGCTGCAGTACGACGATATCTGGACGACGCACCGCGCGTGGGTCACGCGCGTGCGCCCAACGTTCGGCCCGCAAGTGGGCCCGCGCTTCGAGGCGGTGGCGCAGGTGCAGCCGCACGAGGTCGCGGTGATGCGCGTGCGTCGCCGTGAGATCTCCACTCGGTTGGACGAGTTGCTGGCGGACAACGCCGTGCTGTTGCTCCCTACGGTGCCGGATATCGCACCGCTGCTACGACTCCCGCCGGCCGAGACGGTGGCGTTTCGTGAGCGGGCACTCGCATTGCTCTGCATTGCGGGGCTGGGTGGACTGCCGCAGGTGAACCTGCCGTTCGGCACCCTGAATGGCTGTCCGATCGGATTGTCCATGATCGCCGCGCGGGGGACTGACGAAATGCTGCTGGATATCGCGGCGCGGCTTGCATCGGTGCACGACGCGCACCGCTGAACTGATCACACAGAGAAAAAGAGACAAAGAGAAAAAGAGACAGAGAGACAACCAGTCGATCATGTCGACTTCGTCTCCTTGTCTCTTTCTCTCCTTGCCTCTGTGTGATCAGTTGTTGGATCTCTCGATACGCCACGCCGCCAGCTGATGCACCGCCGTGCCCCCCCACCATCGCGGGCGTAAAGCGCACCGACGCCAGTAGTGCCGCCACTTCGTTTTGCAGGCGAGTCGGCGCACGCTCGTACATCGAATTCAGCACCTTGATCGAAGTGGTATCCGCCCGACCGGTCGACTCCACCACGAACTGCACGACCACGACCTCCGGCCGTTCCGCTAGTGCCGCCGACCCGTCGTCCCGCCGCAGCGGCCGCATCGACCGCACGCCGCGTGGCAGACTCGCACCGACAGCAAGCTCAGCGGGACGCTCAACAATATGCGCGAAATCGCCAGCGGCGGCACGGCACCTGCGCTGCACCGCATCAGGGCTTTCATTCAAACATTCCGGGAGATGATATGGACGAGCAAGAAAAGCGAATCGATGAACTGTACGATCTGATCGACGGGATCGAAACAGCGATGTTTGTCACACAACGGGACGACGGGCACCTGGTGTCCCGGCCCATGGCCACGCAAAAACGCAACACCATTGCCGATCTCTGGTTCGTGACCGACATCGAATCGAACAAGATCGACGAACTCGACGAACACCCGCGTATCAACCTCAGCTACTTCAGCACGAAGTCATACGAGTGGGTGTCTGTATCCGGCGTCGCCACCATCTCGACCGATCGCGCCACGATTCGTGAGGTCTATCAACCCGACTGGAAAATGTGGTTCGGCGAAGTCGACGAAGTGCGCGACGGCGGCCCCGATGATCCGCGCTTGGCGCTCATCTTAGTGAATGCGGAAAGCGTGCTCTACATGAAGCGGGAGAAGTCGAAGCCTGTCGTCCTGTTCGAGCTGCTCAAGAGCAAGATTACCGGCGATCGACCGGAGCTCGGCGAGGTGAAGTCAGTCACGCTGTAAACGCCCGGGAGACGACAACGGCGCACGACCACACTAGGGTGATCGTGCGCCATCGTTCTACCCACAACTTTGCGTCGCGGCTCGCTATTGGCGGATTCCCGCCGCCGCCGTAGGCACCGTATAGCTCCACGGCTGACGCACCAGCGGCTTCTTGCGCGGGTACACTTCGTCGAGCGTGTTGCCGTCGAACAAGCGACCGTTCACCATAACCATTGACACGCTGTTGCTGTTACGGATGTTTGCCAGCGGATCCCGATCGAGCACGATCAGATCGGCAAACTTGCCGACTTCGAGCGACCCGATTTCGCCACCGAGTCCGATCGCTTCGGCGCCCACGATGGTGGCCGCTCGCAGTGCGTCGTGCGTGGAGAGACCGCCCGACTGTATCAGCCACAGCTCCCAGTGCATGCCCAGTCCTTGCAGCTGGCCATGACTGCCGACTCCAATGCGACCGCCAGCGGCAACCGTCTTGGCGATGTCTTCGGCATGCTGCCACATGGCGTACTCCTCCTTCACCGCGAAGCCGGCCGGTCCGGGCGCATTGCCTGCACCACGACGACGGACCTTGCTGTCGAAATCCACCGGGTGCGTGAAACGGCGCAGCTTGGTGTCGTTGATCAGGTCTTCTGTCTGATAAAACCAGCCTTCACCGAACGGGCCGCCGTATTCC
>NZ_JBKJRB010000116.1:0-18511 GCF_046594945.1 Gemmatimonas sp. | reverse complement strand
CCGGGGTCCGGGGCCGACTCCCGACACCCTGTTCCTCACCCCGTACTGGTTTTACCCAAGGAACGGATATCTCCAATCCAACGGACTCGAAAACGTCTCCTTGATGTTCCGCGCACTCACCCAGCGCATCAGGTTGAGCTTCGATCCTGCCTTGTCGTTCGTGCCCGAGCCGCGTGCGCCGCCGAAGGGCTGCTGACCCACTACGGCACCGGTCGGCTTGTCATTGATATACAAGTTGCCCGCGCTCTGACGCAGCACGCTCATCGCCTCGCGTACCGCACCACGATCGCGTGAGAAGATCGCGCCGGTCAGGGCGTACGGCGACGTCGTGTCCACCAGCGTCAACGTCTCGCGCCATGCGTGGTCGTCGTACGGATGGATCGTGATCACCGGGCCGAACAGCTCTTCGCACAACATGCGATGTTTCGGGTCATCTGTCTCCACGATCGTCGGCTCGATGAACCAGCCTGTGGAATCATCGTAGCCGCCGCCGGCCACGATCGTTGCCGACGTCTTCGCGTCGTCGAGGTACCCCTTGAGGCGGTTGAACGCCTTCTGGTCGATCACGGCGGCCACGAAGTTCGAGAAGTCGCGCACGTCGCCCTGCTTCATCTCGGCCATCATCGCCACGCAGCGAGCCTTCACGTCGGGCCACATCGACTTAGGCACGTAGGCGCGGCTCGCCGCCGAACACTTCTGTCCCTGGTACTCGAAGGCGCCGCGCACGATGCCCACGGCCACCGCCTGCGGGTCGGCACTCGGGTGCACCACGATGAAGTCCTTGCCGCCCGTCTCGCCCACAATGCGCGGGTACGACTTGTAGGTACCCATGTTCGAGCCGATCGTCTTCCACATGCTGTTGAACACGCTCGTCGAGCCGGTAAAGTGCACACCAGCCAGATCACGGTGCGCCAGTGCGATGTCGGAGATCATGCTCGCGTCGCCGGGAATGAAGTTGATCACGCCCGGCGGGAGCCCTGCCTCTTCGAGCAGCTGCATCGTGTACCACGACGACAAGAGCGCGGTAGCGGACGGCTTCCAAATAACGACGTTGCCCATCATCGCCGGCGCGGTAGGCAGGTTGCCACCGATCGCCGTGAAGTTGAACGGCGTGACCGCGTACACGAAGCCTTCCAGCGGACGGTAATCCAGCTGGTTCCACATCGTGTGGTCGGACAATGGCTGTTCAGCATATAGATCTTGCGCGAACTGCACGTTGAAGCGCCAGAAGTCGATCATCTCGCAGGCGGCATCGATCTCGGCCTGATGCACCGTCTTGGCCTGCCCCAGCATCGTCGCGGCGTTAATCGTGTCGCGCCATGAGGTCGTCAACAGCTCGGCGGCGCGCAGAAACACGGCGGCGCGATCCTCCCAGCGCCAGCTCGACCACTCGGCGTACGCCGCGGCACTCGCCGCGATCGCTTCGTGCACCAGCGCCGGCGTAGCCTTGTGATAGGTGGCCAGCACATGATGGTGATCGCACGGCATGGTGACCGTGCCGAGATTGCCTGTATGAATGCGGCGACCGCCGATCACGATGGGAATCTCCACCTGCTCGGCCGCCATGCGGTCGAGACGGAGCTTCAGGTTCGTTGTTTCAATGGACGACGGCGCGTAGCTGCGCACGGGCTCGTTCGCGGCGACCGGCACGCGACGCGTGCCATCGAAGGCGGCAAAAGACATCAGACGTTCTCCGAGAGGGCGGGATAGGGAACCCGAAAGCTAGCGCCGTGCGGATCTTGCAGTACCCTTCGCGCATGGCCCTGCCTCACGCCCGTCCATCCGCCCCGCTCCGGATCCCGATCCGGATGCCGTTCCGTTTTTCGCGGAACCGTCGCTACCAGCTGGTGGTCCCCCTCGCGCTGGCGCTGCTCGTGACGGCCTGCGAGAAGGCGGCCATCAGCTGGGTCGATGCCGAGGCCGTGGCGACCAACCTCCCGTCGCCACTCGTCTATCCGCCGTTCATCGCGACCGACTCCACGCTGGAGGCGTCGTCGCCGTATGCCGACTTCCTGCTGACACAGGATCTGTGGCGTGAGGCGGGTGGCACCAACCTGCTCGAGCCGACGGTTGCCGCCATGCCGGAGGCGAAGGATTCAGTGGAGAATCACGCCACGTTGCCGTCCGTGCAGACGGCGCGGGCGCCGCTGACGTCGCTCGGCAATGGCCACGCGCCCGCCGACTCGACGCGGTGCGCCCGCTCCATTCGAATCGTCTCGGCCGGCGCGCGCGGGCATGTCGCCGTGTGGTGGAGTCGGGGCGCTGGCGGGCGCGTGCGACTCGCCGCGGCGTGGCGGGATAGCGTGCTGTCCGTGCCCGCCGCTTCGGCCGCGGCTGGGGCTGCAGGCGGCCCGGCGGATGCGTCGGCGGGCGCGTGGCGCGGTCCCATCATGGTGGACTCGCTCGATCAGGGCCCCGGTGACGCGCAGGCGGCCGATCGCGGCGCCTACGGCTGCGCCCGGCCCGCCCCGAGTGTCGCCGTCGATACGAAGTACGGGTACGTCCATGTGGCCTACGCCCTCACCGGCCCAGAAGGCCCGGGCGTATTCTATGCACATCAGATGGACCCGCGGTCGCAGTTCGAGCCGCCTATCGCGATCATTTACGGCGAGCGGATTGGCGACGCGCGCGTGGCCGTGAACGGCGACGTGGTGGCGGTCGTGTATGAAGATCCGAACAGTGGCCTCGGTCGCCGGAAGATCGGTCTCGCCGTCTCGCGGACGTCGGGGCATCTGTTCGAAGACCGGCTCACCGCCAGCGGCGGCATTTCGAACGCCCGCGATCCGCACCTGATCGTGCGGGGCCGCGCCGTGGTGGTCGGGTGGAGTGAGACCGCGGTCGGATCCGATCCCATCTTCCGACTGCGTCGCGCCCGCGTGGAACGCTGAACGATGTCGCTTCTCCTTGGCGCCCACTGCATCGACACTGGCGGCATCCCCATGGCCGCGCGGCGCGCGGGCAAGTCGGGCATGCAGGCCCTGCAGATCTTCAGCGCGATTCCGAAGTTCTACAATGACAACGTCGGGGTGAAGCCTGATCGGCTCGCCCGGTATCAGGTCGCGCTGTCTGAGGCCGGTATTCGACCGGAGCATGTCATCGTGCATGCCGCGTACGTGATCAACTGCGCGACACCCGACGAGGTGAAGTGGAATCGTGCCGCGGCGGCCCTCGCCAAGGAGTTCGAGCGCTCCACGGCGCTCGGTGTGGCCGGCGTCTGCTTTCACCCCGGCGCGGCCACCGATGGTGACCGCGAGGCGGCGATCGCGCGGGTGTCGGAGGCGATGCGTCGGGCGCTGGCGGCGGTCCCGCTCAGTCACACCCGGTTGCTCATCGAGAACACTGCCGGTGCCGGCACGACGGTGGGGCGCACCCCGGAAGAAGTGGGTGCGATGCTGGCCGGCATCCCGGCAGCGGATCGTGCGCGTACCGGCTACGGACTCGACACCTGCCATCTCTTTGCGTCGGGATATCCGATCGCGACGTCGCGCGCCGATCTTATACGGGTGCTCGACGAGTTCGAAGCGGCTACCGGCGAGCCGCCGGCGTTCTTCCATCTCAACGACAGCGAAGGGGCCCTCGGCTCGAATCGCGATCGGCATGCCCTGATCGGCCAAGGGTTGATCGGCGCTGCTCCGTTCCGTTGGCTGTTGCACGACCGTCGCGCCAAGGGCGTCCCACTGATCCTCGAGACACCGCAGGAGCACGCCGACATCGCGGAAGACGACGACACGCCCGATCCATGGGACGTTCGCTCCATCGCGCTGTTGCGCACGCTGGCGTCGGAGCCACCGCGCGATTGATCGGCCTCCTGCTGGGCGTGTCCCGGTGGGCCGCGGTGGTGGTACTCAGCGCGGCGGCGCTGGCCTGCGACGGCTGTACCGCGCCGTCCAGCACCGCGAGAGGCGGCCTCAGTGACCATCGCGAGGTCCGTGTCGAGGTCGATAGCGGCGTGACGCTCGCCGGCGACTTTGCGTGGCCGCTGGCATCCGCGACGACGCCCGTGCCGGCGATCTTGCTGCTCAGCGGATCCGGTGCGCAGGACCGCGACGGTACGCGTATCGAGTTGCCGGGATATCGCCCGTTCGCCGACGTCGCCGACACATTACTCGCCGCCGGCTTCGCCGTGTTGCGTCTCGACGACCGCGGGGTGGGCGCTTCCACCGGTCGCTTCGACGGGACGACCACCGAAGACTTTGCGCGCGACGCGGCGGCCGCGGTTGCCTGGCTGCGTGCTCAGTCTCGCGTGCAGCCGGAGCGGATCGCCCTCGTCGGACACAGCGAAGGCGCACTGGTGGCGCTGCTGGTGGCGCGCGCCGATCCGCAGCTGTGGGCGCTGGGATTGTTGGGGGCGGCGGCACGTTCCGGGCGTGAAATCGCACGGTGGCAACGCGCCACGCTCGTGGCGACCGATCTCACCACCTGGGCGCCGGCGCAGCGCGCGGCGGTACTGGCGCGCGCCGAATCGGATGCCGATGCGATCGCCGCGACGGATCCGTGGCTGCGGACCTGGTTCTCCCTCGATCCGCGCACCATCGCGCGCGACGTACGACAACCCGCCCTGCTGTTGCACGGTGAGAACGATCGGCAGGTCGCCGTTGAGCAGGTCCACGAGCTCGCGGCGGTGCTGCACAACGCGCGTGCGATGCGGTTGTCGCACACGAATCACCTCCTCCTCGACGACTTCGACGGCGATCCGCGCGGCTACGTGCGCCTCACCTCGCGTCGCATTGATGGGGGAATCCTGCGCGTGCTCGTCACGTTCCTGCAGCAGCAGAATGGTGAAAATCGATTCTCCGAGGGGAAAACGGCGAAACAAATCCGCTGATTTCGCGACGAAGTGCAGTTTTCAGAGGGAAAAACGCGAAATGCACTATTGCGCGATGTATGCGTGATTGTACTTTTGGCCGTCCGCTGAGACGTAACCGCGTCTTCGCGAGATCTGTCGAGAGCTGTATTGCTCGACGCGACCCGACCGGTCACCACCTCAGGAGACGACATGGCCGCTGCGAAGAAGTCTGCGAAGAAAGCTGCAAAGAAGGCTGCCCCGAAAAAGGCCGCCGCCAAGAAGGCGCCCGCGAAGAAGGCCGCGCCCAAGAAGGCGGCGGTGAAGAAGGCTGCTCCGGCCAAGAAGGCGGCCGTGAAGAAGGCGCCGGCGAAGAAGGCCGCCAAGCGCACGCCGAACGCGGCGTTCATGAAGGCCCTGACGCCGAGCCCGGAGCTCGCCGCCGTTGTCGGTGACAAGCCGCTTCCCCGTACGGAAGTCGTGAAGAAGCTGTGGATCTACATCAAGAAGCACGGCCTGCAGGACGCCAAGAACAAGCGCAACATCAACGCCGACGACAAGCTGAAGGCCGTCTTCGACGGCAAGAAGACCGTCAGCATGTTCGAGATGACGTCGCTGGTTTCCAAGCACCTGAAGTAACTCCCGACGGTTTGCCGCGTATGTTGAAGGGGCGCGTCCTTGATGGGCGCGCCCCTTTGATCTAGTCCGTCCTCGACTTCCCAACCGCACCGCCCGTGGCCTCGAAAAGCAGTTCGTCGAAAAGCAGCACCGATCGCAAGAGTGTGGCGAACCTCCGCGCCGGAAAGTCGTCCGGCGGTGGCGGTGGTTCCACCCTCTGGGAAAACGTCAAAGCAATCCTCGTCACGCTGGCGATCTTTCTCGCCATCCGGACGTTTCTGATCGAGGCCTACCGCATCCCCTCGGGCAGCATGATCCCCACGCTGCTGGTTGGCGACTGGCTGTTCGTGAACAAGCTGGCCTACGGTCCGCACGTTCCGTTCACGAACATCAACCTCCCGGGCTATGACGACCCGGAGCGCGGCGACGTGGTCGTGTTCGTGTCACCGAATCAGGTCGATCAGCCCGAGGATCCGAACCCGATTCTGGTGAAGCGCCTCGTGGCCGTGGCCGGCGATACCGTCTGGATGCGCGGTGGGGTGTTTCATGTGAACGGGATGGCCCAGCGCCAGGGGTTCCCCGCGTCCGACAATCCGAAGGGTGATGGCGGGTTCTCGCATCCGCTCTTCAGCTGGCAGAAGCAGTTCGAAGTGCGCGGCACCGGCGCCGGCGATCCACCGGCATCGCCCACGCTCGACGACTGGGGACCGCTCGTTGTGCCAAAGGAATTCCTGTTCATGCTCGGCGACAATCGCTACGACTCCAAGGACGGCCGCTACTGGGGCTTCGTGCCGCGCGAGAACGTGCGTGGCCGCCCGGTGTTCGTGTATTACACCTATAACGCCGACGAAAGCGTTCGCCCCCTGCCGTTCATCACCGATATCCGATGGGGACGCATCGGGACGATCATCAAGTAATGCAGCAGGTCATGCGGCGCGCCGTGCGGCCTCCCCTTTGTCTGGCGGCCGCGCTCGTCCTGCTCGCCGCCGGCAGCGTATCCGTGTCGTCGGGGCAATCGGGAACCGGCACGGGAACCGGCACGGGAACCGTCACGGGAACCGTGCGGACAGACTCCGTCTGGTCGCCATCGCTCGGTACCTACAAGGCGCTGGTGGTGTACTTGCCGCCATCGTACCGCACCGCCACTCGCACGCGGTATCCGCTGCTCGTCTATCTGCACGGCCGCGGCGGGAACGAACGCAATTGGGTGGACGCCGGCCGGTTGGATCGCACCATGGACTCGCTGGTGCGCACGGGCGGCCCCGAGGCCATCATCGCCATGCCCGACGGCGATGACGGGTGGTATGCCACCTGGAATCAGCTGGGCGACGTGAATGCTTGCCGCGCCGACACCGTGCGCCGCGAATCCGCCGCGACCTACTGCGTGCCGTGGACGCGCTACGATGACTACATCGCGCGCGACATCGTGTCGCACATGGACACGCGCTACCGTACGATCGCTCGTCGCGAGAGCCGCGGTATCGCCGGACTCAGCATGGGCGGTGTCGGCGCCCTCACCGTCGCGTTGCAGTATCCCGACGTTTTTGCCGCGGCGGCGAGTCACTCGGGTGTCGTATCGCCGCGCTACCTCGGTCCGAAGCCGTTTGTACCGCCCCCGCGCTATGCCAACACGACGGCCGAGTTGCAGTCGGCCGCGCGAACGCTATGGTCGAATCTGAAGTGGGTGATGGGCAAGGACACCATCGGCTGGAACGCGCGTGATCCCGGACACATGGTGCAGCGACTGCAAGCCCGGGCCGCGACCGGCGGCCCGCACATCCCGCACTTGATGTTCGACGTGGGTGTCGACGACGCGTACGTGGACCAGAATCGCGATTTGCACGCCACCCTCACCCGTCTCGGCGTAGCGCATCGCTATGCCGAATGGACCGGCGCGCACTCGTGGAGCTATTGGCAGATGCACGCCGCCGAAAGCGTGCAGTTCCTGCTGGGAAACGTCTCGGGCCGCTAGAAAGGCTGGCGTCCGACTCCACGCGACGTAGCTTGCCAGCATGAGCCGGTTCTTTCCGAAGGACGTAATCCTCTGGGGCGAAGAGCGACTGCACCCGCTGCGCGCGTTCGCCATCCGCACCGTGGAGCCGGCGGGCATCACCGGCGTCCTGCTGCGCCTGTGGCGCGCCGCGCTGTTGGCCAGCACGAACTGGATGCTCTTCGTCGGCGGGCTGGTTGGCGGCGTGCTGTTCCTCTGCGGCATGCTCACCTGGCACCTTGGCAACTTCCCAGTCAAACGATGGCCGCCTCGCGTGGCGCTGTTTCTGGTCATCGAAGTCTTCGCCGAGATGGGGACCAGCTCGCTGCTCATCGCCTTCACGCGCGAGCGCGTCGGGTCACGCGTGGCCATGTGGCCCGACTGGTGGCCGATGGCCGGTCAGACGTTCATCGAGCGCACGATCGTGCTCGCTATCTTCGCGCTCGTGTTGGGCGGCAGCGTACAAGTCGTCCGTCGCGCCATGGAACGGCGCGAGGCTCCCGCGCGCAGCGCGTAGTCACGCTCCGCCATTCACATATCACCGCTCTCAACGCCGTGCACATTCTCCCCATCCTGTTGCTCGCTTCGGCGTCCGCTTCGACGCTCGCCGCACAGCCCGTGGTTACGCCGGCCACGCCCGGCACCCGTACCTCCGGGTCTCCGGCGGCCGATACCCTGCGTCCCTTCGGTACGCTGCGCGAGCAGGCATTCAAGCAGCAGCAGTGGTTTGAACTGCGCATGGAGCGCACGTTGCCCGCGCTCATGCGTCGCGAACGTGTCGACATGTGGGTGGTGCCGATGCGCGAGTACAACGAAGACCCCGTGTTCACGGCGATCACCTCGCCCACCACCTTCGCGGCCCGTCGACGCACGATCTACGTGTTCTTCGATCGTGGTGCGGCCGGTGTGGAACGGATCGCCCTCGGCGGCACGTCGCAGGGCAACGTGTTCAAGGCCGTGCGCAGTATGAAACCGGTGCCGGCGCCCGCCGCCGGCAGTCGTTCGAACGATCGGCAGGCCGAGCTGTGGGGCGACGAGCAGTGGAATATCCTCAAGCAGGTCATCGAGGAGCGGAAGCCGAATAAGATTGCCGTCAACACGTCGCGCACCTTCGCCTTCGCCGATGGACTGTCGAGTGGTGAACGCGATGGCATGTTGCAGGCCCTCGGACCGGAGTGGGCCGCCAAGGTCGTGCCGGCCGAGGCGCTCGCGGTCGATCTCATCGCCGCCCGTCAGCCGGAAGAAGAAGCGATGTTCCGCGAGCTCAATCGCGTGGCCTGGGCGATCATCCAGGAGGCCTTTTCAAACAAGGTCATCACGCCGGGCGTGACGAAGGCCGACGACGTGCTCTGGTGGATGCGTCAGCGCGTCAACGATCTGGGTCTGTCCACCTGGTTCCAGCCGAGTGTGGAAGTGCAGCGGCAGTTCGGCAGCGCCGAGTTGGTGGGCGTGAACCCCACGATTCTCAAGGGTGACCTCCTGCACTGCGACTTTGGGATCACCGCCCTCGGCCTCAACACGGACACCCAGCACAACGGCTACGTGTTGCGCGATGGCGAGACGGACGTGCCGGCCGGCATCAAGCGCGCGCTACTGGCGTCGAATCGTCTGCAGGACATCACCGTCAGCGAGCTCAAGCCGGGGCGCACCGGCAACGAAGTGCTGGCGGCGTCGCTCAAGCGCATGCGTGAAGAGAAGATCGACGGCACGCTGTACTCGCATCCCATCGGCCTGCACGGCCACGGCGCCGGCGCGCTGATCGGGTTGTGGGACTATCAGGACGGCGTGCCGGGGCGCGGTGATCACAAAGTCATTCCGGGCATGTGGTATTCGATCGAACTGCAGGCCACGACGCCCGTGCCGGAGTGGAACAACCAGCAGGTCCGCTCGGCCCAGGAAGAAGACGTGATCGTCGACGCGAAGGGTACAGTGCGTTGGGCGTTTGGTCGTCAGGCAACGTTCCACCTTGTCCGCTGAGAAACACTGGCGTGCGCTGGTGCGGTCGCCGGTGTTCGGATTGCTGGTCATCGTCACCGTGCTGCTCGTGGTCATGCGCACGCCGTTGCTTGTGCTGGGCGACACCTGGTTCAACCTGGTGCTCGGTCGCGAAGTCGCGACCGGCGGTGTCATCACCAGAAACACGCTGACGGAACAGGGGTTCGGGGTGCCGGTGGCGGATATCCAGTGGATGTCGCACCTCGCGCTCTATAGCGTCGAGAAGCTGCTCGGTTTGCCGGGCATGGTGTTGCTCGGTGCTACGCTGCTGAGCGGCACGATCGTTTGGGCGGCCGCGGTGGCCGTCCGGCGCGGTGCAACCGAGAGTCGCACGCTGCTGGTGGTGTTGTTCTCGCTGATCGGTATGGCGTCGCAGTTGGTGCTGCGGGCGCAGTCGATCGCGTTCCCGTTCCTCGCATTGTTCCCGTTGGTGCTATCGGCCGACGTGCGCGCGCCGCGTCGTGGCACCTGGCTGTTACTCCCGGCCGCCGCGCTGTGGGCCAACGTGCACGGATCGGTGTTGCTGGCGCCGGTGTTCGGCGCGCTCGCCGCGATGGCGCGCGGGCTCGATGCCCGCCGCCGTAATGAACCGGTGTCAAGACGTTTGCTGGTCCGCGACACACTGCTCACGCTCGGGCTCACGACTGCCGTCTTCATCACGCCGTACGGCATGGACGCCGTGCGCTACTACGAGCAGACCGTTGGCAACCCGGCGTTCCGCGAGTACGTCAGTGAGTGGTATCCGCTGTCGTTCGAGCGCGTGCCGGCGGCCACGCTGTTCGTGAGCGCGGTGGTCGTACTGATGGTTCGAGGCGCGCGACGGATGGAAAGCTTCACGATCCTGACCATCGGCGTGCTGACGGTCATGACGATCGTCTCGGCGCGCCACGCCACACCACTGGCGCTGGCAGCGATCGGTCTGCTTCCGGTCGCGCTCGATGGGGCGTTGGGTTCGTCAGTGCGTATCGAACCGGATGCGCTGTTGCGACGAGTGGCGCAGGTCGGCCTGCCGGTGGCCGTTGCCGCGTTGCTCATTGGGGTGCCCATACTCACGCAGTACACGCTCAATCGCCCCGACGGAATCCGACTCACCGATCAGGTGGCGCGCGAGGCGATTCCCGGGCGGCGGTTGCTGGTTGACGAACTGCAGGCCGATCGCCTGTTGTGGTACCACCCATCGCTGATCGGGCGCGTCGCCCATGACGTGCGCGTGGAAACGCTGCCGCTGTCGTATCTCGACTCTCTCGGTCGCACCTATGCGCAGCCAGCGGGGCGGCTGGCGGCCAAGTTTCTCGCAGGCTTCAGCCTGGTCGTGGTAGACCGTCGGGTGCATCAGGGGTTGGCGATCCACCTCGAGCAGGACCCCGGCTACGTCGAATTCGCGCGGGATGCCGACGTACGCGCGTTCCTGCGACGCTGACACTTTCCTGCGCAGTTGCCGTAGGGATGCATACTTCCTAATGTCAACGCGTCCCGGTCTCTCGCGAACGGGGCGCGTTCGCATGTCGGCGTCGCGATCCTCATCCTTCTCGGTTACTGGAGCGGCTTCCATGTCCTTGGGCGATTTTCTCCGCAAACAGTTTATCGACGTCATTCAGTGGACCGAATCCGGTCCCGGCGTCCTTATGTATCGCTTCCCCATGCAGGATATGGAGATCCAGAGCGGCGGCGCGCTGACCGTTCGGGAATCCCAGCTCGCCCTCTTCGTGAACGAAGGCCGGGCCGCCGACGCGTTCGCGCCAGGACTGCACACACTCATCACGGCGAATCTGCCGCTGCTCACGAATCTCCAGAATTGGGACAAGGCCTTTCAGTCTCCGTTCAAGAGCGACGTCTACTTCTTCTCCACCCGTGTTCAGACCGGACAGCGGTGGGGTACTCAGCAGCCGATCACGATCCGTGACAAGGAGTTCGGCGCGGTGCGTCTTCGCGCGTTCGGCATGTACGCGTTCCGCGTGTCCGATCCGGCGGTGTTTCAGGCCAAGGTCGGTGCCACCGATGCCGAATACTCGGTGGGACAGATCGATCCGGCGCTGCGCAACGCGATCATGAGTGGCTTCACGACGGCGTTCGCCAACGCGCAGGTGCCATTCCTCGACATGGCGGCGAATCAGGCGGAGCTTGCCAAGCAGATCGCAACCGCGGTGCAGCCGGCGTTTGCCGAGCTTGGCCTCGTGCTCGAGTCGTTCACCGTCGAAAATCTGTCGCTCCCCGACGAACTGCAGAAGCGTCTCGACGAGCGCATTTCGATGAACATGATCGGCGACCTACAACAGTACACGCAGTTTCAGGCGGCGCAGTCGATTCCGATCGCCGCCGCGAATCAGGGTGGCATGGCGGGACTCGCCGCGGGCATCGGTGCCGGCGTCGGTCTCGGTGGCATTGTGAGTGACGCGATGCGTGGAGCCACGGGCCATCCCACACCGGCCGTGCCGTCCAACGCGGCGATTGGTGCCGGGGCCGCCACCGTTGGTGCCACCGCTGGTGCCACCGCTGGTGCCACCGCTGGTGCCACCGTTGGTGCCACCGCGGGTGAGGCTCCCACGGGCGATACCAAGTTCTGCCTGAATTGCGGCGCCAAGCTGCCGGTGGCCGCCAAATTCTGTTCGTCCTGCGGCGCGCCGCAGAGCTGACGCGGCGACTGCGCATTCTCACGAACCGCGTGATCCCGCAGGTGCACCGCACCGGCCGCGAATGGATTGTCGACGCGTACGGGTGTGATCCGGTGCGCCTTGCCGATCCGGCGTCGCTGCGGGCGCTCTTCGACGCGATCGAACGCGAGTTGGGGTTGCATCCGGTAGGTGATGCGGTGTGGCATCAGTTCCCGTCGCCGGGTGGCATTACCGGCCTGCTCATGCTCGCGGAGTCACATCTCACGGTGCACACGTTCCCCGAGCATCAGTCGGCGTGTCTCAACCTGTTCTGCTGCACACCGCGCGCGTCCTGGGATTGGGAGGTGAGACTCGCGGCATTGCTCGGCGCAACGACGGTGAGCGTTCGCGTACTCGCACGTGAATATGCCGCGGTGCCGGCGGTAGACGTGCCGACCGTGGCCGTGGCGGTGGCGGTGGCCGTGGCCATAGCAGAGGCGGTCACGTGACCGTCCCGCAACCACATGGCGTGGCCTGCCCGAACTGCGGCGCCCCCGTGCGTTTCTTGTGGGCGCAGGCGGTGCAGACCACATGCCCGTACTGCCGCTCGGTGCTGGTGCGTCGCGATCTCGATCTCGCCAAGCTGGGAACGCAAGCGAATTTTCCCGCCACCGGCTCGCCCATCCAGATCGGCACCGAAGGCGAGTGGCACGACCAGCGGTTTGTCGTCGTGGGGCGCATCGCCTACGGCTGGGCGCGCGGACGGTGGAACGAGTGGCACTGCGTGCTCGGTGATGGCACCAGTGCGTGGCTCTCCGATGCGCAGCTCGAATACGCCATGACGATCGCCGCTCCCGCGGATTTCGACGTCCCCGCGGTCACGAGCGTGCGCGTGGGCGAGAGGTACTTCTGGAACGACACGCCGTACGAAGTCGCAACTATCACCGAGGCCCGCTACCTCGGCACCGAAGGCGAGCTCCCTTTCACCACGTGGGAGAAGTCGGCCTGTCTGTTCGTCGACCTGCTCAACGCGCACCACGGGCTCGCCACCATTGACGGGTCCGAGGCGCCGCCGATGCTGTTTCTTGGGGAGTACGTGAACTTCGACGACCTCCGCTTCCGAAATCTGCGCGAGTTCGACGGATGGTAGCGCCGTTCGAGACTCCAGCCCCCCGCGTGCCCAAGGCCGCCGGGTTGAATTGTCCGTCCTGCGGTGCGGCCATCGAGTTGCACGCGCAGGGCTGGGCGGTTTCCGTCGTGTGCGGGGCCTGCGGGGCGCAGCTCGACGCCACCAACGAGAATTTGAAGGTGCTGCAATACGGTGAGCGCGTCACCGCGAAGCCGCGAATCCCGCTCGGTACGCGCGGCACCTGGAAGGGCGCCCCGTGGGATGTGATCGGCTTTCAGGTGGTTACGATCATCGTGGAAAGCACAAAATACTCGTGGACCGAGTACGTCTGCTTCAATCCGTACCGTGGGTTTCTGTATCTCTCGGAATACGAGGGTCATTGGAACGTCATCGAGAAGCTGCGTCGTCGTCCCGACCGTGAAGACGGCGGCGATCGCCCCACCGTGCGACTGAACGGTACGACGTACAAGCATTTTCAGACGGCCACCGCGTACACGACCGCCGCTTTGGGCGAGTTCCCCTGGGAGGTGCGCATGGGAGACCAGGTCGTGAGCCGCGATTTTGTGGCGCCGCCGTACATCCTGAGCGCCGAAGCATCGGGCGACGAGGTCACGTGGTCGCTGGGCACGTACACGCCCTCCGAGGTGATTCAAAAAGCGTTTGGGCTCGTCACGCCGCTCATGCATCCCATCGGCGTGTTCGCGAATCAACCGAATCCTCACGCCGATCTACCCAAGCGCATGCTGGAGCGGTTTGCGCTCGCGCTGATCGCGCTGGTGCTGCTGCTCATACTCAACGTCACGCTGGCCGGCAATCGTACCGTCTTCGAGCGCGCCTTCACCTTCTCGCGTGCGCCAGAGACGCCGGCCTCGGTGACCGACGCCTTCGAGCTTGCTGGTCGCACGTCCAACGTGGCCATTGATCTCGAGTCCGATCTGGACAACGACTGGCTCTTTCTCGCGTTGTCGTTGATCAACGAGTCCACCGGAGAAACCCGCGAGGTCACGCGACAGCTCAGTTACTACCACGGCTCCGACAGCGACGGTTCGTGGACCGAGGGGAATAGGCGCGAATCCCTGCGCATCGCTTCGGTGCCGGGCGGGCGTTACTTCTTGCGCGTACAGGCCGAAGGCGGTGAGCCGGCCAAGTCATCGGCGTCGTATACGGTGCGCATTCGACGCGATGCGCCGCATTACGGGTTCTACGGGATCGCCGTGCTGGCGTTGCTGGTGCCTGTGGTGCTCTCGATCTTCCCATCAGCCAGCTTCGAGAGCCGACGCTGGGCGGAAAGCGATCATGCCCCCACGGCAAGCAGCGACAGCGATGACGATGAGTAGAGGAGTGTGCTGATGGGTGCCCGTATCTACACCGTGTGGGCGGTCGCCGTGCTGGCGTTCCTGGGCGCTGCCCAATATCGCGGCTGGAGCCTGACCCGTGCCAATGTGTCCCGCAACAATCCCCGGTCGGTCCGCGACAATCCCGGCGCGTATCGTTCCTCGTACTACATCCCGGGGCGCACGCTCCGCGGCAAGTGAGGCTCCTGTCATGAACCAGTTCTTGCAGAACGTGCTCAATTCCGCCGCGTACGCCCTCATCGGCGTCGTGATGTTTGGCCTCGCCTTCGTCGTCATCGACCTGCTCACCCCAGGCAAGTTGTGGGATGAGATCGCTGAGAAGCGCAACACGGCCGCCGCCATTCTCATGGGCTCGGTCGCGATCGCTCTTGGCATCATCGTCGCCGCTGCCATTCACTAGTGCAGCTCGCGCTGTTCATCTCCGTTTGTCTCATCGCCGCCTGTGGGCTCATCTACGAGCTCGTGGCCGGCGCGCTCGCGTCGTACCTGCTCGGCGACAGCGTTACCCAGTTCTCGACCATCATCGGCACGTATCTGTTCGCCATGGGCATTGGCAGCTGGCTCTCACGCTTCGTGGTGCGCGGATTGGTCGCACGCTTCGTTTTGGTGGAGCTGATCGTCGGTGTGGTCGGTGGCCTGTCGTCGCTGCTGCTCTTTCTCGCCTTCGCCTACACCGACGCATTTCGCCCCACGCTGTACGGCATCGTGCTGTTGATCGGCATTCTTGTGGGGCTCGAGATTCCGCTGCTCATGCGCATTTTGCAGGATCGTTTCAGCTTCAAGGATGTGGTCGCGAATGTCCTCACGTTCGACTACATCGGCGCGCTTTTCGCATCGCTGCTCTTTCCGCTGCTGCTCGTGCCGCGGCTCGGGCTGGTACGCTCGGCGCTGTTGTTCGGCCTGATCAATGTGATGGTTGGCCTCTGGAGCACGTGGATCTTCCGTGATGTGCTGCCGCGTAAGAACTGGCTGCGCGCCGGCGGTGTGCTGGCGCTGCTCGTGCTCGGGGCCGGCCTCTGGAAGGGGCAGCGCATCACGACGCTGGCGGAAGAAGGCATGTATGCCGATCCCATCATCCTCGCCAAGGACACGCGCTATCAGCGCATCGTGCTGACCAGCTGGAAGGACGACTTGCGGTTGTATCTGAATGGTCATCTGCAGTTCGCGTCGCGCGACGAATATCGCTATCACGAGGCGCTGGTGCATCCCGGCCTCTCGGCGGCGACCGCGCGCCGTCGAGTACTGGTGCTGGGCGGTGGCGACGGGCTCGCGGTGCGCGAGATCCTCAAGTATCCCGACGTACAGCGGATCACGCTGGTCGATCTCGACGAAGGGATGACGGCGCTCTTTCAGCAACATCCGCGACTCACCGGTCTGAACGAAAAGTCGTTGACCGATCCGCGCGTGAAGGTGGTGAACGCCGATGCATTCACGTGGCTGGACAGCTCGGCCGCGCAGTTCGACTTCGTGGTCATCGACTTTCCCGATCCGTCCAACTACCACGTGGGGAAGCTGTACACCAGTGCGTTCTACCGGCTGGTGAAGCAGCACCTGGCGCCCGGCGGATTTCTCGTGGTGCAGAGCACGTCGCCGATGTTCGCGCGTCAGTCGTTCTGGAGCATCGTGACCACGCTCGAAGGGGCCGGACTCCGCACCTGGCCGTATCACGTGTATGTGCCGAGCTTCGGCGAGTGGGGCTTCGTGATTGCGGGACTCACTAGCTACGCGCCGCCCGCGACGCTCCCCGAGGGACTGCGCTATCTCACCGCCTCCACCGTGCCGGCCCTGTTCGACTTCCCGGCCGACATGCAGCGGGTGCCGGCGCTGGCCAACCGGCTGAACGATCAGGTGCTCGTTCGCTACTACGAGCACGAGTTCGACGCGATCAACCGGTGATCGTGCCCTCATGAACACGTTTCGGAACACGTCGCGTCGCGACTTCGTACGCACGCTCGGCGTCATCGCCGCCGCGCCGGCGCTGGTGGGACTCACCGGCAAGAGCCGCGTGATCGGCGGCGGTTTCGTGCCCGATGGAAGTGAAGCGGGTCACCGGCTGCGCGATGGGTCAGCGCGGGCACGCCTCCGCGAGGGCAATGCACGACGGAGCGCCCGTCGTGTGAAGGTCGCGATCGTGGGTGGCGGCATGGGCGGTCTCTCGGCCGCGTGGCGGCTCGATGCGTTGGGAATGCACGACTGGGTGCTGCTGGAACTGGACGCCCGCACCGGCGGCAATGCGCGCTCCGCCGACTATCGGGGGCAGCGCGCCCCGTGGGGGGCGCACTACGTGCCGGTGCCGTCGCACGACGCCGTACACGTCCGTGAGCTGTTCCGTGACCTCGGGGTCCTTGGTGCCGACGGCGTGTGGGATGAACGCGTGCTCTGCCATACTCCGCAGGAACGCATCTGGCAGCACGGACGCTGGCACGATGGGCTCGAGCCCACCGATGCCATGTCGCGGGCGCATCGCGAGCAGTTTCGCCGGTTCGAGGAACGCATCGGCGAGTGGCGGGCAACGGGCATGTTCGGTGTACCAACGGCCGAGGGACACACGCGCCGTTTGACCGCGATGCGGGCCGGCGGAACCGCGGCCAAGCAGGCGGCGGCGGTCGAGGCGCTCGATACGCACACCGCGCTGGAGTGGATGACGCGTGAAGGCTTCAACGCGCCGGCGTTGCGGTGGTGGGTGGAGTACGGGACGCGCGACGATTACGGTGCGTCGCTATCCCAAGCCAGCGCGTGGGCGGCGGTGCACTACTTCGCCGGCCGTGACAACGAAGAGCAGGGGCCGCTCACGTGGCCGGAGGGCAACGACTGGATCGCGCAGCAGCTCACACGTCGCTTGTCGGCGCGTCGGCATACCGATGGACGCGCCCGCATCCTGACCGGCGCGCCGGCGTGGCAGATCGCGCGTGAGGGCAATCGCTGGATCGTCGATACGCCCAGCGAGCGCGTGACGGCGGACGCGGTGATCTGGGGTGCCCCGTTATTCGTGTTGCCACGCGTGTGCGAGGGTGTCACGCTCCCCGTGACGCACGAGTACGCGCCGTGGGTGGTGGCGAATATCGTCGTCGATCGACCACCCGCTTCGGTGGGTGCGGAGCTTGCCTGGGACAACGTGATCTTTGGCAGTCGCTCGCTGGGCTACGTGAACGCCGCGCATCAGGGCCTCGGCACGCCGCCTGATCGCACGGTGTGGACGTGGTATCACGCCATGGTGGAAGGTTCGGCCAAGGACGCGCGAGGGCAGCTGCAGCAGCGAAGCTGGAGTTCGTGGCGTAACGAGATTCTGGCTGATCTCAGTCGGGCGCATCAGGATATCGGCGATTGCGTGGCGCGCATCGACATCATGCGCTGGGGACACGCCATGGCACGTCCAACCCCTGGTGTGCTGAGGCGGGTGGCCGCGCTGAAGGCGTGGCAACCGGCGCCGCGTATGTTCGTGGCGCACGCCGACCTGAGTGGCCTCAGCCTCTTCGAGGAATCCCAATGGCATGGCGTGCACGCCGCTGGTTCCGCCTTTGGTGTGGTTGCGGGGTGAAGGTCGTGGGACGTGGCGGAGGGATCGCGCGGTCGCGGCGCGGGCTCGTGAGGTCGGGCCTTCGCGGCTTTTCTGCTGCGCGGATCGCCGGGCGCTGGCGCGCCGGCACGCGCTTGCAGAGAGCCGCTCGGTCGCCTCACGACCCGCGCCGCGAAGCCGGGGATGGCGCGGCGTAGCACGAACTTCTCGGTGCACCGAAGGGGTGGCGAGGCCACGGCGTCACGGACCCGGCGGGACTGACATAGCGCACGTACGCGCTGCTAGCGCCCCTTCAGCGCCCCTTCAGCGCCCCTTCAGCGCTGTGCGCTTGTACGGGCGACGGGGCGGTTGAAATCCCCGACCACGCCGCTGTCGGCCGTGCGGTGCGCCCCCCCCCGCCACCCCAGCCCGTCCGCGCCCCGGCTCCCCCACAGCGGCTCTCTGCAAGCGCGTGCCGGCGCGCAGCGCCCGGCGATCCGCGCCCGGCGATCCGCGCAGCAGAAAAGCCGCGAAGGGGGATGCCGGGGCGCGGA
>NZ_JBKJRB010000030.1:0-9139 GCF_046594945.1 Gemmatimonas sp. | reverse complement strand
GCGCCTTCGATTCCGTCGGCGAGCAAGGTTTTGATGGCGTTCGTCGCGATGTCGACTTCGATGAAGTCCACGGCGCGCTGTGGACGATCGCGACGTACCAGGCGCACCTTGTCGCCGTTCACCGGCCAGTGCACATCCATCAGCGACTGATCCTTCCACTTGCGCACGTTGAGCTGCTTCACGGCCGTTTGTCCGCGCGTGAACACCCACAGTTCGCTCTGCGTGACGTTCTCTTCGCCGGGCATCGTGTACTTGTAGTGCAGCAGCACGGGACGCGGCTGCGCCAGCACGTTCACCAGGAACAGATCCTTGACCTTGCGCTGATCGCGGCGCACGAACGAGAACGACTTGCCGTCGGGCGACCAGGACACATTCGGGCGAATGCGCTGGTCGCGGCTGGCGGCGTCGTCCGTGTCGTCCTGCTGATCACCGTCCTGCTGCTGTCCGCCGCCTGCCAGCGCGTTGAGCTGGCGACGGTTTTCTGTGGTGTCGCGGTAGCCGAAGGAATAATCCTCGGCGCCGTCGGTGCTGATCTGCACGGTGTCGTTGGTGGCCTTCTCCACGATGAACAGATTGTGCATGCGGGCGAAGACGAAGGCCGTGCTGTCCTTATTGTAGTTGCGGAACTCACCGCGGGCGCCGGCGCCGGCTGGGCCGCCGCCGCCCTGCGTGTTCACTTCTTCGTCGACTGGCGGCGGAGCGTTGCGCACGACGCGGCCGTTCGACTTCAACGTTTCCGTGGCGAGTGTCCATTCGTAGCGCACGGTGTCCACGGTGAAACGGAACGCCTTATGGCTCTTGAGGAACGTGATCGTCTGGAATGGCAGGTTGGTCGCGTCGTACGGCTTTTTGCTGAGCAGCGTGAGCTGTTCGGCGAGCTTGGCCGGATCGAACAGCAGGCGTTTGGTGCCACCGGAGGGCGACGGCACGAACAGCATGAAGCGATTGCCGTTGCGATCCTTCCAGTTGTAGTACATGGAGTCCGTCTGCCCCAGAAAGCGGGGCTGAACGGCCTGCGTATATGTGATCGCGCGGAGCGCGGCGGTGCTGAAGCGATTGGCCAGCGCCCAGTTTCCCTTGTTGGTCCGATTTTCATCGGCCTGGCTCGACTGAGAGCTGAGCTGAGCCTGCGCGGCGCTACCACTGGCGGCCAGCAGCACAATCGTGCCGGTCCAGCGACCGAAACGGCGCACTGCGTGAACCACGGCGTGAACCACTGCGTGAACCATTCCTGCTTCCTCCGGAGGGCGAGAATGGCGGCTCCACGAAACGGGCCGCCAGCATGAGATCTACTCGCGGGAATCGATCGTCGTTGAGTCCGTCCCTGGAAAATCATGGCTGACGGTCGCTTCGGATGGGACGAACGGCACGTGCCGGCACGTTACGGCGCCGCGCGCTCCCGGTAGCGGGTGGTGAAGACCGGTTGAATCCAGGCCGTCGCCCCGCTGGAATCAACGACGCGCACCCGTACGTAGCTCTCGGTTCCCCGTAGGCGATACGAGGGAGAAAGCGTTTTGTCCGTGGCGAGAATCTCGCCGTTGGCGCCGACGAATTGGGTGGTGTATTTGAAGTCGCCGGTCCGGCTGATCGTGAGCGACAGCGCGGATTCGCTAACCGCGATGTCGGTGATCACCGGGCCGGTGCTCGCGTAAAAGTGGCCCTCGTCGAGTGCGGTCACGATCTCCCGGGCGTCGCGCGATCGCGCCCGCACCACTACCCAGCCGCGCCCCGGGTTCGCGCGCGACTTCTCGAACTCGCCCTGAAAGTGGTGCGCGTCATCCACGGCGATCCCATAGAGCTTTTTGCCGCGCGTGAGAAGCGCGTCCCACGCGTCTTCCATGCCCGGCCAATCGCCGCCGCCGACGTTGTGCACAATGGGATGCCCATTGAAGATCTCGAGCAGCCGGTCGTTCTTCACGCGGAAAAGCGTGGCGGTGTCGATGCTCCAGAGAAGATTGGGATGGTTGATGTGCGGCACCGCCCGTTCGGCGCGGATGGCATCGACGGTTTTCTGCACGGTGCCCAAGAGCGTACTGTCGCGCGGCGCGGCGATCACGCGGGTCACGCCCAGCGCATTCACATGCACGGCGGCCTTTTGGAAACCGGTGGTCACTTCTTCACCCGCGATCAGCAGAAACGTCGAATCCATGAGCGACGCCAACGTGGCTGGATCGGTGAAGACGTTGTGATCGGAGAGCACGAGAAAGTCGTACTTCCGGCTCTTGTACCAACGGGCGACCGCTTCGGGGGCGGTGTCCCCGTCGGAGTTGGTGGTATGCGTGTGCGTATTACCCTTGAGCCAACGCGCGCCCGGGCTGGCGTCGGGCACGAGGAATCGCGCGTGCTGCGCCGCCGCGTTCCGGGAGAGCCCGGCGGCGCCGAGGGCGAGCGCGAGGGCCAACGCGCGCGGGAAGGGGAGAAAAGTCATGCGAGCCAAGGTCGCACGCGGTGATCGTGACCGCGAGTCGGCTATGCGACCTTCGCCCGAACACCGATTACCTTCCAGCGCATCGGCAGCCCGGTGCACTGACTTTGACGACTGATGCGATGATTTCTCGACGCACGTTCCTGCTGACCGCTGGTGGCATGGCGGCCACTCTGGCGGGTACGGTCGGCTACACCTTCGAGGTAGAGCCGGAGTGGCTCGAGATCACTGCGGCGGAACTGCCGATCCGTCGTTTGCCGTCGTCGCTGGTGGGGAAGCGTCTGGTGCAGCTCTCCGATGTGCACATCGGACCGAACGTCTCTGATGCGTATGTGCGCGCGACGTTCGATACGGTGCGCGCGCTGCAGCCCGACATGGTCGTGTTGAGTGGCGACCTGATCTCGCTGCACCCGACGCAACAGGAGCACGCCGAGACGATCTACGCGGAGTTGCCGCGCGGATCGCTCGGAACCTTCGTGACCTTTGGGAACCACGACTACGGGCGTAATTGGGCGGAACCCAGGGTGGCTGCCGGACTGCGTGGCGCACTCGAGAACCTGGGGATCACCGTTCTCGTGAACGAGGTGGGTGTCGCCGGCGAGCTGCAGCTCGTGGGGCTGGGCGACTTGTGGGCCGGACAGTTCGCTCCCGAACGGGCCTTCGCGCAGATCGATCCGGCCCTGGCACAGCTGGCCATCAGTCACAACCCGGACACCGTCGATTTACCGGGGTGGGGCGCGTACGACGGCTGGGTTCTCGCCGGGCACACGCACGGCGGGCAGTGCAAGCCGCCCTTTCTGCCGCCACCGATTCTCCCGGTGAAGAATCGGCGTTACACGAGTGGGGCCTTCGAACTCTCGCGCGGTCGACAGCTGTACATCAGCCGTGGCGTGGGAACGTTTCTTCCGGTTCGCTTCAATGTGCGTCCGGAAATCACGGTCTTTTCGCTGCAGTGTATCGCGTAGCGATGGTGCGCCATGGTGCGCCACGGGACCGCGATGGTCAGCGGGTCAGCGTGCGCAGCAGGCTATCCAGCGAACGGCCGCGCGCCAGCGCACCGATGCGGGCTTCAACGCGCGGGAACATCGTGACCGCATCGGCGCGGAATCGGGTGAACAGCGTCTTGAGATCGGCCGACGATAGCGAGCGCTCCTGCGCGTAGTACCGATCGGCCGCGTGCCCGAGCGCGTACGTGCTGGCGAAGGTCACGGCGGCGCCGCTCGCCATGCCGGCACTTCCCCCCAGCAGCCCTCCGAGCAGTCCACTCGCCATGCCGCCAAACGCCCGACGGACGACCTTCTCGAGGACCTGCGCCGCGGCGCCCAACCCGAAGGTCGCCACGAGATCAGTAACCTGCTTCGTATCGAGTTGTTGCCCGTGGCGCTGGCCAATGTGATGCACGAGACGGAGCTGCAGCGGCAGGATTCCCAAATTGGCGAGACGATCGGGCAACAGTTCGAGCGCCGCCGTGAGCATCGCCTGATCGAGGATGTGATCGTCGAACGGAGCGGGCGCGACGACCTCGGAGCTGGCGTCGTTTACCACCGGCACGCCGAGGGATGGTGTGGCCGCGCGCGCGGGATGATCACCGACGGCGCGATTGATGTCGGCAATCACGTGGTCGGTCGCGGCCGTGTCGAGCTGCAGTGCGTCGGCTAGGTCGTGCAGAAATTTCCCTTCGCTCGGATTGATCCACCCGTTGGCGTGACAGACGGCCGTCGCGGTGTCGTGCGCCAGACGTTTCGCCTCGTCGGAGTGCAGCCGTGCGGCGAGTGCGTGAATGCTGAGCGCGCCACTCATCGCCTGCGCGATGATGGTTTCCGGGGCCAGCAGCCCCAAACTCCGCGCGGCCTCGACCACCCGCCCCTGCTCGGCGTCGTCCTGCAATCCATCGGCGATAGCGGCCAGCGTGGCCAGTGCGATGATGGTTTCGATCTCTTCTGTCGTCACGGATTCTCCTGGTTGCTTGACTCGCCCACACCGGCGCCCCTATCAAGATGCAGCGAAAGCGGGCTCGCAGGGGCCCGGTGCAGTGGCGCATACTCGAGTTCGCCGGGAATGACCACCGCGGCAGGGGCACGCGTTGAGCCCTCGTGGCGGCGCTTGTATCGGCGTACATATTGGCAGTGGCACCAACACCCGACCCTTTCAGGAGTCATCGATGGGATTGTTCGACGGAGCATTGGGCGACATGGCTGGTTCGCTGCTGGGCGGCAAGGCCGGTGGCATTCAGGAGCTGTTGGGCCGGTTGCTGGGCAATGACGGCACGGGCGGTACCTCGTCGTCGGCGATGCTCCGGATGGCTATGACGCTGGTGCAGCAAAACGGCGGCATCGGTGGAATCGTGCAGAAACTGCAGCAGGGTGGGCTCGGTGACCTCGTGTCGTCGTGGGTGAGCACGGGCGCCAACCGGTCCGTTTCGCCAGCTCAACTCGAGCACGCACTCGGCGCGACGGCGGTAGCGCAGGCCGCGGCTACCGCGGGCGTCGATCCTTCGCAGGCGATGGATGGCCTCGCGGCCATGCTGCCGCAACTGATCGACACCCTCACGCCGGATGGCGACGTCACACCGGGCAGCAGTGCGATGCTGACGCAGGTGATGGGCATGCTACGGGGGGAGTAGGCGACGCCCTGTGCTGATCGCGGCCAACGATTCGACCGTGCTATATTCGGCGGAATGAATCGGCATCAATCCACGACACGGCTGCTGCCGCAATGAATCATGTGGCGACGGTGCGCCTGCCCGATCTGGCTACCAGTGCTGGAGCCGGTGCCCGCGATGCGTGAATCGCTGCGCATTCTGCTCGTGCACGATTACGCGCCGCAGTACGGCGGGGCCGAAGTGGTGAATGCGGCGCTCACCGACGCGCTGCGACGACGCGGGCATCACGTGCGCCGTTTCACCAGCACCGCCGGGTTTGACGCGCTGCCGGGTGATTCGCCGCTGCGTCCGGAGTACGCTTGTCGCGGGACATTGTCGCGTTGGCGCACGGCGCTGCAGTCGGCGAATCCGTGGGCGCCGGCGGCGCTGCGACGAGCGATCGACGACTTCAAGCCCGATGTCGTGCATGTGAAGAGCTTCAACACGCAGTTGTCACCGCTCATTCTTCCGGTATTGCGCAGCGTTCCTTCGTTGTATCACGCCGAATGGTATCGCGCCGTGTGCCCGACGGGACTCAAGCTGTTGCCGAGTGGAGCCGCGTGCACCGCACGCGCGGGCGTGGTGTGTCTGTCGTCCGGATGCGTGCCGGTGCGCGACTGGTTGCCGTTGATGGCGCAGCAGCGACTGTTGCGCCGATGGCGCGGCGCCTTTCGCGCGATCATCGCCAACAGCAACGCGACCGCACAGCATCTTCGCGATGACGGTATGGCGACGATCATCGTGGTGCCGAACGGCACCCCGGAGCGGTCCGCCAAGACCGTGTTGGCTGACGTGCCCGCCGTGGTTTTTGCGGGGCGATTGGTAAAGGAGAAAGGCGTGGACGTGCTCTTGCGGGCTTTCGCGCAACTGCACAGGCTGATCCCGCACGCCACGCTAGACGTGGTCGGTGATGGCGCCGAGCGCACGTCGCTCGAAGCACTGAGTCGTTCGCTCGGCCTGCATCATCTCGTGCGATTTCACGGAGCGCAGTCGCGAGCGCAGACGGAGGCAGTAGCTTGCGGCGCCTGGGTGCAGGTGGTGCCGTCTGTATGGGCGGAACCGTTCGGTCTGGTGGCGACCGAGGCGATGATGCGGGGAACGGCCGTCATTGCTTCGGCGGCGGGAGGGCTGACCGATATCGTGCGGAATGAAGCCACTGGATTGTTGGTGCGCCCCGGCGATGAGACGGCCTTGCGCGACGCGCTGCACCGTGTCTTGTCCGATCGCGTGCTGGCCGCGCGGTGGGGGCGCACCGGTCACGACGTGGCCATGGCCGAGTATGGTCATGCACAGTTCGTGGATCGCATTCTCGCCGTGTACGATCGACTTCTCGATGCATCGCGCGCGGAGCTCCAATGATCGGGGCCTCGACCACGCCCGTGCTGGCATTCGGGATCGACGCCGGAGATTCCGCGAGGCGTGAATCGTGGATCGCCGACGGCTCGGTGCTCCCTCGTGCAGCGCTGGTGCGTACTGACGTGTGCGCACGCACCGGTGGTGACGAATTGTCGATGGCGTATGGAGCGTGGATCGCGCCAATGTGCGGTGTATCGCGCGGGCAGCACGGAGGGACAATGCGGGGTGCCGCGACGGCGATCGATGCCGTAGCTGTGGCGCCACGCCTGAAACAACTCGCGAAGGGAACCGCGTGAGTCGGAGCGACGCGCACCAGCCGTGGCAAGGATCGGCGCGCATCTTTGCGGCTGAGCTGCTGATCCTGCCGACCGGGTTGGTGACCGCGGGCTATCTCACGCGCCATCTTGGGCCGGACGGATACGGACTGCTCACGTTGGGTGTATCGGCGATGACGTGGCTGCAATGGACGGCGATATCCATGCTGGCTCGCGCATCGAACCGTGCGATCGCGGCCGTTGGTGATTGGCGGCCAGTCGCGGCCGAAGTGGTGCATCTGCACCTCGTGGTGGGTGCCGTGATCGGGCTGGTTGTGCTGATCGCCGCCCCGTGGTTGTCGGTCGCGCTGGGACAGCCGTCGCTGACCACGACGCTACGATGGCTCGCCCTTGAGTTGCCGCTGCTGGTGGTCGCGCAGGGGTACCGTGGCGCGCTCGTCGCCAGCGGCGACCATAATTGGGTCTCGGTCATCACCGCCGCGCGGTGGCTCGTGCGCATGGTGGCGGTGATCGGCATGGTCGCGCTGGGGTGGTCGGTGAACGGCGCCGTGGGCGGCATGTTGCTCGCCAGCGCCGTGGCACTGGCGTTGTTCCGCCTACGGATCGGCGCTCTGCATCGCGCCACCCGGGAGGAACGGCGCACGATGCGCGCCGGCCTGCTGGTACTGGCCGCACCGCTCGCGCTGGCGGGGATCGGCGCTCGACTCTTTGAGCGCGCCGACCTGTTTCTCCTGGCGGCGCTGGGCGGATCAACGGCGAGCTTGGGGCATTACGGCGCCGCGCAGAATCTTACGATTGTTCTGTCGCTGCTGGCGGGGGCGGTGTCGCCGGTTGTGCAGGCCACGGTAACGCGCCTGCGCCGACAGGGGCAACACGACGAGCTGCGACGGCTGCAACGGGACGTGCTGCGCATGCCGTATCTGGTGCTGCCGTTCACGGCGCTCGCGGCGGGGGCGGCGTCGGATATCATGCACGTGGTTTACGGCGAGAGCTTTCTCGGCGCCGCGACGCCGTTCGCGTTGCTGATGCTCGGCTCGACGGCGCTCGTTGCCGTGTCGTTGTCTACCGTTTTGTTGGTGACCGTGGATCGCGCGTGGGTCGTCGTGGGTTTGACCGGACCAATGTTGGTGGCGCTGCTCGTGCTCACGCTCGTGCTGGTGCCCCGCTTTGGCGCGGCCGGTCCCGCGATGGCGTCACTCGTCGTGAGCATCGTGGCGGCCGGGGTGGGCCAGTTCCTGATCGGACGTTACGAGGCGGTGTGCGTTCCGCTTCGTACCACGATTGTGGGGGTCGGACTCGCGATGTTGGCCTTCGCTGCGGGCTCCGCGTGGCCTACCGTGACGGCGGTTGGCACAGTGGCCAAGCTGTTCTCGATCTGCATCGTGCTGGTATCGGCGCTGTTGCTCCTTCGCGAGATTCCCACACATCTGCTTCCCTTCGTGGCCGCGCCAGCCGACCCGGCGAAGTCCCCTCCGTCCACGTCATGACGTCCCCGCGTTTCTCCGTCATCGTTCCGACCCGTGCTCGACTGCCGCAGCTTCGTCGATGCCTCGCGGCACTGGCGGCGCAGACGATGGCACGCGAGGACTTTGAAGTCGTGATCGTCAACGACGGCTCTCCTCCGCTGCCCCAGGAGGAGCTCGACGGCTATCGCGAGCGGCTCGCGATCCGCTCGATTCGTCAGGCGTGGGGCGGCCCCGCATCGGCGCGCAACACCGGCATCCGTGAGGCCATTGGCGAGTTCCTCGCCTTCACCGACGACGATTGCGCGCCGACTCCCGATTGGCTGGCGACCATCGACGTCGCGTTGCGTCGGACGCCGGCGGCACTCGTTGGTGGACACGTGCAGAATGCGCTGGACGACAATGTGTTTTCCGAGGCGAGTCAGCTGCTGATCGACTTTCTCTATGCGCGCTTCGATTCGGCCGCCACTCGGGGGCCGCGCTTTTTCACGTCGAACAATTTTTCCGGGGCCACCGCGTCGTTTCGCACGCTTGGCGGCTTCGATACGACCTTTCGTTTGCCAGCGGGTGAAGATCGTGATCTGACTGATCGCTGGCAGGCGGCCGGCTGGCCGCACCTGTACGCTCGGCACGCAGTCGTTCAGCACTATCACGTGATGAGCTTTCGCAGCTATACGCGTCAGCATCTGAACTACGGGCGCGGTGCGTGGACCTTTCATCAGGCGCGTGAACGCCGGCGCGCCGGCGTTCGGCAAACCGAGGCGCTGGGGTTCTATGTGGGGCTGCTCACGTTCCCGCTGCAGCGCGGACGCACACGTCGGCCGGTGCTTCAGGTCGCGCTCTTGGCATGGTCCCAGGGCGTGAATGCGCTAGGCTACTTTCTCGAGAAGCTGCGGGCCTGATCGGTACGGTTGACATTTTTCGTACGTATGACCATAGTCATGACTATGGTTACCGTGTCGAAGAGTGCCCTCAAAGC
>NZ_JBKJRB010000155.1:0-5682 GCF_046594945.1 Gemmatimonas sp. | reverse complement strand
GTACTTGCTCAACCCGGAGCTGGTCCTCGACGAGGTCAGGCACGCGGCCGACGAGATCGAGCGGCAGGAGATCGACTACCGGATGCGCGCCCTCCACGAGGACAGCATCGAGGTGCGCCGCAAGGCGCGCTTGCTCGCCGAGGTCGCAGCCGAGCGTGAGGAGGCGCGCGTGCAGCAGGCGCGGAGCGCGCGGGTCAGGGCGGAGTTCGCGGCGAACGCGCAACCGAAGAAGTTGAAGGGCGCGCTTGCGACGGCGCCGTCGGTAGGGAGATCAACGTGAGCAACGTCGAGTTGTGCGGCCGCTGCGACGGTCTTGTGTTCTGTCATTGCAACGCACCGCCTCGCAGGCGACAGGTCCCCTACTACACGCAGACCGCCACGGGCTTCGAGCGCAATGCAGCGCTCGCGGGTGGTCCCTGCAAGCTCCTCTTTTTGCATGTCTACGTCGACGCCGACGCCGGCGCGCCGCTCTACGTGCTCGTCACGACGCTGGTCGGCGAGGGCGCCAGTCGGGAGACGATCGCGCTCACGAGTCCATCGATCGCGGTCGGAACGTCGTACACGTTCCCGCTGCCAGCGTGTGGCATCCCGTTCGTTGACGGGATCGTCGGGGTGCAGTCGTCGACCACTGGCGACGCGCTCACCATGCCGAGCGGCGAGTTCGTCCGAATCACCGCGGTCATCGAAGTCGACTGCTGACCACCGCTTCATCAATCACATCGCATCGCGACAGCACTCACCGGGGATCCACGACACGCGCGACACACGAAAGCCCACCTCACCATGTTCCCGTTCCTCCTCGTCTCCTTCCTACTCGTCGGCGGCTTCGCGCTCGCGAACCGCGCTGGCACCAGCGGCGCGACCAAAGCGCCGCCGACCATCACGGAGCGCTCGCTGGTCATCGACTCGCGCATCGACCGGAGCAGCATGCTCGACAAACTTTCAACTGGCCGCCGAGTCGCCACGATGAAAAACGTCATGCTGACCGAGCGAGACCCCGAGCCATTTGCGGATGACCTCTTCTCAGCGCTCGGCAGCGCGATGCCCGCGAGCGCGGTCGACCCTACATTCGGTCCGCCGCCTGCTGGATGGCCGCGCGCCTACAACATCTGGAACAACGCCGCGTTCGTACAGCCCGGTACCGGGCTCGAATATCTCGCAGACGTCCCGGCGACGGCGGAGGCTCGCGTCGCGGCGATGATGGCGCGCGTGGCCGCGAACCCGGCGCCGACGGCTGACATGACGCGTGCGCCGACGACGCTGTTCGGAGCACTGCAGCAGGCCTCGGCGCTGTCGATGAGCAAGCTCGCAACGTCGGTGACCGCGAAGTTCTCCATCGGCGCAGACGCCTGGAAGATCGGCGAACAGTTTGGCGTCGGCGAGCAGACGGCGCAGTCCTGGATCAAGTCGATCAGGACGGCGAGTAAGCAGTCCGACAGCGTGAGGTTCCTCGACAGCGCAATCAAAACGGTGAAGCCGGTCGCAGACGCGCTCGGCATCGCGCTGCGCGCCGCTGCTGACGAGCGGCCCCCGAGCGACGTTGCGATCGAGAGCAGCCTCGCGCTCATCTCGATGGCGATGGGTGCGGTCCCCATCCTCGGCCAGCTCTGGGGTGCCGGTCTCTCGCTCGCCAACGGTGCGCTCGATGCGACTGTCGCCGACCGCGATGGTCGATGCGCTGGCATGGTCCGGACGATTCGCGATGCGCGCTCGGCATCACTCGATGCGGGATTCCCCGCGCCGCTCCACGCCGAGTCTACGTATTCGGCAGCGTGCCCGGTGATCGGAAAGTATTCCGCGGCTGCTTATCGCGATGAGCCGGCGCAGGAGTCGTTGCTCGCGCTCTACCGCGAGTCGTATGCGTACTTCTCGGCCACGGCGAGACCGCTGACGACCATGGGCGCGCCCGAATGGGGCTCGCGTGGACTATCGATCGAGGCGCAGGCACACGTGCGTCGTTGGTGGGCCGTCGCGCTCACATTCATGTCGGACCCGCGCGTCGCCGATGTGTTCTGGGCTCTCGGTCGCGACTCGCAGGGCGGCACGCTCGCGAGCGACGAACAGGTCTTGTTGGTCGCAGCGCCGATCGCGGTCGCCAACGGCGTCGCGGTCGAGGTGCTTGCTCGCGAGCTGTGGAGGCGGTCACGCGGGTGGCGCGCGGTGGGTGAGGAGTCGATGGTCCATACGAAGCTGCAGCGGTCGAGCATCTCGTACAACTCAGACAACGAGCCGATCATCTCGATGCAGGTCGTTGTGCCCGACGTCGTCGCGAACTCCTGGCAGGCGCAGTGGGCCGCGCTCTCGCGCGATGCATTCGAAATCGTGAAGTCGATGCCACGCCCCGAGCCGGCGGTCATGAGGATGGCACTGGTCTCGGGTAGTCAGAGCGCGTCGAGCGCAGAGGAGACGGGGTCATGACCTACAAGATCCGAATCAGCGACGCGGACCTCGCCGAGTACGAGCTGGCGATGCTCGGCCCTCGCGCCGGCGGTGCGGTGGTCGGCGCGTACTGGAGCGAGGCGAGCATCGTCGCCAAGAAGAACGCCATCGAGGAAGACTTGCTCGCCCTCGAACAGGCCTCGAAGGCGCAGTACAACGCGCTCATGGCGGTGCAGAAGAGCAAGCTCGCCTCTGGTGTGTGCACCGGCATCGTCAACCCGCTCACGGGCTACAACGATTGTCTCAGCGCCGCCGACGTGAAGTACGTGGCGTGGCGCACGCAATTCACGAGCTGGCAGTCCAACTGGTCCGAGTACAAGCGCGGCGGCATCAGCAGCGCCAACTCCGGACAGCTCGACGTCTTCGACGCGCGCCTCAAGGTTTTGCGAACGTCGTTCGAGGCCCTCACGGGCATGCATCTCGCGGTCGCTGCGAACCCGAGCGAAGCCGACGAGGCCGGCGGTGCGCCGGTGACGGGCGCGGTCACCATGCTTGTGTGGCTTGCCGGCATCGGCTTCGTCTTGTGGTTCGGGCTCGGGTTCGTGGTGCCCGCCCTTGTCGGCGCGGCGGCGACTACGCGTGGCAGCTACCGCGCATTGAGGGGAGCATGAGCGCGAGCAGCTGCTGCGCGCCGCCCTCGGTGACATGCGTGACCTCCACCAGCTCCGCGGCGACACCGCCGGCCGAGCTGCCGCGCGTCGAGGTGGTGGAGCGACCGCGCTGCAGCGTCTGCGAGCGACGGCGGGTGTCGCTGAAGTTCACTCGGTCGATGATCTGCGCGCCATGCGCGCTGATCGCCATCGAGGGAAACGAGGCCCAAAGCCGATGGATGGCGGGGCGGTGATGATCCCCGAAGTGCTTGTTTTCCCGAGCGAATGCGTCGCGCGGGTCTGTATGACGTGTCATACGTGCAGTGTGCACGCTTGACGCGTGACGGTCGCGCTGGGACAATCAGCGGGTGAGGTAGTCAACCGACTCGTCGCCGCGGCGACAAAAAGCAACGAAGAGGTCTCTTTCTTTTCGACGGAAAGACCTCTTCGGAGCTGCTCACGAGGAGAAAATCTGTGCCCGAAAATTCCCGCAGCAGCTGCTGCATAGAATACCAGTTCCAGCGCCCCGGGCAAGACCCCGGAGCGCGTCCCACAAATCACACGGAAATCACGCCGTGTGACAAGCCCGCCAGGCTCTCCGGCGCCGGCCTCTACCGTGACAAGTACGCCACGCGAGTCTTCGAGAGACTCGTCCAGGGCGGTGTCCCCGTCGACGCGGCCTATGACTTCGTCCAGCGCGCCGAGTCGCTCATCGACTCCGAGATCGCTGCCGGTCGTACACCCGAGGACGTCGCGATGGTGATGCTCGCGACCCACGAGGTCGCGAGCGTCTTCGTCCGTCGCGTGTCTCGGACGCCGATGGTGATGGTGATGCGCCGTCCGATCCGAGCGCGGGGGCGTACTCCTCGCCGCGGTCGACGAGCTGTTCGCCGCGTTGCACGCGCGGCGTCGAGTGCCGGCGCCGGCGCGGACGGCCCAGCACCAATAGTTGCTGGTCGTTCGGGCGCGTCCGCGTCCGTCTCCATCGCCGCGTCGCGAGCTGGTCTCGCGTGTGCGCTGGTGGGCTCCTGTGACTCCGTAGAGGACGAGAGCGATGCCCGCGTGGGCGTCGCGACCGATGCCGGGCTTGCTCCGGCAAGGAGCGCTCAATGAGCGCGTGCAAGTACATCGCGATCGTCGAGATCGAGCGCACCGATTGGCGGGGTCGCGTCGGCTATCGCGCGCGTCATCAATCGCCGCCGATGCACGACCCCGAGTGGGCGAAGTCGGTGGCGATGAGCCTCGCGCTGAGGAGCGGCGGAGGCGATCCGGCCCTCCCTAATGGGAGTTCAAGGTGCGTCGCGGTTATCCGCAACTGCGACGAGTCGGAGCCGAGGCGCGCGCGCGAGCGCCGGCGCATCGAGGTCGCCGCCGCGAACGACAACAGCAGCAGGGCACGTAGGAGGGTCACGCCGTGAGCGCGAGAAAGAAGCCCAAGGGCGCGAAGAAGATGACGCCCGCGGAGAAACGCAAGGCCACGCTCGCGCGCAATCGCCGGGCTGCCGAGCGTGCGGCTGCTCGCGAATTTGCTCGGCGCAGCGAGGCGGCGAAGAGGGGCGCGGAGACGCGGCGGAAAAACCGCGAACGTGAGGCGCGTGAGGAGAAAAAGCGCGAGCGTGAGGCCAAGGCACTCGCAGAGGTTCGTCGCGTCGAGAACGCGAAGAAGAACGCGAAGAAGACCTCGAAGAAGACCTCGAAGGTCGAGCAGCTCCAGCGCGAGGTCGCGGCGCTCAAGAAGAAGCTCGAAGAGCAGACCAAGGCGCTCAAGCAGCCCGCCAAGCAGCCCGCGAAGACCGAGGCCGACATCGCGCGCGAGCGCGCCGAGGCAATTCGCCGGCAGGAGGAGGAGGTCCGCAAGCGCTTCCCACCGCCGAAGCCCGAGCCGACGAAGCCGCGCAAGCCCGCCGAGCCCATGGAGGCGCTCGCCGAGGAGTTCAACGAGCTGCTCGTCGACGCGATTACGAAGGGCAAGCTCCGCCACCCGACGAACTTCGGTACCCTCGTCGAGGGGCGCGTCGGTCCAAACCACAAGTGGCGCGAGAAGGGCGACGACAATCTCGATCGTCTCGTCGGGTCGGCCAGCCACAGCGCGAAGATGGGGCGTCTCGGCAAGCTGACGCCGTCATCAATCGAAGAGATCTCCTACGAGATCAACGCGCTCGCGGCGTCACTACTGCACGAGGCTCGTCGACGTGGGTGGCAACGCCCCGACATCCACGCGCGCATGCAAGTTGTGACGCTGGGCAGTGGCGATGGTGACGAGCGCTACGGCTACGACGCCAAACCGATCGCAACGCGTGGTGGTGCGGTCGCTCGTCGCCGGTACTTGCCGACGGGTCTCGCGGGGTCGCTGGAGGTCTTCGATTTCTTGCTCGGTAGGGTGCTTCACGCCGCGCTCGGCACGAAGACGCTCATCGTCCACATCCACGACGTTCTGGTTTGGGTCACCGACCGACAGGAGACGGCAACGTCATGACATACGAGTACCGCCGCACGATGTCTCCGCACTTCTTCGGTCGCTCAAAGCGCATGCGTTCGCGCGCCGTGACGCGCTACCGCCACGTCGCGATCGACACCGAGGTCAAGGAGGGCGACACGCAGTCGGGTGGGTGGGACCGCGTGTTCCTCGCCGCTGTCAATGACGGCGTGAACG
>NZ_JBKJRB010000164.1:0-5770 GCF_046594945.1 Gemmatimonas sp. | reverse complement strand
GAAGTCACGCAGGACGTGTTCGTACGGGTGTGGCAGAAGCTGCCCGGTTTCCGTGGCGAGTCGGCGTTCAGCACCTGGCTGCATCGGGTCGCGGTGAACGTGGTGTTGTCGCGTCGCAAGCGAGCCAGCGTTACCGGCGCCCGCTCGGTCGACGATGACGACCTCGACCAGGCGCCCGCGCGCACGGTCTTCGTGGGAGAGCGGCTCGATCTCGATGCGGCGATCGCCGGCCTGCCGGCAGGTGCGCGACGCGTGTTCGTGCTGCACGATGTGGAAGGCTTCACGCACGAGGAGATCGGCGAACAACTCGGCATCACGTCGGGCGGCAGCAAGGCCCAGTTACACCGTGCGCGCATGTTGTTGCGCGCGGCCCTGAATCGGTAACAGCGCGCATGGATTTCACAGATGTCGTTCCCCCGACCGGCGCTTGCGCCGACTGCACGCGCTTCGACGCGCAGTGCGGCGGTTTCATGGAGCGCGATCTCGACAGCGCCGAACAGGCGTGGATGACGGCGCATCAGTCTGCGTGTGCCGCGTGCGCCACGCTGGTGCGCGACCTCGAAGCGATGGTGGCAGCGGCGAGCGCGCTGCCCGGGATCTCGCCCTCGCGCGATCTCTGGAGCGGCATTGAATCCCGACTCGATACCACGGTGACTCCCATCTCGGCCGCCGCGACGCACACGTACACGCACACGTACACGCACACGTACACGCACTCGCGTGTTGCACGCACGGTGTCGGTTCGCACCTTCGCCGTTGCGGCCACGATCCTGGTGGCGGTGACGTCGGGTATCACGTGGCGTCTGGCTGCGCGCGGGAGTGCCGTCACGGCGTTGCCCGCGGCGGTCGCCGCGATCGCCGACAACGGGAACGACCCGGGCCTGCCCGGCGCGTCCGTGGAGATCGTCGCGGCCTCGCCGTCCACGACCTCGAGCGCGACGACGGCGGCGGCATCCGGGTCCACCACGCGACTCGTGGCGCGCGAGGCCATAGGCGAGGCCACTCGCGACCGTGACGGCAGCGAGGCCGATGTGGTGTATGAACGCGAAATCTCGGCGTTGCGTCGCATCGTCGACGATCGCGTGGTGGAACTCGACAGCGTGACGGTGCGTGAACTGCGCCGTAATCTGGACATCATCGATCGGGCTATCGGCGACAGCCGCAAGGCGCTCGCGCGTGATCCGCGCAGCGCATTATTGGCCACGCAACTCGATCGTGCCCTCGAAACCAAACTTGCGCTGCTGCGGCGCGTGGCGCTGCTGTAATGCGACCTCCTCACGGGTTCACTTGCTCTCGACGATCCCGCTTTCTCGTTGCGCTCGGCGCGCTGCTCGCGCTGTCGCTGGCCGGAGGGGGAACGCCGTTGCTGGCGCAGCGTGACTCGAGTTTCGCCGTCGCGCGCAACGCCGTGGTCGATATCACGGTGCGCACCGGTCGTCTGGTGGTGCGTGGTGGCGCCGCGACAACCGGCTCGATCCGTGGCCGCAGCGGCGACTATCAGCTGCGCACCACCGGCGTGGGTGTGACGCTCGATGCGTCGGAGGACATGCGATCGAGCCGGTCGAATCGCTCCGAGAGCCGTCGTAGCGATGCCACGCTCGAACTCGACCTGCCGCGCAACGTGCGCCTCGTTATTTCCACCGCGTCGGCCGACGTCGAGGTTTCCGGCATCGATGGTGATGTCGAGATTCGCACCACCAGTGGCGACATCGGCCTCGACGACATCGGCGGACGCCTCACGCTCGAAGCGCTCTCCGGCGATGTCCGCGTGAGTGGTCGCTCGGGGCCGGCGCGGGTCACGACCATGAGCGGTGACATCACCCTGCGCGGGGTGCGCGACGAGGTGAATGTGCACACCACCAGCGGCGATGTCATCTTGGGCATGGATCGCGCGACGCGGGTGGATGTCGAAAGCATCAGTGGCGACATCACCTTCGATGGCAGCACCACCGACGATGCTCGCTTACAGCTCACGACACACTCGGGAGACGTGACCTTGCGACTCCCCGAAAATGCGCGCGGCAGCATCGATGTCTCCACGTTCAACGGGGAGATGACCGGGTCCGGGTCGCTCACACTCATGCCCAGCAGCCTCACCTCCTCTCGCAGCGAGCGCGCCGTGCGCCGTTATGAAATCGGCGGAGGCGGCTCTACCCGCTTTACGATCTCGACCTTCAACGGCGACGTCCGCGTCGTGCGAGGCAACCGCTCATGATCGCACACGTGCGGGCATCTCTTTGGCGTCAGGAGTCTTCCATGCTGTCGTTCCGTTCCTCGACCCGTTCGGCGCTGCGTTCCACCGCCGCGGCCCTGCTGCTCACCGCCATGATCGTGGCGCCCGCGGTCGCGCAGGATCGTGAGCGGGATCGCGACATGCAACGCGACGATGCGTTCACCTGGTCGGGCACCATCCCGTCGGGGCGACGTATCATGATCAAGAACATCAACGGCGGCATTCAGGTAGAGCGCAGCACCAGCGGCCGAGTGGAAGTAAGCGCCGAGAAGCGCTGGCGCCGCGGCAATCCCGAAGACGTGCGCATCGAGCAGAAGAAACTCGGTGACGACGTGCTGGTGTGTGCGCTCTTCAGCGAAGACTCGCGCTGTGACGAAAGCGGCATTCACACCGATCGCCGTAGCAAGTGGAACGATCGCAACGACGTGTCGGTGCGCTTCACCGTGCGCGTGCCCGACGGCGTACGGGTCGACCTGTCCACCGTGAACGGCGGGGTGGAAGTGACCGGCGTGAAGAACGCGGTGGATGCGCATACCGTGAACGGCAGCATCACCGCCCGCAGCGCCGGCGGTCCGGTGCGCGCCAAGACGGTCAATGGCAGCATCACCGTGTCCATGGGCTCACTCGGCCGCGCCGACGATCTCGACTACGAAACGGTGAACGGCGCAATCACGATTGAACTGCCGTCGAACTTTGGCGCGCAGCTCGAACTGTCGACCGTGAACGGGCGCGTCTCGACCGATTTTCCGATCACGATTTCCGGCACATTGTCACCGCGACGGTTGCGTGGTACGGTGGGTAACGGGTCCACGCGACTGCGGGCCAGCACGGTGAACGGCAGTGTGACGCTGCGGAAGATCAACTAGCGATGTAGCTCGTTACTCGGGCTGTACGAAGCATTACCCTTCTGGGGGACCGTTCCTCGTGATGCTCTGGCGTAAGCGTCGGGCCGGTACTGCGTATGCGCTGGCCTACCTCGCGTATTCCCTGACGGGACTGTTGGGAATCTTCAGCGTGCTGAGCGACCCGGAAGGCGTCGACAGGAACTCCTATGCGAGTGTCTTTATCGTGATCCTCGCATTCGGCCAATGGCAACTGATCCGCGCATTGAAAGGAGACCTTCAACGAGCATGCCGTCCGCCATCACCGTGGAGACGGGCGCCGAGGAAGGCGAGAGGTCTCGCGCGTTCGCTACGGCTTCACGCCGCGGCTAATTCTTCGATCGCCCGGGCGAGATCGAAATCCTTCGCGGTGATCCCGCCCGCGTCGTGCGTGCTCAGCGAGAAGTGCACCTTGGTGTAGCGGATGTCGATGTCGGGGTGATGCTGCATCGCTTCAGCGATGTCGGCCACCTGCGCGATGAATGCGACACCCGCGGGAAACGTCGCGAAGTGATAGCTCTTCGCGAGCGTGTCGCCTTTACGCGACCAGCCTGGCAGCGCGCCAAGGCCGCGCTGAATTTCGATGTCGGAAAGAGCGGGCATGTCTCTCTAGAGTAGGGTGCGCCGAGACGGCGGACAATGCCTGAGCATGGAATGCTGCGGCCGTAGATCACACATTCCATCACACAGTCGGTGCCGTCTTGCGCTTTCGGTTTTCGTTCGGCATGGTCCAGTATGCGCCCCGCCGACCTTCCCGTTTTGCCGGCGCTTTCGCCCGATCCGCTACGACCGGATCCCCTCCGGCTACTCTCGGCCCAAGCCGACCGACAGTATCACGCGGCGCCGACACGCGGCATCTTCAATCCGCCGGCGGCCACGGACATGGGCTTCTGGTCCATCAATCCGTACGTGGGGGGGCCTTCGGCAGCGCCTTGCCGGGCATCACCGATGCGCCGGCCATGTTGGAGGCGCGGGTGCAGCAGGTGGCAGCGGCCGGCGCCAAAGGCCTGGGGGCGGTGTGCCCTGCGGCTTCAGGCCGCATCACGACGGCGGTATCTGCCCGTGATCCGCGAGCACTTTCCCGAGCTCTCGACCAAGTATATGGCGACGTACCGCCACAGCGCGTACGCCGCCGACAACGATCGCGTCGGGCTGCAACAGGTCATCGAACGGCTGTGCCGGAAATACGGCCTGGCCACGTGGGAATACCGTCGGGACGACGACGGCGACGCTGATGATGAAGTTGCCCTGCCCGAGCCGCTGGCCCCCGAGCTCCAGCTGCGTCTGCTGTAGTGAAATTCTGGCAGCCTTTTCTCATGGTGTTTTCCCGAATTCGCTCTTTCCGCCACCTTCGTTGTTCGGTATTTATTCGGTATGACCGCCTTGCCTGCTTCCGCTATCGTTCTCGCCCTCGCCGAACCACACACCACGTCGGCCCTGCCCGACCTCACGCTCCTACGCGATCAGTTGCAGGCGGTGGTGGCGAGTGGACGGCAGGCCAGTGGCCCGTGGAGCACGGGGTTGGCGCAATTGGACCGGGCGCTTGGTGGCGGCATCCCGCGGGGGCGCGTCACCGAGATCAGCGGACCGTTGGCCGTGGGAAAAACCGCGCTGCTGCGGCAGCTGGTGGCGACGGTCCTGCACACCGGGGCGTGGGTGGCGTGGATCGACGCCAAACGCACGCTCGCCCCGGCGCCATGGACCGCCCTCGGCGCGCGCTTCGTGGTCATCCGTCCGCCCGACACCAAACGCAGTGCGTGGACCGCCGATCTGCTGCTACGCAGCGGCGTGTTCGCGCTGGTGGTCATCGACGGCGCCCCGCCATTGTCGCGAGTGCATGGCGTGCGGCTGGCGCAGTTGGCGCGTGAACGCGACGCCGCCTGCGTGGTGCTCGAACATCACGACGGCGGGCGCGAAGTACGGCCCAGTAGACTGGCCGGCACCGTGCGCCTGCGCATCGCCGCGATGCCATGGTCGGTGCCGAGTATGCCGCCATCGATGCGCGTGACGTCACGCGTGACATCACCTGTGACCTCAAGCCGACGACAACCACTCCGATTACCGGAATCGATGGCCGAAGCGGCGATCACCGGAGAACAGTTCACCCGAGAACCGGTCACCGTTGCCGATGCCTCGCGACGGTTTGTGGTGACCGTGGAGAAAGGCGGGAACAGTCAGAGTCGCAGTCAGTCCATCGAGGTGAGCAGTGCAGTCGTCGTGGCGCGTCGCGTGTGTACGGATTCCGAGATTCCCGATCGGCGCGGGGTGGCGCGAAGCGCGCGTCGTCCCTGGACCGCCCGCGGCAACAGCAGCGACGCCGAACAGCCCGGGCAACAGCACGCCGAACACCCCGTCACCTGGGGCGGACTCGGCGTCTCCGCCAGCGATCTGTACGGAGTTGACCTTCCCGGACACCCAGCTCGCCTTGCCGCTGGGGTTACCGACCGCGGCCTCACCAGCGACCGTCCGTTCCCGCCGGGGGAGCGCGGTGCAAGCCAAAGTGAAACCGACCAGCGTACCCGCGACTGGACGCGCTATCGCGGACGCCGCCGCGCTGCCGACCCCAGCTACGGCCGCCGCCCCAAGCGCCACTTCCCCCCCGTCCCCCAGTAACCCACGGCCCACGGCCCATGGCCCACGGCCGAGCGCCGAGAGC
>NZ_JBKJRB010000008.1:0-3409 GCF_046594945.1 Gemmatimonas sp. | reverse complement strand
ACCTGGAGCATCATCGATCGGTGGGGAGAGCACGATGGCTTCGTGCGCTCCATGGCCAGCGCCATCGATGACGGCCTCGAACAGTATCCGGAGCAGGAGCGGGACGACGTGCTGGTGCTGTTCAGCGCGCACTCCTTGCCGCTGAAAGTCATCGACCGGGGCGACTCGTACCCCTCGGAGATCGCGGCATCGGTGAGTCGCGTGGTAGAAGCGGCTGAGCTGCGAAATCCGCACATGCTGTGTTTTCAGTCTTCCGTGGGTCCTGTGCGCTGGCTTGGGCCGAGCACCGAGACCATGATCAAGCAGCTGGCAGCGCGCGGACAGAAGAACGTATTGGTGGTACCGATCGCGTTCACCAGCGATCACATCGAGACGCTGTCGGAAATCGACATCGAGTACGGCGAACTGGCGCATTCCCTCGGCATGACCGGCTTCCGCCGCGCGCCGTCGCTGAACGCGCGCACGGAATTCCTCGATGCGCTGGCCGACATCGTCAATCGGCATCTGGAATCTGGACAGCCGCACAGTTCCCAGTACAAGCAGAACTGCCCCGGGTGCACGAATACCGCCTGTCGTGGTTTGCCGTCTAAGATGGCAAGGGCCTCATTGTGCGACGTCCCCGTGGAGTCCGCGGCGGGTCGTTAGCGTGTTCCTCCTGCCGTTTCATGTTATCGGCTGCTCCCACGAACAGAACGACGTGGAGGCTGTGGGGCGACTGCGTGTCCTCCCCGCGCAGCTGCCCGCGCAGCTGCTTTCGCTGCGCGCGCTGGGAATTCCGGCGGTCCTGGTGAGCACGTGCCATCGCACGGAGCTCTACTGGTGGGGAGAGCATGATCCGTCTGAGTGGTTCGGCGCGCTCCTGAAGGATCGTGGCGTTCCCGATGTACAGCTCGAACGCAAGCACGCCGATCTCGCGGTGCGCCGTCTGTTCGCCGTGTCGGCCGGCATGTGTTCGGCCCGGTTTGGTGAGCCCGAAATTCTCGGGCAAGTGAGACGCGCGTGGAGCGCCTCCCACGAGGTGGGCGCCACGAATGCGTTGCTCGATAGCGTGTTCCGACATGCGGTGGATGCCGCGCGGCACATTCGCGCCGCGATCGGAACGCCGGCCAGCGCCTCGCTTGGCATGCGCGTGCGCGACGCGTTGCAGGATCTCGTCGAGACGCGCGTTGTTGCACCGACTCCACACGACGTCTCAGCGCCGCTGCACGTACTCGTGGTCGGTGCCGGCGATGCGGCGCGCATCGTGGTTTCGGCACTGGCCGACGGGCGGAGAGTCGGTGCCCCGGTCGTCTGCGTGACAAGCCGCACCGATAGTCGTGCCGAGTCGTTGGCGAACACACACGGCGCTATGCATGTGTCGTGGAGCTCACGCGAGGCGGCGATGTCCACCTCGGATGTGGTGATCTTCGCTGCCCATCCCACCACGCCGATCGTGACGGCAGCGCAGGCGCGCGAGTTGTTGCGTGAACGGGAAGCTCCGTCGATCTGGATCGACTTGGGTGTGCCGTCAAATGTGGGGAACGCCGCCGCGCTGCCGGAGTCGGTGCAATACGTCGATCTGGAATGGCTGGCCATGTACGCGGGCGACGCCCTTGGCGCAGCCGATATCGGCGCGCGCGCCAACGTCGCGCTTCAACGCGAGCTAGCCCGTTTTGCCGGCGTGATGCATCGTCGGCAGGTTGGTGCCCGCCTGGCGCTGCTGGAAACGCGAGCGGTTCACGCGGCACGCGCGGCGCTTGAGTCCCACGCCCTGAAGGCCGGCACGGATTCGAGCGCCGAGCACGCCGCCGATGTCATGGTCCGCCAGGTGACGCGTCTGCTGCTGCGCGAGCTGACGGCGCTATCGGCGTAGCACGCATCGTGCGCGCTGGCACTGCGACGGACCCCGCAACCGCGACCGCGACGGCAACCGCTGGAACACGGAGGCAGCGGATTACACGAAACGGCACGGAGAAACAAAGGGCGAGGGATGCATCGGTAAATCGTCGTTGGCGTATCTGTGATGTTTCCGTCTATCGGTGAGATCCGTGTTCCGCGGTAGCGAGCTCGCCCCTGTGCGGGCTCTCGGCGAAGGCGAACTCAGGGAAAATGAACCGCGATGCGTCACGCCGCTCGTGCGGCGAAGCGATCGAGTGCCAGTGGAAAGGCGCGTAGCGCATCCGGCGCATAGTGGCCCATGAGGCACACCTGCAGCCAGTTTCGATCGCGGAGATAGTTGCTCTCAAAGCTGACCAGCCAACCGGCAGCGCGGATTTGCTCGCCGAGGGCGCGTACGCTGACCCCTGACGGTGGGATCAGCGTATGCACCGCCGGTGAGGCGTGATCGGCGGCCGCCAGTACGCGCCATCCGCGTGATTCCATCGCGTGTCGCAACCACACGCCGTCCTGCGCCAGTCGTTGGAAGCGAGCGGGCCAGTCAATCTCCGCCAACGACGTGCCAAGTGCATCGAGCAGATTGGAGGACTGCGTGAACGGAACGCCCTGCTGTTCCACCGCGAAGCCGAGGTCGAGATAGCGCGGAATTCGGTTGCTCGCTGTACACGTCACACCATCGTGATACACGATGGCGATGCCGGGGAACGCCGCCAGAGCCTTTCCACTCACGGCGCTGGCCATCCACACGTTGCGCAAGGAGAGTGGCACCGTACCGAGACTGCTGATCGCGTCCAATGCCAGCTTTACCCCATGCGACTGTGCGATGGAGGTGAGCGCGGCAAGGTCGTTCAGGACACCGGTCGATGTCTCGCCATGCACGGCCCAGAGCCAGCGGGCGTGCGTACTCTGCAGCGTTCGCGACACTGCGCCGTAGTCGAGTGGCTCACCCCACGGCGCACGCACGACGGTGTGCGGGATCCGCATGCGCGTGGCATGATCGACGAGGCGGTCGCCGAACTCGCCGTTGCTGACGATCACCCCGGGCTCGTCGAGAAGCGAGAGCTGAGCAGCCACGACGTCGTTGGCGAGCGTTCCCGATCCCAGCAGCATGGTCACGTGCCGCGCCTGTGCCAACGCGCACAGCTGTTGCTGCGTCTCGCGATACCGCGTATGAAACGATTCCGCGCGATGCGACATCGCGCCGCGCTGCATGGCGCGTTGCACGGCCTCGCTGATGCCGACCGGACCCGGAAGAAAGTTCGCGCCCGCGTTTGGCGCCTGGGCACCGTCGTTCAACGCCTCCGGCCAGCCCAGCACTTCCTCCGCCGTGACATACATCGGCTGATAGGCCGCCTGTTCGGTACCGATAAGCGGGCCGAAGGCGTGGAAACCGAGGTGCCGATAGAGCCGCAGTTGACGCGTGGTCCCCGACATGATGCCGAGGTCGAACCCCTTGGACAGGAAGTGCCGCGTGATGAAGCCGACGAGCTGCGCAAATACTCGACTGGCGCGGAATTCCGGTTCGACGGCCAGC
>NZ_JBKJRB010000165.1:0-86963 GCF_046594945.1 Gemmatimonas sp. | reverse complement strand
GCGGCGATGCTGATTCAGTTCGCGATCAGCCGCCAGCGTGAATTCAAAGCCGATGCGGTGGGCGCCGAGATCAGCGGCCGTCCGCTGTCGTTGGCCAGCGCGCTGACCAAGCTGGAGCTTGGCGCGCGGCGCATTCCAATGCAGGTGTCGCCCAGTGCGGCCCCACTGGCGATCGTGAATCCACTGGCGGCGTTCAGCCTGCGAGGCGCAAAGAAGCTGTTCAGCACCCATCCGCCCACGGAGAAGCGAGTGGCGGCGCTAGAAGTGCTGAGTCGGGGGTAGGGAGTCGAGCTCGTTGTCCTACTCCCCATCCCGTACTCCGTAACTGCGCTGTAATCGATGGAACACCGCTTCCTCGACTGTGCGTGCTTCATTCAAGTGCTCGAGCACAATGCGTTCCAGCAATTCCAGGGTAACTCCGGCGTACCACACGCCTTCCGGATTCCCCACCACGATGGCACCGTCGGCGCACACGCCCAGGCACGGTGCCTCGCTGCGCTTTACCCGAGGTGGCGCCAAAGAGCAGTCGTTCGCGCTGCAGCAGCCAGGCCAGACGCGAGTAAATCGCGCGGCCGGCGCGATTCCGTGCCCGCTATCCCCGCAGGAACGCCATGACGATCTCGCCGACGATCAGGACCACAATGGCGATTTCCAGTGTCTCGCTCCGGAGGGCTTGGGCCTCGCTGTTCAACATGGAGTACGTCTCACGAAGGATCGCGAGCTTGCGATCGATTCCGGCCCGCCAGGCACGGCCCCGAAATAACTCAAGGGTCGCGGAATACACACGCGCCAGATACACATCGTCGGTGACTTTGAGCGCGTTCTCCACCCGCTCGACCAGTTCCGTGGAGTCGGCCACCTGCGCCTGCAGCCGGGACAGCAGCGCGGCGAACCGGCGGCCGGGAAAGACCGATCGACGGGCGCGTGCCGCTTCGATCGCGTCGTAGAGCCGCGGGAGTTCCGCGTCGAGCTGGGCGTCGTAGTAGCGGAGTTCGAGCAGCTGCGCATTCGCGAACTCGAGAATGTACTCCACGTCGGTGTCTTCCTCGCGGGGCTCGACCACGAGCGCGTTCTCCCACGTCAACAGCGCGAGGTCGTCGCCATAGTACGTGAACCGGTGCGGCAGTAATTCACGTTTCGCTTCCACGCTGAGCGGCCGCGTTTCGTTCAGCAGGAGTGGGACGACATCGAGCGAGGCGAGCGCCGCCGCCGACGGTGGGTTGCCGTGGTCGTCGGTGATCTGCGTGATGCGAAAGACGGTGTAATCCTCGTGAACACCGGCCACCGCCGGCCGCTCGATGGCGGGGCGCATGCGCTCACAGAGGAGCGGCAGCTGTTCCTGCACGAGCGCGCGAATGCCCGGGTGGTGCTCGAGTCGCTGTCCGAACGCCGTGAACTGTTCCCAGGAGCAGGACGCCGACGGTCGGACCCGCACGCGGAGGGACACGACCCCGAAGTCGAAGATCCGCGCCGACAGCTCGACGTCGTGCGCAGTGCCGTCCACGGGAAGCACGTCGCTGCCGAGCCACACCGTAATGGGCGGATTGCTGATCTGCAGAGCTTGCCCCTCGCCGCGGGCCGGGCGGACACGCTCCGGGGCGCTGGCCGACAACAGGGCGAGCGCTCGCTCGAGGTCGATGGCGTATCCCACATCGAACAATCGATACGCAATAGCGGTTCCGATCACGGTGAGCATGCCGGAATGTAGCCCGGGCGGCGGGCCGCGGCCGCCCCTCGCAACCCCGGCAGAAAGTCGCTAGCGTCCATGTATGTCCCCAATTTCTGCACTGCCCGACACCCCGGATCCTCGTATCGCCGCGAAGGGCTATGCGCACCCGGATCGCCTTGTCAGCACCGATTGGCTGGCAGCACACCTCGATCACCCGTCGCTGCGCCTGCTCGAGTGCAACGAGGACGTGCTCCTGTACGGCGTGGAGCACATTCCCGGCGCGCAGAAGTTGGACTGGCATATCGACCTCAATGATCAGGTCGAACGTGATTACATCGCGCGGGCGGCCTTCGAGTCGCTGCTGCGCGCGAAGGGCATCGATGACACCACGACGGTCGTGTTCTACGGCGACAAGAACAACTGGTGGGCGACGTACGCGTTCTGGGTGTTCCAGCTGTTCGGCTTCGACAACGCCGTGGTGCTCGATGGCGGTCGTGCGAAATGGCTGGCCGAAGAACGGCCCACCACGACCAGCGTGCCGTCGTTTCCACCCACCGCGTACACGGCGCGCGAGCGCAACGATGGGTCGATCCGGGCCTTCATCGATGACGCGCGCGCACACATGGCGGCCGGTAAGCCGATGGTGGACGTGCGCTCACCGCAGGAGTACACCGGCGAGAAGCTGCACATGCCCGACTATCCGCAGGAAGGGACCTTGCGTGGTGGACACATTCCCGGCGCGCGGAGTATGCCGTGGGCTCGCGCGGCGGCGGCGGACGGTTCATTCAAGTCGGCCATCGAGTTGCGCGCGATTTACGAGAGCGAGCTCGGTCTCGCGCCCGCCGACGACGTCGTCACCTACTGTCGCATCGGCGAGCGTTCCTCGCACACGTGGTTCGTGCTGACGTACCTGCTGGGTTTCGCGAAGGTTCGCAACTATGACGGGTCGTGGACGGAGTGGGGCAACGCCGTCCGCACACCCATTCGCCAGGGAGGAGCGCCGTAATGAGCGAAGAACAACTGAAGGATACGACCGCGATGCGGGTCGTCGGCAAGCCACCAGCCACGGTACAAGTCACATGGACTGGCGATCATATGTTCGAGGGCGTGCGGCAGTCTGGCGGGCCCTCGATCACGATGGATTCCAGCGGCCATCACGGCCCGTCACCGATCGACACGCTGCTCTGCGCCTTAGCCGGATGCACCGGCGTGGACGTCGTCGACATTCTGACCAAGCGCCGTACGCCGATGAGCGCGCTGTCGATCGACGTGAATGGCGAGCGCTTTGCGGGCACGCCTAGTCGCATCACCAGGATCCATCTCATATTTCATATCATCGGCGTCGGCGTGGAACGCGTGCACGCCGAACGTGCGATCGAACTGGCCGTCACGAAGTACTGCTCGGTGCGTGACTCGCTGGACCCGAACATGCCGGTGACGTGGGCGCTGGAGTTGAACGGGGAGTACAGCGGGTAGCGGTAATCGCAGTCAACGGTCTACTTGATGACCCACACCCGCTCATTCACCGGGTACAGCCACTCCACACCGCGCTCGGTGACAATGGCGTCGTCTTCGAGCGGAATGCGCACCTTCGCACCACCCCAATCGGGGTTGGGGGTCCAGGCGAACAGTTCAATCGAGAACGGGTTGTATGGCTTGATCGCGAACGTCATCTGCCGAGGATTGAACCACGCGATCGACGGTCCGGCGCCGTGGCCGCGGTCGCCCACGGAGTGGCATCCGAACATGACTTCGACCTGATTGTCGTTCGTGACTTCGTTGAACGCACCCTGCATACGGAAGCCCGCTTTCACAATTTCCGTCTTGAGCTGCTCGACCATGTCACCGGCGGTCGGGCCTGGCCGAATGGTGCGACGAATGACGTCGCGGACACGCAGCGCGTTGTCGAAGGCCGTTTGAATCCCCTTTGGCACCGCGGTCTCGCCGGGCTTCAGCACATACGCCATGCGCTTGACGTCGGTCCACACGTTCAAGTACCCGACGCCCCAGTCGATGACGAGCAGGTCGCCTCGTTGAATAATGCGATCCGTGCTTGTGGCCTCGATGCCCTTCGGGCCGGTGATGTACACCGACGGCATATCGAACGATGAACCCAGTGCGCGTTGCTGCAGCTGATCCATCATCCACCACGCCACCTCTTCCAGCGTCGTCACGCCAGGCGTGATCACCTCGTTGCTCAACGCCCGCTGGGCGATGCGACGTGAGATCTCACCGGCCTCGCCCAGCGCTACGATCTGTGATGCCGTAAAGCCCGAGCGATAGTCGCTCACCACTTTCTCCGCCGAGACGACCCGAGACGCGAACTCCGGACCAATCTCCTTCACCAGCCGATCGTAGGACGTCTTCGACAGCCCGTCGGCGGCACCGACTTCCTCAGACATGTTCAGCGCGATTCTTTTGGGATTGCGCTCGGCAATGAATGCTTTGAGCGGCGCGAATCCACGCACGATGTCGTACACCTTGCACTGCTCCAGTAGGTAGCCGCTCACGCCGATCGCCGCTCGCTCGATGCGATCACCACCGCGGTCGGTGAAGATGTAGTACCCGACGCTGCCCACGTAGCCGCGCCCAAGATCCTCGTACATGGGATCAAACTGATTCTCCTTTTGCATCACGATCCACATGTCGACCCCGTGCTCGCGCATCGCACGTGGAAGGATGTTGTCGAACTTGTCCTTGCGGATCTGACACTGGCGTTCCCAGCGCACCCGCGCCGGCTCGGCGGGGGCTTGGGAGGAGAGAGCAGAAGCGCTGAAGGCGAGCGCCGCGGCAAGAAGGCGGACGTGGGGCATGTGGGGCGGGTTGGAGGTGCGGTAAAATGGCCCCGGTGCGTGCAACTGCCTAGGGAGCCGGAAGCTCCGACCCGAACCCCGGCCACGCGCCGACCTATTTACCCAACGCCGCCTTCAGTCGATCGCCCGCGTACTGCTCGGCGTCCTTCGCCTTGTCGATCACGGCACCCATGCCGAAGAATTCGTGAGCCACGCCAGCATACAGCTTGCGCTCGACCGAAACGTTGGCCGCCTTGAGCGCCGCCTCCAGCATGGCACCATCGTCGCGCAGCGGATCGATCTGCGCGTTGATGATCGTCACTGGCGGCAGGCCCGTGAGGTTGGCTTTTACCAAGTTGATGCGGGGGTCCTGCAGATCCGCCGGGGTGCGTGCCGTATGCTTCGCGAACCACCCCATCATCGCACGGTTCAGCGGCTTGGCAGTCGCGTACTCGACATACGACGCGGTGGTGGTATCGGGCTGTGCGATGGGATAGACGCTGATCACAGCCTTGGGCATCGGGAGTCCGGCATCTCGCGCCGCAATGGCGGTCGCGACGGCGAGATTGCCGCCGGCGCTTTCGCCGGCGAGCGCCAGACGCGCGGGGTCGCCCTTGATCGACGCCGCGTTCTGGGTAGCCCAGCGATACGTCGCCAGCGCGTCGTCGTGTTGCGCCGGAAACTTGTGCTCCGGGGCGAGTCGGTAGTCCACCGATATCACGACCGCGCTCGCGAACTTGGCCAGGCTGCGCGCGCCACCGTCGTACACCTGCTTGTTCGCAATGACCCATCCGCCGCCGTGATAGTAAACGACCACCGGAAACGGTCCGGCGCCTTCGGGCATGTAGATCCGCACCGGAAGCGGGCCTGCCGGCCCCGGGATCGTGCGATCGACCGACGAGACACCGGGAACGAGTGCCGTGGGCGTGGTGTCCTTGCCAGCCTTCGCCGCGACCATGGTTGCGGCGGCTGCAGGCGTCGGCTGCTGCCGCGCCTCCGTCGGCGTGAGCGTCTCCATGGGCTTTCCTCCCATCGACGCCAGTTGGTCGAGCACGGACTGCATCTGCGGCTCGGCAAGCGCGGGCTCACCGGGCGCAGTCATGGTCATCATGCTGTCCCCTGCGCCCATCGCCGCGCTGGCGGCCGAGGTCGAATCGACATTTGCGTTGTTGTCACTGCAGCCGGCAACGAGTACCACCGCGGACGCAACAAGAAGTGAACGCGAACAGCGGTGTGCTGGGCGACGGTGATGAGGACGGTTCGGCTTCGATAACAACGTGCGCTCCAGTGAATGAGATGATTGAGGTGAGGCGACACCGCTCCCGCGATGCATCCGCCATGTACCGGCAGGCACTGTCCGACATTCCTGTTGGACACTGCCTGCCGATTCAGACGTACCGGCTATACGATGAACGGATCGACGATGGCGAGTACCTGCGCCATGGTGAGCGGCTCGTCGAACGCCTCAGTGACCTCTTTCACGGCGACGCTGGGCGACACGGTTGCGGCGTTGATGCCGAGGTGCACGGTATTATCGTCACCGGCGTACACGGCCGCGGTGCCCGGAATATCCGTGAGGTTGTTCGTGATCCACCCTTGGTTGGGCTCGTTGTCGGCAAAGTTGCCGCGCAGCCGGCGCACTTCGGCGGCATGACGTGCCTCGACGGAGTGAATTGTGAGCGCCGCCTGCAAGACGTCCTTATACGGCTGCAGGGTGGGCGCCTGCCCTTTGTACGCCCGCACGCCCGTGTCTTCGAACGCCTGCGCCACGGCCATGAACGTCGCGTAGTTGGAGAATACACCGGCGTAGGGCCCGGTCCCGCTGCCATTGCCCGCAGTAAAATCGAACGTCGGCTTCGGTCGCGCCCGCGTACCCAGTGCGTTCTTCAGATACGCGACGTGTGCGTTCTCGTGCGCCTGAATGGTTTCAAATATCATGCGATCGGCTGCTGGGATGAGCCCCGCCGTTGCCATGCCGATATTGTAGAACTCGGACTCGAGGTACTCGAGCGTGAGCGCGAAGCTGAGCACCCCGGTCACGGCGGCTGGAAGACGACCCTGTCCGAATGCTTCGGTCGAGAGTGCTGCCAGCGCCGTTGGCACCGAGGCGAGCCGCAGTCCGGCCATCACCATGCCGGACGCTGATGCGCCCTGTGCGATAGCTCGCCGTCGAGACACGAGCCGGTCCGCGATGCTCGGGTCGATGGCGGCCAGGAGCGCCGGAGAATCTGACGTGTTGGACATGTGTTGGGCTCCTAGGTGTTGATGGCGGTGATGCTTTCGACGATGAACGGGTCCGCAGCCGCGAGCACCGTATTCGGCGTGTTGGCGTCGTCGAACGCCGACGGTGCGAAGTCGCCGCTGCGGTTGTTCAGGAGATCGCGAATGGCGGCCGCGTGACGCGCTTCCACCGAGACGATCTTCCCAGCCACGACGAGGAAATCGGTGTTGGTGAGATACCGGGCGGCGCCATTGTAGGCGCTGACACCCAGGTCCTCGAACGTGCGCGCAGTCGTCAACACGCTCGAGCGGCTGGCGAAGTTCACGCCGCTGAAATTCGGCGTCAGGTTGGGGATGCGCGCGCTACCAAGCGCGGCCGCCAGGAAGTCGCGATGCACCACTTCGTGATCGCGCACGTCGCGCAGCACGCGCTGCTCGTTGGCGGCGAAGATCGAGGCGAACGCCGCATTGGTCACGACGTTCACGTAGAACGCCGCCTCAAGCTGCTCGAGCGCATAGGCGTAGTTGAGCACGTCGATATCCAACGCGAAGTTCAACGTGATACTCCCGTCGGTACCGACGACGGCTCGTGACGGGCCAGCGGGCGCGAAGAGCATGGCGTCGTTGGTGCAACCAGCGAGCGCGAGCGCAGCGCCGGTCAGACCAGCCGCACGCAGGAAATCACGGCGAGTGTTGTGTTGTGGATCGTTCGCGACCGCTCGTTGCATATTCACCGCGACATCGGCTGGCGCGACTCCGTGGTCAGTCTTGCTCATACGACGTTTCTCCGGCGAAAGCGAACGGCAACGAGTCCGGCGAGGCCGGCAGCAAGCAGCACGACCGTGGCGGGTTCAGGCACGACGTTGAAGTTGTCGATGCGCACGTACGGCTCTTGAAACTCGTTGCCGGACCCGATACGCAGCGAGGTCACGTTGGCAAACTGAGAACCGAAGGTGACCGTTTGAAAACCCGATGAGGCGAGGAGCGAGGTCATCGCTTGCGTGACACTACCGCCGCCCATCGCGACGCCCGTGAACGTCACCATCGTTCCGGCAAAGTCGAACGGTGCCAGCATGATGGAGAGAGGTGTAAACGCCGTGCCGTTGGACCGGGTGATGTCGATGAACGACGCTGTCGCCGAGTTGAGTGTGATTCCGAACGTTCCCGACATCCCTGAGAACGTCGGGCTGTTGGCGTTGCCGGCAATGAATGCTTCTTGCGCCGCGGCGCCCGTACACGGAATACCGACCGCCGTGAATACGAAACCATTCTCCATGTAGCAGTTGGAGAGGAATCGCGTCCCCGATCCCGCGGTACTTTCCGTCAAAGCGTTGAAGTTGACCGTGCTCGCCTGAGCCATTGCCGAGTTCATCGGCAACAGTTGGCTGGCGAGAGAGCTGGCCACGACGATAGCCAAGCGTCGAATACTTCTGAACGTGCGAGCCATGTGCAGACTCCGAGGGTGGAGAGACGACAGCAAACACAATCGCGTTCGATTGGTGCGCCCCCTCACCTCAAGTCGTGCGCCATCGCGCGTGACACTAACGAGCTATACCACACATCGTTACAATCGAGCGTTGCGAAGCAGACTTGCAGTCGCAGCGAGCATTCCACGGCAATGCACGAGTTGCGAATCACTTGCACTGCAACGGTACGCCTACGGTGTTCCTACTCGCCTCTCGATCCACGCCATCGCGCGGGGATCCTTGTTTCGTGCCAGTGCCTGCACGGCCGCGCGCCGCAGTTCTTTGTCCGGCAGTGACTCGGCCATTTTGATCAATGCCGGGACCGCTTCGTCGGCCGGACGTCGGCTGATCGCATTGATCGCCGTGCGCCGGAGTTCGCGGTCACCCGGTTCGTAGGCGATCGAATCGAGTGACGACGACACGCGATCACCGACCACTTCGCCAAGCCAGTTCACCGCGCTCGACTTCATATCCTGACTACGCGAGTCGTCCTTCGCGATGCGCAGCAGCGTGGTAGCCGGGTTGACCGAGTCTGCGAGCGCGGCTGCGGTCAGCGCCCCGTGAGCGGGACGTACAGCGCCGCGCTCCGCCTGCTGCAGCAGCCAGCCGCCTGCGGTCACGGCGGACACAGCGCCAAGGTCCGTGCTACCCGTGTCAGCGCGCCACCGTCCCCCGACGTACGTGCGGATCTCCTTCGTATCACCACCTTCGCGCACCACCACCACACGGACCGGTCCGTGCTCGCACGTATTATCGACGTCGTGGCCGCCGTTCCACATGCCGTTGAACTGCCCAGCACGTCCGCCGTCGCGTGAGCGATACCAGCTATTGCCGTTTCCACAGACCCCGGTTCGGGCGGCGAAGGTCATTCGCACTCGGCCATCGCGCACCGCATCGATGCGGGAGCCGAGTGACTGGGCCCGAGCAGGCGAGGCCGTGAGCGACGACGCAAGCACGAGCGTGAGAGAAAGCGCAATGCCGTTCGCCGCCGTTTTCATCGGTCGATGATCTCCTGCAGCAGCGCCAGTGCTCGCGGGTCTTTGGTGCGCGTGAGCATACTCACCGCCGACTTGCGCAGTTCGAGATTCTTTTCGTTGCGCGCCACATCGATCAGCTTGTCGATGCCGGCATTCTCACGCAACGACGCGAGCGAACTGAGCACCTGCCGACGAATGTCCACGTCCGGGCTCTTGTCGTAGATCGTGGTCAACTGCGCGGCCGTTGTCGCCAGTGCCGCGGTCGCGCTACCGGCGGCCGAGGTCGCACCGACGCCGGTGAGCATGCCACTCACGCGCGCGTTCGCCCACATCGAGTTGTTCCCGATGACCGACACGGCCATGCGGCGGACATCCATCGATTCGCGAGGATTGGTCGCAATGAGTACAAGGAACTCCCGCGACTCATCGGTGCGACGCGACGCGATCTGCTGCAAAACGCGCTCTTTGAGTCGTGGTCGATCGGACTTGCCGTACATGTCCTTGAGGAACGCGAATCCGTCGTCGCTCGCCTTGCCCGGTCCCGACGCGTACCACTGCAGCGCATCGCTACGAAGCTCATCCGGGGCATTCTCGTCGAGCGCGATCTCACGTAGGGTGGTCGCGGCGCGCGGCTGCTTCGACCGCGACAGTGCATACACCGCACGCTTGCGCAGATCGAGATCATCACCACGACGCGCGAGGTCGATCAGCATGCCGGTTGCTTCGTCCGTCGGGACGTTGGCCATCCAGAACACCGCCTGTTCACGCACCTCTTTGTCGGGATCCGTCTTCGCCACATGCATCAGGATCTCGGCGGCGTCAGGCTGCTTGCGCGACGCCACCAGCCAGACGGCGGTACGACGGAGCTGTTGCGTGCATGCTTCGCGACGGGCCAGCACCTTCTTGAGAATTGGCATCGCCTTGTCGGCATCCATTTGCGTGACGGCGTTGAGCGCGTCGATTCGCTCGTCGTCGTTCGCACGAGGGCAACCGTCGCGCGTTGCACTCTCGGCGCGCCCCAGGAGCGTGGTGGCCATGGCCTGATCACCGCGGCGCGCCAACACACCTTCCATGCGGGCCCGAAGCGCGGCGGCGTCACCACGCGTCGCGGCTTTCGGAAATTTCTGTGCCTGCGTCTCGAGCGTGGCGAGTGCCTCGCCGATATTCTGGTCGCCACCGAGGCGTTGCAGCGCGAACGCCTGCCAGTAGTAGGCATCGGGCGTGTACGTGCTGGTCGGATACCGGCGCCAGATCTGATTGAACAAGTCGGCCGCCTTGCGATAGGCATCGCTGGAGAGCGCCTTGCGAGCTTCGCGGTAGATTGAGTCGGCCGGATCGGCCTGCGCCCACGGTTCAGGTGCTTCGGTTCGATAGCCGCGCGAGCGCAGGGTGGATAGACCCGAGAGATTCACCACGCCGTCAACCGCGGCGAGGGCGTGCATCTCAGAGAGGCTGGCAAGTGCGGACAGCTCCGCGAGCGGGACAAGGGCCGCCATGTCCGCGCGCAGTGCGGCGCCATCAATTGTCATCGCCATACGGGCGGCGTCGATACCGGCGCGCGCCGCGTCAGCCCCGATGCGAGCGGCCCGGGAAACTTCGCGCGCCACCTCATCCCGCCACATCGGATCGAGAAACGCTCCGTCCAACGACCAAACGGACGGCGAGGGTGCCGGCGTCGGCCGGGGTGTCGGCCTAGGCGCCGGTGCAGCTGGAGCACGGGTGGGCCGCGGCAGACGTGGTGGCTCCTGCGCGGTCAGCGTGCCGACGCCAATCGAAAGCGCCGCGATCACGCGGACCGCGGTAACTCGAACAATGCGAGACATCAGTCTCCTCCGTAGGTAAGGCCGTTGATCGATTCCTCGAAGGGACGCGACGCCGTCACGAGGGCGCGCATCCGCGGGAGGAGATTGGTTTCGCGAATAGTTTCCTTGGGTGCCCGCTGCGTCTCCGGCGCCGATCCACGCGCCTGGATGATCTGCACGAGCACGAGTTCAAGATCCTGTAGCAAGCGGCGCGTCCGTTCGTCGCGCAGTTGCGGTTCATCGATCAGCAGTCGGGTGGTACTGAGCAGATCACGCGCCCATGCTGAGACATCGGCACCGGGACCCAATGCGGGATCCTGGTCGCGCACTGTGGTAAGCAGCGCCACTGTTCGGGCGAGATGCTCGCCCATCGCCACACGCACCGGTTCGTTCGATGGCGGCAGCTCGGCGAGGGCATCGGGTCCGAGCCCGGCGGCGTTGCCGGCACGATCGTTCGAGCTTTGCGCACCATCGGTTGCCGCGACCGGCGTTGACGCGACTCCCGTCGAGGTGACGGGCACCACATAGCGACCGATGGCGACGCCGCCAACGAGCACGGCGGCAATGGCTGCCACCCGTGCCCACGGACGCGCGCGCATTACGGCGGGTGAGGCCGCGCGACGATCACGGTTGATCCGCGCCCACATCATCTCGCGCGGCACAATGACTTCGGCGTCGAAGTCGCTCACCGCCTCGCGTGCCATCTCGAGCATCCAAGGCTCGAGCGGCACGTCCGGCTCGTCGTCGAGACGGGAATCGCGACGGGAGGGCGGGCGGTGGTCGTGTTGCGGTGGTCGATCGGTCATGCCAACTCCTTGCCGAGCTGCCGGGGGGCGAAGGCGGCCAGCGCCACCCGGAGCTTTGCTCTGGCACGGAAGAGCTGTGACTTGCTGGTGCCGATGGCGACTCCGAGCGCTTCACCGATCTCCTCGTGCGTGAACCCTTCCACGTCGTGCATTACGAACACGGCGCGCGTGCCGGCGGGAAGGGCCTCGATCGCGGCCTTCAGGCGAACCTTGAGATCCGGTTCACTCTCTACCGACTCCTGCGCCACGGTCGTCGCTTCCTCGAAGGGTGCCGCGAAGGCATCGCGGCGTTTCCAGGTACGCAGACCGTTCAACGTGATCGAGACCGCGATCGTGTGCAGCCAGCTCGACAACGCGGAGTCGCCGCGGAACTGCTCGATCCGGCTGAAGGCCCGGACAAAGGTGTCCTGCGTCCACTCCTGAGCGAGCTCGGGGCGTCCGCTCATTCGCAGAATGAGTCGATACACGCGGTCCACGTGGCGGTCGTAGAAATCCCGTTCCGCCGTATGGTCCCCCGTCCTGAGCCGGTCAAGCAGTTCCGTGTCAGTCATGGACACTGCCGCCGCTCACTGTCGATGTCTCGATGCGCATGCATGTGCGCTTCAAAGACAGAGGGATGGGGGAAAGGGTTGCATTGGTAAGTCGTGCCAACGGCCGACCGTTCGCCGTACCCTTACCGTTCGTACCGCGGCGCAGCAATGGGCTCACCGTGCACCTGCGGAACCGCGATCGGCTCGGCCGCACCGACCCCCAGGCTCCTGCCCTTGTCGGACATCACGCGAGTGAGGAAGCGCTGCCCCTCACCGATGCGCTCGACCTCGATCGCGATGGACTCGACGGCCTGCCCCATCGCCTCGAGACGATCGGTCACATCCTTCGACACCGGAGCCACGATCGTTGCCCCGCGCTTCCAAATGCGACGGGAGTAGGCAATCGCCAACGGCATGAGGACGGCCAGTGTAAAGACGATCGGGATCGCGATAATCTCGTCCGGCGGGCCAGATCGCACTTGCCGAGGCTCCACTGTCGCACCGGGAAGCGCGGACGCCTCCGCCACCGCGGCGTCGGCCCTCTGCAATTGCTGATCGACCGACGAAATGCGCCCGTCGAGCTCCTTGATGCGCGCCTCGACGCCCGCTCGGTCGGCCGCGTTGTCGGCGGTCCCGTCGCTTCGCAATTCGTTGCGGAGCCCCTGCCGCTGCTCTTCGAGTCGCTCGAGCTGATTCCGCAGCTCGCGTCGCTGGGCAACCGCGCCCTGATATACCGCGGTCGGCGCTCCGGTCACCTGACCACTCGGCAATTGCACCACATACGGTACTGGCGGTGGTGTCGGCACGGTCGGCGGCGCGGGAACGGCGGGGATTTCCTGCATGAGATCGGCGATTGAGGTGCGTATACCAAGGTTCCAGGAGGACTCAGACTCCCCCGTGGGCTGTACGCTGCGCTCGCGTGCCAGTTTCAGCAACGGCGGCGTTCCGGTCGGCCGCGGCAGACTCCTTTATCGAGATTCGTCTCTCATTACGCCGGAACAGGGGCCTAAACGTTCCGCACCGCTTGACCTTGCCCCCCGGAACGACCATTAATTCAGGCTCGCCGAAACAGGCGACCGCATCGCGTGGGCTACGCCCTGTCGATCGGACCCCATTTTGAAACGCGCTCCCGCCGGAAATGGTGGCGCATGCTGGAGTTACCATGAAGGAAGGCATTCATCCGCCGTACCATTCGGTGGTGTTCAAGGATTCGTCCACGGGCGCGACGATCATCACGCGCTCCACGATGACGAGCGAGCAGAAGATCAAAATGGAAGACGGGAACGAGTATCCCCTCATCCTGCTCGAAATCACCGCCGATTCGCATCCGTTCTACACCGGGACGCAGCGCCTCATCGATACGCAGGGTCGCGTCGACAAGTTCAAGAAGCGCTACAACCGCTAAGTTCGGCCATGTGGTAAAAAAGCCCGCGAGCCACGCTCGCGGGCTTTTTTGTGTACGAGTGTCAACTACGAACCAGGCGGCTCCATTCCCGTCATCCACGCCGTGACCGTGAGCACAATCGCCGCGATCAACACTTCCGACACCACGGCCCTCCGGGTGGGCGCACTCCCCGCCGACAGCCGTTGCCGCTGCGTGGCACCCATGGCCAGCACCACCAGGGCGAGCGCAACCTTGACCACCAGCAAGCGCCCGTAGTCGGTCGCCAACATCTCGGCTGGCCCGCTCGTCCCCACACGACGCCATGCACTGCCGACCCCGGACAGTATCACCACCGGCGCCATGACCGTTGCCGTGCGACTGAACACCCGCCACTCAGAACCGCTGGGTTCGGCACGACCCACGCTCGCCAGCACCATCAGCAGCAGTCCGCCAATCCACGCGCCCACGCCCGCGACGTGCATCGCGTCGAACACACGTGAGGCCAGCGGCCACTGTTCGTCGGCGGCCGCGTGCCCCAAACCACCCATCGCGGTCGCCACCCCGAGCGCGGTCATAAGCAGCAGCAACGACGTGGTGCGCGTACTCGGCAGCGGCAGCAGGATCGCCGACAGCGCGCAGGGAATCGCCAGCTGCAGCCATCCGCGTCCCCAGTTGGTCTCTCGCAACAGCCCCGGCAGCTCGGCCGTAAGCAGTTCGAGCGCCTGTTGCTGCAGACGCAACAACAGGAGCGGTGCGATCAGCAGCGCTATCGCGCCACACCAGAGGGCCACGCGTACCGAGCGCCGCCCGCCGAGGACGTCGACATCAGACTCGAAAAAGGCTTGGGTCGCGCGCCCGATCGCCAGCGTGGCGCCGACGTACAGCAGTAGGCGCGCAAGCGGCGCCGCAAACTCCACCTGCCTGTCTCTTACTTCGCGGCGCCGACGCGGAACCCGAACGTTCCCTTTACCACATGTCCGTCCTTCGACATGGTGCGCCATGACACGACGTAGCCGCCACTAGCGAGCGTTTCGGGGACGTCAGCCCGCAGCACTTTCAGCGCGGTCGGCTCACGACGCAACGCGCCAAGAGCCACGGGTGCCCCGCCCTCTTTGGACAGCGTGAGCTTGGCGCCGGTGAGTTCGACCGCTTCACTCAGCTCAATCGTGAGCTTCTCGGGAGCCGTAGCCAGCACCGTGTCGGCCGCCGGAAACGATCCCACGAGCTTGAGATGCCGCAGGATGGCACCCGACGCGAGTGCAGGAATACCAGCCGCCAGCACGGCGACGACAACTGACGGGCGAAGCAGCATACGAAGGGTCATGGCAGGTACTCCAAAAAGGGACGATAGGATAGCACAAATGTGCTACACCGAAGAGGCCGGAGGAATGCCGATGGTTGATATTCAGTCGTGGGCCGACGCCAGCATCGCAATCCGCGACTCGAGATCGTCGACGGACATGCCAACCCCGATAAATAGCGCGGTCGCGCTGGCGTCGGCATGCGGCGACGACTCGTCGAGCTGCACTTTCCTGCGCCCCGGCACGCGATTCCAGACGAACATATTGGCCGGTTGGTCGACAAAGCGGACGAGTCCTTTGGCTCGCACGACGGCCGGCGGCAATGCCTGGACGAAGGCCATAAAGCGTGTCCGCTCGACCACCCGCGGGAGCGGCAGGGCAACGCTGCCGAATGGATGCGTGTGCCGGTGGCCATGCCGATGCGCTTGGTCGACGCCCTGCGGAGCACGTCGCTCGGTCGCTCGCACCGACTCCGCCAGCGACTGCAGCGTGGCGGCGAATTCCGCCGGCGTGGTAAAGGTCGCACCGGCGTTCATCACCGCCACGCTCTGCTGCACAGCGCGACGTTTATCGGGCGACAGCTTGTCGGTCCAATTGAGATGCACATGCGTGGCCGTCGTGGTCTGAGCCGCTTCGAGCCGGTTGTTCCACCAGCGCTTCTGCCAGCGCGCCGCATCGATCACGGTGAGTTGCAACGGCAGCGTGAAGTGCATGAGCGTGCTGTCGGTGGTGAGATATCCGAGCAGTTCGTCGGTTTCGGTGGCGCCGTTTGCTTCGATCAGCATGACGCTGCCCGGCTCGTGCGGCACCGCCTGCAGCGTGTCCAGCAGCTCGCGAAGCGAGCCGCAGCAGACGCATTCACCGTTCAGCGGCGTGACCAGCGCGTCCAGCTCACCGAGTCGTGCCGCATCGATCTTGGCGTTCTCGAAGTCGTTGAGCACGATTCGTACGCGGACGCCCCGCGCAAGCAACTGCGGAATGAGCGTGGTAAGAAAGCGCGTTTTACCGGCGCCCAGGAAGCCGGCCATCAGCACCAGCGGAATCATACGCGCAGCCCTCGGCGCATCACGCGTGCGACATGCGCAGTTCTCCCAAAAATCCGCGGGCGCCCCGTCGTAACACCGAGGCGGCGTAGAGCGCGGCGAGCGCGAGCACTGAGAGCAGCTCGAGCAGCGAGGTTGTCTCGAGTGAGGCTTGCGACAACGTCGGCCGTGACCCGGACGGCAGCACCGCGTTCACCAGCAGGCCGATCCCGATGGCGGCCACGATCATGACCGCCGCGAATACGTAGGCGAAGCGTGTGCCGTGCAAGCGTGAGAGGATACCAATCGTGGCCATGTTGGTGGCCGGACCGGTAATCAACAGCGCGAGTCCGGCGCCAGGCGACACGCCCGCCGCGACCAGTACCGCCACCAGTGGCGTGGACGCCGACGCACACAGGTACAGTGGCAAACCGATCGCCGCGAAGAGCAGTACATCCACTCCAGCGGGAAGTCGCGTCATCCACGAACCCTGCATCAGTGGACCAACTAAGGCGGCCACGATCAATCCCACCAGAATCCACGGCGCGGTGTGATCCACCATATCGGCGAAACCACGGCGCAACGCCGTCTGCAGACGGCGGCCGAGGGAGGGCCGGACCGAGAGCTCCGCCACCGGCAGCGAGCGCACCGCGGTACGCGGCACCGACAGGCGCGCCATGACGAGGGCGACGATCAGGGCCACGGCGGCGGCGGCCGCAACACGCACGATGGTGAAGGGCGCGCCCAGCAGTGGCACCGACATCAGGATCGCATCGATTCCGAGTTCCGGCGTAGCAATCAGAAACGCCACGGCGGCGGCCGTCGATACCCCTTGCTTCACCAGCCCTTCGTACAACGGCACCACGCCGCACGAGCAGATCGGCAACGGTAATCCCAGCGCCATTCCCGAGAGCCCCTGACGTAACGCGGACCCGCGATTCAACCAGGCCAGTTTTCCGGGTTCCACGAACGCATGCACGAGACCCGCCATCAGATACGCCACCAGCAACGCCGGCGCGCTTTCGAGCGCCAATCCTTCAAACGTCGTCCACACGGTGCGCAGCGACGCGTCCCCGTGACCATTTTGACTGAGGTGCAGCACGACCAGAAGTGCGATGCCAAGCAGTGCGCCGATGCCGTTGGGAACGCGCGTTTCGGCATCGAGGCGGATTTCGTCGTGTTGCGCATCCACCGGATTCGGCGCCCGGTGGTCGTGGACGTGGTCGTGGACGTGGTCGTGGACGTGGCCGTGGCCGTGGCCGTGGCCGAGAGCATGGTCATGGTCATGCTCCGTATCATGCGCGTGCGAATGGGCGGGATGGGCAATGACGTGGAGCAATGAGCCCCCGACCACGGCTTCAAACCACACGCCGGCGCGGTCGGGAAGCACCGCAAATATCGTCGGCTCCGCGAAGTATCCGACAATCGTGGTGAGCGCCATCAGTGAGAGCACGAACCACGACACGGCGCGTGGCCGGTCGCTGAGGACCCACCACACCATGAGACTCAGGGGGAGCTGGTGCAGCACCACGCCATAGCCGATGAGACTCGACGGGTTCGCGTGGGACTGCGCGAGTGCACTGCCGTCGAGCGCCGAGTGGATGGCGACCCCAACGAGCGCCAGCAGCAGCACCGCCGTGTGTGTTTGCTGTACGCCGAATCGGAACAGTCTTTCGGCCAGGTTCGGCAGCGTGAAACCGGCGACCATGAACAGCCCGGCCCACAGGTCGCGGTGCTCGAGGGCGTGCGGAATCACGTCGAGCAGGACGAGCCCACCAATCGTGACCAGCACAAAGCCGTCGATGAAGGCCAACATCTGCGGCCGAGCCCTGGCGGCGCGGGCGACCAATGGCCCGGTTCCCAACCCCGCCATGCTGGCGATCAACAAGGCGTGATTCATCGTGAACGCGCCGAGCGGCCGGGTGACCAGACCATCGACCGTAAAAGCGACATCCCATGCGACATCCCACAAGATAGTGCTATTGCGAAGCCGCTATCAAGTGAGAAGGACTGCTGGCGTGGCGATTCCGCGATTGGCCCTGCCCCAAACCCAACGACCCACGATGATGCCCAGTGCCGCCGCGGCCACCGTGTCGCTCAAGAAATGCCCCAGCGCCAGCACGCGCGTGACGGCGCAGCCCACGGCCAGCGTGTACCACAGCCATCGCGCCGGTGGATACAGCTGCGCCATCACCGCCGCCCCCGTGAACGCAACCAGTACATGACTGCTCGGCATTCCCATCCCGCGATTGGACAGTGGCCCGTCGGCGAACGGGCGAAACACGTATTCGAACAGGTCAGGGTTCGGCCGCAGCCGCCGGATCGCGAGCTTCAGGAGTTCCGCGATGCCACCGCCCAGCGCCGGGCCAAGGACCAGTGCGTACGCGTACGCGTTCGCGTTTACCGCGCGACGCGGGACGTCACGTTGCTGCAACCAGTATCCGAGCGCGATCACGCCCCACGTGGGGAGATACCCCATCGATCGCAGCAAACGGCCCCAGTCTTTGTCATTCACCGTCAACAATCGCGCCGAGCGCCACACGACGCTATCGAGCGCGTGAGCCACCGCGAGAGCGACTACGGCAACGATCAGGAGCCGAATCCAACCGGACCGCTCGGAAGTAACGGACGTCATGAACGCGAAATCAACGCCGCGCCAGCCCTGCACGCCACTCGGTCCCCCGTCATATTTGAGTGATGGAACGCAACACGAAACAGCGCGATGCGATCCGGCAGGTTTTCGAGGTCACGTCCCGACCGTTGGGGCCCACCGAGGTGCTCGAAGCCGGTCGGGAGCAGATGGCGACGCTTGGCATCGCCACCGTCTACCGCACGATCAATGCGCTCGTGGGCAGCGGATGGCTGGTGCCGGTGGAACTGCCCGGCGAAGCACCGCGCTACGAGCGGGCGGACATCGAGCATCATCATCACTTCCGCTGCCGGAGCTGTACTCGCGTGTTCGAAATCCATGGCTGTCCCGGCGACCTGCGCGAGCTTACGCCGGAAGGCTTCCGCTTGGAGTCGCACGACGTGACGCTGTACGGGCAGTGTGCGGGGTGCGCCGCCGCGTGACAGTCCGCTGGCTTGTGCGCGCCTGCGCGCTGCTCGTGGGTGCCGCCTCGCTGGCCGCGTGCGACCTGGGCGGAGACTTGCAGGGAATCGCGGTGGATCCGCCGCGTGAGATGCCCACGTTCGCGTTCACGCGGGCCGATGGCTCCACTGTCACGACGTCAGCCGACCCCGGGCGGCCGATGGTACTGTTCTTTGGCTACACGCATTGCCCTGATGTCTGCCCGACCACGCTCGCCGACTGGAAGCGGGTGCGCGTCAGGCTGGGCGACGAGGCGCAGGCGGTGCGCTTCGTCTTCGTCACGATCGATCCCGCTCGTGACACGCCCACCGTTGCCGAGCGGTATGCGCGGATGTACGACGCCTCGTTCGAGGGTCTCTCCGGTGATGCGAGCACGACCTCGCGCATGATGGACGCGTTCGGCGTCGCCGCGGCCCGGGATCCCGGCACGAACGCCACGGGTTATCTGGTCAGCCATTCGTCACAGGTCTTTCTCGTGGATTCGCACGGCAAGCTGGTGGCGCTGTACCCGTTTGGATCGGGGTGGGACGCCCTGGCGGCCGACCTCGAGCGGTTGCTATGACTTCGCGTGCTGTGCGGGCCGCACGCTACATCCTCGTGGCTGCGGCCAGCGTTTCGGCGGCGGTACTGGTTGCCTGTACGACCGTTTCCGCTCCGCCCGTGCCGCGGGTGGACCTCCGCCACAGTTGGGCGCGAATCGCCGACTCCGGCGCCACGAGCGGCGCGTACATGGAGATCGACAACAACGACACCGTACCGATCACGCTGGTCGGCGTCATGACGGCCGACGCCGGTGCGGCCGAGGTGCATGAGTCGATGCAGCAAGACGACATGTCGCACATGATGCCGCGCACCGCGCTTCGCATTCCGGCCGGCGATGTGGTGAAACTGGCGCCGGGTGGACTGCATGTAATGCTGATCGACGTGCGGCGTGTCCTCGCTGTAGGAGACAGCGTGCGGTTGCGCCTGCAGTTCAGCGACAGCACGAGCGTTGCGGTGACCGTACCGGTCAAGACGCCATGACGGCCGCGCGCGTGGGGGCGCTTTTCGCCGTGATTGCACTGAGCGCGACCCTGGCCTGGGTCAGCTGGCCGCGTCCTGACACGCTCATCCGCGTGAGGCGCGGCGGCGCGGCGATGGTGACCGATGCCGACGGCCGCACGGCGCCACTGAGCGACACGGTGTACGTACACGGTGGTGGGTCCCGTCGGACGATTCGCGTCGTCAACGACGACACCGTCAAGCACCAGTTGGCGATGTTCAATATCCCCGCTGGCGAGCAGACGGAGTACACCGTGCCACCCGGTACGTTTGGTGGCGCCTGTTCGGCCCATCCCATCAGCAAGCACCTCACGTTCATCATCCGGTGAGCAGCCTCATGGTCGATCCCACGGCGCCTTCGGACGCCGCCGAAACCCGCGGCATGGATGCGGCGCTCGACGAAGAGTTACAGGCGCTGCAGAGCGCCGGACTTCGTCGCACACTGCGGCAGGTACATCAGCGTCGCGTTGGCACCGTGCTGCTCGACGGCGAGCGCGTGGCCGACTTCGCGTCGAACGACTATCTCGGTCTGGCGGCCGATCCGCGACTGGCTCGCGCCGCGAACGCGGTATTGCAAGCCGAAGGGGTGGGCGCCGGCGCCGCGCGGCTGATCTCGGGGAATCATCCGATTCACGAAGTACTCGAGCGTGCGCTCGCGCGCTTCAAGGGATGCGAGCACGCGCTCCTGTTCCCGTCGGGCTATATGGCGAACATCGGTGCAATTCCGGCGCTCGTCGGTCCCGGCGATGCGATCTATTCGGATGCGCTGAGCCACGCCTCGCTGATCGATGGCTGCCGGCTGTCGAAGGCGACCATCCGCGTGTTTCCGCACGCCGACATACACGCGCTGGCCGCGATGCTCGAGGCCGACCGACAGGCATTCCGTCGCGCCCTCATCGTGGTGGAAGGGATCTTCTCCATGGACGGCGATCTCTTCCCGCTCGATCAACTCGTTCCGCTAGCGCGTCGTTTCGACGCGTGGACGTATGTGGACGACGCGCACGGCACGGGCGTGCTGGGCGCGTCGGGCGCGGGGTCGGTCGAGCACTTCGGGATGACTGGACAGATCGACGTGATCGTGGGAACGCTGGGGAAGGCGATGGGCACATCGGGCGCGTACGTCGCGGGTTCGCAGGTGCTGGTAGACTACCTCACCAGTCGCGCACGGTCATTCATTTTCACCACCGGTGCTCCAGCCGCCATTGCCGCCGCGACGCTCGAGTCGCTGCGGATCGTGCAAGTGGAGTCGTGGCGACGAGAGGCGGTGCGCGAGCGCGCGATCCGATTGCGCGAGCGACTGCGCGCCGCCGGACGCGAAGCGCCCGGCATGCGCGACGGGCATATCATTCCGATCATGGTCGGCGATCCGATGCGTACGATGCGGCTGGTGGCGGAGATGCGCCGTCGGGGGTTTCTGCTTGGTGGTGTGCGACCGCCCACCGTGCCGGCAGGAACCTCGCGTTTGCGCATTTCGGTATCGGCGGTCCATCCGATCGAGCTCGTGGACAATCTCGCTGCCAACCTCATTGACACCATGCGCGGGATGCCCGGATGAGCTATCAGCACGATGACGACGATTTCGACCTCGAGGAAAACTCGGTCGATGATCTCGAGGATTACGGTGGCGGCATGGGCAGCGCGCACGACGTCGGCGACGATGTCGGCGATGACGACATGCCGATACGAACCGGCGCCGACCTCGTGCTGCTGCATGACGCGGCGCATGTGTGGCACCCGTATACCCAGCACCATCAGGCACCGCTGCCCGTCGCGATTGTGCGGGCGAAGGGGGCGTGGCTCTACGATGCTAACGAGCGGCCCATCCTCGATGCGATTTCGTCGTGGTGGGTGACGACGCACGGTCATTGCCATGATGATATCGTCGATGCCATCACCGAACAGGCGCGGCGGCTCGACCAGGTCATCTTCGCGGGATTCACGCACGAACCGGCGGCGGCGCTGGCGGCGGAACTCGTGCAGCGCTTACCGCGTGGCCTGTCAAAGATCTTCTTCTCCGACGACGGCTCGACCGCGGTCGAAGTCGCGATCAAGCTGTCGCTGCAATCGTTTGCCAATCGTGGGGCACCGCGTCGCTTGATCGCGGCGCTCGACAACGCGTATCACGGCGACACCTTCGGCGCGATGGCGGCGAGCGGGCGCGGGGTGTTCACGCAGATGTACGAGCCGCTGCTGTTCGAAGTGGCGCGGCTTCCTGATCCGTCCGTGGGCGATACGATCGCGGCGCTCGACGCGCTGATCGCCGAGCGCGGCTCGGAGCTGGCGGCGGTGATCGTGGAGCCGCTGGTGCTTGGCGCGAGTGGCATGCGCGTGTGGGATGAACAGGTGCTGCAGGGCATCCGCCAGCGCACGGCCGCGGCGGGTGTGCATCTCATTGCCGATGAAGTGCTCACCGGCTTCGGGCGCACCGGCCCGCTGTTCGCGTGTGAGCGCGCCGACGTGCGTCCCGACCTGCTCTGCATGTCGAAGGGACTTACCGGCGGTATGCTGCCGCTCGGCGCCACCGCGGCCACCGAAGACATCTTCGACGCCTTCCGGAGTGAAGACCGCACGAAGACGTTTTTTCACGGTCACTCGTATACGGCAAACCCGATCGCGTGTGCGGCCGCGCTGGCATCGCTCGCGTTGTTCGACGAGGCATGCGAGGATGATCGGGTGCGCATCGAAGTGGCGCAGGCCCGGCATCTCGCCACGCTGCGTACGGTGCAAGGCGTGCGCGCGGTGCGGCAGATCGGCACGATTGCCGCGGTGGAACTGGACGCGCCGGCTGGGTATCTCAGCGACATTGGCCGGGAGCTTGCGGCCTACGCGCTACAGCAGGGCGTGTTGCTGCGTCCGCTCGGTAACGTGGCGTACTGCCTGCCACCGTACTGCATCACGGATCGCGAGCTCGATCTCGTGTATGGCGTCATGCATCGGTTCCTGGACGGTGCGCGCGCCCATGCGTTCAGCACCGGCGGGATTGGCACCGGCGGGATTGGCACCGGCGGACCGGTCGATGACTAGACCGATCCGTTTCGGCGTGACGGGTACCGACACGGGCATCGGCAAAACCGTGGTGACGTGCGCCTTGGCCGCGCGGGCGCGCGGGCTGGGCCTGCGCGTAGCGGCGATGAAACCGATTGAAAGCGGTGTGCTGGAACGCCCGGTATCCGACCGCGGGCTCGCCTCCGATGCGGACCGACTGCGGGCGGCGTGTGGCGCCACCTTGCCGTTGTCGGTGGTCCGGCCCTACGTGCTCGAGGAGCCGCTGGCGCCGATGATGGCGGCGAGGCGCGCCCACGTCACGATCGACCTCGGCGTACTCGACACGGCGTTGGCGCAGATCGAGCAGGACGCGGACGTGGTGTTGGTGGAGGGCGCCGGCGGCTTGCTGGTGCCGATTACCGCCGCCATCTCGTACCTCGATTTGTTCGCGCGCTGGCGCACGCCGCTGTTGCTCGTGGCGGGGAATAAGCTGGGCGTGTTGAACCATGTGCTCCTGACCGTGCGGGCAGCGGAAGCTGGTGGCGTTCCCATACGAGCGATCGTGCTGACAGCGCTTTCGGACGGTGATACCACGGTGGCCGAAGCGACCAATTTCGAGGCGCTCAGGTTGCTGCTGCCGCATTGCACTATTCTGCGTTTTCCGTGGGTCGATCGTCCCGATGATCTCGATGCACTCGCAGCCGCTGCCGAAGGCAGTGGTCTCGACGTGCTGCTTGCCCCTCTTTCTCCATGACCTCCATGTCGTCCGGATTCTCTGACTGGCAACTGCTCGCGGACCGCGCCTTGGCCGGTGACGTCATCACGCGTGAACAGGCCCATGCCGTGCTGTCCGCTGCTGATGATCAGCTGCTCGACCAGCTGGCGGCAGCGTACCGCGTGCGACGCGCGACGTGGGGCAATCGTGTGCGGTTGCACTTCCTGCTCAACGCCCAAAGCGGCCTCTGTCCGGAAGATTGCGGCTACTGCTCGCAGTCGAAAATCTCGACCGCCGACATCGAGAAGTATCCGATGATGGCGCAGGAGAAGATCATGGAGGCGGCCGATCGCGCGGCCCAGTTGAAGGCCGGTACCTTCTGCATGGTAATCTCGGGTCGTGCTCCCGGCGAAACGGTGTTCAACAAGGTCCTCGACGCGGTGCGCGCCGTGCGGGCGAAGCATGACCTCAAGGTTTGCGCCTGTCTCGGCCTGCTGAACGAGGCGCAGGTGCTGCGTCTCAAGGAAGCCGGTGTGGAAACGGTGAATCACAACCTCAACACGTCGGCCAACTTCACGCCGGAAGTGGTCGGTACGCACACCTTCGAAGATCGCGTGAATACCGTGACAGCCGTCAAGGCCGCCGGCATGAAGACGTGCAGCGGCGGCATTCTTGGCATGGGTGAGAGCGACGACGATGTGATCGACTTGGCGCTATCGTTGCGCGAACTCGACGTGAAGAGTGTACCCGTGAACTTCCTGATCCCGGTGCCGGGTACATCGTTCGCCGACGTTCGCGAACTCGACCCGCGTCGGTGTCTGCGTATCCTGTCGCTGTACCGTTTTCTCCTGCCGACGCAGGAGATTCGCGTGTCGGGCGGCCGTGAGGTGCACCTGCGCAGCATGCAGGTCATGGGCCTGTATCCCGCCAACTCGATTTTCGTGGGTGACTATCTCACCACCCAGGGCCAGACGGCGCGCGACGACCTGCGCATGATCGAAGACGCCGGCTTCGTGCTGGAGACACCCGATGGCGAACCGCTGGTGGGCGATCCGTTTGCCGGTGTGCCAGATTCGTATCCGCGGGCCGCGCTGCCCATGGTGGAGGTGTGATCTCATGACCATTGCCGACATCCGTACCGAGTACCGCCGCCAGTCGTTGGCCGAGGAGGATGTAGCGGCCGACCCCATCACGCAGTTCGAGCGCTGGTTCGACGAGGCCGTGAACGCGGCGGTGGTCGAGCCGAACGCGATGTGCCTCGCCACCGCGACGCCGGACGCCTATCCATCAGCGCGTATGGTCCTGCTGAAAGGATACGATGCGCGAGGCTTTGTGTTCTACACCGACTACCGCAGTCGAAAGGGACAGGAGTTGGCCGACAACCCGCATGCGTCGCTCTGCTTTTTTTGGGGGGAGCTCGAACGTCAGGTGCGCATCAACGGCGCCGTGCAGCGAGTAAGCCGCGCCGAATCGGAGGCGTACTTTCAGTCGCGCCCCCTGCCGAGCCGCGTGGGCGCGTGGACGTCGCACCAAAGCATGGTGCTCACCGATCGCTCAGTGCTCGAGCAGCAACTGGCGGACAATGAAGCCCGGTTCGCGAGCGGCAACGTGCCGCTGCCCGAGCACTGGGGCGGATATCGTATCATTCCCGAAGAACTCGAGTTCTGGCAGGGTCGGGAGAGCCGGTTGCACGATCGCATCCAGTTCCGCCGTGAAGCGGGAGCCTGGGTGAAACGCCGCCTGTCTCCGTAGCAGCGAACGCTCGACGGATGTCTAACTGGTTCCGCACCGTACCGGGTATCGCGGTCGCCATCGCGACGGCGATACCACTACACGTCGCGTCGACCCAACCCGCCGCGAGTCAGCGTGCGACGCCGATCGCCGCGATCGCGTGCGGATCCACCACGGTGTCGAGCGCGGTGTCTGGTGAGTTGCCCACTCTGCGGTGGCAGGGTGACGCGGCGATCAAGTGGACCATATGGCCAACGATGCTCGGGCCGCGGAAGGTGGCGGTACGCATTGTTGCGGTCGACGTCGATCCCGCGCGCCTCGCGCTGAGCCTCGAGCTGGCACGAAAGGGGAGCGAGCTGTTGCCGTGGTCGCTTGACGCGGCGCCGGCCGACGCGCCGCTGGCGATGAACGCCGGCCAATTTACCGATGAGGGCCCGTGGGGTTGGGTCGTGCATCGCGGACGCGAGTGGCAGGCGCCCGGCATCGGCCCGCTCTCCGGCGCGTTCGTGGTGGACAGCACGGGTCGCATCCGCATCGCCGCCGCCAGCGCGCTCGACAGCCTGCGGGCCGCCGGCGGCATTCTTGAAGCGTTGCAGTCGTTCCCGCTGGTGCTTCACCGAGGCCGCGCGCCTCGCGCGCTCTGCGACCCCACCACAGCCCTCGACCGCGATCATCGCGATATCCGGTTGGCGCTCGGTGTTCGCTCCGATGGTCACGTCCTGATCGCGCTCTCACGCTACGACGGTGTGGGCCGGTTTGCCGAACGACTTCCGATCGGCCCCACCACCATGGAAATGGCAGAGGTTATGCGCCGGCTAGGCGCGGTGGATGCGTTGATGCTGGACGGTGGCCTGTCGGCCCAGCTATTGTTGCGCCACGGTGGCGTGACGCACCGATGGGATGGCCTCCGACGCGTTCCGCTGGCGTTGGTGGGCCGTCGTATTCCGTAGCCCGGGGCGTCCGTATCAAACTGAGGCAGACACAGCCGCGCGCCGAACTTGCGCGGACCGCCGGCACCGATTGATTAGAGGGGTGGGATAAAATTCTCATTGCACATCAGGAGCCCGTCATGCGTGCCCTTTCCGTTGGTCATCGCTTTGCGATATCGCGTTTAGTGCTGGTCCCTGCCATTGCGGTGCTGCTCGCGACACCGTTCGCGAATGCGCAGGCGCAGTTCGGCAAGCTGAAGAAGATCGGCGCCGACGCAATCAAGGACAAAGCAAAGGAGAAGATCGCGGGCAAAGAGACACCGGAGGCCAGCAAGCCCGGCACCGCGACCGAAGGCAGCAAGTCGGCCGCGGCCGACTCGAAGCCGGTGAATATGACGCTGAACGCCTCGCAGCTGGATCTCATGCTCGCGGCGTTGACGCCGATGGCAAGCGACGCCGAGAAGGCGACGCAGGTGCGACGACTGGCCTCGGCGCACACGCTGAGGATCAACGCAGCCAAGAAGTGCATGGAGAATGGGCAGGCCGCCTTAATGGCCGGTCGGACCTCGCCCAACCTCACGGTTGCCGCGAAGGCACGAGCGCGACAGCTGGAGAAGGATGCCGATCGACTGAGCGCCGTGGTCGCCACGTCGTATTCCGACGGGAATCCACGGGCTGGCGCCTTCGCCCAGGACAGCATGGGCACGATGCAAATGCAGGGTGCGGTCTTGGGAATGGGACTCGCGTGCACCTTCGACTTCACACCGCCGGCGGTAATGGAATCACAGGTTGCCACGTACGGGATGTCAGGTGATTTGCCTGAATCGCAGTCGTCTGTTCCGGCCGAGGCGCGCACGACCTTCACCAAGTATCAGTTCGCGTTGTTGCGTGAACGGATCGCCCTCTTCGCACTGAGCAGTGCCGACGCGACGGTCAAGGTAGGCAAGGAAGGCGTGTTCACGGACGAAGAACGCGAGGCGCTTACGGCCCGAGCAGCGGAGATCCAGAAATTGCAGCCGTACTTCAAGAACGGCACGCTCAGATGGAAGGGTTCCGGCGACCTCTCGAAGTGGTGATTTCGTGGTCGCGGGAACTGTTTGGCTGATTTTCGGGTTCCGCGTGCATGTCACAGACATCGCACGCGGTTCTCATTTTCGGGGCAACTGGCGGCATCGGCGCCGCACTCGCCCGTCGACTTGCCTCTTCCGGCAGGCCACTCTTCCTCACCGCTCGACGTGAGGACCCACTCGCCTCCCTCGCCTCGGAGCTGGGTGCGGACTACGCCACCAGCGACGCCACCGACTGGAGTGAGATCGATCGCGTGGCCGACCTCGCGCGTGCGCGCTTCGGCACGATTGGCGGAATGGCCAACTGCGTGGGCTCGCTGCTCCTGAAGCCGGCGCATCTCACGAAGTTCGAGGAGTTTCAGCAGACAATCGCGCAAAATCTCACGAGCGCGTTCGGCGTCGTGCGCGCCGCGGCGCGCGTGATGCCCGAAGGTGGTGCGGTGGTGTTGTGCAGCACTGCCGCGTCGCGCATCGGGTTGTCGAATCACGAAGCTATTGCGGCGGCCAAAGGCGGCGTGAACGGACTTGTGCTCTCGGCCGCCGCCACCTATGCCTCACGTGGCCTCCGGGTGAACGCCGTCGCCCCAGGATTGGTGAAGACGCCACTCACCGCGCGCATCACTGGATCGGCTCCGGCGGTGCAGGCATCGCAGGCAATGCACGCTCTCGGACGCATCGGTCAGCCCGAAGATGTGGCGAGTCTCATCGCTTGGTTGCTCAGCGCCGACGCCACGTGGGTCACCGGCCAGCTGTACGGCGTGGACGGCGGGCTTGGCACGGTGCGCTCGACGTAGCGCCACGTGCCTGCGCCACCGGTTTACTGGGTGGCGCCCTTAGTCGGCACTTCGCCCACCAGGAAAGGCGTCATCGTGGGCGCCGTGGCGCCGGCCGACGATTCCTCCGTAACGGCCAGCAGCGTGATGCCGCTGGTGGTCGTTGGCAGCTCCACCGACGCCACAATGGCCCGCCCGTCGTCACCCGGCGTAAAGAGCTTGAGCGGCACCGGCGTCCCGTCGCGGATCATCCACAGCATGTAGGCGCGATCGCTGGCGACGGGCGCGAGGCCGTAGGCATTCACCACCGCCTTGCCTTCACGAACATTCCAGAACACCTGCATCCCGGGACCCGCCGGCTGAGCAGGATTGAGATTCACCAGCACCACGTTGCCACGTCCGGCCAGCAACGTCTGTAAGGTCTTCTCACGCTCGGCCAGCTTGGCTTCAGTGCGCGCAAACCGCGCTCCGTCCTGTGCCGCGCGATCTTCGAGCGACTTTGTCCGGTTCCGGAAATCGACCGCCACCACGAGCGACGCGGCAAGCGCCGTCGCAAGCACACCGGCGGTCCACCACGCCCTCCGCGCCGTGCGCCGCGCCGAAAGCTCAATGATGGCGGTCGGCGTGGGTGGCGTGGGTGGCGTCAGCACGCGCGTGGCGCGGCTGGCGGGAGTCTGTCGCGCCGTCTCCGCGCGGATCGGCGTGGCAGTTGCCACTTCGGCCCGGCGCGCCATCGCCAGCTCGCGCACATTGTCGGTGACCATCTCACGGGGCGTTTCGATGGCGGCCACGACCGGATCCACGACTGGCGCGACCAGTGGCGCGACCAGTGGCGCGACCAGTGGCGCGGCCGCGGCGATCGCCAGCGTTGCGCGTTTTTCCGCGGCAATGCGCTCCATCATACGAGCCTTGAGTCCAGGCGGCGGCGCGACCGGTTGCGCCGTGGCCATCAGCTCGGAGGCGGTGCGATGCGCGGCCAGATCGCCCTCGAGGGTGGCCGCAGACTCAGGATCCTGAAGCCCACGCTCGAACGCCACACGTTCGTCGGCGTCGAGCACGCCGAGGACGTACGACGGCGCGAGGTCGCGCAACTGTTCGAGGGTGAGCGGCGTCATCGGGTTCATGATACGCTCTCCGGTGCCAGGCCGGACAAGGCATCGCGCAACTTCTGCATCCCCAGTCGAATTCGAGTCTTGACCGTCCCCAGTGGTTCACTCAAGCGATCCGCCACTTCATGATGCGTCAGTCCTTCGAAGAAGGCGAGTTCGATGGCCTGACGCTGCGTCACGGGCAACTGATCGAGTGCGAACTTCACCGCGACGGCGCGCTCGGTTTCCTGGACCTGGATGTCAGGCGCGGCAAAGCCGCTGCCCATCGCGGCCGGCTCGTCGAGCGTCGCGGTGGCCGTGTCGGTCATCTTCGCCCGACGTCCCCGTGCGCGGATCAAGTCGAGCGCCCGCGTGCGCGTAATGGTGGTCAACCAGCCGGCCACCGATCCGCGCGTCGAGTCGAAACGGGCGGCATCGCGCCATGCCTGCGCAAAGGCGTCGAGCACCACTTCCTCGGCATCCGCCGATTCTCCGACCATCCGCAGGGCGAGACCGTACATCACAGCCCCATGACGGTCATAGAGCGCCGATGCTGCACGCTCATCCACCTGCGCCATGGCGGCGATCAGTTGGATGTCCAGCGGGTTGGCAGCGTCAGCGAGAGGCACGTATGGAATGGCGAAACCAGTGTTGGACGGACGACCGTGTGGTTCGACACGGTGATGGACGCGTGCCGCGAACCCGCGAGCAGCGTACCCATACTGAACGTATTCGGTATCCAGGTTGCTGGATAGACCGGGCGTGTAGCCGGAAAAGACGAAGGAACGCGTGACGGCATGTGTCATAGTCAGTGGTACTACGCGTCCCACCTGCCGCCGGATTGCTGCGCCTGCCTTTTCCCGTCTTCTCCTCGTTTCTGCCTGTGCGCTAGCTCTGTTCCGCCAGCTCTTCGCGCAGTTTCACGTAGCTGTCGTAGCGTCCCCGACCCACCGCCCCGCGGCGAATCGCCTCTTTAACGGCGCACTCCGGTTCGACGGTGTGCGTACAGTCGGCGAAGCGACACAGGTGAATCAAGGGACGGAACTCCGGGAAGCACTGCGCAATCTCGCGGGCTTCAATGCCCCAGAGTCCGACTTCACGCAGGCCCGGCGTATCGGCCACAAAGCCGCCGCCGGGCAGCGGATGCAGCACCGCACCGACGGTGGTGTGCCGACCCTTATTCACACTATCGCTGATCTCCGCCGTGCGCAGGTCGAGCCCCGGAAACAACCGGTTCATCAGCGACGACTTGCCGACGCCAGAGGGTCCGGTGAGCGCGGAGTCCTTGCCCGCGATTTCGTCGCGCAGCTCCTCGAGTCCTTCGCCAGTGACAACGCTGACGAGGTGCAACGGATAGCCGGCCTTCACGAACTCGTCGAAGCGATCACGGATGGTGCTCGCGTCGACGAGGTCGATTTTGTTGATGATGATTCGCGCGGCGAGCCCATTCGCTTCGGCGATCACGAGAAAGCGATCGAGCATGCGCGGATGCGGCTCGGGGCGCGCGGCGGCGAAGACCACCAACACTTGATCGAGATTGGCCACGATGATGCGTTCGCCGCGCGCGCCGGCCGGCGCACGGCGCGCCAACTTGCTGCGGCGCGGGTGAATGAGGTCGATGGCCCACGAGTCGCTACTGTCGGCCACGCGCCCGATGGTGACGCGATCGCCCACGGCGAGTTTGAGGGACCCATGCGCCTCGTGCTTGAGCCGTCCTCGGAGCGAAACGTCGAAGAGGACGCCGTCGTCGGTGCGCACCTGCCAGATGCCGCCGGTGCCATGCATGACCACACCGTCGGTCATGGCGTGCGCCCCCGGATGAGGCCATCGAGGGTGGCTTTTACCGTGCCCAGCGCCATGCCACCGAGCTGATGGCGCACCACGGCTTCGCTTGACCCGCTGATCAGAAACCCGGTCTCCAGATGTCCCTGGACCTCAGGTTCACCGACTCCCCACTTCACGAACATCAAGTACGCACCCCAAGGCGCCGCGCGGTCGCCGGTTGTATCGGTAAGGATGTCCGCAGAATATGCATGCCCATCAACGCCTTCGAAGGCGGCAGGACGCTTGTGGACGTCCATATAGCCGCCCAACGTGCGCTCGTCCCCCGCGTCGTGATCGGCCGGGAGGTGGTGTCCGTGATGTTCGGTCAGCGGGACAATGACTCCTTCACGATGTTGCCGGCCATGAACGCAATGTTGGCCGGACGTTCGGCCAGTCGTCGCATAAGATAGGGATACCATTGGCTCCCGAACGGCACATACACGCGAATGCGATAGCCTTCCTTCACGATCTGCTCCTGCAGGTCGCGACGCACGCCATACAGCATCTGGAACTCGAAGCGGTCGGCCGCGATGCCGCGTTCCTTCGCGAAGCGCTTGGCGTCGTTGATGATCACTTCGTCGTGCGTGGCGATGCCGGGATAGTTGCCATGTTCCATCAAGCGGTGCATGGCCTCGACGTAGTTCCGATCGACGTCGGCCTTGTCGGGGAACGCGACCGTGGCCGGCTCCAGATACGCCCCCTTGCAGATGCGCACGCGGCACTTCAGTCGATTCGCCCGCTCGACGTCGTCGAGTGTGCGGCGCAACGAGCTTTGCAGCACCACGCCGACATACTCGGGGAATTCGGGGTAGAGTTTTTGCTCGAAGGTGTCGAGGGTGCGATCGGTGTACGCGCTCGACTCCATGTCGAGACGCACGAAGCTCTTGTACTGCTTGGCGCGCTCAAGGACCTGCCGAACGACGTCCAGTCCGAGGTCGTCGGAGATATCCTGTCCAAGTGCGGTGAGTTTTACCGACACATTGGCCTGCAATTTCTTCTGGTCGATACGGTCCAGAAGTTCGATATACTGCCGCCCGGTGTCTCGAGCTTCGGTTTCACTCGAAACCGATTCGCCGAGCAAGTCGAGCGAGGCGGTGATGCCCTTGGCGTTCAGCAGCTCCACGGCAGCGAGGGCGGTCGTGATCGTTTCGCCCGCCACGAATCGCGACGCCATCTGGCGCGCAAAGCCGACGTTCTTGACGAAATCGAAAATGCGCTGTTGGCGCGAGAGGTACAGCAGGGACGAACGAAGCATTGCGGCGCGGAGACGCGGAGTTCAGCGAGAAGGGAATCGCGCGTCCGGAGGACGGCGCGGAACGACAACAGTGGAATATACCCTCGGTGCCCGGAGTTCTGGGTGGCGGAATGCGCCTCAGGCGTGGAAACGCTCACCGGACGCGGCGTTGGCACGGAGCAACGTGGCTGGCTCGTACCGGCCGGGAAAGCGCGCCTCAAGCTCTTCCAGCTGCGTGACCACGGTGGCGGCGCCGAGGGCATCGAGGAATCGAAACGGCCCGCCACGGAATGGTGGGAATCCGATCCCGAAAACCGCCCCGATATCGCCGTCGCGCGGCGAGCGGATAATGCCGTCTTCGAGACAGCGCACGGCCTCGTTCAGCATGGTGAGCACCGTCCGGCGCTGAATCTCCTCGACCGTAACCGCAATGCGCGCCCCAGACGCCGGCGTCAGCGCGTACACGCCCTGATCCACGCCCGCACGCTTGCCCTGCTCGTTGTAACGGTAGAACCCGCGTTTCGCTTTCCGCCCAAGTCGTCCGCTCTCGATCACCCGCTGCAGCGTGACCGACGGACGCATCCGCTCACCGAAGGCCGCCGCCATGATCGGGCCCGACTTCCCGGCGATATCGAGACCGACTTCATCGAGCAACGTGATCGGTCCAACTGGAAACCCGAACGACACCAACGCCTCGTCGATCGCCTCGATCGACACCCCGTCATCGAGCAGTTTGCCGCTCTCGTTGATGTAGGGCGCCAGAATGCGGTTCACGTAAAACCCCGGTCCGTCGCGAACCACGATCACCGTTTTGCCGAGCTGCCGACCGTACGCCACCACCGTGGCCGTGGTTTGGGCGCTGGTTTCGGGGGTCACGATGACCTCGAGCAACGGCATTCTATGCACGGGAGAGAAGAAGTGCATGCCCACGACCTGATCGGCATGCACTGCCGCCGCGGCGATGTCGCGAATCGGGATCGTACTCGTGTTCGACGCAAAAATCGCTCGAGGGGCTACCGCCTGCACTTCGCGCAGAACGGCATGCTTGACCTCGAGCTCCTCGAACACCGCTTCGATCACCAAGTCGGCATTCGTGAAGCCGCTGTAGTCGATCGTGCCGCCCACCAGCGACAGTGTGTCGTCCATCTGCAGGCGTGTGATCTGACGGCGCTTGACGCGCTCACGCAGCACATCGCGCACCGCGCGCCACCCCGCCGCCACGCGGTCGAGCGACGAATCCTTGAGGCGCACGACTGTGCCCGCCTGGACTGCGACGGTCGCGATGCCTGCCCCCATGAATCCCGCCCCGAGCACGCCGAGTTTGTGCACGCGTACGGGCTCGGCCGCTACCCCAGGGGCAAGTCCGCTGTCCTTCTTGAGTGCCGTGGTCGCGAAGAAGATCGACACGAGTGCGCGGCACACTTCACTGATCGCCAGCTCACCGAACCGACGCGCTTCCTCCCGCAGTCCGGCCTCTTCGCCGTGCCGATAGCCGACTCGCATCGCGTCGATGGCCGCCAACGGCGCGGGATACTGTCCGCGCGTCTTCTTGAGCACCGCCTCACGCGCCTGATGAAACACGACCTGGCGACCGAGCGCGTTGTCCTCGAGCAGCACTTCACGCGCCCCGCGCGTCCGCGCCCGCGCCGGCATGGCGTCGCCGCGCGCCAACGCGCGCACGCGACGGACCGCGACGTCGTGAAGGATTGACGGGTGCACGAGTTCGTGTACAAGTCCCATCTGCCACGCCTTCTTTGCGCGGATGTTCTTGCCGGTGAGAATCATGTCGAGCGCCGCTTGCAATCCGACCGTACGCGGAAGCCGCTGCGTGCCACCGGCGCCCGGCAGCAAACCAAGCTGCACTTCGGGAAGCGCCAACACCGTCTTGGGATGATCGGTCGCGATGCGATAACGACAGGCCAGCGCGATCTCGAGCCCGCCGCCCAACGCGGCGCCATGAATGGCCGCGACCACAGGCTTGGGCATCGCCGCCAACCGATTCAACAGCAACTGCCCGCCACGCGACAGTGCCTCGCCCTCCGCCGACGTGGTGACCCGACGCAGCTCCTCGATATCGGCGCCCGCGATCCACGTGTCGGACTTGCCACTCACGAGCATCGCGCCCACGATGGAGGCATCCTGCTCGATCCGCGCGAAGATCTGTTCGAATATCGGCCCGACGCGCGTGTTCAGCGTGTTCACCGGGGAATGCGGCTGATGGTAACATACGGTGGCCACGCCGTCGTGAACCGACAGCGACACGCCCGTCGCTGCGTCTTCCATCAGCACCACTCCCGGTGATTCGCGCGCACCCGTGGTCATGCGCGCTCCACGATCATCGCATGCCCCATCCCGCCGGCGGCGCATACCGTGAGCAGGCCGAACTGTCCACCGCGACGCCCCAGTTCGTTGCACAGCGTGGTGAGCACGCGGGCCCCAGTGGCACCAAACGGGTGACCGATCGACAACGATCCCCCCATCACGTTCAACGTCTCGAAGTCCACCTCGCCGACCGGCGCCGTCAACCCGGCGCGAGCGGCCCATTTCGTAGACGCGAGCCCCTGAATATTGCTCAACACCTGCGCGGCAAACGCTTCGTGCATTTCAATCAGGTCGATGTCCTCGAGCGCGAGTCCGGCCCGCGCCAGGGCGATCGGCACCGCCAGTACCGGCGCCTGCAGCAATTGCTCGGCGGGATCGACGGCGGCGTACGCATACGAGCGGATATAGGCGAGCGGCGTATACCCCAACGCCTTCGCGCGCTCCTCCGACATGAGCAACACGGCCGCGCCGCCGTCGGTGAGCGGCGACGCATTACCTGCCGTCACCGTACCATACTGCCGGTCGAACACCGGCTTGAGCGCGGACAGCTGCTCGTACGTGGAATCCCGTCGTACGCCATTGTCGCTGGCGATCATCGCCTCGAACTTGGGCGGCGCCGGAACCGGCACGATCTCGGCCGTCAAACGACCGTCGTCGGTGCCCGCGGCCGCGTTCCGGTGCGAACGCAACGCGAATCGGTCCTGCGCTTCACGACTGATCCCGTTCAGTTTCGCCATTTTGTCGGCCGACTGACCCATCGACTCGCCCGTGCTCGGCTCCGCGATCGCCGGCGTAATTGGGATGAAATCCTTGGGACGGAGCTGTGCGAAGGTGGTGAGACGCTGTGAGAGCGACTTCGCCTTCGACGCGGCGACCAGCACCTCACTCATGCCACGCGAATGCAGAATCGGCACCTGCGTAAGCGACTCGGCACCGCCGGCGATGGCCACGTGCGCGTGACCGAGCGCGATCTGATCGGCGGCATCGGTGATGGCCTGATTGGCCGACGCACAGGCCCGCGATACGGTGAAGGCCTGTAGCGTTTTCGGGAAGTGCGGCAACAGCGACACTTCCCGTGCGATGTTCGGCGCAGTGACGGACTGCACGACGGTGCCGAACACGAGCAGGTCGACCGCGCCTCCATCGAGGGCGGCGCGCTGCACCAACTCGGCGACCGCCAGCTTGCCAAGGTCGATCGCCGTGTAGTCTTTGAGGATCGTTCCCGAGCGCGCGAATGGCGTGCGTACGCCGGCGACAATGGCCACACGACGGCCAGTTCCAAAGGTGGGCATCGGTCGAAGGTAACGGCCACTCCCCTAGCGCGGCGAGGGTCCCCACGGCATCTCTGCATGCATGCACGATCTGAAGGACACCCCCGACCCCTCGAACACCCCGGTGGCCGTGGTGGCCAGGCAGGCATTGCTGGCTACGCTCACGGCTGAGCGATTCGACATGCTCGTCGTGGGTGGGGGTATCACTGGGGCGGGCGTGGCGCGCGAGGCGGCGCTGGCGGGATTTCGCACCGCCCTGCTGGAACGCGACGATTTTGCGAGCGGAACCTCGAGCCGCTCCTCGCGACTCGTGCACGGTGGCGTCCGCTATCTCGAACACGGCCACATCGGACTCGTGTTCGAGTCGAGCCGCGAACGGCGACTGCTGCTGGCACTCGCCCCGCACCTCGTGCGCCCGCTGGCGTTCACGTGGCCGGTGTATCGCGGTGCCCGCGTGCCATTGTGGAAAATGCGGGCCGGACTCACGCTCTACGACGCCCTGTCGCTGTATCGCAATACACGGCATCGCGCGCTTGGCCCTGGCGGCGTGTTGGCTGCCGAACCGGCCCTCTCCTCCGATGGGATGGTGGGCGGGGCCCGCTACTGGGACGCCGCGACCGACGACTCCCGGCTCACGTTGGCCAGCGCGTTGGCCGCCAGAGACGCCGGGGCATCCGTCGCCAATCACGTCGCTGTGGTGTCCGGCATTCATGGGGCGGGCATTGCATCGAGGCTGTCTGGTGTGCTGGTCGAGGATCGACTCACCGGCGCCACGTTCCCCATTCAGGCGCGAGTGATCATCAACGCCACCGGCCCGTGGAGCGACGCCACGGCCGCCCTCACCGGCTCGCCCCAAACTTCGCAGCTGTTGGGGTCTGCCGGCTCGCACATTGCCGTGCCACGAAGCCGCGTAGGCAACAACGACGCCGTCACGATCGTCTCACCGCTCGACGGCCGCGTCATGTTCGTGCTCCCGGCTGGCGTACACACCATCATCGGCACCACCGAACGTCCCGCGCACGGTGGGCCCGACGACATCCGCGCGACGCGCGCCGAAGTGACCTACCTGCTGCAATCGGTGAATCGTTGCTTCCCGTTCGCGCAGCTCACGATGGACGATGCCGTCTCGGCGTGGTGCGGCATCCGACCGCTGGCGGCGGCGCGTGCCGGTGAACACAGCGCCAATGCCGCGTCGCGCGAGCATGCCATCACGCATCGCGCCGACGGTCTGGTCAGCATCACCGGCGGCAAGCTCACGACCTACCGCGCGATGGCGGCCGATGTGCTCTCCCATGCCCGCCGGGAGCTGCCGAAATCCGGGAATCTGCCTACGCTGACACATGCCGAGATGCCGAGTGAATCGACCCCGTTACCCGGTGGCGATATCGTGTCACGCGAAGCGACGATGGCCGAGGCGCGCAGCACCGCGCGCGACGCGGCGGTGGGCGAGCGCCTCGCGTTGGCGTATGGCAGTCGCTGGCGTAACGTGTGGAGCTACGTACAGCGCGACGCGGCGCTCGGTCGCCGTCTCTCCGACGACTTGCCGTACCTGCTGGCCGAAGTCGCCCATGCGGTGGAGCGCGAGATGGCCGCGACGCTAGCCGACGTGCTGGTACGGCGCACACACCTGGCGTTCGAAACGCGCGACCATGGCCGCGCCGCGGCGCGACGTATTGCCCCGATCATGGCCGCGTTGCTCGGCTGGACGGCGCGCGATGCGGCACAGCAGCTCGACGCCTATGATCGCGAGGTTGCGCGCATGTTCACGATCGACGATGTGTGATAGCCACGGTTCACTCTCTCCCCATACCGCTGTGTCTGAATTTACGAATCGCGTCGTGTTCATTACCGGCGGCGCATCCGGGATCGGTGCCGCATCGGCCCGCGCCTTCGCCGCGCAGGGCGCCAACGTCGTGGTTGGCGACGTGCAACAGTCGCGCGCCGAGGCGGTGGCTCACGAGTTCGGCGGATTGGCCGTGCCATGTGATGTACGCGACGACGCGATGATCGCGACCGCGGTGGCCCGCATCGTCGAACATTTCGGCGCGCTCGACATCGCGATCAACGCCGCCGGGGTGGGTGGCGCGGAGGTGCGGACGGCCGAGTATCCCACTGACGTGTGGGACACCGTGATCGATATCAATCTCACCGGCGTCTGGCGCTGCATGCGCCATCAACTTCCGATCATGCTCGCGGCCGGGCGTGGCACGATCGTGAACGTGGCCTCAGTGGCCGGGTTGAACGGCTTCCCCCGCCATTCGGCCTATGCGGCCAGTAAGCACGGCGTGGTCGGACTTACCCGCACCGCCGCGCTGGAGTACGCACGCAAAGGCATCCGCATCAACGCCCTGTGTCCGGGCTTCACGCTCACACCAATGGTGCAAGACATGCTCGACGCGGGGCTTCCCGAGAGCGAACTCACTGCGCGCGTGCCGCTCGGCCGTCTGGGCACCGCCAGCGAGATGGCCGACACGGTGCTCTTTCTGTGCAGCACTGCGAGCGCGTTTATGGTGGGACACGCGCTCGCGGTCGACGGCGGGTTGAACGCGGGCTAGCGCGCAGACTGTCCTGCGCTGAGCAAATGTTCGCGAGCCGTGGCGACGTTCGCGTGAACCGTGGTGTGTTCGGCTGTCTCGGCGCGGTCAGGAAGTAACTGATTGACGCGAAGGTCGCGAAGAGACGCGAAGCACAACAAAACGGATTGATTGGAGAATTGCGCCGTCGGACCAGTTGCGCGCCGAACCACCACCATGTGCTGGCTGTTCCGACGAAAGACGGGTCGACGCTACGGGACGAGCAGAATTTTACCGCTGCGACCACCGGCACTGGCGGCGACTACTGCTTCCTTGATCTGGGCGAGCCTATACGTAGCATGCACGCGGGCCGACAGGGCACCCGTGGCGATGAGGGTCGCGATCTCGCCGAACACGGCGCGCTGCTGTTCTGGGGAGGCCTTCCGGAACCAGAACGCCAGCCAGAAGCCGCGCAGTGTCACATCGCGGAACACGAACGACCCCGGCGCGATCTTGCACGCCTCGCCACTGAGCGCGCCGTAATTCACCACCGTGCCGCCGATCGCGAGAGTGCGCGCAATGCGATCGGTGGCGCTACCGCCTATGCAGTCGAAGCCAAGTCGAATCTTGGCCTTATCTGTGGCCTCGGCCACGCGCATATCGAGATCGGGACCATCCACCAGCACCACGTCGCCGCCTAAAGCTTGGAGCGGCGTGATGGCATCCTGGCGCCGCACCACGTTCACGGTGCGGAAACCGCGGCGCTTGGCAAGCTGAATCACATACTCACCTACCCCGCTGTTCGCCGCGTTCTGCATCACCCAATCGCCCGGTGCCAAAGCGACAAACTCGGAGAGCAACAACGACGCCGTGGGGGGATTGACCGACATCATCGCCAACTGCAGCGGGTCACCGAAGGACGGGAGCGGAATAAGCCCTGCCGCCGGCACCACGAGATGCGACGCCCACGTGCCCGAACCGATTGGCAGGAGCACGCGCTGTCCTACGGCCACCGACGTCACCCCGTCACCGAGAGCTGCGACGGTTCCCACGCCCTCGTTCCCGCCCACGGCCGGCAGGGGCGGCAACATGCCGTACTGGCCCGTGAGCGTGAGGATGTCCGACGGATTGATTGGCGCGGCGAGCATCTCGAGCAACACGTCACCGGCCTGCGGCGCGGGCGTGTCGCGCCTGACGCATTCGATCACGTCCTGTGGCACGGAGCCACGAACGGTATACTCAGCACGCTGCATCTCAGTGCTCCGGCGACCGGGGGAGTCGAAGTGGGGCGAATCAGGCGAGTTGGTCGGTGGCGCGAGCGTGAATCGTGATCAGATCCACGATCACCAAACGGCGGATCTTGGTGGGCAGCTTGAAGATGGTCGACTCCCCGACGGCCTTGCCCTGCAACGCGAGGCCGATCGGCGACGCCATGGTCACGTGACCTTCCTGTAGTTCACCAGCGTCGCCGAACACCAATTCATAGGACTCACGAACCTTCGTCTGCTCGTCCTCGACGATCACCTTCGATCCGAGGCCGACGCGATCGGTCGCAATCTGCGCGATATCGATGCTCGCCAGCTTCGTCACGCGCCGCGTGAGCTGCCCGAGGCGCGCCTGCACGAACTGCTGGCGTTCCAGGGCCGCCTTGTACTCGCTGTTCTCCTTCAAGTCGCCGAGTTCGACGGCCTTCCGGATTTCAAAGGGAAGCGTGACGTTGAGCTCGTAGGAGAGCTTTTCGACTTCACGCGCCATCTTGGCGATGAGTTCCTGAAACATGCGCAGGTCCACTGAGGCGGGACAGAAAAGGCGCGCGCCCGACCGTTTCCGGTCGGGCGCGTGTACAATTACGAAATATGGCATGGTTTGGTGGGGGTTCAAGACATACGCCGCGAATGGCGACGCCCGTTCCCTCATCTCACGGACGTACCGACAGGGACAGCCGAACGGTACGTGGGGCTCCGGGCATGATGTTGTTGTTGCCGTGCGAGGTGGCCGCGTAGCGCGTGCCGAGCATATTCTCGACGTTGGCCTGCAGCGTGAGCGACAGCGGCAGCGACACAAAGAGTCCGCCATCGACGCGGGTGAATGACGGGAGCGTGACGCTATTGTCGATGGCTGCGTAACGCTGGCCCTGATGCACGACGCCGGCACCGAGCGATACGAGCGACGTCACGCGCACCTTATTCCACAGCGAAAGCGTGGTACGTGGCACGAGCGGCACGGTGGCACCGGCGCGCGCGGCAGACGTGCGGTTGAGAATCCGCGCCTGCTGCACCGCCACGCCCCCCACGACGTTCCATCGGGATGTGACAGCACCGGTGATTCCGACTTCGACCCCGCTGGTGCGCTGCGCCCCCGTCTGCACTAGCAGCGTGGCGTTGGCCGGATCCGGTGCGGCACTGTTTGTCCGGTCGAGCCGATACCAGGCCGTGTTCAGTTCCAGTGCCTCGCTCGGTGTCCACTTCACGCCCACTTCGCGGTTGCGGAATCGCTCCGGCTTGAGCGAGGCGGAGCTCGCCGAGAGCGATGAAAACTGGTCGCCGGCGCTGGGCAGTGACGATATACCCACTGAACCGTACATGGACACGGTGCGATTGGGCATGAACACAATGCCACCGCGCGGCGACAGGAGATAGTCCACTCGCTGCGTCACGACGTCGGTGCGATGATCCCGCACACGCACGGCGAAGCGGTCGTAGCGTGCCCCCAGCACGAACTGCACGTGGTCACCGACATGCAGTTGCTCTTGCGCGAACACGGCGGCCACGTTGGCCACGGCGTCGTTGTCGGCGTCGGTGGCACTGGCCCGGAAGGACACCGGCAGGACCGCGGCCGTGGCTGTGAGGGGCACGGTGCGCGTCGTCGTCACGTTATCGAAGTAGCCAGTCAGTCGCACGTTGTCGGTGGCCTGGCGGCTGAATTCCGTTCCAGTCACCAGTGTCTGTCGCACCGCGCCGTGGCGGGACGTGTAGACGAGATCGCTCTGATTAAACAGGCTTCGGCGGTCCGTCGCGGTGTTGTACGCGCCGAGATTCACCTGTGCACCGGCGGCATTCACGGCACTCGACGCGAACACGTTTTGATAGTACTTGTCGTACTGCATGGCACGAGTGTGCGTGCGCAGCGTGAGGCCCCGGCTATTGTCGTATTCGGCCAACAGGTGCGCGCCGTCCACCGTCATGGTGGAGCGACTCTTGTCCGGATCACCAACGAACGTGCGCCAGTCAAGCGCGGACGGCCGTCCGTTGGCCGACGGAATGCCGCGGTCGACCGTACGCCGGTCGACAAAGTGTTCCACGCCAGCGCGCAGCATGGTTTTGCCGGCGAGAAACGTCATGGTGGGATTGAATCCGCTCTTCTCGTACGACACGAAGTCGCGATAGGAGCCACTTTTCTCATGCAGCGCGTTCACTCGCGCGGCAACCTGCGACGTAATCCCCTGGCCGACATCGAGCGTGACGCGGCGCTCGTTGTACGAGCCTGTCTCCAGCTGGCCGCTGCGCGTCGGAGTCCACTCCGCCTGCTTCATGACGCGATTGATCACACCGCCGCCGCCACCGCGACCGAACGCGAGGGCGTTGGCGCCCTTCAGCGCTTCGATCTGCGACACGTTGTAGCTGTCACGGTAGTACTGGGCATCATCACGGACGCCATCCACGAAGAAATCGGCGGTGGTGCTCTGCCCGCGGATCGTGGGGGCGTCGCGGTGTCCTTCTCCCTGACCCATCGTGACACCCGGAACGTACTCCATGGCGCGGGCCATCGTTTGTAAGCCGAGGTCGCGCAGGACTTGCGGACCGAGCACGGTGATCGACTGCGGCACCTCGCGAAGCGGAGTCAGCGTACGCGTGGATGACCGCGTGCCGGGAACCCGGTACTGCTTGCGAGCCGCCCGTTCGGCGGAGATACGGACCGCCGACAGCGCCTGCGCGGCGGCAAAGTCCGCGGCGGCAAAGTCCGCGGCGGCGGAGTCCGCTGCCGCACGCTTTGCGCGGGAGGAGTCTTGAACCGTGGAGGTGGTGGCGACGACCGCGGCGAGAATAAGAGCGATGGACATGATATGTTAGTTGAGAACGCTTCTCATGAAGTCTTCTTTCAGGCTAACACATCAATCCCGACAAAGTCAACCGGGATTCATTTTATCCGATTTTGCCGCGATTTGTGCCCCGTGGGCGTCGATGACGGCCTGCGCGGCCTCGGCGGGATCGTCGGTGAGTAGCAGGAGATCGAGGTCGCCCGGCGAGATCTTGCCTTCGCCAACCAAGCGCGACGTAATCCACCGGACGAGTCCGGCCCAATAGTGCCGACCGAACAGGATGACCGGGAACTGATAAATCTTGCCAGTCTGAATCAGCGTGAGCGCTTCGAACAGTTCATCCAAGGTGCCGAAGCCACCGGGAAAAATGATGAACGCATTCGAATATTTGATGAACATCGTTTTCCGCACAAAGAAATAGCGGAAGTTGACGAGCGTATCCACGTAGGGATTCGCCCCCTGTTCGAAGGGCAATTCGATGTTGCACCCCACGGAGTGCCCGCCGCCCTGCTTGGCACCCTTATTGGCGGCCTCCATGATGCCCGGGCCGGCGCCCGTGATAATCGAGAACCCCTGCAGGGCGAGCAATCGAGCCGTTTCCTGTGCCGCGACGTACTGCGGATCATCCGGCCCCGTCCGCGCTGAACCGAAGATCGTGACGCCCTTGTGAATCTCGGAGAGCGCATCGAACCCTTCTACGAATTCGGAGGTAATCCGCATGACGCGCCACGGATCGGAGCGCGTAAACGCTCCCATGTCGTCTTTCGGGCTCTGCAGCAACTTCTCGTCTTCCGTGAGCATTGGTCGGTCACGGATGTCCTGATCGATAAGCCGTGGTTCAGGGCGTCGCACCGCTCGCGCACCGCTGGACACCAGCTGGGCTTCTGAGCTCGGCTCGCGGCCCGCCTTTCGATGGCCTTCTTCGGTACGTTCCACCAAGCCGTCGCGCGATTCCTTCTCGGCTTTTGCCCGGGTGACGGCCGAAGCCTTTTTGCCGGTTACGGTACGAGGCAGTGATTGACGCGATTTGGCCATGGGGAGCACGTGGAAGTTGGCAGGACTGATGTCGGATGATACCACGGGGACGACGCGCCTGCTGTTAGTGGTGGCCGATGGCGTGCGCCCCGACGTGCTCAGCGAGGAATTGGAGCGCGGCAATCTCCCAACGATGGCGCGTCTTCGTGAGAAGGGAGGGCTGCACACCATCAGCACGTCTTTCCCGTCCGTGACTGGTCCCGCCTATGCGCCGTTCGTCATGGGCCGACACCCAGCGTCGGTCGGAATGCCCGGTCTTCGCTGGTTCGACCGGGCGCGCTCGCTGCCGTGGTCGTACGCGCAGGCGCGCAGCTACTCCGGCGTCGACATCTGGCATGTCGACGGCGATCTCGATCCGCGCAGCCCGACGCTCTACGATCTCGTGCAGCCCTCCCTGGCCGGGTTGATGATGATCGCGCGCGGCGCGACGCATGGCCGTGTGGGACGTGGAATCGTTTGGTCGTTGCGCGCCGGATGGGCGCATTTTCGCGGCGACGCGCGCGCCTGGCGCCGTGTAGAGCAAGCGGCCGTCGCTGAATTTCTCCGCCGCTTCACGCGGACGCGTCCAACGCTGTCGATGCTGGGCATCCTCAGCCCAGACAAACTCGCGCATGCGTTCGGCGGCGATTCCACGATCGTGCGCACCGCCATCCAGGATGTCGATACGGCCATCGCGAGAGCGCAGGCCAGTGCCACCGCCGACGGATGGGCCGACGGCTTGCGCGTGTGGGTCGTGGGCGATCACGGCCATGCCCCCGTGTCCGATCACGAGGATCTGCACGGTTGGTTGTCATCGCGCGGCCATCAGGTGCTCGCGCATCCGAAGCTTGGCACTCGTGGCGCCGATGTGGCGCTCATGGTGGGCGGCAACGCGATGGGACACCTGTATCTCGATCCCGCCCGCAGATCGCGCACGTGGTGGCCCTCGCTCAGCTCGCGTTGGCAATCGACACTCACGGCGATGTTGGAGCGGCCATCCATCGGCCTGCTCGCGGTGGCAATGAGCGCAAACACCGTGCGCGTCTTTCATCGCGACCACGGGGGGGCCGACATTGTGCGCTCACACGCGGGGCACGACGCGCGCTGGAGCTATCAATCCATCGCCGGCGGCGACCCGCTCCAGCTCGGTGGTTCGTTGTCTGATCTCGACGCCGATGATGCGTGGCTCGCCGGCGCCGCATCACCCTATGCCGATGCGCTGGTGCAACTCTCCACCCTGGTGCCCTCGCCGAGAGCGGGTGACATTGTGGTCTCGGCGGCCAGCGGATGGGACTTGCGTGCCCGCTACGAACCTACGCCGCACGTCTCCACGCACGGGGCGCTCCTGCGCGAGCAGATGTTGGTCCCGCTCCTGATCGATGGACCCGTCACGCGAGTGCCGCTGCGTACCACTGACGTGGTGCCGAGTGCCTTGGATCTGCTGCGCGTGACATGCGAAGTGCCGTTCGACGGACGGTCATTTTTGCGCTGAGCGGCGGTGCCCAGCCCTTGGTGCCCGACTATTCGGTGCGATTGCGACTCCGCTCGGTGTCGAACCCGTCGGGATAGCGCTTGCGCAACTTGTTGATATTGCGCTGGGCGATGTCGTCCATGCTGAGGCCCAGCACGGTGGCGAACGCACCGATATACCACAGGCAGTCGCCCAACTCTTTCACGAGGGCGTCCGGATCAAGCGTCGTGGCATGAAAGAGATGCTTCTTGATGACTTCGGCCACCTCGCCGGCTTCACCGGTGAGGCCGAGAGCGGCGTTGGCCAGCTGCTGCTCGTGCGTGCGGTCGCGCCCGAGGGTCCGGGCAGCGAGTTCCTGATACTCGTCGAGGGTCATCGCGATCGTGGGTTGAGGACCCGCGAAAGCTAATGACCCGCGACGAATCGTTGATCGACGAGTTAGAAGCCGCCGACGTTCAGGCGCTTGCCGCTGAGTGTCTTGGCCGCGAGCGACGGTGTGGTGATTCCCTGCGCGAGAATCGCGGCCTTGATCGCGGCGGCCGATGAACCCGGATTACGCGCCGCGTAGTACGCCACTGCGCCGCTGACATGCGGCGTCGCCATCGATGTACCGCTGTAGCTGGCGTAGCCAGGAACGACCTTGCCCTTGGATGAGACCGGAACGGTCGACCAGATGCCACTGCCCGGTGCGCCGATGTCGATCGTCGTCGCGCCGTAGTTGGAGAAGGAGCTGATCGCACCGGTGCTCGTGATCGACGCCACCGTGAGCACGTTGGCGCTCGCGTACTCCGCCGGATAGCACGCCGTTGACGTATCACAGTCGTACGTGCTGTTGCCTGCCGCAGCGACAAACAGAATGTTTGCCACGTTGGCACGACTGATGGCATCGGCGAGTGCCTGCGAGAAACCACCCCCGCCCCACGAGTTACTCGTGGCGGCGAGGTTGAGATTGTGCCTTGTCTTGAGATCGGTGAAATAGTCTACCGCCTTGACCGCGTTCGCCGTGGTGCCGCCTTGGCTGCCGAGGAACTTGCCACTCATCAGCTTCACGGAACTGCACACGCCGACCACACCCGCGCCATTCCCAACCGCGCCGATCGTACCGGCGACATGAGTACCGTGATCGTCGCCCGCTCCATCGAACACCGAGCTGTTGTTTCCGGCGAAGTCCCATCCGTACACATCGTCTACGTAGCCGTTGCCATCATCGTCGATCCCGTTGCCTGCCGTCTCGCCCGGATTCTTGAACGCGTTGGCGGCGAGTTCCGGATGCGTGTACATGTATCCCTCGTCGATGATGCCGATCACCACCTCGCTGCAGTTGGCACCTGCCGCCCACAACGAAGTGCCGCCGATGCCATACTGATTGGCTGGCGTGGTGAGCGAGCCGTACATGCCCCAGAGGGAGCCATTGGCGTAGTACGTATCGCTCACGGTCGCATCCGCCGTGTACACCCAGTTTGGCTCGGCGTACTCCACCTCCGCGCGCGCCTTGAGCGCTTCGATCGCATCGGGCACGTTCATCGACGTGCGCAATACCGTGATGCCTTCGCTGTCGCCACGGCCACGCATTGTCGCGGTCACGATCTTCTCGTCGACCTGCGCATTCGCTGCGCGCATGATCGCCCCACGCGACGCGCTCGAGGCACCAGCCCTGAAGCGCACAATCACTTCACCCGGCACAAACTCCGGCGCGCGAGCGACCGACGCCTGCGGCGCCGCCGCCAGCGCGGCGTCGGTGGGATCGGTGAGCGATGTCTGCTCGGGAGAACAGGCGGCCAGCACGATCGCGGCCGCCGCGAACGACGACTTCACGGCACATGAACGACCCTTCATACAGGAACACTCCACAGCACGGGGGATGAATAGGCTGTTGGACGGTGCGATCCGTTCAACGACCTGTCAAGCGCAATTGTCACTTATGCCGCGAGTAGTCCCACTGTTTGTTCAATATCGCTGCTCAGTTGTGTTTCAATGTCGGCGAGGTCAGCCGCGCTCAACCCGAGCAGGTCACACACACCATCACGTGGTACGTCACGCCCCACGCTGCGCGTGAAGCCGCCACCAACACGACCAGCCAGAATATCCGCCACGTGAATGATCGCTGGTAATCGCTGGTCAGCCGTGTCGAGCGCCATCGGATCGTGGTGATGGCCGCACGCCTTGGCGAGCGCGTCGGGGAAGCGCCACTGCTCGCACAGCGCCTTGCCGAACGCCTCGTGCGTGGCGCCCAGCCACTGCGTCTCCGCGTCGGCGAATGACAGCGACGCGTTCCGCGAGGTGGCGTCGATCAACAACGTGAACTCGGTGATCGAGGCCTGGATCTCCACCAGCAGACCGATATCGTGCAGCAAGCCCGCAAGCATCGCCTCTTCGGGCGGGATGCCGCGTCCCCGCTCCGCGATGCGACGCGCGGCCGTGCCAACGGCCACCGAGTGCGTCCACAGGTCGGCCGCTTCGAAACCAGGCACCGTGCGGCCACCGCGGAACAGTCGGTTCAGGCTCGCCGCCAGCGCGACGTTGCGGATCGCGTTCACACCCAGCAGGCGCATGGCCGCGGCCGTCGAGCCGACCTGGCGCGGGCGTCCGTAGAACGCCGAGTTGACCACCTTCAACACGCGAGCGGCGAGCGGCGGGTCACCCTCGAGCACCTCAAGCAGATCGTGTTCGGTCGACGTCGGATCTTCGGCGATCTTCATGATGCGCATCGCGCTCGCCGGCAGCGTTGCGACCGCCGTCACTCGTTGCAGCGCGCTGCGGATGATGTGCTCGTTGATGCGCACCGTGGTCATGCCGCCTCGAATGCTTCGCGTACGAATCCCGACCACCACCCTTCGAGCTGCGAAGGCTCCATCGGCCGGGCGAGAAGGAAGCCCTGCCCCGCCGGACAGCCCAACGCCTGCAACAGCGCGAGCTGCTCAATCGTCTCGATCCCTTCGGCCACCACGTGCAGGCCCAGGTTCTCTGCCAGCGTGATCACGGCGTGCAGCAACGCCGAGTAGCCGCGTCCTCGGCTCACATTCTCGGTGAGCGCGCGGTCCACCTTGAGCACGTCGAACGGATACTCCTGCAGACAGGAGAGCGACGAATAGCCCGAGCCGAAGTCATCCATCGCCAGACGAATCCCCTCCGCCTTGAAGGCGGCCAGCAGTTCAGCCGCCATGACGCGATGCTGCATGAGCTGGGATTCCGTCACCTCGAGCTGCACCTGGTGCGGTGCGATCCCCGTTTCGCGCAGGATGCCCATGGTGCGCGGCACGAGATCCGGATCGGCCAGTTGAACACGCGAGAGATTCACGCTGATATAGGACGGCGCGAACTCGGGGGATTCCTTCTGCCACACCATGAACTGCCGGCACGCTTCGCGGAGCACCTGATCGGACAGCGGCAGAATGAGACGCGTCTCTTCCGCGACCGGAATAAACTCCGACGGCGCAATCATGCCGTGCACCGGATGGCGCCAGCGTACCAGCGCCTCCACGCTCTCGATGGACCGGTCGTCCAACGAGATGATCGGCTGATACACGACATACAGTTCTTGGCGCGCAATCGCATCGCGCAACGAGTTCTCGATATCAAGACGGTGCTGGACGGCGTCGCGCATGCTGGTCGTGAACATCGCATGGCAGGCCTTGCCGCGACTCTTGGCCGCGTACATGGCGATGTCGGCGTCACGCAGCATCTCGTCGGCCTGTGTGTACCCGGCGCTGCTATGCACGATACCGATGCTCGCGCTCGACCGCACCGTATGCGACTTCAGGAAGTACGGCTGCTCGAGTACGGTGAGCAGGCGATCGGCGACCGCTGCCGCCAGCTCGGCCGAGGCCACATCGTCGAGCACGATCACGAACTCGTCGCCACCCAGACGCGCCACGGTCGAACCGATCGTATCGCGTGTGATGCAATCGTTCACCCGCAGATTCATCCTGAGCCGCGATGCGATCTCGGTGAGCAGCAGGTCGCCGATATCGTGCCCCAGACTGTCATTGATGATCTTGAAGCGATCAAAGTCGATGAACATCACCGCGAAGGCGTAGCCGGACTCGAGCGCGGTGCGTTCGATCGCGGATTGCAAACGGTCATGCAGGAGGGCGCGATTCGGCAACCCGGTGAGCGTATCGATCAGCGCAGCGCGTCCGAGCTGCGCGAGCATGCGCTGTCGCTCGATGACCGAACACACACGGGCGCGGAGCTCCGCCCCAAAGAACGGTTTGCGGATATAATCGGCCGCTCCGGCGGCGAAGCAGGCGGTGAGCACCTGCCGACTCTCGCTGCCGGTAACCACGATGACCGGAATGCCGGCGAGTGCGGGTTCACTGCGCAGCTGGTGCAGGATATCGATGCTGGTGCCGTCCGGCAGCTCGTGGTCGAGCAGGATCAGGTCAGGGACCGTCGCGCGCGCCGCGGCGAGTCCCTCGGCGCCGTTACCCGCCCCCACGATTGTCGCCTGCAGTGGTCGCAGCATGGCGACGATCAGCGCATGGATGTCCGCATCATCATCGATGACGAGAATTCGTGCATTCTCAATGAACTCCCGTTCCGGCAGGGTGGGGCGGGCGGCGTGATGGTCGCTCATGAGGCATGCTCCAGCGTCCGGATCGCGAGGCAGCATTGGTCGAGCAGCAGCGCGACGGCGTCCGACAAATCCATGCCGGGATCGAACGTCCCGTCGGCGGTCACGCGGGCCCGCGCGTACTGCTCCACATGACGGGCGGCATCGCTGATCGACGGATAGCCATATCCACCGGCTGCGCCTTTGAGCTGGTGCGCCAAACGGGCGAGATCCACCAATTCGCCGGTGCTGAACGCGTGCTCGATACGCGCCACCTTGGCCGCCAGCCCCGCGACAAAGGCGTCGACCAGTTCGGTGAAATCGGGATCGTCGCGCAGGTCGCTGTACAACATGGGCTGAGGAAAGATTTCGATCGACCGCGGTTCGGATGCGTCGTCGGGGGTCGACTGCATCCAGCGGGCGCAGGCGGCGATCAATATGCCACGATCGATCGGCTTGCTGGCGTAGTCGTTGCACCCGGCATCGAGACACTTTTGTCGGTCGTCCGCCATGGCATGCGCGGTCAGTGCAATGATGGGAATCCCGTTGCCCTGTGCTCGCAGCGTGCGCGCCAACGTATACCCGTCCATCTCCGGCATCTGCATGTCGGAAAGCAGGAGGCCGAACGGCCGACCGGCAGCGTCGGCGGCCGCCATCAACTCGAGTGCGCGGCGCCCATGCTCGGCGATGACCACCTCGGCGCCGGCCTTTCGCAGATGATGCGAGATCAACCGCTGATTGTCTTCGCCGTCCTCCGCGAGCAGGATGCGGCCGCGGAGTGCGACCGCATACGCACCCGTCGCGTCCAACGCCGACGGCGTGGCAATGCAGGCGTTAAGATCCTCGATATTTTGCGCTCCCTCTACCGCGTGGAGCGGAAGCGTGACCGTAAAGGTGGATCCTTCGCCGAGCGCCGTCTTGACCAGTTGCACGTCCCCGCCCATCAGACTGGCCAGCCGACGGCAAATCGTGAGCCCAAGCCCAGTGCCGCCGTGCTTGCGCGTGACCGACGTATCCGCCTGTACGAACGGCTGGAATAGATGCGTCGCCTGCTGCGGCGACATGCCGGGGCCGGTATCGACGACGGCGATGCGAACCGCCGGCTCGCCGGCGAGCGTACTCACGTCCACCTGAATATCGATCTGCCCGTGTGACGTGAACTTGGCGGCGTTGCCAACCAGGTTCATGAGGATCTGTCGCAGGCGGGTGGGATCGGAGAGGACCCGATCCGGAATTGGCGTCAGCAGGCGCGTTTGCAGTACGACACCCTTCTGCGCGGCACGCGAACGCATCAGGCTGTCCACGTCGAACAGCACGCGCGGCAGATCGGTCTCCACACGCTCGATGGCCATCCGACCGGCTTCGATCTTCGAGATGTCGAGAATATCGTTGATAACCGTGAGCAGATGTTGACCAGCGCGACGGATCGTGCTCATCGACTGCAACTGTTCATCGGACGCGCCGTGACGAATCGCTTCGTCGCGCAGCAGATCGGTGTAGCCCAGGATCGCCGTGAGCGGTGTGCGGATTTCGTGACTCATATTGGCCAGGAACTCGCTTTTGCTCTGGCTGGCCGCTTCGGCGCGTTCCTGTGCCAGCCGTAACTCCTCCTCGCGCTCGATGGCGGCCGTCACGTCCATCACGGTGCCGAACATGCCGGACACGTTGCCCGAGGCGTCGTACCGTGCACGGCCCTCGGCGCGCACGTAGCGCACGCCATTGGCACCGCGCGAGGTCTGCAGCAACAGCGAGTAGGGCGTTCCGGTGGTCGCCGTGCGCTGCACCGCCTCATGGAGTGGTGCGGCGTCCGCCTCGACGAAGTCCGAGAGCATGTCCACGTAGGCCGGCGTCCCGTCGTTCGGATCGCGCCCGTGCAGCCGGAAGGTCTCCCTCGACCATTCTCTGTGATTCGTGACAATGTCATGCGACCAGCTGCCAAGGCTGGCGACGGTCTGCGCTTCCTCGAGCATCCCGGTGGTGCGCTGCAGTGCCGCGAGTGCACTCTCTGCCCGGGCCCGTTGGGCGTCAAGCGCCACCCGCGTTTGTACCTGCTCCGTAATGTCACTTTCGATCGATATGAAGCCGGTGAGCACGCCACGTTCGTGAAGCGGTTCAATTGAGAGGTCGAGCCAGTATTCGCTGCCGTCCTTCATGCGGTTCAAAATCTCGCAGCGCGCCGACGTGCCCTTGTTGAGGGCGTCGTTGAGCAGGCGCACGGTCGCGGGGTCGGTGTTGGCGCTCTGCAGCAGCTCACCGGGACTGCAACCGACCGCTTCGTCGAACGAGTAGCCAGTCAACCGGGTAAACCCGTTGTTTACCCACGTGGTGAGCCGGTCGGCATCGGTGATCATCACAGCATTGCTGGTGCGTTCGGCCACCATCGCCAGCCGCCGGAACTCGACGCTGCGGGCCGATGCAATCTGGTGCTGCTGCTTGAGCAGGCGGATCACGGGCTCGATCACGAGCAGCGCGATAATGCCGATCAGCATCTGCATGAGTAGCGCAATCATCCACGCCGACCGGACGCTGCGTCGGACTCTTTCTTCCGAGTACATCTGCAACGCGCTACCGGTGGCTTCCGCGACGACCATCAGCGCGTCAGCACGCCGTATCACTTCGACGGCCGCCGCACGGCGCGCCGCACTTCGGACGGGCGCGGCGAACATCGCGACGGTCGATGCCGCCAACGCATCGCGCGGCGGCGTGGACGCCGCGATGGCATCGCGCGCGTTCTTGGCGGCAGCGAAGGCGGCCACTTCAAACGCCGCCGTGAGCGAGTCGAGTTGTACGGCGCCGGTTTCGAGATTGGACGTGGCCGCACGAATGGAGGTCTCGACGAACGGGTTGTCGATCGCGTCGGGCGCGTGGCGTGCAATACGCTGTGCCAGCGCGCTCTGGTTCCCGGCTAAACGCACGAGTTCCGCGGTACGCGCGAGGCGGGCGGTGGTCGAGATTTGCCCCCATAGCGACGCTGCCAGCACCGCGGCGATGACCCCCATGGAACCCAAGACGGCTACGCGAACGCGCGTGTGCGGGCTATTGAGCGCGCGCCCGGAGCGGCTGAAACGGTCGAGAGACATGCGGGCATCGACGTGACGCCGATACATGATCCACGCGTAGAGCGGACCGATGAGCAACGCCAGTCCGGCGGCATCGAGGAGACTCCGCGTCCAGTCGGTCAGCTCGAGATCGGCCAGTTCGATCGCGCGGTTTAGGCAGAGTTCACCGATCGCAATACAGCCGACCAGCAGCAACGTGTCCACCCACCAGGGGCGTTCACGCGGCGGCTGGCTGGTGGTGGGCGTGCTGGTGTCGGAGTGCGACATGACCGTGCGAATCAGAGGGAGGGGAACACCGTGCGCGTGGCGTCGTCGGCGGCGGCGGCGGCAGCGTACCGGGAGAGTGTCGACCGCTAGGGCGAACCGCTTTACCGGCGTGGAATATTTGGCCGGGATTTTGGTGTGACGAACGCATTGAGCGCCCAGAAGGCCCTATATTTTGCGAATGGCTTGGCTCCCGCTTACCCTGACTCTCTCGCTCCGCGCGATCGCCAACCCGTTCCTGGCCATGGACTTGCTCCGCGTGGCCTGGCGGTTCCGACACCGGCATTGGTTCCGCCGGTTTCCGTTCCTGCCGCTGCCGGCGACCAGTTATGTGAAATGGCGTATGTACACGGCCTACGGACAGGAAGACGCGATTCCGCCGGCCGACGACGTGATCGCTTTCGCCCGCTGGGTCGGACGCCAACCATAGTGAGCGACGACGGCGCGGTAGATCTTTCGCGGCGTCTTAAAGCGCAGGCCTTCGGCTTGGGTTTCGATCTGGTGGGGATCACCTCATTGGGGCCTCCGGCCTCGCGAGCCCGGTTCGATGCCTGGCTCGAAGCCGGCTATCAGGGCGAGATGGGATATCTCGCTGGTGAGGGTGCCGAGTTACGACGCGACAGTCGCCGTCCGCACGCCGGGGCCACTCACGCGATCGTGCTGGCCACGCAGTACGGCGGCCGCGAACCGAGCGGACCGGTGGCGCGCTACGCGCGTGGCGACGATTACCACGAGCTGCTACGCGAACGCACGCGTGCCCTGCACCACTGGCTGGAAGCGGTGCTTGACCGCTCGATCCACGCGAGGCCGTACGTGGATAGCGGCCCGGTGTTGGAGCGGGATCTCGCGCAACGCGCGGGGCTCGGGTGGTTCGGCAAGAACACGATGCTGATCAATCCCACCATCGGCTCGTTCTTCTTTTTGTCGTCGTTGTTCGTGGAGGTCGACGCCGGCGTCGGGCTCGCGGTGGACGATCCGTTCGAGGCCGACCGCTGCGGGAGCTGTACGCGCTGCCTGGATGCGTGTCCGACGCAGGCGTTCGTGGAGCCGCGCGTGTTGGATGCAACGAAGTGCATCAGCTATCTGACGATTGAGCTGCGGGGGGCGATTCCGGAGGGGCTGCGGGAGCAGATGGGCGGGATGATTTATGGGTGCGATGTGTGTCAGGAGGTGTGTCCGTGGAACGTGCGGTTCACCACGGCCATGCGTGAACCGGCGTTCGCAGCGCGCGACCTGTTTCTCGAGGCGGGATCACGTGACGGTACGCGCGCACTGGCCCGCAAGATCCTGATGATGGCGCCGGCCGATTACGCTTCCGCTTTCAAAGGCAGCGCGATCAAGCGCGCCAAGTTGTGGATGTTGCAGCGCAACGCGTGCGTCGTGCTGGGGAACGTCGGGACTACGGCGGATCTTGTGGTGCTCGAGGCGATGCTGTTGCACGAGCATGCGGTGGTGCGGGCGCATGCGGCGTGGGCGTTAGACGGGATCACTTCATCGAGGCCAATTGCTGAAACCGCCGAGTAACGGCATCGACCAGTCCCGGCACGCGTCGCGCGTCGGGGAGATTGCCCTCGAGAATTCCGGCTGACCACGGCGCATCGAGGAACGCGGCGGTCTCGGTGCGAATGAACATGCGCACCGCCGGCGGCGCGGCCTGCACGTCGTCGAGGATCTCGGCACGACCCGCTACCACGGTGACGAGATCTTCGAGATCGTGACTACTCATCGGATCGGCTGCGCCGCGCGACGCAAACGCGACCCACTTCGTGGCCAGAAAGGCGGCAGCCGATGCGACGCGCACGACCAATCCTGGCTCAATCGTGAACGGTGACGCGCTTTCCACGGCGTACGGATACCAGCGGTTACTGAAGCCGAGAATTGCTTCGTCCAGCGGCATCACGTCGAGCACAAGGTCGTCATCGGTGCGCATGCGGCAGATCGGTGCGTGTGCTCGCTGATCCGGCGAGAACCCGAGCGCGATAAGTCGCATCTGGAGGTCATGGTACGCGCGGCGCGTCGTCACGGGCACCACCACATCCACGTCATCGGTCGGGCGAATGCGAACCACGGTGGTATCGGTGACGAGTAGCTCCGTCACCTGACCGCCCACAAACACGAACTCCCCGAGCAGCGGCCGCAGCAGGCGCGCTGTCCGTACGAGGCGGTCTCGATTTGGGCTACGCGACATGGTGGTCACACTGCCGCCGATTCGGACGGCGTCAACATGATCCGTTCGCGCAGTAGTTGCTTCGCGCGTGTACGCTCCCGCGCGCGACCGACGCGAACGGCATCGACGAGCGCGAGCAGTTCATAAAGCGCCGGATTGCGTACCGCCGTCGCCGGCGCGGCGGCATACAGCGGCACGACGCTCGCGCCGCGAACCGCTCCCTCAATGCTCGGCCAGACGAGTGGGTCCGACACGCCGAACTCGGCGGCGAGTTCGCCCGCCGAGTGCGCCGTGGGGACGCCACGCGATTCGGCGCCGGCTTCGGCGGGGAAGGCGTAGGCGATGCCCGATCCGAGAAACTCCAAGACCGCGGCGCCGTGCACCCGCTGCGCGTGGGCGAGCACCAACCGCGCGCCGCGGAGCCGTCGCACAGCATTATGAACCTCGCCTTGGCTCAGTCCCGTCGCCACCGAGAGCGCGGCGTACGTCGCGTCAGGCGTCAGCAGCAGTTGCAGCGCGACCGCGATATCCTGTGGCTTGAGCGGGGGCATCGGTTAGAATCGGAGGTGGGGAGCACTATGTTCACACTTCATGAATCTTGAATGCCCAGCACTGCGAAGTCAATCTTTGTGGTGGGCGTGATCCCACATGAGCTGCCGCGTCAGGCCGCACCGCGACCGGCTAACCCTTTTGTTTGCTGAGGGTTCGGGTTCCCGTCGCCAGCGGAATCAGAAAACGGTTTTGCCGGCACACCTCCCAGGAGGTGTGTCCGTGGAATGTGAAGTTTGTGCAGGAGCTGCCGGAGGGGTCGGCATTTGCGCCGCGGTCGATGTTCGTGGACGCCAGCTCACGTGACGGCACTCGCTCCCTGGCCCGCGAGATTCTCATGATGGAGCCGTCCGATTACGCCGCCGCGTTCAAAGGCAGCGCCATCAAGCGCGCGAAACTCTGGATGCTCAAGCGCAACGCGTGTGTCGTGCTCGGCAACATCGGCACCGCGGATGATCTCGCGGTGCTCGAGGCCATGCAGTCGCACGAGCATGAGATGGTGCGTGATCACGCGGCGTGGGCGGCTCAACACATCGACTCCGTCACCATCACCGGTTCGGGGTTAGACGTCACCGGCCGTTCAGACCGCAGCGAGTGCGCGTAGCCGAGCAACCACATCGTCGGCAAAACCAGGAAACCGCTGCGCATCCGGGAGGCTTCCCGCGACGATGTCGTTGGCCCACCGGTTGGCCAAGAACGCGCGCGTTGATGCTGCGATGAAGCGGCGCGGGTCGGCAGCGCTCGATGCGACCTCCGCGATGACCTGCGGTCGGCCGGCCATCACCGTGATGATGTCTTCGAGGTCGTGACTGAGGAATGGATCGTCGGCGCCGCAATCACGGAACGCCTCCCACTTCGTGGCGAGAAAGGCGGGTGCGCTGATGGCGTGGATAACGAGGTCCGGCTCGAGCTGCCTATCGGTGGCCGTGTCGAGCGCAAACCGGTACCAACGATTGGAGAAACCCAAGACGTTCTCGTTCAGTGGCATGACATTGAGGACGAGATCGTCGCCCGTGCGCATACGGCAGATCGGTGCGTTCAGACGTTGGTCGGGAGAAAATCCGAGCGCCATGAGCCGCCTTTGGATGTCATGGTACGCCGTTCGTGTGGTCACGCGCGCCAGAACGTCAACATCCTCGGTCGGTCGAATTCGGACGGCGGCTGGCTCGGTAATCAAGAGTTCAACCATCTGTCCGCCGACAAACACCACGTCGGCGAGCATCGGTGCCATCCGTCGCGCGGTGCGCAGCAAACGATCCCGATTCGGGCTCATGGTGGATGCCGTCACACGAGCGCAGTCGCCAGGAGTCGTTCTTCCAGGAGTATCCGCGCGCGGTGCCGTTCGCGCGCGCGTCCCACCCGAAGGGCATCGACGAGCGTCAGCAGGTCGTATAAGGCGGGGTTGCCTTTCGCGGTGGCCGGGGCGGCCGCATACAGGGGTTCAATCGCGGCCCCCCGTCGATCCCCGTCGATCGCGGGCCACACCAACGGGCTCGCATCCGGAAAGTGGCCGGCGAGCGGAGGGCCAGCGAAGGCGGTTGGTACGCCGCGCGCCTCGGCGCCGGGTTCGGCGGGAAACGCATACGGGACACCGCTGGTGAGGAACTCCAGTAGTGCCGGCACACGGGCGGCCCGGATATCCGCTCGTACTAGGCGGGCGTACGCCAGACGCTTGACGGCCCCATGCACCTCACCCTGGGATAGCCCGACGGCCTCAGCGAGGGCTCGGTACGGCATTCCCGGGTGGAGCGCGAGCTGCAGTGCAATCGCGACGTCGTGGGGCCGAAGTTGGACCATGGCGGCGTTCGTCCATGGTTTATAAACCGCGAACACTATAGTTCGCTGTTCGTGAACCGTGAACGCCAATGTTACGCGAACGACGAACACTTGGCAAGCCGCCGGGGCATCCCCATCCCGCATCGCTCTTCCCTCGTAACTGCTGGCTGCGCTTCCCGTTCGGAGGGCTGTGTGTCTGCCGCCCCCATCGGATGCGGTTCGGTCTATACCGGCTTGGTGCGGGTCGGCCGAAGCGTACGCCGTCCCGTGCTGAGCGGGATCACAAAATGGGTATACCGCCACATCTCCCAGGAGGTGTGTCCGTGGAACGGGCGGTTTTCGCAGGAGGTGCCGGAGGGGTCGCCGTTTGCGGCGCGGGCAATGTTCGTGGAAACAGGCTCACGTGACGGCACACGCGCCCTGGCCCGCGAGATCCTCATGATGGAGCCGGCGGACTACGCGGCGGCGTTCAACGGCAGCGCGATCAAGCGGGCGCGGTCATCCACTGGACGCCGCTTCCCCATTGCGCGATGAGGCCGAGAGCATGGAAGACGCGGCCGATCACTCGGTTGCGGAGCTTGGAGATGCCGCGCTTGAGGCTTCGGCTTCTGTCGACGCCGTCGAAGCGGCCGGTTGGGATTGAAGGACTCGGAAGCAGCTCGGAAGTCGATGGCTTCCGAGTCGAGGTCGGCCATCGGCTGCTCGTCGACGTCTCCCCGCGAGCGGCGCGCCGAAGCTCTGGATGTTGCCACGGAATGCGTCGGTGGTGCGGGAGAACAGCGCGGAGCCCTAGCTTCATTGCGTGTCTCCGACGCTCCTACGTGAAGGCCCGTTCCGGCGCTTTTTCTTCTCTCGTGACGAGGCCCGCAGGCACGTGCATTGTTCGCCGTCACCTAAAGGAGATTCGCGATGCTTGGGTCCGCCACTTGGGTCGCTGAAGTCACGCACGTCTCGCGGCATGGATTCTGGTTGCTCCTCGGCAACGAGGAACTGCACGTAGCGTTCGCCGAGTTTCCATGGTTCCGTGCCGCAACCATCGAGCAGATCACAACTCGCGACTGGCCGACGGCGGATCACCTCTACTGGCCGATGCTCGACGTGGATCTGGCTGTGTCGTCGATCAGGACGCCGACGAATTTTCCGTTGGTCTCGCGGGTACCAAGTAGCGGGTGATCCTGCGCGTTGCCTGGCCCCAGAGAGTCGGGCAGGACACCATAGCCCGTCATGTTGAGTTCCGAACCGAGGAGTCGACGTGGTCCTTGGCGGTCGCGGTCGTACTATTGATCCGCTATCTCGTTGTCTTCCTGAGAGTTCGCCGCCCAAGCGCCAGCGGAATCACACCATGGGTAGAGCGGCACACCTCGCAGGCGGTGTGTCCGTGGAACGTGAAGTTTGCGCAGGAGTTGGCCGACGGGTCGGCGTTTGCGTCGCGGGCGTTCATTGCGGGCAAAGATGCGCGGACGCTGGCGCGGGAGATTCTCGCGATGGTGCCAGCCGACTACGCGGCGGCGTTCAAGGGCTCGGCGATGAAGCGCGCGAAGTTGGGGATGTTGCAGCGGAACGCGGTGGTAGCATCGGGGAATCTCGATGGCGGTCTCGAAACAACTGGAGACGCGGCCTAACCCATCAGCCGCTACACGAAGTTCTCGGGGACTGGGTACTCGAAACCCTCGTCCACGAACGCGGAGGCGACGGTCGCGCAGTCGGCAGCCGTAGCACCGTGCGCACGCAACACGCCTTCCCATTCGCCACGCACGATGTCGACCAGCCGATCGATGACGGCGTGCGCCTCGGCCTCGGTGAAGTCGAAACGCTTCGCCTGCGACGCCAGATTCCCACGAGACGCACGGCGACCGAAGCGGCCGCCAATCATCGCCAGATCACGCTCGTGTTGGCCGGGTCGCGGCTCAGGAGTGATGTCGTAGGCTGGCGCGAGCTGCCATCCGCGCGGCGGCGCGATCAACGCATGATTCCGTGGGTGGTCGTCAAGATTGGACACGAGGGCGTTGAACACCATGCGGCGAAACAGCTCGTGACGATCCGCGCGACTCTGTATCGACCAGCGGCGCAGTTCGTCGGCGAGCACCGCGTACGACCATTGCGCACGCGCGTTAGCCGAGTCATCCGCATCGAGTACGGTGAGCGCACTGACCATGCGATGACGTACGTAGCGCGGCGTGTCGCGCGTGTCATGTACGAGCCGCTCGCGATCAAAGCGTCTCACCAGCAGGACCTGCGCGGCGCCGATCCGCTCGATGCGCGTGGGTGGTGTGCGTATCTCGCAGCGCTGCGCGAGCGCCAAGAGACCGGCTTCCACGGTCGCGTTGGTCCATCGGTCGTCGCGCGACGGAAATTTCGCCAGCCAGAGGCCGTCATCGTCCTGCACGACGCTCTTCGGTCGGGCGCCACCCATCGACGTGCCCGGTTCCTTCAGCACCAACGCCGCGTGCTGTAACTCAGCGGCGAGGCGCGGACTTGACGCGTCGTCCTGGAGCAGCCGGGCGGCCTCGAACAGCTCCGGCAGTTGCACGATGCGGTTGTAGCTCCACAGCGGCGAGGGCGGCGTCGGCGATCGGCCGAAGGACAACGCGCCCGCACGGTCTTCGGGCGAGTGCAACAGGTACTCGACCTCGGACAGCTCCGCTCGATGCAGTGCATGCTCGATCACTCGGCGCCCCCACGTATCCGGCGAGGCATCGCGCAGGGCGCCGAAGATGCCGCCGAGCTTCGCCGTCTCGACCGTGCGTGGCGTGAAGGGTAGATGAATAGGATCCAACGCCACCGCATCAGTGCGTTCGAGATAGCGCCGACCGTACACGAACACGCCAGTCACCGCGCCCGTCCGCGACTGACGTTGCTGATACCGCCCGCAGGTCACGACCTCCGTCGTGCCGGGGAGCTGCACGTACACGTAGCACTCCTGGTCGCGGTCAGGCGGGCGAGTACGGTCGGCGGACGCTGGAGTGTTGCGAGCGGGCATTTGTGGAGATCAGAAATCGTTATCGAGCGCGCGCGCCGGCCGTACGCGTTCGCCTAGACGCGCAGCGGCCAGCGTCTCGCCCTCGGGGTCGCGCTCGGGTCCCGCAACGGCCTGGAGCTGATCCACGAGGCCGAGGGCCCACAGGGCAGCCGCATAGGCGGCAATGCCGGTGCCGGGCGCCCCTGCCTCGATGCTTCGAACGGTGTTGACGTGCACGCCGGCCTTGTCGGCCAGATCCGCCTGACGCCAACTGCGTCGCATGCGCGCCGTGGCCACGTTTCGGCCGAGCTGCACCACCGCGTCTTCGACGGCGGCGGCGGTGTTGAGTGGCTGACGTCCCATGAATCCTCTCGGTTGTTACTCTATATTTACCGTCTTTAAGCCATTTAAGCAATATATTAATGTGGTTCAGGATTTCTTTGTGATGGGGAGCCCCGAGATCGCCAAGAGACGTCCGGAAGCGAACGACATGGGCTGGGCAGACTATTCCAGGGTTCGACTCCTCGGACGGCCCATGGCGGCCATGCGGCAGGCGACAATCCACGCGAAAACACCGTGTTCTGAGCACCGAGTCGGTGAGGGCAGGACGTCGCGATGGTCCGCCCCACTCACGGTCCTTCTCGCCGCTCTCCCTCGATTTACTGCGTGTCCTCGCACCGACCGCGCCGCTTCCTTGACGGGGTGTCCTCGCGCGAGCTGGCGCTACGGCTGCTGGGGCTCACCGTTCCCGAGTACAGGGAACTGTTCCGAGGATCAGCCTTGGAGTGTGCCAAACTCTCGGGTTTACGGCGTAACGTGGCCGTGGTCCTTGGCAACACTGGTTCGTCCGACGATGTACCGGCGTCGACGTCTGCTTGGCCCGATGCCGACACCCTGCTCCGACGGCCCTTGGGCCTTGGGTCTTGGGCTTTGGGTCTTGGGTCGGTTCGACTCACCAGAGGGTCGGGCGTGCTTGCCAGAGCGCTTGACCGATGAATCCGATGCGGCGGTGCTGGAAGAAATTGTTGGGTGCCGCCTCAGGCGATGATGTCGTGAATCACCTTGCCGGCGACGTCGGTCAGCCGGAAGTCGCGACCGCTGTAGTTGTAGGTCAGCTTCTCGTGGTTGATGCCGAGCAGGTGCAAAATGGTCGCGTGCAGGTCGTGGATGTGCACGGGGTTCTCGACGACCTTGAAGCCGAAATCGTCGGTGCGGCCGTAGGTGATGCCGCCTTTCACGCCGCCGCCGGCGAGCCAGATGCTGAAGCCGAACGGGTTATGGTCGCGCCCGTTCGTGACCCTGCCGCCCGCACCGCCACCGCCGGTCTCGAGCACCGGCGTGCGTCCGAACTCGGTGCCGCAGACCACCAGCGTGTCGTCTAACAGGCCCCGGGACTTGAGGTCCTTCACCACGGCGGCGAATGCCCGGTCGGAGTTCCTGGCGTTGATGCGGTGCTTGTTGATGTCGTCGTGGTGGTCCCACGGATCACCCTTGGCGTAGTACACCTGCACCATACGGACGCCTTTCTCGACAAGCCGCACCGCCGTGAGACAGCCCCTGGCCGTGCTTCCCGGGCCGTACAGACGCTGCGTGGCCTCGCTCTCCTTGCGGATGTCGAACACGTCGGGTGCGTCTGTCTGCATGCGATAGGCGGTCTCCATCGCCTTGATGGCGCCCTCGAGCTCCTCGTCGTGCGGCCCGACGCGCTGCATGCGCATGCGGTTCAGCTTCTCGACCAGGTCCACTTCGCTGCGCTGGTCGCTGAGCGACGTGGAGTCGGAGTGGATGTTGGGGATCAGCTCGTAGGGATCGAAGTCGTCCGCGAGACGCGGCGTTTTGTCGGAGATGAACGTGCCTTGGTGCATCGCGGGCAGGAACCCGTTGCTCCAGAGCGGCGGCCCGACCACGGTGGGCTGATCGGGGCAGAGGACCACGAAGCCCGGGAGGTTCTTGTTCTCGGTGCCGAGGCCATACGTGAGCCATGCTCCCATTGACGGGCGGCCGGGCTGAATGTGCCCGGTGTTCATCATGAGGAGCGACGGCTCGTGATTCGGGATCTCCGTGTGCATCGACCGGATGACGCAGATGTCGTCCGCGATCCCCCCCACCTCGGGGAACAGCTCGCTGACCTCGAGGCCGGACTTCCCGTAGCGCGAGAACTTGAACGGCGACTTCATGAGCGATCCGGTCTTCCGCTCGGTCTTGATCGCGTTGGGAATCGGCTTGCCGTCGTATTTGTCCAACTCGGGCTTGGGGTCGAAGGTGTCGACCTGCGACACGCCCCCGTTCATGAACAGGAAAATCACGTTCTTGGCGCGTGGCTTGAAGTGGGGCCTGATCACCCGCTCGCCCATCGACGACAGCACCGAGCTCGACGCCTCCGCGATGGAAGCGCCCACCATCTGCGCAAACGCCATCATGCCAAATCCGGCGCCCATCGTCCTGAGCGCCTCGCGTCGCGTGCGGGGCTGGGAATTGACCCCGCAGCCCTCGTCATGCCCGCCCTCTCCGTGCCCGTGTGACATTCGTGCTCCTTAACGCTTTTCAGTCGATGAATCGGAATTCCGCCGCGCTGAACAGCGCCCGTGCGTACTGCGTCCACGCCTTCATGGACACCCGGCGCGCCAGCAGCTCCTTCCGCGCCTGCTCGGCAGCGCCCTGCTCGGCAGCGCCCTGCTCGGCAGCGCGCTCCGCGCCCGCGACCTTGGCGGCAACGGCCGTCGTGCCTTGGACCTTCGTTGTCTCGGGTGCGGCCTTCTGGGCCACGGCCTTCGTTGCCTCAGCCTTCGTTGCCTCAGCCTTCGTTGCCTCGGCCTTCGTTGCCTCGGCCTTCGTTGCCTCAACCGCGGCCTTCGCCGTCTCGCTCACCAGCAATGACGCGCGCTGACTGGCCAGGAACGAGAGGCCGAGCGCGATCTCGTCCGCCGTTGCGTCCCGGCCGTAGAGCAGCGGATAGGCCGCACGAATCATCGCGCGATCGTCGAATTTCTTGGGCGGCGGGGGGCCGGCTGCCTCCGCAACCGTGTCCGCCGCGGTCGTCGCCACGGCCTTCAAGGCGGTGCGGCGTGGAATCGCCGCCCCGCCGGCGGGGATCTGCGCAGCCACGGAGTCAGCGGTCGAGTCCGCCAGTCGCCTCACCAACGCCTGGGCCTGCCGCAGCACGAACGGGGAGTTCATGAAGTACAGGCTCTGGAGCGGGACGTTGGTGGCGAACCGACGTTCGGCGCTCAGGCTTGGACTCGGGAAATCGAATGTCTGCAGGAAGATGTGTGGCTGGAATCGACTCACGCTCGAGTACAGCGTGCGGCGGTTGTTCTTCTCGTCATCGAGCTCGCGCGACGGCCCGCCGATCGAGTCGACGAGTTGACCGGACACCATCAGCAGCGCATCGCGGATCCCCTCAGCTTCGAGGCGCTGACGGTTGAACCGCCACAGGTACTGGTTTTCAGGATCGATGGTCGCGGACTTGGCGTCGTGGTCCGAGGCCATCTGATAGACCGCGGACAACATGATGTCCCGGTGCAATTGTTTGATGGACCGTCCCTTCGCGACGAACTGCGTGGCCAGATACTCGAGCAACTCGGGATTCGTGGGCCGCGCCCCCGCAAAGCCGAAGTTGCTGGGCGTGCGCACGAGCCCAAAGCCCATGTGCCAGCCCCAGACGCGGTTCACGATCACGCGCGCGGCGAGCGGCTGGTTGGCGATGTCTTGGGCCAGCTGGAGCCGGCCGCTGCCCTCCGAATAGACCGTCGGGGTGCCGGTCTGCAGCACGAGCGGGAAGCCGCGCGGCACGCGCTCGCCAAGGTTCAGCGGGCTGCCGCGGATGTGGAGCGCGATGTCCTCGAGGGACCCCTTCGGCTTGTCCTCGACGCCCATGACGAACGGGATGTCCGGCAATGCCTTCTCGAGGCGCTTCACTTCCTCGCGCAGGGAGGCGAGGTAATCCGCGGAGACGCGGCTGAGCTGCCGCTCCAAGCCCCAGCCGTTGAAGCGCAGCAGCGCCGGCTTGGGGAAGAACGTTTCGAGTTCGTTGTCGAGATCGACGGCGTACACGTCCACGTACAGGTTGAACCGCGACCGATCCATCGTCGCCAGCTCGAGCTGGTGCTGGTCGAAGAAGCTCTCGAAGCCGTTGGGCATCGGGATGGACTTCACCTCCTCGAGCGGCGTGCCCTTGGCGATGATCCGCTTGTTCTTCTCCTCGAGCTTCTTCTGCTCCATCGTCACGTCGATGAGCAGACGCTGGAAGGCATCGGCCAGCCCCTGGGCCTTCTTCTTCGCCTCGGCCTTGGCTTCGTCGGTCGTGCCCACCGGCGCCGCGATCATCGCCTGCCAGTCGGTCAGGAAAGGGTAGTGCTTTGGCGGATCATCGAGGAAGTCGACCCATCGTTCCAACGTTTCGAGGTCCAGGCGCGCCTCGAGGGCCGCGCGCTCCTTGGGGAGCTGTTCGCGGCCGGTCACCCTCCACGCCGCCATCATGTACTTCGAGACCTGGAGCGTGAGCACGCGCGTGAGCTGGTCGGACTCGGTGCGCATGTACTCGCCCATGCCCTCGTTCAGCTTCTTGATGAACTCCTTGTCCTTCTTGAATTTGTCGGCGCGGGACGAGTCGGCGATCGGGTACTCGTGATAGTTGGCGTTGTTGAAGATGCCGGCCAACGCGTAGTAGTCGTGCGTCCCGATGGGGTCGTACTTGTGGTCGTGGCAGCGCGCGCACCCAACGGTGAGCCCGAGGAAGCCCCGTGTGGTGACGTCGACGCGGTCGTGGCGCTCGTCCGCGCGCGCCACGGGGGGATCGGCGAGATCGTAGTACCAGGGGCCCTGGCCGAGGAAGCCAAGGGCGGGCAGCAGGTCCTTACGGCGCGGCCCAGGCATCTGGTCGGCCGCCAGATGCGCCATCACGAGTGTGTCGTACGGCATGTCGGCGTTAAAGGCGTCGACCACCCAGTCGCGGTACACGTGGGCCATCGGGTATCGCTCCCGACCCGAGCCGTCCTGGGCCAGGCCGCGCGTGTCGTCCTCCCCGTAACGCATGACGTCGAGCCAGTGCCGGCCCCATTTCTCGCCGTAGTGGTCGGAGGCGAGTAGCCGGTCCACCACCTTCAGGAATGCGGCGCCGCTGGTGTCGGCGAGGTAGGCGTCTACCTCCTTCCTCGTGGGCGGGAGCCCGATGAGGTCATAGGTCGCCCGGCGGATAAGCGTGCGCTTGTCGGCGGCACGGGTCGGAGTGAGCCCGTTCTGCTCGAGCTTGGCGAGCACGAAGCGATCGATGTCGGTCTTGGCCCACCCGGATTTCGTTGGCGTGGGGACCTTGATCACCGGATGCGGGCTGAACGACCAGAACTCGCGCTCCGTCTTGGTAGCGGCGCGGCGCAGGATGGTGATGGGTGCCTCGGCCTTCGCCCACTCGGCGCCGGCCTGGATCCACTCCACGAATCCCTGGATTTCCGCGTCCGTCAGCTTGGCCGCGTTGCGGGGCATGCGCAGATCCTCGCGCTCGTGGCGCAGCGCCGCGACGATGAGGCTCTGCTCGGGGTTGCCGGGAATGACCGCGGGCCCCCGGCCTCCGCCCTTGAGGATGCGCTCGCGCGAGTCGAGACGCAGGCCCCCTCGCTCTTCGCTGGTGTGGCACGCGAAGCACTTCTGTTCGAGCACCGGACGGACCTTGTTCACGAAGATCCGGGCGCCGGGTGTCATACCGCCCTCGCCTTCTCCCGACACCGAGGCAACAAGCACGATGGCGGGCGCGGACTCCGGCCAGGGCGCCCCCATGCGAACCCACTCCGCCAGTCCCTCGATGTCGCGAGCCGACAGGGCCGGTGCGTCTCGTGGCATCTCCATCTTCGCGATCTGGTGCCGGACCGCCTTGATCAGCAGGCTGGCGTCGGGGTCGCCCGGGATGATGGCAGGGCCCGACTTCCCGCCGGCGAGGAGCTCTGCCCGCGTCGTGACTCGCAAGCGGCCGCGCGTCTTCCCCTCCGAATGGCACTCGGCGCACTGCCTTGCCAGAATCGGCCGCACGCGGGACTCGAAAAAGTCGTCGGAAGACTGTGCCGCGACCGGCGAGACGGCCGCGGAGACCGCAGTGGCGAAGCACGCGAGGAGCGTGACGAGGGGCTTCATGGCAGGGGGTGGTCCAGAACGAGGGTACGCCTCCAGCCGAAACCGGCTCAAGGTACGAGAGGAATACGGGCTAGGGTCGTACGCTGTCAAGTAAAAAAAGGATCATCATGTAGGTCTCATCAAGAGGCCGGTACGGCGCGACAGGTCTCGTTCCCTGCTGCGTCCACCGCGCACACCTGGAGGCCGCTGGCATTCGTCGGGACCTCCGCACGCCAGAGATACTCCCCGTACCACACAAGCGGCGTCGCACCCGCCCCGGCGGGGGAGGTCCAGCGCACCTCGACACGCCGCCACTCGGTCGACAGCGTCGGACTCTTACGGTCGTGCACGCGCGCCCGTACGAGCACGCCGTTACCCGACGGCGCCTGCGCGAGCGGCCCCACGACTGGCGGGGAGACATCGCGTGCGAGGCCCCGCCCCAGGAAGATCCGCTCACGTTCGGCGCCCTTTACCTCGCCCTGCGCCTGCACGACGTCCATCCGCCCATCGCCGTCCAAGTCGCCAATTGCCAGCCCAAGCGTGCCCGGGGTCTTATCTCCCACGAACACCTCGTTGGCGGTCCTCAGGTGGCCTTTGCCATCATTCAAAAGGACCCGGTCCGGCCCGCTCAGCGAGCCGATCACGAAATCGGCGTCGCCGTCCGAGTCGACATCGAGGAACGCCACGACGTTATCGTCCTCGCCGATGTTCTCGCGGTCGGGCCACCAAGCGTCGGTCACGTCGAGAAAGCGACCCTTCCCGTTGTTGCGCAAGACGTGCTCTCGGCGGCTGTCGCCAACCCCACCCACTATGTCGCCGTCGTTCACGGTGACGAGGTCGAGAAAGCCGTCGCCGTCGAGGTCCATCGCCTCGTACTCGTAGTTGTTCGTGTATTGCGGGAGACCACGTGGTTCGGCGGCGAACTTCCCGAATCCATCATTGCGGTACAGCGAACCGCCGCTGCAGCGCTTGCAGGACACCAAGACGTCGAGGTCGAAATCGTTGTCGACGTCGACGAACTCCAGATCCCATGAGAAGCGTACCAGTTCGTCCGGGAGTCGCGCCGCCGTGACGTCGGTGAAGCGCCCCGCGCCGTCGTTGAGCCACAGTCGGACACGACCACCCGCATTGCTCATGTTGTTCCCCGGCCCCCAGTCAGCCAGCACGAGGTCCAGATCACCATCTCCGTCCACGTCACCGGGCTCGGCGTCACCGACGCTGAGGACAACGGCGGGAAGGTGCGTCCCGGTGCGCTCCACGAATCCTCCCGAGCCGTCGGCCAGGTACAGCCGACTCTGCGTCTGATACGTTGTGCCGACGAAGACATCGACCCGACCGTCGCCGTTGAAATCGCGCGCCTTCACCACGCGGGCGATGTCCGGCGAGGTGCCGAACACCGTCGTGGTCCTCTCGACGAACGGCTTCCCCGGACCCGCGTTGTAGAAGGCCCGGTTGAGTTCCGGCGTGCCGGGCGTCGAATAGTCGCCTCCGTTGGCAAACAGGAGGTCGAGGAGTCCGTCCCCATTGAGATCAGCCAGCTCGACCTTGTTCGTCCACTCGGCCGTAGTCGTGAGCAGCGCGTCCGTCGCTTCAACCCACAGCGCGCGGGGGACCGGGGGCTGGGCCGCCGAGGCGTCCGACCGGCCGACCACGTTGCGCGGCGCGCAGGCCGCCACGAGGAGCGCGACGGCCGCCGCGAGCGCGAGACGACGGGGCACGGTGGGTGGGTGATGGATTGGAATTATCACAACTCGGTTGGGGTCGGTTGACTATACGGCCCGATCGCGGACCACGCGACTCGCGCGTCCTCGGTCGCGTCCTCGGTCTCGCCCGGCGGCCGTGGCCGGACATCGCGCCGTATCCTCGACCGTCCCCGATTGAGATTCTGCTTCCGTCGGCTGGAGGGGTTCTGCGATCCACGCTGGTCACACCGCCGTGAACGCGGATGGCGCCGACATGATCCGTTCGCGCAGCAGTTGCATGGCGGTATTCACACTTCATGAATCTTGAACGAGCGCACGGCGAAGTTAATCGCCGGGGTGGGCGTGATCCGACGAGGAAGTCTGCGCCACTTCGCACAACGAGTGTCAACTCTCTGTCTTGCCAAGGGTTCGTCGCCCCAGTTGCCAGCGGAATCAGGAAAATGAGTATTGCGGCACACCTCCCAGGAGGTGTGCCGCTCGCAAACCGCCAATTCAGCGAAGCGACTACGACAGTCGCTCACGTAGGTACGCCGCCACCTTACCATCGTCCGCCTGACTGATCGCGACACGCATCGTCAGCGCGTACAACTCCGACCCATCGACGTGCAGCGCGGCCCCGTTCTCCGCGAGGAACACCAAGGCACAGGCGAGTCCCGAGCGTTTGTTGCCGTCGACGAAACCCTGTGCCCGTGCGAAGCCGACCAGTATAGAGTGCCGCCAGATCAGCGACATCCGCCGACGGATCGTCGTGCCAGCGCTGTTTCGAGCGCGCGAGGGCGGACACCACCACATGCTGATCGGGGACATCGTGCGCTCCGCCGAACCGCTCGACCTGCTGCGCGTGGATGGCCAGCAGCGTCGTTTCCGTGAGCCAACGTGGCTCGGTCGACACGGACGCCGCCTACTTGGCGAGCGCGCGAAAGACGGCGTCGTATTCCGCCATGATCTTTTCGTGCACCGCCACCGCCTCGGCGGTGTCCGGTGTGTGTGGCACCATGCGGAATCCCCCATGCCGTTCTCGATCCACTCCAGCTCCTGACCCGGCGTCACCGACAGTCGACGCGCCACCTCAGCGGGGAGCGTCGTGACGACCGATGCGCCCTGCGAGTGGATTTTGCTGTCGAGAATGGCCATCGCGACCTCAGGGACACCAGGCGAACGACAGTACAAGGGATATATGTCACTAACGTCACCGTTCACGTCGTTCTTTGACGATGTTCGCGCCCCGTGCCCGACGCGCAACGTGTTCATCCTCGCCGTGAGCCTCATCTCAAAACGCTCCGGAGACAAGCGTTGCATAGTCCAGCACGCTTGGGGGGTGTAGGTGATTGGCCTTCGATGCGTCGTCTGTACACTTTTGATAGCCCCGACATTGCAAGCGCCGCGGCACGATCGCCTTGATCATCGGCCCGAAAGCCAAACAGACAGACACTATGAAGCAGCGTAACAGCTCGATAAACGTTGTTCTGGTCGCGACAGGCCTTGTCGTGGCGACCGCGATTGCGCTGTACGCATCACGGCTGTGGTTGGCGCCGCGCCGAGAGCGGCGATCGCAGCGCCCACACGCCAACGGGGGCGTGCCGGAAGCGCCACCCGACCAGGGATCCGATCTCCAAGACGAACACTCGGGAGTCGGAGAGCTGACGCACCGTCGCTACAGCATCGAGGTTCCGCGCGCCGCGTTCACGCGCCAGTCCATGTGCCGCGCGATCGAAGCCCGCCTGTCTGAGCTGTCGCCGTCCGGTCTCGCTGACTTTCAAAAGTCGGCTGGAGACGATCTCGGCATGAGCGTGGGAGACGAATACGACGTCACGATGCTCGGCCCGTGGAACGGGCGGGTTCGTGTCGCCGAGGTCGAGGACAGCAGTTTCACGCTGGTCACTCTCGAAGGACATCCAGAAGCCGGACACATCACGTTCTCGGTGCACGATGTCCCCGACCAATCGGGCATTTTGAAGGTGATGATCGAATCGTGGGCGCGCGCGCGCGATGAAGCGGTGGAGGTGGCGTACGACACGCTCAACCTCGGTCAAAGGGTGCAAACGGAAGTGTGGGTGACGTTCCTTCAGCGGGTGGCGCAGATCGTCGGCTCAGCCGACGTCCCCGAGGTAGAGATACAGACCGAGAAGCTCACAGCGTGACGTCAGCGCAACGGCCAACGGACGCGTCGCTCGATGAACGGTCGCGAGCGAGACTTGCCGAGATCTCGGCACTCGAGTCCACCGTCGACCTTGCCCAGCGCGAGAGCTATGTGGCGGCGTCCGGATGGCACCTCGACGCTCGCGAAATCGCGTTACCAAGCGAAGCACCAGGGGAGCCAGAGCCTCGCGGCACCTTCGTCGTAGCCAGCGAAATTCTGCGCGCGTACGCCTTCACGCCGAAGCGCCTGATCACGGGGGCATTCGACTCCACGGCACCATTACTGGCCCGACCCATGTTGCTGACGGCTCGCTTTCTCTGGGTTCGCTTCGAGCTCGGTGTGCGCGTCAGCCGCGTAATCGATGAGCAGCGAGTCACCGATGGCGTCGGCGAACAGGTGTGGGGATACAGCTACCATACACTTTCTGGTCACGTGGAACGCGGCGAGATCACCTTCGAGATCATCAAGGTGCGCGATACCGGTGCGATACGGTTTCGCATTCATTCGTTCTCCCAGACGGGCCACATCCCGAACTGGTTCTATCGCTTCGGATTCTGGTTGGTGGGCCGCCGCCTGCAGCGCCGGTTTGCTGTGCAGTCGCTCAGGAACATGCGACGTCTGGTGATAAGCGCGCTCGAGGCGTCTGCTTCGGTGCACTGAGCATCCTTGGCGGTGCTCGCGTGCGCGCGGATTTCTGCCGTGGGCTGGCGTGATGCCGTCAACCGGGTTCCGACGGCTCGAGCGCCGCTTCAATCGGCTGGCCGGTCTTGGTGCTCGCGACCTGTCCGTGCAGCCGGCGCACATGCAGCACGAGGTCAGGTGCGACATGGACGTCGACCCTCCGCATCGCGATGACGACACCGAGGCCGGCTTACCTTGCTCGCCGAGTGCGCTTGGTCCGGTGACGGCACGTCTTCGGAACGCGCGTCGGGTGCAGGCGGTCGTCGTCAATGGGCGCTTATGTAGTCCGGAATCGTGGTCCCCACCGAGTACATCGTGATCACGTCGCCGGAACGGACGAGCACGAGTTCGACGTCGTCGCCGAAGGCCACGTCCTTGGGGAGACGCACCGGCTTCGCTGTTCCCGCTCCGGACGGTCCAGCGGCGCGCGCGGAAGCGGGCGAACCTCCTGGTGCCTGTGCCCCGCTTTCAAGGACGCTCCAACGCCTCACGTCATGAGTGTGGTCGCCGAACGCAACGTGTGCGGCGGCGTCTCCACCGAAGACCCGCGTACGTCCGAACGCGGCGTGGCGCAGATCATGCACGCCACCGCTGCAGGTTGTGGAGTGGAGGAATCGGTCAACGCCGGACGAGAGAAACGGCACGAGCGTCTGCGTCGGCACGCGTGATCGGGTTGGCATTGGGTGGGAGTGGCGTGACATGCGCCGCGTGAACACTGGTCGTTGAACCTGAAACGGAATTGATCCATGTCACAATCCAGCACCAAGAACCGCAAGTTCGTTCTGGCCGAACGCCCCACGGGTGAACCTGACGACCACACGCTGCGCCTGACGACGGAGGATGTGCCGACCCCCAGCAAATCACAAATGCTGCTGCGCAACGAGTACCTGTCGCTCGATCCGTATATGCGGGGCCGGATGAGCGACGCACCGTCCTACGCCGAACCGGTCAAGATCGGCGACGTCATGGTCGGCGGCACCGTCGCGCAAATCATCACGTCTGACATCGACGGGTTCGCCGAAGGCGATTGGGTTGTGGCTTTCGGTGGCTGGCAGGACTACGCACTGTCTAACGGCACCGGCGTGATCAAGATGGGCCCGCGCCCAACGCACCCATCGTGGGCGCTTGGTGTGTTGGGGATGCCGGGCCTAACCGCCTGGTCGGGACTCACGCAGATCGGTCAACCCAAGGCCGGCGAAACCCTCGTGGTTGCCGGGGCCAGTGGTCCAGTCGGAGCGACAGTCGGACAGATCGGAAAGATCCTCGGCTGTCACGTGATCGGCATCGCTGGTGGGGCCGAGAAATGCGCCCATGTCGTGGACACGTTGGGCTTTGATGCCTGCATCGACTACAAGGCCCACAATTTTCCCGGTACGCTCGACCGTGCCGTTCCGGACGGTATCGATATCTACTTCGAGAACGTCGGCGGTGCGGTGTTCGATGCCGTGCTCCCGTTGCTGAACCCGTCGGCGCGTATCCCGGTGTGCGGCCTGATCTCGCAGTACAACGCCACGTCATTGCCCGATGGACCCGACCGGATGAACTACCTGATGGGCCAGATCCTGCGAAAGCGAATGACCATGCGGGGCTTCATCGTCTTCGACGATTTCGGCCATTTCTATCCGGAGTTCACCAAGCAGATGGGCGATTGGATAGCGCAGGGGCGAATCAAATATCAGGAGGAAGTGATCGTTGGGCTGGAACGAGCACCCGAAGCATTCGTTGGCCTGCTGCGAGGCGAAGCCTTCGGCAAGCGTGTCATCAAGTTGACAGACTAACACACAACATCAAAGGCGGTATACCGATGAAGATTCTCATGGTGCTCACCTCGCACGACCAACTCGGCAACACTGGCAAAAAGACCGGGTTCTGGCTCGAGGAATTCGCCGCGCCGTACTACGTCTTCAAGGACGCTGGCGCAGATATCACGCTAGCCTCGCCCAAGGGTGGCCAGCCACCGCTCGATCCATCGAGCGACACAGCGGACGCGCAAACTGCGGATACCACGCGATTCAAGGGCGATGAGGTCGCCCAGAAGGCGTTGGCGCACACGGCTGTGCTTTCCACGGTCTCCGCCGATGGCTTCGACGCGGTGTTCTACCCCGGCGGCCACGGCCCGCTTTGGGATCTCGCCGAGGACATCAACAGCAGGGAACTCATCGAGGCATTCGCCGCAAGCGACCGTCCCATTGGCGCAGTCTGCCACGCGCCGGCGGTGTTCAAGCACACCAAGGGCACTGACGGCAAGCCTCTCGTGTTCGGGCGGGACGTGACTGGCTTTACCAATACAGAGGAGGCGGCCGCGGGCCTGACAGACGTCGTTCCGTTCTTGGTGGAAGACATGCTGAACGCCAATGGCGGCCACTACCACAAGGGAGACGATTGGGCCGTCTTCGTTGTGACCGATGGCAAGTTGGTGACGGGCCAAAATCCGGCGTCGTCCGCCGACGCTGCGCGCAAGCTGCTGGCGTTGCTGACGAAGGGCTAGAGGAGAAAGTCGGTGTTCAGCGCTGAGTGGATCGTTCTCGTCGCACTTGCTCGTTCGACGACTCGCAGCAGGCGCGAGCCAACGACTTTGCGCGCGACTGCCGGCGTCACCCCCGTCCACTTCGTGAACGCACGATGGAAAGCGGCGGCCTCCGAGAATTCCCGCAGAAACGACACCTGGCTCACGGAGTTGGCTTCATCCGCGAGGTATCGACGCGCCAATTCACTGCGCACTTCATCGAGCACTGGCTGATACGGGCAATCCTCGGCGTGCAACGCCCGTTGCAGATTGCGTGCACTCATGGCCAGCTCGGATGCCACTTCACCCAACCGAGGGCACTCGTCCCTTCAGTCGCGTGGTGAGGGCACGCGACTGACCATAGACCGTGCGGACTCGAGCCCGGCTAGCAACGCGTCGGCGTGCGGCTCGAACACGGTGAAGCGGGCGGAGTTCGCCGACGGCAACGGGCGCGCGAGGTCGGCGCGCGTGAGGATGCTCGGTCGCTACGTCGGCGAATGTTTCAGCGAGCTGCTGCTGAACCTCGTGTTCGTGCGCTTCAGCGCCGTAGCGTGATCGGATCGGCGACTGCCTCGTTGGGTTCGTGGCTTTGGTGTCACATCCGGTGTGATGTGATCGGACTCGTCGCGATGTGGCGCAACGTGACGCCGGCAGTGTCGGTCGTGGCCGACGTGAACAACGCGATTCTGCCGCGGTAGCTGATCGTCTGGCGCATTGCGCTGCACCGCGTGGGCCGATTGCTCTCCCCCGGTGCCAGTCTTCATCTCGCGTGAAGGGCTCGCGCACGACTGCTGGCTTTCTCCCACTGACATTGTTGGCCTTCCTGTTTCTCTTCACGAAGTTTGTCGGCGAACGGTCATCGTCGACCGTCTTCATTCGCAAGACAATGACCGCTGTGCCTCTACTTTGGTTTTCCACAGACATGCTGGAAACTTCAATTGTGTTTACGCTCCTGTCGAACGGTGTCACGTCGCGGCAGGGTAAGGCCATACCGCGCGCGAAGGAAGCGCTCGTACCGTCGGTGGCGCCCAGTCGACAGCGGAAGCACAACGCGGTGGTTCTCACCAACAACCCGGCACGCTAGCGACCCTGCATCGCACGCCGGATCGTTGGTGCGAGCAGACTCCAGCGTGTTGTCTGCTCGCACGGGGACCACGCATACCTATCATCTGCGGCATGTCCCGTTCGCCAGTGGCGACCGCGCTTCCCCGGCATCGCCCTTGCGGGACGTCCATAAATACGTTGGCGTTCGATTGCCGCCCGGCATGAACGTTTTCGGGATGTCACGGTACGGAACCGCACACTAGACGAACGCCGCGCGCATCGTGATGCCTGACAACGTGACGGGGCCTGCCCGCTCCCGATGAGGTTCGCCTGACACCACGCTCGGGTGGGATAGCGCATCGACGCGCTGGTCTCGCATCCCGCAGCAGGCGAGCAGGGGTCGGTGGCGGTGGGCCTCGTGAGCGGTGACACGCACTACGACGAGCCGCACCTGTACCTGAACGCACACCCGCAGCCGCGCGCCGAACAGCTCACAGCAACGCTCGCGGGCGGCGGCCACTGGCACACCCGCGAGTGGATCGGCGCGGTGTTGCCGGGCTCGCGCGTGCAGGGGGACGCCACCGCGCAGGCGGCGCCGGTATACGCCTTTCTCGCATCGGGCCTCGCGGCCTGCCGAGCCTTGGTGGGCGGCTAGGGCTTCGCTGGTCCAGCGTCATCGCCGATCTCTTCGAGCACGAGACGGTGGGCCTTCCGACCGCCGCGTTCCATCGCGTGGGGCGAGTGCTCGTGGTCAAGCAACAGCTGCGCGTGGTCCACTGCTCGCGCCATGAGCGCACGAGCGCCGTCGCGCAGCTCCTTGCTGTGCTTCACGATCTCGATGTTGTTCTCCATGTCTTCGGCCGTCCACCCGCGCGAGTGGGCGATGTACGGAAACTGGGGAAAGTGGCAACCGATCTCGCCGAAGAAACCGAGCAGCTGGCCTGCGACGCCCTGCACGTTGTCCTGCCCGCCGGTGATGATGAAGGCAGCCACCTTGTTCCGCAGCAACACGCGATTGGCGATCGTCGTCTGGTTCTGGACGCAATTCATGCGCTCCACCATCCGATAGTACAGCGATCCGGCGGCTCCCCAACGGATGGGCGTCGCGACGATGATGACGTCGGCCCAGTGCACCATGGCCTCGTACACGCGGTCCATCTGGTCGGTGGGGTCCATCTGTGTGATGGAGCACGGCCAAGTGCAGGCGTGGGCACTCTTCGAGTAGTAGCCCTCGCACGGGCGGAACTTGAGCTCCGCGAGGCGAATCGTCTTTGCCTCGGCGCCCAACTGCGCGGCCTCGGCCATGGCGATCTCCAGCAGGGCATCACTCGTGGAATAGCGTGGGTACGCCACGTCCATGTTGGTGGTGGAGATGCCGACGACGCGGACCGGCCCCGGCGCGCGCTCGACGGCACGCGCGAGTGGGTGCGTCGGATGGTCCCCGCGCGATCGCTTGGTCACGGGCTCCGCAGAGGCCTGCAGGCGCCCTCCCTCGACGCGCACGTCGTAGCGCGGAACCGCGTCCTGCTCATAGCCCGGCTCGCCCTGACCGGTACGGCAGTGATACTTCCAGTGGTGCCATGGGCAGACGACGTACTCGCCGTCGAGGCGGCCATCGGCCAGTGGGCCGCCGGCATGGTTGCACACACCGTTCAGGACGCCGAACTGCCCGCCCTGGTGAGTCACGACGACCTTGAGCCGCCCGATCATCGCGGACGTGAGCGGCGCGTGGGTGAACTCCTCAACGGGGCCGAGGTCGTGCCACATGGGATCCGTCCGTGCAAGGGGAACGCTCGCGTCGCAGACGTCCATATTGGCACGCGGCCCGGGCGTTGTCACGCCTTGCGCCGATCGCGGCGATTGCTTCGAACGGTGGGTAGACACCCGTACTCAAGTCGCGCTGCGACAACTCACGCCATGTCGTCTATCCTTCGGCGGCTGCGCTGACCGACGACACCAGCGTGTTGCGCCACCGAGTTTGCCTCCAGCGCCGACTTCACAGTGATGCCGGACGTCGGATCGTAGTCCAGCTCGATCAGGCGCCTGCTTTTCACGCCGACCGACGCGAGCTTCGGCATGTAACGAAACGTCCCCTGCGCCTCAACGATCGTACCGAATGCGAGGCCGTCGCATGCGCGACGGAGCGCGCCTCGTGCGGCGACCGTGTCGTCAAAGCATCGGGTGTCCATGCGGTCCACCGGGAAGAAGAGCATCTGGGTCACGTCGGGCATGCCGACGACGTTGGCCGGCACGATCAGCTCTGCCGCGATCGCCGCGTCGCCAAGCACCGAGATCTTCGCCGCCGGCGACACGATCAGAGACTCGAAGAAATCCGCCCCATCCGCACGCCCTCATTTTACGTCTGGGCCGGTACTACTGATCCCACCGCCTCGATGGTCGTGCCCGTCTCTCCTCCGAGGTGGTTTACGGCGTCTTCGGCGCGAGGGTGGGATACGCGATCCCGAGCTGCTTGAGATAGCTGTCGAAGCGCTTGGGGTCATAGTAGAAAGGGCGCATCTGGTCGCGGTAACGCGCCATTTTCTCGGCGTTGAGCCAGATTGCCGGCATGTCGGTGGGCGCCATGAGCGGGGCGTACTTCACGGTCTTCGTTTGCACGTCGGTGAAGTATCGCTTGGCTTCCACCACCAGCGTGGGTTGGATCATGAGATCAAGCAGCGTCATCGCCTGCACCTTGGCGCCGGCCACCACGCCCTTGTGCGCAATGGGCGTCGCCATCGCGATGCCGTCTGCCCAGTTGTGCCCGGGTGTCCCAGGAATGTTGGCGGGATAGTAGAGCGTCACCGATGGCACCGTCCACGTCACGTCGCCGATGTCATCGCTGCCGGTGCCACTCGAGGCCTTGGCCGCTTCGTCCGGTGTACGCAGCGGCGGCACCGTGGTGCGCAAGCCGCTATCGGGCCAACTCAGCATCTTCTGCACGGCTTTCGCCATCGTCTGGTCATTGGCGTCCCACTTGGGCGTGCCCACCTGCCGCGCATTGGCGTGCATCGCTTCGGCAATCGGCTTGTTGAAGTGTGGGCGCCACGCGGAGCCGATCACCTGCACCGAATCGAGTTCGGTAAACGTGGCCTGCGCTGCCGCGCGCGCGATCTGCTTCGCGTCGCCGAACATCTTCGTCACACGCTCGGCGTCGCGTTCTCGGAAGAAGAACCAGATGGCGGCCGTTGCCGGCACCACGTTGGGCTGATCGCCACCGTCGGTGATCACGTAATGCGAACGCTGGCTGAGCTCCATGTGCTCGCGGTGATACTCCCACGAGTTGGCCATGGCCATCACGGCATCGAGGGCGCTCCGGCCACGCCACGGAGCTCCGGCGGCGTGCGCGCTCGACCCTTTGAACTTGAACTGCGCGGAGATGAGACTGAGCAACGGCTCGTCGCCCCATGAGATGCCAAACTCGTCGCTCACATGCGCAAACAGATTGGCGTCCACGTCGTTGAATACGCCGGCGCGCACCAGATACGCCTTGCTCGCCAGCTGTTCTTCGGCGACGCCCGGCCACAACACGATGGTGCCCGACATCTTCTCGCGCGTCATGATGTCCTTCACCGCCAGTGCGGCGAGGATGTTGAGCGGCACACCACTGTTATGTCCTTCACCATGACCGGGTGATCCGGGCACAATCCAGTCGCGGAACGCCACCGCCGGTTTCTGTCCTGACTGCGGAATGCCATCGATGTCGGAGCCGAGTGCGATGACCGGCTTGCCGCTGCCCCAGCGCGCAACCCACGCCGTGGGTATGCCCGCTACGCCGCGCGTAATGGTGAAGCCGTGTTCCTCGAGCACGCCGGTGAGATACTTCGACGTTTCGACTTCCTGCATACCAAGTTCGCCGAAGGAGAACACTTGATCCGTCATGACCTGTGCGAGCTTCGCATTGGCATCGATGGCTGCCGATAGCTCAGCCTTCAATCGTGCGATGCGGGGATCACCTTTCGCAGACGCGGCGGTGGCTGGCCGCTTCTGCGCCATGGCGCTGTGAGGTGGGCTCGTAACGGCCGCGACCAGCGCAAGTGTGGCGAGGAGACGGATGCGATGTATCGAGAGCATGTGATTGAGGATTGGAGATATCAACGCGAACGGCAGTGGCCGATCGTAGAAAACAGTGCGAGGCGACGTCGCGTCAACTTCTTATCACCACCCGAATCTCCCCCTGCGGCTTCGTGCTCGGCAACAGCTTCACGAGCACGCGTTCGTCATTGGCGATCTTGTAGGCTCGACCAATGAAGTCGGCAAACGAAAATGTCACCCACATCGTCGGCTCACCGAACGTCACGCCGTTTGGTGTGAAGGTGAGCGGTACCTGCATGATCCCGGAGCCCACGCGATAGAACAGCCGACCTCCTTTCGGAGACAAATACGCTTCGTAACCACGGCCTGGTACGCGCACCGGATGACCGTCGAGTGGGAACCGTTCCATGAAAATCGTCGCGTCGGCGCTCTGGTATCGCTCATACGTGACCCAGCGCCCATCCGGTGAGAGCGAGGGGCTCAACAGGCCGCGCAGAGACGGGAGCTCGGTGAACGCGCCGCCGTCGCGGCTGGCATAGAGCCTGGTGTCCATAGCCGCATCGTCGGTGAGGTAGCGGTTGGGGGACCGGTTCCGTGTCACCTGTGCGATCACAAGGCCCACGCGCGGTGCCACGGCGTATCGGTCGAGACCACCGGACATGATCGTATCCGGCCGCGCACGCCCGTCAGTCGTTGCACGGAGCAGTCGCGCTGAGGCGATGCCGTTCGGCGCCACAGACACAAGAATCGAACGGCCATCAGCGAGCCAGCCGGGCTGGCTGATGGCGCCAGCGCCGACGTCAACCAGGGTCCCGGCACCTCGCGCGACATTGGTCCCCGCACCTCGCGCGACATTGAACAGGCGTAGCTCGGTGGCGCCCGCCGCGGAGATGGACTTGGTCAGCAGTGACTGCCCATCGGGCGACAGGTCGAACCCCGAGTAATCGGCCGGTGGCACGGCGAGTGTGTCCACGTCACCCTGATGGTCGAGGAACGCGAGATGACCAATGGCCGCGTCGGCACCGGGCACGAACACCACGGTGCCATCATCTGCTACGTCGAAGTCAGCCGCGCCGAACAAATCGCCGCGAACACCCGTCGTCACCACCATCGGCTCGGACGTCATGCGCGCGCCGTCGACATCAAATTGCGCGGACATCACCGCATCGCGCACATGCCAGTACAGGCGCCCACCGGCAACTTTGGGGGCGTCACCATAAATGCTCGTCGCCGTATCTCCGGCATACGGACGGATCGTTCGGGTCGCGCCGTCGGCGAGCGATACCACCACCAGTGGCCCTCCGCGAACGAGTCCCACCGCGAACTGATCGCCAGCTACTGCGCTTGGAAAGCTCACCGGACCGAACGACCCACCGTCCGCGACCGACGGTCGCGCGAACTTCCCGGTCGTCCCTCCCGACGCGGTCAGCGTGAGCAGCCCCGTTTCCGTAGCGATCAGGATGCCACCATTCCCCACGTAGGACGCCCCATACACGTTTACGAGGCCGCGCGCGAGCACGCGTGTTTCGCGCTTGGCCAGATTCACTTCATGTAATTCCGGGCCGCTGAAGTACGCGAGCCGCGAACCATCGTCGGACAGGAATGGCGCAAACGCCTCCTCGCTGCCCGTGACGGCGGAGATGGCGTACGAATCCATGTCACGCACGTACAGCCGCACGACCGCGCTATTCAGGCCCGCGACCCCAACCCACGCGATCCGGCGTCCATCCGCACTAATCGTGACCGACCCCTGACCGCCCGGCGCTTCAACGCTTCCCTTGAACGCCACCTGCATCGAGTCGGGCAACGCCACGGTGAGGTTGCGCACGAGCTTGCTGACTTCGGGCGTCGTGCGAAACATCGACGTCACTTTCGGCGTGATGAGCGCACCGATGACCAACGTCACAACGCCCACGACAGGTAATGCCCACAACGGTACAGCCCGGAGTCGTGCACTCCTCGTGGCGGATGTGCGAGCAGGCGTCGGCGCGTCGGCGCGAAGTGCAGCGATGAACTCTGCGGCCGTCGAGAAGCGATCGGCCGGCAGTTTCTCCAGTGCGCGCATGACCGCGTGACTCACGCTCTCTGGTACCGCCTTGCGCTGCGCCGACAGGCTGCGCGGCGTTTCGGTGAGCAGTCGCGCGACGATCGCCTGCACCGTTGGCCCGGTGAATGGTGGCTCGCCCACGAGCATCTCGTACGTCACCGCGGCCAGCGCATACAAGTCGCTTCGGGCGTCTATGCTGCGCTCGCCCATCGCCTGTTCGGGACTCATGTACTGCGGTGTACCGAGCGACAATCCGGTTTGCGTCATGCGCGCACCGGCGGCGGTCTGCACCGCGAGCGCGATACCGAAATCGGCCACCAGCGCATGTCCGTCGCGCAGGAGAATATTTTCCGGCTTGATGTCGCGATGAATGACGCCGAGCGCGTGCGCATAGCCAAGCGCGTCGCCCACCTCGCGGGCGATCAGCAGCGCGTCCTCTACTGGCAATTGCTGCTCGCGGTCGAGACGCGCCCGAAGCGTCTCGCCGGTGACGAGCGGCATCACGTAGTACAGCAGTCCGTCGCCCGCATTGCCCGAGTCGAGCAGCGGGAGAATGTGCGGATGTTGCAACTTGGCCGTGGTCTTGATCTCGGCTAAAAATCGCTCGCCGCCGAGCGCGGCACCGAGGTCGGGATGCAGCACCTTGATGGCGACGTCGCGTTCGTGCTTGAGGTCGTGCGCGAGATACACGGTGGCCATGCCGCCCTGCCCAAGTTCACGCTCGACGCGATAGCGGTCGGCGACGGCAGCAGTAAGACGCTGCATCGCGTCGTTCTTCGATGGGCCGCTCATCGGTTCGCCGCATCGACGGCCCGCTTCATGTCGCGTACCCAGTTGGGAATCACGCGCACATAGTAGCCCAGGTTTTCCGACGGCGATTGCACGTACGCGATGCCGCCGCCCGGCATGCGTCCGAGCGACCAACCGGGCGTTTCGGTGAACCGCGAATCGGCGATCAGCAGCTCCGGCTTGCCCACCGGCGAGGTCGTGGACGCTCCGTCGATCATGACGCGCCTCACGGTCAGGATGCCGCGCTCCTGCGCGGTGTACAGCAGTTCCGTGGCGGATCGCCAGAGCGGCTCGTTGCCACTGGCATCGACCAGATAGCGCTTGTCGAGCGCCGGGTACGGCTGCAACAGCAACCCGCGCGTGCCACCGAGCGTGTACGCCACCCACCGCCGATCGGGTGAGATGGCGATGAAATACGCGCCGAGCGACAGGGTATCCACGCGCACGGGGGACACGGTGGGATTCACCAGGAAGTTGTGCTGGTCCTTCCCGTTCACACTGAGCAGCAGCAGATCGTCGGCGAGATACGATGCCTCGCGCGCCTGATACGCACCGGTCACGAGCACACGCGGCGCATCGGGAGAATCGAGCTGCCTCTGGTACACCGTCTCAATCTCTGGATTGGCAAACTCTTGCTTGCGATAGGCAATCTTGCGCCCATCCGGACTCCATCCCGGTGCACCCAGAAAAAACCCCTTCTCCACGACTTCGAAGGCACCGGTCGTCACATCATAAATTCGCATCTCCTGCTGCTGAATTCCCTCCACCACCGTCCCCAATCGCCGACCGTCCGGGCTCGGCGCGAAGCGCAGGTGCGTGGCTGGATCGACGTTCATCGCCACCGTGCCCTCGGCGCGTGACCAACGCACCACGCGACCAACGTCCGCATTGATTCCCGGCAGATAGACGAGCGTGCCGTCGTCAGTCAGATCGTACTGGCCGGTGCCTGAGTACTGCGTGCGCCGCACGCCGGGGACCAGTGCCACCGACTTACCCACCGTGAGTGAGTCGCGGTTGGCGAAACGCGTGGCGCTGAGTGTGCCATCCATCGCCATGTACACGAGGTACGTGCTGTCCACGACCCGAAAGTCGGAACCGAGCATGATCGGTGGCCCCGCGCTTCCGGCAGACGACGTGCGACGTAAGTATCGGCGCACGGTCGGTTGTGACGGGCTCTGAGCGTACGCCGATTTGGACGAGCCGCCGCCGCACAATGCTTCTGTCGCGCTGAGTGCCTGCGCATTGTGGCAGAGCTGCACCGCGTCCGCGCGGCCGGACCCAGTCTCCGGATCGATCCACCGGAGTGTCCGGCCATCCTCGTCTGCGAAGAAGATCTGGCCGTTGGTCAGCCAGCCGCCGCCCGTCGGGTCCTGCACGCGTGCGACGGTTTTGGGTGCGCCGCCGCCCACGCTCACGATGCGCAGTTCGCCCGCAGCGACAAACGCGACGCGCTGGTCATCCGGCGAGAGCCGTGGCATACCGGTAGCCCCGTCAGTGCCGGATATGGCGCGCACTCCACCACCGCGAAGGCTCTGCCACCACAGCTGTGAGCTCTCGCCGACCTTCGCCTCGTAAATGATGAACGACCCGTCGTGTGCCACGGTCATCTTGCGCGTGGTACCTTCCAATCCCATGGGGGCGGTGGGCTCGAGGCCGACGTCCCGCTTTTCGTCGCGCTGTCGAAGCAATGCCCACGCGGCAACGCCGGTCGCTATCAGCGCCGCGCCAGCAAGCGAGGCGGTCAGTGCGCTCCAGCGCTTCCTCTGCCCCGCCGTTTGCGGGCGAGCGCGTGCCGCAGCCGATGTCGGAGCGGCCGGATTCATCAAAGCATCGCCAAACGCCTTTGCACTTTCAAAGCGATCAGCCGGAAGTTTCTCGAGGGCGCGCCGCACGGCGTAGTCTGCACCATCGGGCACCGCCTTCCGCTGCACCGACAGGTGTCGCGGTTCTTCCGTCAGCACGCGGGCGACGATCGCCTGCACACTTGGCCCGGTGAACGGTGCTTCGCCGACGAGCATTTCATACGTGACGGCACCCAACGCGTACACATCACTGCGCGCATCGATGGTACGCTCGCCCATCGCCTGCTCGGGGCTCATGTACTGCGGCGTGCCAAGCGAGAGCCCGGTCTGGGTCATGCGCGCGCCGCCGGCACTCTGCACGGCGAGCGCGATGCCGAAGTCGGCCACGAGCGCGTGCCCGTCCTGCAGCAAGATGTTCTCGGGCTTGATGTCGCGGTGTACGATGCCCTGTGTGTGCGCATGCTGCAGCGCGTCGGCGACTTCACGGGCAAGGCGCAGGGCATCCGCAATCGGCAGCTGCCGCTCGCGCTCGAGGCGCGCGCGCAGTGTTTCGCCGCGCACGAGTGGCATCACGTAGTACAGCAGCGTGTCCGCTTCGCCAGAATCGAGCAGCGGCAGAATGTGCGGGTGCTGCAGCCGCGCGGTCGTGCGGATCTCGGTGAGGAAGCGTTCACCGCCGAGCGCCGCGCCGAGATCGGGGTGTAGCACCTTGATCGCGACATCGCGCTGATGTTTGATGTCGTGCGCGAGGTATACCGTGGCCATGCCACCGGCACCAAGTTCGCGCTCGATGCGGTAGCGGTCGGCAAGGGCGACGGTGAGTCTCTGTTGCGAAGCGCTCATTTGCGCACGCTATCGACGGCGGCCTTCAGGCGCGTCACGAAGTCAGGAATGAAGCGAAGGTATCGCACATCGTTCTGCGCGGGTCCTTGCAGGTAAATAATGCCGCCGTCCCACGACGGGCGATTGGACCAGCCGGGGGTATCCACGAAGCGTGTGTCACGGGCCCACTCAATCGGCGCACCAATCAGCGTGCCGGTGACCGCATCGAAGCGCGCCATGTACCAGATGACACTCGAGCGATAGAGCAGCTCGGTCGATGACAGCCAGAGAGGCTCGACCCCGCCGATTGCGACCTGCTGCTGCTGCGCGCCGGGAGGATACGTACCGGCGAAGAGCTGATTGGATTGCGCCGTGTGCCAGGCGAGTCGCTTGCCATCCGGCGAGCGTGTCATGAAGAACCCATCCTTCGACAGCGTGTCGATGCGAATCGCTCGACCGGACATCCTGATGCGGAATGCCAGCGGGACCTGACTTCCGCGCGCGATGATGGTGGAATCGTCGCTGAAATCGTTCACGTCGAGCGCGTCCTGATCACCCACGCGCCGCATCAAGGTGTCGGGAGCACCGGAGGCGTCGGGCGAACCGATGACCAGCGCTGCCACGCTATCATTTTCCACGCGAACCACGATGCGATCACCGCGCGGGCTCCACAGCGGCATTCGGATGGTGGAGGCGCGGAGCCAGACCTGCTTGAGTCCACTGCGCAGGTCGTAAATGCGCAGCTCGTCTCCTTCGGGTGTGGCTACGACGGCGGCCATGCGCCGTCCGTCGCGGGACAGGTCGAAGCGGAGAAACGCGCCGCGCTCTATCGGAAGCGGAACAGCGTCCGCGCCAGGTCGTCGCACCACCATGGTGGCCAAACGTTCGGCGCCAGCCGGCGCGTAGCCGAGCAGCCCGTTGGCCGCGATATCGAACTGACTCGCGCCAAGCACATTCCGCCTGATGCCGCTCACGAGAGAAACCGCGCGCCCCAGCGTGTGCGTACGGCTGTCGTACCATGCACCTCGGAGTGTGCCATCGAGTGAGAGGAAGGTCATGTACGTCTCATCGATGAGCCGGAATGTCGATCCGCTCACGGCTCGACCCGCCTTCCCGTCTTCGCCTTCCGTGCGCAGCGGCCACATTTCGCCCGTCTCCGGATCGAAAGCCTGCGCCGACTCATTGAAGCTGCAGAGCAGCTTGCGTTCAGCCGCCATCCACTGGCCAAAGACGCAGCGGGTACCGCTCGGCAGATCCTGGACTACTCCATCCTCGGCGTCAATCCAGGCCATCCGGAAGCCGTCATTGCGCAGAACCAGGAGCCTGGTGGCGGTTACCCATTCCAGCGTGACGGGGGGATCGCCTTCCATAAGTCGGCGAGCTTCGCCGCCACCAATCGGAACCAGCAGCGTGCGCGTGCCAGCGACGAACGCGACTCGCTGCCCATCAGGCGAGATGCGCGGCGTGCTTCCTCCTTGCGTGCCGGCGATTGGCACCGCCGAGGCGTCGATCAGGCTCCGTCGCCAGAGCATGGTGGAATCGCCGCGCAGCACCGGATACACCACGAAGTCACCGCGTGGTGATACCGAAAGATGCCGGCTGGCCGCGCCGAAGCCGGTCGCTCCAATCCCGGCAACGGGTGACATGGGGGCACTGTCTGGGAGCGCGGCATCAAACATGTTGGTGGCGGCGGCGACGGGCGCGCGGATCAGCGCCCAGCCTGCAACGGCGAGCGATGCGACCGTGGTGACTGCGAGTGCCCCAACGAGCCACGGCTTCCGCCTGCGGCGCGAGTCCGCACCTCCCTCGCGTGTGCTTGCGGCATCTGTCTCCGGGCGTTGCGGGCTGGCCGTGAGCGCGGCCACGAACTCACTCGTGCTGGCGAAGCGGTCGGCGGGCAGCTTGGCGAGGGCGCGCAGCACCGCCGCTTCGACGGCAAGCGGCACGGTGTCGCGCACAGTACGGATCGAGGGCGGCTTCTCGGTGAGCACGCGAGCCACGATCGCCTGCACGCTCGAGCCGGTGAAGGGCGCGTCGCCGGTCAGCATCTCGTAGGTGACCGCACCGAGCGCGTAGATGTCGCTGCGCGCGTCGATGGTGCGCTCGCCCATGGCCTGCTCGGGGCTCATGTACTGCGGCGTGCCGAGACTCAAGCCGGTTTGCGTCATGCGCGCGCCGCCGGCGCTCTGCACCGCGAGTGCGATGCCGAAGTCGGCCACCAGTGCGTGGCCGTCCTGCAGCAGAATGTTCTCAGGCTTGATGTCGCGGTGGATGATGCCCAGCGCATGCGCGTGCTGGAGCGCGTCGGCGACCTCGCGCGCGATGCGCAGCGCATCGGCGATCGGCAGCTGCCGTTCGCGCTCCAGGCGCGCGCGCAGCGTTTCGCCGCGCACGAGCGGCATCACGTAATACAGCAGGGTATCCGCTTCGCCGCTGTCGAGCAGCGGCAAAATGTGCGGATGCTGCAGGCGCGCCGTCGTGCGGATCTCGGTGAGGAACCGCTCACCGCCGAGTGCCGCGCCGAGGTCGGGATGCAGCACCTTGATCGCGACGTCGCGGTCGTGCTTGAGGTCGTGCGCGAGGTACACCGTGGCCATGCCGCCGGCACCGAGTTCGCGGTCGACGCGGTAGCGATCGGCGAGGGCGGTGGTGAGGCGATCGATCGGATTGTTCATCCGAGGAGCGTCCGCTCACGGTCGCCGCCGCGATGGGAGCTCGACCCGGCAGCAGGGGAGCGGTGAGTCAACGCTTGTAGCCGATATCGGCAAGCTGGACGCGTACCCCGTCCGGATCCTGCACATACACCTGATCGTCGTTCTCGAGCGACGGACGATGCTCCGGCATCGCCGCCATGAGCACGGCGAGCGTTCGCTTTGCGTCGTACGACTTCAC
>NZ_JBKJRB010000077.1:0-114080 GCF_046594945.1 Gemmatimonas sp. | reverse complement strand
CACCTTGTCGGTGGGCGCCGTTCGCGTGGACGGACGGGGCATCGGCCCTCGCCTCGCGGCGGTGACCGCGGAGAACCGACGTAACTCAGCCTTCTCCGGGTCGAACATGACACCAGCACCGAGGCGCGGCAGCAGCTCGGTCGCCAACGCGAGCGGCACGTACAGCTGGCCTCCGCGTCGGAAGACTCCCGACCGGAGTGGCATCGTATCGCCGGCCGCGACTACAAGCGCAGTGCCCGCTTCCAGATCCAGGCCGGTGGTGCCCACCTCGAAACGATAGCGCCCGCGGCCGGTGGGCTGTGTCACGACCTGTCCACCGAGCGCCTCGGCCAGCGCATCGGCACGCACGGCGATGCCGCCATCAGGATGACGAAGGGTCGGCACTGCTTGCAACCGGATGCCCGCGCGAACGGTGAGCGGCGGTAGCGGCGGCAACGCTGGCGCGACCGCCGAAAGCTGCAGTGTGAGCGCGAGGGCACCAAGCAGCATCATGGAATCCGCCGCTCAGCGCTTACTGAGCGCGCGGGCGATCTCGCGCTCGGCGTCGCGCTTCTTTAAATCCTCGCGTTTGTCATGCTGCTGCTTGCCGCGTACCAGCGCGAGACGTGCTTTTACGCGCCCACTCTTGAAGTACAGATCGAGTGGCACGAGCGTGAGTCCCTGCCGTTCGACGGCGCCAATGAGACGACGGATCTCGCGACGGTGCATGAGCAGCTTGCGCGTGCGGGTGGGCTCGTGATTGAACACGTTGCCCTGCCCATACGACCCGATATACAGGTTGAGCAGGAAGATCTCGTTGTCCTTGATCACTCCGAACGCATCGGTCAGGTTCGCGCGCCCTTCGCGCAGCGCTTTGACCTCGGTGCCGGTCAGCACGACGCCGCACTCCCAGGTGTCCAGGATTTCGTAGTCGTGCCGCGCACGTTTATTCCGCGCGATCAGTTCAGTGGGGTCTTCGGTGTCCGTGTTTGGCATACTGAATGAAACGTAATACCCCGACAGGCACGAAGAGTGCGCGATGGCGTTGACTTCAGGGGCATCCTGAGTCTATCCTTTACGGCCCTGCTGGAATCGTGTACGGAACGTTGTTCCCGTGCCTGACTTCAGGAGCTGCCGGAGTGGTGGAATTGGTAGACGCGCTGCGTTCAGGTCGCAGTATCCGCAAGGATGTGCCGGTTCGAGTCCGGCCTTCGGCACTCGATTTTTGAACGAAAATAGGGAAAAGTGGCAGCCGCCATCTTTCCCTATTTTCGCGTCTGTGTCGGCCGATCCGGCTGGGTGGAGCCGCTGGGGGTCAGCTGCGCAGTGCCGAGGGTCGAATGTCATCGGGGAGCGTTGCCACACCGAACACACCGCGGAGCGCGAGGTTTGCCGCGCTGCGGGTGTCGAGCACGAACTGCGTGGCGCGGACCAGTTGCTCGCCGGACGGGTCAGCGACGCCAGCGCCGGCCAACAGGACGCGCGCAATCCGCGTGGCCGGCGTCTCAGCGTTCCCCCGCACCGCCAACGCGGCGGTGAAGGCCCGCCAGCGCTCTCCCCACTCGCGCCCAAGTGCGACGCTTCCCTTGGCCTCCCGATTGAGTACCGGGGCCAACTGGTGAGCCACGTCGGAGGCGGTACGGTCATCGAGTGCATCGCGCTCGGCGACGATCAGGCCGATTGCTCGCGTGGCGAAGGTGAGCTCCCGCAGGGCGACCGATTCCGTCACTCCGATGGACACGAGCCAGGTGACGTCGACCGGCTCCGGCGTGCGCCGCATCTGGCTAAGGTACGCGGATGCCCGCCGGCTCCGTTCACGCTGCGCGCGCCAGTCCGCCCAGAGACCCATTGGTGCCGTCAGCCCTGGAGAATTGGCAACGCGCCGGGGATATCCGGAGCGGCGACATATGGCGGCAGGCCAACGCGATGCCGCACCGACGCCTCGTCAGTGAGCAGGTCGCTGAGCTTGACGCTTTCCAGTACCTCGTCGATGCGCTGCTGAAGGAGCATCCAGACGGGGCGAATACTGCAATTCTCGGCCGCCGCACAGCGATCGGCGTCGACCGGGTGGCTGACGCAGTGGAGATCGAACGTGGTGAGTTCCGACGCCTGAATCACATCACGGACGGAAATTTCTGCGGGCGGGCGGGCAAGTGCGTACCCGCCGCGGGCACCACGCGTGCTGTTCACAATGCCGGCTCGCCGCATCCGCAGCAGGATTTGCTCGACATAGTCGCCGGGCAATTTCTCACGCGCCGCTACGTCGCGCCCAGTCACTGGCCCTGCTTCCGCGCGACGCGCGAGATGCAAGGCACAAATGAGTCCGTATTCCGCCCACGTCGTAATGCGCATGGGTCGAGTCTATGGCTCCCGAGTCGCGCAGACAAGTTCTCCGGTGGAAAAGCCCGAGGCGCCGGCGCTCAACCGCCCGCCACGGCGCCGTGGTTCCCGGAGGGGACCCCGATCTCGGTCATCTTGCGGAGGTCGAGGAGCGCATCGAGCTCATCCGGCGGCAGGATCCCATCGCGTGCTACTAGTTCGCGAATGAGCGTGCCTTCTGAAACCGACCGCTTCGAGATCTCAGCCGCGGCGGCATAGCCGATTTGCGGCATCAGCGCCGTCGCGAGAGCGGCCGACCGCTCGACCCAGTATGCGCACATCGCCGCGTTCGCGACGATCCCCGCGACACAGCGCGCGCCGAACACAGTGATCGCGTTGGTGAGGATTTGCATGGAGAGCAGCAGATTGTGCGCGATGACCGGCATCATGACGTTGAGCTCGAGCTGCCCGTGCTCGGCGGCGATCGCGACCGTGGTGTCGCAGCCGATGACCTGGAAGCAGACTTGATTCACCATCTCGGGAATCGACGGGTTGATCTTCCCCGGCATGATGGATGAGCCAGGCTGCACGGCCGGCAGGACGATTTCATCAAGTCCCGTGCGGGGTCCGGATACCATGAGCCGCAAATCGCTCGCGATTTTCGACAGGTCGAGCGCCAGGCCGCGTAGCGAGGCGGAGAAAGCGGCGGCGTCACCCATACTCTGCATGAGCTGAATTCGATCGCTCCCAATGCGCAGCGATGGTATGCCGGTGATCGCGATCAAGTGCACGTTCATGCGCGCCGGATACTCGGGCTCGACGGTGACGCCCGTGCCGACGGCTGATCCGCCGATACCGAGGTCATTGAGGTAGTCGGCCGCCTCGACAATGCGCTTCCGGCACCGTGCGAGCGTGCCCGCATAGGCGGTGAACTCTTGTCCAAGCCTGATGGGCATGGCGTCCTGCAAATGCGTTCGGCCGGCCTTAACGATGCCGTCGAACTCGACCCCCTTCTGCCCAAGCGCTTCGTGCAGTGCATCGATAGAGGCGACCAGCTGCGGGAGCTGTCGCAAGACGGCCAGCCGGATATTGGTGGGGATCGTATCGTTGGTGCTCTGCGCCATGTTGACATGGTCGTTCGGATGCACCGGAGAGTACGTGCCGCGCGCGCCGCCAAGCAGTTCGTTCGCGCGGTTGGCGAGCACCTCATTCACATTCATGTTGTGCGAGGTACCCGCGCCCGCTTGATACGGATCGACGATGAACTGATCGCGATGTTGCCCGCTGAGCACTTCGTCGGCGGCGGCGATGATCGCGTCGGCGCGGCGCGCATCGAGCCGACCGGTGTCCCGATGCGTCATTGCCGCGGCCTTTTTGATCCACACTTGCGCGATCACGAAGGGTTCGAGCGGTCGCAGTCCGCTGATCGGAAAGTTTTGGGCGGCGCGCACGGTCTGCACGCCGTAGAGCGCCTCGGCGGGCACCAACAATTCGCCAAGCGGGTCCTTCTCGATACGAGTGGCCACCGGCTTCACCGCCTCGGAACGGTCAGGGGAATCGAATGATCGTATCGACGGTCGACACGATGTGCACCAAACTGGAGGCGTCGGGTCGCAACTCTTTCGTGCGCCAACGCACCAGCGATACCGAGCGCAGCGCGCTTGGGGATGCGAGAAACGCACCAAGCGCGGAGGCTGGGACCTGATAGGCACCGTCGTCCTTGAGCGCGCAGTAAATCTGCTCGTTCTGCGCAGTGGCGGTGGCCGTGGCCCCGTACCGCACCGACAGAATAATCGCGGCGGTGACGTCGTTGGTGGCGTTCCACGTCACATCGAGCGGCAATCCGGTGGCAGGGAACACCAGCGGACCCGGGATGATCGGCTCCGCGAGCTTCACGCTGATCGACGCGGCCGGGAACGAACCGGACAGGCCCGGTACGCTGACCGTCGCGGTATCGCCCGCCGTATATGTGAGCGCCGTGCCGAGAGCCGGCTCATAGCGCAGTAAGGCGGTCGAGTAGGGCATCACCACGCTCTTGCCAGCGAAGGTAAGCGCGAGACTCTCGCCAGCCTTCAGCGAGCCGGTGGCGCCACCGGTGGTACTGTCGATCAAGGCATAGGCGCACTGGTCACCCTGCTGCAACGCGCTGTTAGGTGCGGTCGCGGAGAGCCCTTGAAAGAACACGGCGTTGATCGTGGCCGCAGCTCGGCTCGCGGCCGCATTCTTCCCCGTGATCGTGATCGCTCCGTAGTTGCTGAGCGTCGTGTTGCTCTCTGTGATGCTCGAGCAGGCACCCAGCGCAGCGGCGCCGAGTAGTGCCACCGCAAGCGGGAGGAATCTGGCAGAGGAAAACGGCGACATGCGAAAACCGGAAGGAGAAGGCAACGCTTAGGCGCCGAGTGGCCGGGCGGCACCGCGCAGAAAGGGATTGGACGTCAACTCGCGCCCGATCGTGGTAGAAACACCGTGCCCGGGAAATACCCGAGTCTCGACGGCAAGTGTCGCCATTCTCATCAGTGACCGGTGCATTGCCGTGGCGTCGCACAGCGGCAGATCGGTGCGGCCGATCGAGCCGGCGAACAGCACATCACCGGAAAAGCAGAGGCCGTGGCCGATGAAGGCGACGTGTCCCGGCGCATGTCCGGGCAGATGCCAGACGTCGAAACTGAACTCGCCGAGGTGCACACGGTCGCCTTCGGCCAACTCGTGATCGGCCGGCGGCGGATTGTCGATGACGACGCCCCAGCGAGCGGCGTTGCTGGCTGCGTTCAGGTAAAAAACTGCATCGGCCGGATGCACCCAGATTGGGACGGCCCGGTGCGACACAATGCCGGCGACTCCGCCCACATGATCAAAATGCGCGTGGGTGAGCCAGATGGCTGCGAGCGTACAGCCCGTGGCGACCACGGCGGCCAACAGCGCGGGCGCCTCGTCGCCTGGGTCGACGAGGACCGCCTTCCCACTCGCGGTATCGGCCAATAACCAGCAGTTCTCCTGGAGCGGACCGACGGTGAGTTGCTGGATCGTCATCGTGCTCACGGGAACGTCGACTCCGGGGCAATTGGGACGGGCGCTTCGGCTGTTTCCAGCACGGGCGATTCACCGATGCCGTAGTGCGCGAGCCAGCGCTCGGCTTCAAGCGCCGCCATGCACCCGGTACCGGCCGACGTGATGGCTTGACGATAGTAATCATCGATCACGTCTCCGGCAGCAAAGACCCCCGGCACGCTCGTTTCCGTGCGCCACGACGCGACCTTGATGTAGCCATGTTCGGTGGTGTCGAGCTGGCCCAGCAGGAACTTCGTGTTCGGCGTGTGTCCGATCGCCACAAAGAGTCCGCCGACTTCGAGGTCGCTGACGGCACCCGTCTCGATGTTGTTCAGCTTCAGTCCCGTGATGAAGTCATCGCCCAGGACATCGGTGACCTGCGAATTCCAAATCACGCGCACTTTAGGATGTTCGAGCACGCGCTTAGCCATGACTTTCGACGCGCGGAAGCTGTCGCGCCGATGAATCACGACGACTTCACTGGCGAACTTGGTGAGATACATGGCCTCTTCCATCGCGGTGTCGCCACCGCCAACGACGGCGAGGCGCTTCTGTCGATAGAAGGGCATGGCGCCATCACAGACGGCGCAGGCAGAGACGCCACCACCGGTTGTGGCGAGTCGCAACTCGTTGTCGAGGCCAATCCACTTCGCGGCAGCGCCGGTCGCGATCAACACCGTGTGCGCCGTGATCGGCGCGGAGTAATTGGGCACGATCCCGAACGGCTTCGAGGCGAGATGCACCTGCTTTACGAGCTCCGATACGACGCGCGCACCGTGATGCACCGCCTGCGCCCGCATGCGGTCCATCAGATCGGGCCCGCTGATCGCTTCAGGGAAGCCGGGGAAGTTCTCGATGTCGGTGGTCAACATGAGCTGACCGCCTGGCAGCTCAGTGCCAACGGGTTCGCCTTCGAAGACGATCGGATTCAGGTTGGCGCGCGCCGCATAGATCGCGGCGGTCCACGCGGCCGGACCGGAGCCGATGATGACGATGTTTTCGGGACGGGAGTCGGACATGTCGTCGCGGAGAAGAAGAGAACTCAATCGATCGCCAGCACGCCCAGCGCTCCGTGACAGTGCGAGACTGTTCCGACGAGCACAGCGCAGGGGCCAGAAGCGCCCCACGCAGCGAGTTGCCGATCAGCATCCGCAATCGCGGCGGCATCGATCATTCCGACGCCGTACGTGCGGTGAACACAATGAAAGATAACGGGACCGAGGAGGGCGGGGTTATCGTCGACGAACTGACGCATCATGGGCGGCATGCTCCAATCCCGGACGCCGCGGGTGTGCGGACAGCGCTCGGGTTCAATGCAGTTCACCGGGCACATCCACGTGGCATAACTCACATAATGACGCCCATCGGGCGACGCGCGCTCCCAGGGCGTGGGAGGCGCTTGGTCGAGTGGCGCGACGCGAATGCGGCGTTCCGGCCAACGGGCCCGAGCACGCGCCATCAGCCAGTCGAGACACACGTGCGGCATGAGCGGCGAGGGTACCATGGCGTCACCGACGAGCGCCAGCGGCCCCTGCCCGAGCCAGTCTGCCAGATACGCATCCCACTCCGCGTGCTCCACCCGGAGTGGGAGCCCGCCGTAATGGCCGGCATCGTTCAGCGCGACGACGCGGCATGCGGGGTCCCGATCGACGACTACCACTTCACTCGCCTGCAGGGCACCACGCTGGGCGGCTCGCGTGAGCTGCTGGGCATACCAGCTGCCGTAGCACCCGCCGCCGATAATTACGATGCGGCCGAAGTGCAGCGGCACCCGTTCCTCAGGGTCACTCATCGGCGCAAATGACGACCACCGTCAACCGGCAACACAATCCCGGTGACATAGGGGGCGTCGACCAGAAAGTGAATCGCCTGCGTAACGTCGACGGGTGCGCCACGCCGGCCCATCGGCACGTCGCGAAGGAAGCGTTCGATGGTCTCGTCGGACAAATCGTCGGGGGCCAGCACCAGTCCCGGCGCCACGGCATTGACGCGTAGGCGCGGCGCAAACGCCGAAGCCGTGGTGCGCACAAGCTGCGTAAGCGCCGACTTCGTGACTTGATGCGGAATCAGATGCGGGAAAATGGCTTCGAACGCGAGATGATCGGACAGCTGTACAATGACTCCACCGTCGCGCATCACCCGCGCCGCCGCCTGCATCAGAAAAAACGGCGCGCGCAGGTTGATCGCCGACGTCTGCTCCCACTCCTCCGGCGTCACGGCGTCGAAGGGGTGCATCATCATCACCGATGCCGAGCTCACGACGACGTCCAACGCACCGAACGCACGGATACACCCACGAACGATTCGCGCCGGCGCCTGCACGTCGGCGAGATCTTCCTGTACGATCTCAATGCGGACGTCGTGTACGCGGCGCAAGTCGGCGGCGAGCGCGGCGGCAGCGGCGGGGGAGTTGCCATGGTGCAGCACCACGTCGTAACCGCGCGCGGCGAAGCTTCGCACGATCTCGGCGCCCACGCGCCGCGCGCCCCCGGTGACGAGCGCGACGCGGTTCGGCATCAGGCAGTCCCGGCCGTGGAGCCTTCAGCGGCACGTTCGGCGACGCGCGCCTCCTGCCAGTCGAGCCAGATCTTCGGCACCAACTGCCCGCCAAGTCGGCGCGGACCATCGTGGGTGCCGTGCCAGTCGGAGCCACCGCTTGGAAGCAGCCCCGCCTTCTCCGTGTGGTCGAAGAGGCGTTGTGAGAGCGAGGGCGGATGACTGGGGTGCAACACCTCGACCGAATCGAGCCCCATATCGGCGAGACGCTGAATACGCGTGGGCGTGGCGGAATCGCCAGGATGCGCCCACACAGCGAGTCCGCCTGCCTGATGCACCAACGCGATGGCGTCGGCGACGTCGAAGCGATCCTTCGCCATGTACGCCGGACGGCCGAAGCCGATCCACCGATCAAACGCGTCGCGAAAATCGCGTACCCAACCGCCAGCAACCATCGCGCGGGCAATGTGTGGACGACCGACCGCACCGCTGTCCGCCTCGGCGAGCACCGACTCCATAGTGACCGGAATGCTGTGTCGATTCAATACGTCGACGATTCGCACCGCGCGCTCGACCCGGCCAGCCTGCAGCCCGAACAGCGCCGAGCGCATGGCGTCCTGATTGGACAGGTGGAGGCCGAGCAAGTGCAATTCGTCATCATCGAAATGCGAACTGAGCTCGACGCCGGCGATGATGCGTATACCCAGTTCGGCACCGGCCACGATTGCTTCGGGCAATCCGTCGACCGTGTCATGATCGGTGAGTGCGAAGGCATACAGTTTGGCATCACGGGCCGCTTCGACGACCTTCGCCGGCGACAGCGCGCCGTCGGACGCCGTCGAGTGCACCTGCAGATCGACGAACTGTGCGGATTCGCCGCGTCCCGAAACCGTCTCCGGGCCCGATGTGCCCGGTGCTCCGGTCACGTGCGGTAGCCTGCCTCTGGAGAGCGCGCGCCCGGCTGCGACGTGCGGAAGAGGTCTACGAGCTGCGCGTTCTCGAGCTCGGCGAGCGATTGCTCGCGCGCCCGCGTTCCCACCGGCGAGTAGCGCGTCACCCGCACATCGCGGTCGCCGCCCGTTCCCGACACAAAGATCAATCCGAACTCATCGCCAACGTACTGCGTGAGGAATCCGGAGGGGTACACCTGCCATTCGCGCCCGTCGACGGTAATGCGTCGCGCCGGCATATCAGCCTCCCTGTACTTCGCGCCAGAGACCGGGTGTCTCGCCGCGTTCATGAACCGCCGCGATAGCATCGTCGCTGGCGGCCTCCGTGAATTCGACAAAACGACCGGATTCGGTGGCGTGTTCAAAGACCCAAAAATGTGCCGGCACGGCAGCCGCGCGCGCCCGACGGTTCTCGAGAGTCGCCAAATAGGCCTCTCGCTCCTCCGAAGCGACCACGCGCTCCTGCATGGCCAGCACGCGTGCCATGTCGGACTCAGAACCCGGCTTCGGGAACCGACTCCAGCGTCTTCTTGAGATCGGCCATGAAACGATCCGCATCAGCGCCGTCGATCACGCGATGATCAAACGACAAGGAGAAATATGCACAGGTACGGATCGCGAGGGTGTCTTCGCCATCGGGACCGGTGATCACCTTGGCCCGCTTCTCGATCGCGCCGAGACCAAGGATAGCGGTGGTACCCACGGGAATGATCGGCGTGCCGAACAACGAGCCGAAGACGCCGGGGTTGGTGATGGTAAACGTCGAATCCTGCACGTCCGTCGGGCTGAGCTTCTTACCGCGCGCGCGCGCGGCGAGGTCATTTGTGCCGCGCGTCAAGCCGGTGAGCGAGAGTTCATCGGCGTGTTTCAGCACAGGAACGATCAGACCGGTGGGATCGAGCGCGACGGCGATCCCGAGGTTGATCTGCTTGCGCAAAATGACGTCAGTACCCGCTACCGCCGCGTTGAGCGTGGGATGACGCTTGAGCTGCGTGCAGACGGCCTGCAAGATAAACGGCAGGTAGGTGAGCTTCTGTCCCGATTGTGCTTCGAACTCCTTCCGCATGGCGGCACGGATGCGCGCCACTCGCGTGAGGTCGATCTCGAAGAACGACGTGACGTGCGTGGCCACCTTGATCGCGAGCGACATGTGATCGGAGGTGAGCTTCCGGATCTTGGACATCGGCTCGACGATGTCGCCAGCCCACGGCGTGGGCAGCGGTCCGCGATGTTCGACACCGGCGGGCGCATGCATCGATGCCCCCGGAACGGCCGTCACCGCAGGCTTCGCGGCGAGGAACGCGTCGAGATCCTTGCGGGTGACACGGCCGGCGATACCGCTGCCACTCATGCCCGCGATCTCTACCCCATGCTCGGCCGCCATCTTGCGCACCAGCGGCGACGACTTGGTGCGTACGCGCTCCTCGAACGAACCAGTGGCCGCCGTGGCGGGCGCGGTAGCGGGCGCTTGGGCAACGGGAGCGGCCGTGGACGCCACCGGCGCTGAGGGCACGACGACCGCGGCAGCGGTCGGCGCCGTCGATGCCGCCGCCGGCAGCAACGCGGCTGCCCCGGCATCGGTCTCGAGCCGCCCCACGACCGTTTGAATGGCAACGGTCTGCCCTTCACCGATCAGGATCTCGACCAGGATACCGGCCGACGGAGACGGAATTTCCGCATCGACTTTGTCCGTGGAAATCTCGAAGAGTGGTTCGTCGCGCTTGACGTTGTCGCCGACCTGCTTCAACCACCGCGACACAGTTCCTTCCGCGATGGACTCACCCATCTGCGGCATGATGACATCTATACGAGCCACTCGATCATCCTCGATCTGAAGAAGCAGCGTCGGCCGCGCGGTCCGCGCGACGCAAACGCCACAAGGCGAGAATCGGCAGCGTTATCGCGCCGACGGCACCACCATACCCTGCGTACACCCACCATTCGCACGCCGGCAACCCCGCCATGGGCGTGCAACGCGCGAAGAAGCCCAGCAACTTCCCGATGCCGACGCCAACCATCGCGCCGCTTACGCCACCGATGAAGAATGTAAAACAGCCTACCCCAATGTTCCGACCAACGCGGTCTTCTGGGAGCGGTGTCTGTGGATCGCCAGCCGAGTTCGTCGTCATCAATACGCAGTCAGGCGCCGGACCGCTCGAACAATATCGGCCGTTTGCGGCAACACGTAATCTTCAAGGGCTGGAGCGTACGGCAGCGGGATATCCGCGGCCGTTACGCGCAACACGGGCGCGTCGAGCCACTCGAAGCAGGTTTCGTTGACGCGCGCGGTGATCTCACCCGCCAGGCCACCGGTGCGCGTATCCTCATGCACAATGAGCAACCGATTCGTCTTCTTCACCGTGCGAAAGATCGCCTCGTCGTCCATCGGCGCGAGCGAGCGCAGGTCGATCACTTCAACCGAGACGCCCTCAGCCGCGAGCAAATCGGCGGCCTCGAGGGCCTTCCATACGGTCGACGCATACGTCACGATCGACACGTCGTTGCCCTCGCGCGCCACGCGCGCCATGCCGATCGGCACGACGTGATCGGCATCCGGCATCACGTCCTTCACGCGCCGATACAGATACTTGTGCTCGAAAAAGAGCACACAATCGTCATCGCGAATGGCCGCCTTCATCAGTCCCTTGGCATCCGTCGCGGTGGACGGATAGACGATCTTCAGTCCTGGCGTGTGCAAAAAGCCAGCTTCCGGGTTCTGCGAGTGAAACGGACCACCCCGTACATAGCCACCGCTCGGGCCGCGCACCACCATCGGACACGGTAACGACGCGCGATAGCGCGCAGTCGCGACGTAGTTGGTGAGCATGTCGTAGGCGTTCGCGATGAAGTCGATGAACTGCATCTCGACGACCGGGCGCAGCCCCATATGCGCCGCACCGGCGGCGGCACCGACAAGCGCAATCTCACTGATCGGTGAATCGATGACGCGTTGTTCGCCGAACCTGGCGAGAAGCCCTTCGGTGACTTTGAACGCACCGCCGAAGGCACCGATGTCTTCGCCCATGCAGAAGACATTCCGGTCGCGCTCCATCTCTTCGAACAGTGCCTCGCGGATCGCTTCCAGATACGTTATCTCGGCCATCAGCGCTTCGCTCCGTCTGCATTCCAGGTGCCCCAGCTCTCGGGGCGCTCTTGGCCATACGCATTCGTCTCCACATCGCGACGGAACCAGAGCGGCTGCTCGGCGGATGGGTCGGCGTAGACGCCCATGAGCGCTTCTCGCGCGTCGGGCGTACCCGAGAGTTCGGCCAGGTCCGTGGCGTCATCAATCTCACGCGCTATGCGTGCATCGATGGACTGGATCTCACCCTCGGTCGCGCCGTGCTCCGAACGCAGCACGTGAACGTAGCGGTCGATCGGATCGTTCTCCGCTGCCCACTGCTCGATCTCGCCGGCTGGTACGTACGACTGGTTGTCGTGCTCCGCGTGTCCTTTGCGGCGATAGGTGATCAGCTCGACCAGCGCCACACCGTGGCCGGCCCGCGCGTGATCGACGGCCATCTTGGTCACGTCGTACGAGGCGAGCACGTCGTTGCCGTCGGCCTGCAGGCCCAGCACGCCATATCCGACGGCTTTGTCCACGAAGAACTTGGCAGCGCACTGTTTGTGCGTCGGCGTGGAGTAGGCGTAGCCGTTATTCTCGACGATGACCACGAGCGGGCACTTCTGCACGGCGGCGAAGTTGATGCCTTCGTGGAACGCTCCAGTGCTCGTTGCGCCATCACCGACATACACGAGCCCCACGCGATCTTCTCCACGCATCTTGAACGACATGGTCACGCCAGTCATGACCGGGACCATGTCGCCGAGCGGAGAAATCTGTCCGAGGAAGCCGCGGGTCACACCGGCTTCGCCGATGTCGCCGAAGTGGATATTGAGCTCGCGGCCGCGCGTGGGAGAGTCGGCCTTGGCCATGTACTGCTTGAGGACTTCAACCGGCGTCGCGCCTTTGACGAGCATCGCGCCCAAGTTGCGAATGAGCGGCGACATGACGTCCCGCTGCTCGAGCGCGAAGCAGCTGCCGACGGCATCGGCTTCTTGCCCGAGCGAACGAAAGAGCCCGCCAACGACCTTGGTTTGCCGATACAAATTCACCAAGCGCTCTTCGAGTTGCCGCGTGAGCCTCATCCAGTAGTACAGCTCGAGCTTGCGCTCACGCGAAAGGGCGTCGCTGGGACGCGCTCCCACGACCGGAGTGTCACGGCCGGTGCTCGCCTTCGCCATTAGTATCCCGCCTCGATCGTGTGTCGCGGATCTGCAATGCGGTGCACGGTATTGAAAAAGCGCTTCACGTTCTTGTCCAGCCGGCTTTCGCCAACTTGATCGGTGTGTGCTTCGACGACGGTGTAGTGTCCGCCCTCCATTTTCACCGACAGGGCGAGTGTGCCGAGCGCACCGCTAAAGCTGCGTGAGCGGGCGTCGACTGACCCACGGGAGAGTCCGAGCGCAACGAAGAAGCGATCGGCCGACGCCAACACCGTGTCCGGTGTCAGCGAGGTCCGATGAAAGTGCCGCATACTCAAGGATCCTTGCGCGTGCTGTCCTTTGCACGCGGTGGTGGTTCGGGCGGACGCGATGACGCGGGCGGCGAGAAGTCGCCCGGCTCGTCGGCGGCCATGATATCCTGCGTCCAGTCCGGCGTCTTCTGCAGGACCCTGGTCGAATCGAGACGAAACTGGATGGCCATCGCCCACATACCGGCGGTGACGAACATCAAGTTGCTGCGATAGGTGCCCAACTCCTCCGTCGCAGCGAGGCCATTGGAAACCGTCTTCCGATCTCGGTTGGTGCCGAAGATTCGTCCTTCGCCGCCTTGGATGGGGAGTCCGCTTTTCACATCATGGACCATGACACGCCAGTAGATCGGTTCGAGCGCCCGCGTCGGCTTGCTCTCCGGTGAGACCCGAATGACAAAATCATCCGTCTTAAAACGGAGTTCATTCTTGGGTGGTGGGCTGCCCCCGCCACCGCAGGCGGCCATGACGAGGCCGCCTGCGGCGAGTGCCACCACGCGGCGAAGACGACGCGTGCGCTCGGCGATCATTGATAGTATTCCAGCCCGAGGTGAGTGATCTGCTCTTCACCCATGAGGTGACGGAGCGTGTTTTTCAACTTCGTCTGCTGGATAAAAAGATCGTGTTCAGCCTGAAGGCCCGGAGCGGTTTGCGGTGACTTGTAATAGAAGCTTAACCATTCCTGAATACCCTTCATGCCGGCACGCATGGCGAAGTCCGAGAAGAGCGCGAGGTCGAGCACCATCGGCGCGGCGAGGATGGAATCGCGGCACAGGAAGTTGATCTTGATCTGCATCGGGTAGCCGAGCCACCCCTTGATGTCGATGTTGTCCCAGCCTTCCTTGTTGTCGCCGCGCGGAGGGTAGTAGTTGATACGCACGACGTGCGAGAAACCCTTGTACAGCTCTGGGTACACGTCGGGCTGCAGAATCGTGTCCAACACGGAAAGTTTCGACTCTTCCTTGGTTTTGAACGACGCGGGATCGTCGAGCACTTCACCGTCGCGATTGCCAAGGATATTGGTGGAGTACCAGCCTTCGAGACCGAGCATGCGCGCCTTCAGGCCCGGCGCGATGATGGTTTTCATCCACGTCTGACCGGTCTTGAAGTCTTTACCGGAGACGGGCACGCCCTTCTCGATGGCGAGGTTGAGCAGCGCCGGGAAGTCGGCGGAAAGATTCGGGGCGCCGTTGCAGTACGGGATGCCTTCCATGATGGCGGCATAGGCGTACAGCATGCTGGGCGCGATAGAATCGTCGTTCTCTTCCATCGCCTGTTCGAAGGCTTCGATAGTCTGGTGCTGCGGGCCGGCCTTGATGTAGGTCTCGGTCGATCCGGTCCACACCATGACGCCACGCGTGGCACCCTGGCTCTGCATAACGTGGCGGATGTCGGCACGGATCTGCTCGGCGAGGTCGCGTTTGTTCTTTCCCGTCTTCACGTTGGTTGCGCGCGTGATGCGCGTGACATAGCGGCTTTCGAAGACGGCCGGCATCGGCGTGATGCTCTTGAGGAAGTCCGCGATCGGCTCGATGTCGGACTTTTCGAGCACGCCAGCATTGACGGCTGATTCGAACGCGTTGTCAGGAATGGGATCCCAGGCGGCGAACACGATGTCGTCGAGCTTCGCCAGCGACACGAAATCTTTGATCAGCGGGCTACGCCCGTCGGTGCGCTTGCCGAGGCGAATCGTCGCCATCTGCGACAGCGAACCGATAGGCACCGAGAGGCCGCGGCGCACGCGCTCGACACCGGCGATGAATGTGGTGGCCACGGCGCCGAGACCCGGCGTGAAAATGGCGAGCTTCCCCGTCGCCGGGGCTGGGGACGCGGCCTTACCGCGAGTCGAGTCGGACACTGCGTTTATTCTCCAGGGGAAGTGGTCGTGCGATACACGAAGGTGATGCGCTGGAACACGGTGATCCACGCGGTGACCGCCAGGAGACTGACGATACCCGCGAGAATCCAGCCGTTGAGCGCCAGGCCGAAAAAGGCCTGCGGAGCAGAGAGCAGCGTGATACGCTCGGCGCGTTGCAGCATACCCACCTTCGCATCGAGGCCGAGCCCTTCGGCCCTGGCCCGAGTGTAAGACGTGAGGAAGGTGGCGATGAGTGCGGCCAGCGTCACCAGGACCATTGTCTGGCTGGCGTGCACCGGGTGGGTGGCGTAGAAGACCAACAAACCACCCAAGAGGAAGCCGTCGGCCACGCGATCTAGCGTGGAGTCGTAGAAGGCACCGAACACCGTGCTCTGCCCAGTGCGGCGGGCGACATTCCCGTCGAGCACGTCAAAGAGTGCGGTGAGGCCCAAGAACCAGCCACCGGCGCTTATGTGGCCGGACGCGAAGATGACCCCCGCCGTGCACGTACAGATCGTGCCGATGGTGGTGATCGTGTTGGGGCGCACGCGCCGCGCGACCAGCCAGTCGGCCACCGGGGCGATGACTCGCAGGTATCCGCGCTGGACGTCGCTCCACAGTGATTGCATCTCGATCGCGCTGAAGGTCCGGAAAAGTATCTAGCCGTGGAAAGCTAGAACTCCCCCTGCATCAACGGTAGAGATAAAAGCGTCTGGCATCCTTTTCGAACGCAATAACTGCCGGCAACTGGCGATCCATCACCGCATCTGGGTCCGCTCCGCCCAGCAAGGCCTCCCGAACGCGCGTCGAGCCCAGCCGCTGGTCGAATCCGGAGGGGGAGATCTTCAGGGAGTCCTTGTGCACGCGAGACAGCGCCCAGAGGATGGCCGCACCGACGCGGGCGGGCTGAACGCGCTCGCGATCGGTGACTTCAATTCTCACGCCGGGAATCGACTGACCGGCGAACTTGCCATCACCTGGCTTGTTTGGAGTGAACCGTTCGGCCTTGAACTTGACGCCAGTAAGCGACAGGTCTTCGAGCATCCGGGTGACGGAATCGGCGCGGAGCCAGGCCGCTCCGAATCGCTGAAACGGTTCATCAGTGCCCCGTCCGACGGACACATTGCTGGACTCGAACGGCACGAGTGCCGGGTACAGGAGGGCGCTGGTGATATTCGGCATGTTCGGCGACGGCCGAACCCACGGCAGCGAGGTCTCATCGAACCACATGCCGCGACGCCAGTTCCTCATGGGCACCACGGTGAGCCGGGTGCCGAGTTTAAACTGGGCCTGAAACAACCGGGCCATCTCTCCCATCGTAAGACCGTGGCGAAGCGGCATGGGATAGAGCGCGAAGCCATTTGTGCTGTTTCCAGACGTGGGCACGTCGGCGTTGGCCAAGGCGGAATCGAGGAGCGCCCCTTCGGCCCGGGCGCCGGTGATCGGATTGGGGCGATCAAGTACGAGAACGGGGATGCCGCGTTTTGCGCCGGCCTGCATGGCGTACAGCATGACGCCGACGTACGTCCAGGTTCGGGTGCCTATGTCCTGAAGATCGACCACCAGCACGTCGACATCGGTTAATAGACTGTCGGGGGGCGCAATCGTACGGCTCTGATAGAGCGAGTGGATTGTCAGACCCGTCTTCGGGTCCTTCTCATCACTGAGATTCGGACGATCGGCGGTTCCGGTGGCGCCGTGCTCGGGGGCGAAGAGGCGCACCAGCTTCACGCCGGCACGCACCGCGCGCGGGTCGGTGGCCAGCAGATCGATGGAGCGACGCCCCTTCTCATCGACGCCCGTCTGATTGGTCACGAACGCGACACGCTTGCCGGCGATGAGCTTGATGCTATCGTCCAGCAAGACCGAAATGCCAGGACGGACCTTGCGGTTCCGGTTCCCGATCGGCATTCCATCTTCACCATCATCCGGCATCGGTGCGTTGTCTGGACGACCGCCGCTCGCGCAGCCCGCGACTAGGGTTCCGACACACACCAGCGAGAGCAGCACCAGCGTTTTGATGGCCTTCACGCGTTACCTCCAGAAGATCCCGCTGCGCGCAGGTCGCACAGCATCCTGCCTTACCGCGAACACATGACCCGACCGGATCCCTACCGACCTGCCCTGCTCTCCGGCCAGTCCGGTTGCGGCGCTCCCTGCACGAACGCACCGAATCACGTCTTTCTCAAGCGGCGTGCGTGGCGGATGTTCGCGCTGGTTGCCACGTCGAGCGTGCTGATGGGGTGCAGCAAACACCGCCCGAGTTCGTCGGAGCTGCCTCCCGTCACGGGCATCTCGCGCGAACAGGCGCACCGTCTCGGGGACAGTGTCCGGGCGGTCCTCTCCCGTGCGCTCGCCGACAGTGCCTTTCCCGGCGCCTACGCCGCCGTGGGCACCGCCGACGGCGTGATCGTCGAGTATGGAGTGGGGCGACTCGACGTGGCCGATGACTCCCGTCCGTCGGCGACCACGATCTGGGACCTCGCGTCGCTCACGAAGGTGATCGGCACCACGAGTGCCATGATTCAGCTGGTGGGATCGGGGAAAGTGGCGCTCGATTCGTCCGTCGTTCACTACCTCCCGGCTTGGACGGCGCCCGGCGCCGAACGGATCACCGTGCGTCACCTGCTGTCGCACTCGTCGGGCATGCCATCGTGGCGCGCGCTGTACAAAGAAGCGGCTACTCCCGAAGAAGCGGAGCAGCAGCTGTTCGCCACATCCCCGGATACCCTGCCGGGCGTGCGATACGTGTACAGCGATCTCGGCTTCATTCTGCTCGGAAAGCTGATCGAACGCGTGAGCGGTGAACGGCTCGCGTCGTACGACTCGGCGCATATCTTTTCGCCGCTCGGGATGACTGAGACGCGTTATCTTCCGCCGGCGGACTGGCTCCCGCGCATTGCGCCGACCGAGCAGGACCCATGGCGCCAAAAAAAGGTGCGGGGTGAGGTGCACGACGAGAATGCCGTTCGTCTCGGGGGCGTCTCTGGACACGCCGGGTTGTTTTCCACAGGCCGTGACCTCGCGCGCTTTGCGCGTATGTACCTGCGTCACGGAACGCTGGACGGCATGCGGGTATTCGATTCATCAGCGGTCGCGACGTTTACGGGGATCCAAGACTCGACGATCTCGCGCCGAGCGCTCGGTTGGGAGACGCCGACCGGTGGAAACTCGGCCGGCAGTCGACTCTCGGCCGTGGCGTTCGGACATACCGGCTTCACCGGTACGTCGCTTTGGATGGATCCCGCGCAGGGCGTCTTCGTGCTGCTGCTGACCAACCGGGTGAATCCGACGCGGGAGAATCGGAAAATTGGCGGCGTCCGCACGGCGTTGGCAGATGCCGCGGTGGGTGCGCTCGGCGGTGATTCCGGTCGATGACGATGGATTTGAGTGGGGCTTTCTTGAATGGGAGCGATTCACTCGCTATTTTTTCTACAGCTAGACGCGACGCTGTTCCGGTTGCCGATCGCGGGTGCGGTCGGGTCTGGGCGGCGCGCTCCATCAGGCCGGATTCTCATCCGGCCGCTTCGGGGGACAGCAATGAGCACGATGCAGCAGCCGGATGTCATGGTGGTTCTCACGCCCATGGCCGCGACGGAAGTCCGCAAGTTCATGGAAGCCGAGGGTGTCACGCCCGAGCAGGGTGGCCTTCGCGTGTCAGTGATGCCGGGCGGATGCAGCGGCTTCAAGTACGGCCTGGTGATCGAAGACAAGAACGCGGAAGACGACACGGTCTTCGAACTCGAGGGCATCAAGCTGTTCGTCGATCCGTTTTCGGCGCAGTATCTCAGCGGCACGACGATCGACTATGTCACCTCGATGCAGGGATCGGGCTTTACGTTCAAAAATCCGCAATCAACCGGCGGTTGCGGTTGCGGCAGTTCTTTCTCGGCCTGATCCGACAACTCGACACCTATTCCCATGACCATGGCCTCCGGTTCTCCGGTGGCCACTGATGGTTCGCAGGCCCGCACGCTCGATTTGAGCGGCGGGCCTGTGCGCGTCAGTGGCACCATTTTCGTGCATCCCGACATTGACGGCATGGTGCGCGAGCGCATCCCCACGATCATCATCGATGAGCACGAAGCGATGGCTCGGCTCGTGGCTGGGCGTATCGCGACGTTGATGCGCGAGCGTGCAGCAGCGGGTCGAACGATCGTGCTTGGACTGGCCACTGGCTCGACGCCCATCGGCGTCTATCGCGAGCTGATTCGGCTGCACCGTGAAGAAGGGCTCAGCTTCCAACACGTGATCTCGTTCAATCTGGACGAGTACTACCCGATGGCGCCGGACAGCATTCACTCGTATCACCGTTTCATGTGGGAGAACCTTTTTTCTCACGTGGACATCGACGCGACAAACGTGCACCTCCCGGATGGTGCGTTGGATCGGTCCGCGATCGACGACGCCTGCACACGGTATGAGGCCGCGATCCTGGCCGCCGGCGGGGTGGATTTTCAGCTGCTCGGTATCGGTAAGACGGGGCACATCGGCTTCAACGAGCCCGGATCTGGTGAGCATAGCCGGACGCGCGTAGTGCATCTCGACTCCGTCACACGACGTGATGCCGCGGCGGATTTTTTCGGCGAAGACAATGTGCCGCGTGAAGCGATCACGATGGGCATCGCGACAATTCTGCAGGCGCGTGAAATCGCGATTCTTGCGACCGGGGAGCACAAGTCGGGGGTCGTGCGCCGTTCAGTCGAAGGCGAGATCGACCGCGCCGTCGCGGCGACGTTCCTGCAGCGTCACGCGAACACCACGTTCTACGTCGATGACGCCGCGGCGGCCGAGTTGACGCGTGTGGCGACGCCGTGGCTGATCGACGAAGTGCGCTGGGATGACGCGCTCGCGGTCCGCGCGGTGACGTGGCTGGCGGGCCGGTGTCAGAAAGCGATACTCAAGCTGACGCAGCACGACTACGCCGAGAACTCGTTGTTGTCATTGGTGGCGCGTCATGGCTCACCGGGCGCGGTGAACGGGCTCGTGTTCAACGTGCTCGGCGCCAAGATCCGCGGAAAGAGCAAGCTGCCGCGAGGCATGAAAACCCTGTGCTTCTCCCCGCACCCTGACGACGATGTAATCTCAATGGGTGGCATGCTCCGCAAGTTTGTGGAGAATGAGAACGACGTGACCGTGGCATACATGACCAGCGGCAACATCGCGGTGTTCGATCACGATGTGCGTCGCTACATGGATTTTCTGGTGCGACTCGATCAGGAGCGGATCGGCGAGGGGACTGCCGTCCGCACACTGGCCGAGACGGTGCACGCGTTTCTCGAGGCGAAGCGTCCGGGCCAAGTGGACATTGCCGAAGTTCAGGATATCAAGCGTATCATCCGTGAGTCGGAAGCGGTGAGCGGCATCGAGGTCATGGGGCTCACGCGGGGACATGCGCGCTTCCTGAATCTGCCGTTTTATCAAACCGGTAAAGTCCGCAAGGATCCAATCGGCCCGGCTGACGTAGCGATCGTGGCCGATCTCCTGCGGGAGTTCCGACCAGAGATCATCTTCGTAGCGGGTGACCTGTCGGATCCACACGGCACGCACCGCATGTGCAAGGAGGCGATCGACAGTGCCGTGCTTGAGGTATACGGCGGGGCGGACGCCCCTGCCCGCCCGCAGGTGTGGCTCTATCGCGGTGCGTGGCAGGAATGGCCGATCACGGAAGCGACCGTGCTCGTGCCGCTGTCGCAGGAGGAGTTGACGATCAAGATCCAGGCGATCTTCAAGCATCAGTCACAGAAGGATTCGGCGCCGTTTCCGGGTCAGGATGCGCGTGAATTTTGGCAGCGTGTCGAGCAGCGCAACAAAGCGACCTCGGCCCAACTCGATCAACTCGGCCTCGCCGAGTACTTCGCTATGGAGGCGTATGTCATCGCGTGATGTCGGTGTGCGCTCGTTCGGTGTGCGCTCGTGACGAACAGCTTCACGGTGCTCGACTGGAGCGTTCTGCTCCTGTACCTCGTGGGCACGACGCTCCTCGGGGTATGGCTTGGACGGGATCAGAAAGACGCGCGTGACTATTTCGTGGCCGGCAAGGCCATTCCGTGGTGGGCCATTCTTTTCTCGGTGGTGGCAACGGAGACCAGCGCGCTCACGTTCATCTCGATTCCGGGACTGGCATACGTCGGCAATTTGTCGTTCCTACAGATCGCTGTGGGCTACATCGTAGGTCGGGTCGTGATCGCGTACACCCTGCTTCCGCGATACTACGACGGGGAGCTGGTCACGGCTTATGCATTGCTCGAGAAGCGATTTGGCCTCGCGACGAGACGCTTTGCGTCGATCGTGTTCATGGTCACGCGCGCGTTCGGCGATTCCGTGCGTGTTTTCGCGACGGCGATCCCCGTGGGACTGATCATTGGTCCGATTGTCCCGCCCGAGTATGTGGGACCGCTATCGATTTTGATTCTCGGTGCGTTCACCGTGCTATACACGTATCACGGCGGCATGCGTGCGGTGGTATGGACCGACGTGTTGCAGACCGGGGTGTATCTGGTGGGAGGGCTGGCCGCCATGTGGATCATCGGGGCCGGGGTTCCCGGCGGCTGGAGCGCCATTCTCGACGGCGCGAGCGCTCGCGGGCAACTGCAGGTGCTCGATTTGTACACAGGAATCGACCGCCCGCACACACTCTGGGCCGGCTTGATCGGCGGCGCGTTCCTTAGCATGGCCTCGCATGGCGCCGACCAACTGATTGTGCAGCGACTGCTCGCCTCTGGCAATTTGCGTGAGGCGCGGCTGTCGCTGATCGGCAGCGGCTTCGTGGTGTTGGCGCAGTTCACGATGTTCCTGTTGATTGGCGTGGGCCTGTTTGCATTTTACAATGGCACGGCGTTCCCGCGCCCCGATGCGATCTTCCCGCGATTCATCGTGGAAGTGATGCCGTCGGGGCTTACCGGATTGGTGATTGCCGCGATCCTCGCAGCGGCCATGAGTACGGTGAGCGGTTCGGTCAACTCGCTAGCCGCGTCGACGCTGCACGACCTCTATCTGCCATTCAGTAAACGCCGCGCCGATGACCCTGGGCTACTTCGCGTCAGCAAGCTGTTTACGCTGTTCTGGTCGGCGATTCTGATCGGCGGCGCCCTGCTGTACAAGAACGAAGGGACCCCCGTCGTCACGATCGCGCTCTCGGTGGCCTCCTTCACTTATGGTGGCCTACTTGGCGCATTCTTCTTGGCGATGCTGGTGCCGCGGGCCATACAGCGCGACGCCCTGCTGGGGATGGTGGTCGGCATTGGCACGATGTCGTTCATCGTTTTCGCCAAGGCGCTGAGCGGTTGGTTCCCGACGCTCGCGCCGACGCTCGCGCCGTTCACGGTGATCGCGTGGCCATGGTTCGTCTTGATCGGCACCACGCTTACCTTGGTGACCGGTATTCTGTCGTCGTTCACGCATGCGCCGCCCACGGCGCCGCGTTCTTCTCAGGGGAATCGTTCATGAGTGCCGGACTGCTCGACCCGACACCGCTCGTTGTTGGCGTAGATGGCGGCGGGAGTCGTACACGCGTCGTGCTCGCCGACGCCGCCGGCAACACTCTGGCACGCGTGGAGGGCGCCGGGACGGCGCTCATGCCAGGGCATGAAGGGGTGGCCGCGGACATCATCAAGTCGCTGATCGCGGACGTGCTGGCGTCGGCAGATCGCAGCGACACGCGTCCGGCGGTGTGCGTCGTAGGTGTCGCCGGCGCCGGACAGGAGCGCGCTGCGCAAGCGCTGTGGTCGGCGCTCGCATCGCGCCGTGTGGCGGACGACGTGTCCGTTCAGGCCGATGCCACGATCGCCATGGATGACGCGTTCGGCGACTCTGCCGGGGTGCTACTGATTTCAGGCACGGGGTCCGTGGCCTACTCTCGATCGCCAGACGGGCGATTGGAGCGTTGTGGTGGGTGGGGCCCGAACATCGGCGACGAAGGGAGCGGCGCCTGGCTCGGCCGCCGTGCGCTGAGCGTCATCACGGCAGCGCACGATGGGCGCGAGCCCGACACGGCGCTCACGGGTGCAATTCTCACGGCGCTCGAGCTGGAGTCGCTCGACGACCTGATTCCGTGGGCCGCCGACGCGACGCCCGGGCTTTTCGCGACGCTCGCCCCGGTGGTCGCGAAAGTGGCGGCAACGGGTGACTTGCGCGCGAACGCGCTCGTCAGCTTCTGCGTGGAAGAGCTGGCCCTGCATATTCGCACGCTGGCTCGTCGTTGCTTCATGGACGAACGCGCAGCGATACCCGTGGCGTTCGCGGGCGGACTGCTGTCGAAGGGATCCCTCGTACGGAAGCGTCTCGAGCAGCGCTTGAAAAGCGCCGTACCGGGTGCGACCGTGCGCTCGGAGGACGTGGACGCGGCACGCGGTGCCGTGCGTCGTGCACGCCGCTTGCTGGGCGTCGAGGTCTAACGCCCTGCCAGTTCCCGGTGTAGGTGATCCATGCGCTCGTCGCTGGCGAGGGTAAAGGCCGTGCGATTCGTCCACAGCGCGTACGCACTGATCACGCAGCAACACAACGAGGCGCCGCCGATCCAGAGCGGCGCCTCGTTGCGCACGAGCAGCGCCATTGACGCCGCACCGAGCGCCCCGAGGCGGGCCTGCTCCGCCGCGAACGCCCAGCGTCGCCCTTCGAGCACGCCGCCCACGTTGGTCAGTGAGAGCGCCACGTAGAAGGCGGCGGCTCCGATCTGCAGCGCCGGCAGACGATCCGCCGCGGTGAGCAACCACAGCGCCGGTGGAATCGTGAGCGTGAAGTGCGCCAGCGCGTAGCGCGACAACGCCGCTGGCACGTCAGGATCAAACTTGATCGCCGCGTGCAGCGACACAGGCGCAACGACCACTGGGCCGCCGTCGGATTCCGCGCGCCAACCGGGAGGCCCGAACACACAGCGCCAGCGATCATGCCATGTTGTCGCCCGTTTTACGTTACGCGCGATCACTACGTATTGGTGCACCTGCGCCCAGAGCGGATTCCAACTGCGCAGCGGCGTGGTCAGTCCGTACACCGGTTCTTCGCGCTCCGGCGTGAACGTGCCGAACCAGCGATCCCACACCACGAACACGCCCGCATAGTTGCGGTCCTGATACTCTGGGTTCACGCCATGATGCACGCGGTGATGTGACGGTGTGTTCAGGACCGCTTCGGCCCACGCGGGGAGCCTCGAAATCGTACGCGTATGAATCCAGAACTGGTATACGAGGTTGAGCGCGTAGCAGACGGCGAACTGCACCCACGACATGCCAAGCAACGCGAGCGGCGCGTAGAAGACCCAGCCAATCGTTCCTCCCACCGCACTCTGCCGAAGCGCGACGGCGAGGTTGTATTCCTCGCTCGAGTGGTGCACGACGTGGCCCGCCCAGAACAGGTTCACCTCGTGTGACACGCGGTGAAACCAGTAGTACGCCACATCGACAATCACGAACGCGGCAGCCCACCCGACAATGGCCGGCCAATCGAGGGATCCCCCGTCCGCCCCGCGACGCAGCATTGCCCCATCAGGCCACGACGGGATGTGCGTCCAGCGTTGAATCCGCGCATGGTCATAGAGCCACGCAAAGATCCCGATCAGCAGCAGCTTCGTGAAGATGCCGGCAATCTGGCTCAGGGTGCCGGCAGAGAGGTCGCTGATGGAATCATTCAGGCGATAGAACGAGCGACGGCCGAGTCGCGTGAACAGCAACTCGGCCGCGATGAGGACGAAGAACAGGGGAATGCTGGCTTGTATGATCCCCATGTGATGGACGCCTAGGCGGGAACGGCGTCCTCGGCCGGGATATTGAGCTCACCTTCCCACCGCGCCATGACGGCGGTGGCGAGACAGTTACCAAGCAGATTCACCGACGTGCGGGCCATATCCATGATGGCGTCGACGCCGAGGATCAGCGCGATACCTTCGAGTGGGAGATTAAACTGCGCCAGTGCTCCCGACAGGATCACCAGCGACGCCCGCGGCACGGCCGCGACGCCCTTCGAGGTGAGCATCAGCGTCAGCATCATCAGCAGCTGGGTGCCGAGCGGCATATCGATACCGGCCGCCTGCGCGACGAAGACCGAAGCGATCGCGAGGTAGAGCGTGCTGCCGTCGAGGTTGAACGAGTATCCGGTGGGCAGCACGAACGAGACGATACGACGCGGCACGCCGAACTTCTCCATCGCCTGCATCGCTTGCGGGAAGGCCGCTTCGCTGGAGGCGGTGGAGAAAGCGATCAGCCACGGTTCCTTCACCGTACGCCAGAAGCGCATGATGGGGATGCGCGCGATCAACGCGACCGGCACAAGCACGAGCAGGACGAACACGATGAGAGACACGTACAGCGTGGCGACGAGCTTTCCAAGACTGAGCAGCACTCCGAGTCCGCTCTTGCCGACCGTGACACCGATGGCAGCACCGATACCGATCGGCGCGTAGGCCATCACGATGCCGACGAACTTGAACATCACCTCGCTGAGCGATTGCAGGCCGTCAAGCATGATCTTCTTGGATGGGCCTTGGACGCGCGCGAGCGCGACGGCGAAGAGGATGGCGAAGAACACGATTTGCAGCACTTCATTCTGCGCCGCCGCTTCAAAAAAGCTCTGCGGCACCGTGTGCTCGAGCACGGAGGCAAACGTCGGTGTCTTCGAAGCAAGTGCTTTGAACTCTTCCGTGCTGCCGGCAGCCGGGGCGATCGATAATCCGATGCCCGGCTTCACGAAGTTGACCGCGAAGAGTCCGATGGCGAGCGCCGCCGTGGTGACCACTTCGAAGTAGATGATGGAGCGAAGGGCCAGCTTGCCGACCTTCTTCATGTCATCGCCATGTCCGGCGATTCCCACGACCAGTGTGCTGAACAGCAGCGGCACGATCAGCGACTTGATCATGCGCAGGAAGATGTTCGCGAAGGGCTTGAGGTTCGGCGCAAAATCGGGCGCGAGCCAGCCGATCAGGATGCCGACGATCATCGAGATGACGATCCACTGCGAGAATCCGATCCCGAGGAAACCTTTGCTCGGTGCTGCCGTCGTCGCGCTGGAAGACTGATGATCCATGATGCTGGTTTGAGGAGTCGTGGGACGGCTGATGACTTATTCGGGAGAGACCGGTGCGTTCCCGCGACGCAGCACCGAGTTCTTATACCCGTAGGCGAAGTAGAGCGTGAGACCGATGACCATCCAGATGCCGAACGCCTTCCAGGCGCTCGAGGGCAACCCGCGCATCACGAATACGCAGGCGGCGGCCCCGCCGATCGTGACGAGCCACACGAAGGGCACTCGAAACGGACGGTGCCGATCGGGCTCGCGAATACGCAGCACCAGCACGCCGATACAGACCACGGAGAATGCGGCGAGCGTACCGATGTTGGTGAGATCGTACGTCGCGGCGTCGTCGGCCAGCAACGAGCCAAAAGCCACGGCGACACCGGTGATGATCGTGGTCACGTGTGGTGTTCGCGTTTTGGGATGCAGTTTGGCGGCAAACTTGGGCAGCAGGCCGTCACGCGCCATCGCGTAGAATATCCGCGGCTGACCGTACTGGAAGACGAGCAAGACGGCAGACATCGAGACAACGGCGCCGGCGGCGACGATCCAGCTGGCCGTGGAGAGGCCCGCAATGGAGAGTGCCTTGGCCAAGGGGTCGCTGCTGCGCAGTTGCTCGTAGGGGACGAGTCCCGTGGCCACGAAGCCGACGATCACGTAGATCAGCGTGCAAATGGCCAATCCACCGAGAATACCGATGGGTAAATTGCGCTGCGGATTTTTGGTCTCTTCGGCCGCCGTGGAGATTGCGTCGAACCCGATATACGCGAAGAAGACGATCGCGGCGCCTTGATGAATCCCGCGGAAACCGTTCGGCGCGAACGGCTTGTAGTTGGCCGGGTCAATGTGCATGCCACCCACAATCACGAACAGCGCGAGCACGAGCAGTTTGATGACGACCATGATGTTGTTGGCGCGCGCGCTTTCCTTCACACCTTTCAGCAACAACAGGGTAATCGCGACTACGATGCCGAATGCCGGCAGATTCACGAGCACCGGAATGCCGGCGATGTGCGGCGCCGAATCCATCAGCGCACGGATTGCCGGGTCCCCGCTGGCCTTGACGTTCCAGTAACCGTGCGTGAGCCATCCGGGCAAGTTGACGCCGAACCCCGAGAGGAGCGACGTGAAGTAGCCGGACCATCCGATCGCGACGGCGACATTGCCCACCGCGTATTCGAGGATAAGTGCCCAGCCCACGATCCAGGCGACGATTTCACCGAGCGTGGCATACGAATAAGCGTACGCACTGCCGGCCTGCGGAATCATGGCCGCGAGCTCGGCGTAGCACAGCGCGGCAAGACCACACACCGCGCCAAGCAGAACGAACGAGAGCACAAGCGCGGGTCCGGCGCCGTATCGAATGACCGTACCGTCCGCCAGTGTTTCGCCGGCCGCGGCGGTTCCGAGCGACGAGAAGATTCCGGCGCCGATCACGGCGCCGATGGCGAGCATGACGAGGTCGCCAGCACCGAGCGTGCGGCGCATGCCGCTGCCGCTTTCGTCTTCGGAGGCGATCGGCTTTCGATCGAACAGCCCCATGGGCCCTCGGATCGGGGGGAGGAGCACGCCGTGTGGGGAGAGCGGAGGCCGGCGCGCTGTTACATCGTGCGCGCAAGCTACTGTCGGGTCGCGCGTACTGCGAGCCTACAGCGAGTACGTGATTTCGGCTTTGCCGCGGACCGGGACGCCCTGCGCATTGACGGCAGGGCGAAAGCGGATGGCGACAAGCGCCTCACGCAACTTTCGATTGTACGCGCCGTCCTTGGTCGGCGTGAACTGTAGATCGAGCACTTTCCCAGTCGAGTCGACTTCAAACACGACGACAACCGTGCCCTTGGCCTTGTTCGGAACCGGCAACGGCGGAAGGAACAATTCGGTCGGCGCTGGCGGGTAGACCGTACCGGGACCACCACCGGTGCCAGGCCCCACGCTGGTGCCCTTCCCGGTGCCCACACCGGATCCGACCCCACCACCGCTACCGGGACCAGCCCCGGCGCTTCCATCGGTTCCTGAGCCTCCTCCGGAACCGGTAACCGCCGACTTCACGTCGGCGGCAGCAACGGCGGACGGCGTCGTAGGTGCCGCCGGCTCCAGTGGCTTCACGACCGGCGGTATAGGCGGCGGTGGCGGCACAATCGGCGTGATCGTTGGAGGTTTCACTACGGGCGGTGGCGGCGTCGGCGCGGGTGCCACCCGCACAAACTGCAGTCGTTCGTCCTTGGCGATTCCGCCGGTGCCGCGGTTCCCACCGCCGCCCCCCCCGGCCGGGCCAAGGCCACCCGCTCCCAGCACTTCACGGAGCAGCTCCGGCGACGTGAACGGAACGATAAGCAGGAGGATAATCAGCAGGTGGATCCCTATGCTGATCAGCAGACTGCGGACGCGACGCTGGTTGCCCACCGGCACGCCGATAGGCGGTCGGTACCGCGGGCGTTCCGGCGGCGGGAGGTCGGCGGTATCGAGTTGCGATGGAGAGGTTGGCGTCATTGAGAATCGAGGGATGAGACCTATACAACGTACTACGGCGGACGATCCCTATGGGTTCGCCCGCCGCAATCACGACGTGGATCTCGTGGGTGGGCGCGTTCCCGTGTCCGGGCCGCGCCTCACGTCACTTCGGCGGAACGCCGATCACCTTTACCCCGGCGCCGCGAGCCTGGTCCATTGCCCAGATCACAGCGGAGTACTTCACCGTGGTATCTCCCTTCACGAAGATGATCTTTTCGGGACGGGGGTCGTAGATCGATTTCAACTTCTCGAGAAGCTTGTCCTTCTCGACCGGCTCCTTGTTCACCGCGTACTTGTCGTCAGGGAGGACCTCGAGCACGATCTGGTCCGGGTTTACCTGTGCCGAGGCCGGTTGCGGCGTCGGGTCAGGGAGCTGCGTATCGATGGCCTTGCGGCTCATCGGGATGATCATCATAAAAATGATGAGCAGCACGAGCAGAACGTCGATCATGGGCGTGACGTTCATGTCGTTGTTCAGACTCGAGCCACCGCTCGGTGCAGACATGCTCATGGTTATTGACTCCCCGGCATGATGCGGTCGCTCGCGACGAGCGACTCCGTGTTCGGTGTCTGGTCTGTGATGAGCGCGGCGACGCGCACACCAGATCGCGAAATGCGATCAAGGGCATCGACGACCTTCACATACGCGAGGTCCTTGTGGGCCTTGACGTACATGATGTAGTCCTCACGCTCCTTCAGATAGATCTCGCCAACGAGGGCTTCGAGGTCCTCGTTGCGGATCCGACTCTTGTTGAGATAGTACCGACCCTGATCGTCGATGCCGAGTACCTGATCACCTTCTTCTTCCGGGTGGGGCTTGAGATTCTGCCCTTCCGGCGGGACCGCGGTGAAGCCCGCGTTGATCTGCGGGATCGTGATCATGAAGATGATGAGCAGTACAAGCATCACGTCGATCATGGGTGTCACGTTGGGTTCGGCCTTGACGGCCCCCCCGCTGCTGACGCTCATTCCCATCGCGCGACTCCTGGCGTTGAGCCTCCCGGTCGGCGCCCCGTACGGAGCGCCGACCGGAGGACCGTACGTGATTACTGCGAGATCGACTGCTGACCAGCGGTGTTGAATTCACGCGTGAAGCGCGACCGACCGAACTCACCCGAGACACCCTTGATGAGGTAGTCGATCATTTCCTTCGAGGTGTATGTCATTTCGGCGGTGAGGTTGTCGATCTTCGTCTGGAAGAAGTTGAACGCCCACACGGCGGGAATGGCGACGCCGATACCGATGGCGGTCGTGATGAGGGCTTCGGCAACACCGGCGGCGATGGCCGAGATACCGCCCGCGCCCGACGTGGCCATACCGGTGAAGGAGTTCACGATACCCATGGTGGTGCCGAGCAGACCGACGAACGGCGCGGTGGCGCCGACGGTCGCGAGCACACCGAGACCACGCTTGAGGTCGACGATCGTCATCAGCATTTCACGCTCGACGGCGCGCTCCGACGTGTTGATGTCCGCCACCGTCACCGAGCCATCCTGAATGAGCGGGCGGATTTCCGCGAGGGCACCACCGAGTACGCGAGCGACATGCGACTTCTTGTAGCCTTCGGCCAGCTTGATCGCCTCGATGAGGTTGTCTTCTTCGAGGAACTGCGAGAACTCGGGGGCGAACTTCCGCGTTTCGGCCTGCGCTTTCCGCATGCTCCACCACTTCTGGATGAGCACGGTGAACGAGAAGGCTGACATACCAAGGAGCGTGAACACGACACCCTTGGCGAACCAACCCATCGAGTTGAACAGCTCCATCAACGACATGTTCATAACGAAAATCTCCGCAGAGCGAGGGGGAAAATCTTAGCGGTTCAGCGAGAACTGGAACGGCTGCTGCACGAGCTGCTTCACCTTGCGTCCACCCACTTCGGCGGGGAGAAAGCGCATGCGCTGGAGCGCATTCTTCACGGCGTTGGAGAACAGGTCGTTGTCGGACTTGAGCACCTTGTAGGTGTTCATTTCGGCACGTCCCGTGGTGTCCACCACGAACTGCGCCAGCACGGTGCCTTCGATGCCCGCGGTACGGAGCATGTCTGGGTACGCCGGGCCCTGAGCGCCCGGCGCCATGACGACGGGCTTTTCGACCTGGAAGTCGAAGTAGGGCTGATCACCTTGAGGGACCGGGCCCTTTCCGCCTTCGACGCCCTTGGCGATACCACCCTTGACGCCCTTACCCGAGAAATCGGCCTCGTCCGTGACCTTCTTGGACAAGTCGATATCGGGGATGATGTTGGGAATCTCGATGGGGGCCGAAAGCACCTGAAACCCCTTGGGCGGTGGCGGCGCGATCACGGCGTCAGGTGGAGGCGGGGCCTTTTCCGGCTCGGGCGGCTTCGGCTCGTCCTTCTTCACCTCGACGAAGTCGACCTTCTCTTCCTTCGGCTTCTCGTTGATGATGCCCGAGTTCTTCGTGACAATCACGAGGGCAACCACAACCGCCGTATGGACGATGATCGAGGTGATGGACCCACCAAAGCGTTTCTGCTTCTGAGCCTTCGATTCAAGCAGGTTGTTGAACATCTCGCTTGTCCGGGGTGCGGGCTACGGATCGCAGCGCCCGGACAAGAGGCCCGGGAACTGACTATGGCGATTCTACGTCGCCGAGATGATCGAGCAATGGAAAGAAGATTAGGATCGGATTAATCCGCCGTTAGTATTGTGCTATCCACGGCGCCAACCTCGAGGCCGGTGAGCATCGACTCGTACTCACCGGTCATCCCCGAGCCCGGCGATCCGGCCAACGGCAGCACGACCGTGAACGTACTGCCCCGCCCCAGGCGCGACTGCACGGTCAGGCTGCCGCCGTGTGCCTGAGCGATCCATTGACAGATCGCGAGGCCGAGCCCGAAGCCACCGCGCTCAGAGGCACGTGAGCGAACGCGATCGGCGCGCCAGAATCGTTCGAAGATGTACGGCAGGTCGGCGGCCGCGATCCCGAGGCCCGTATCCTTCACCGCAAAAGTGACGTCCGCCTCGCCACGTACGAGCGTCATCTCGACGCGGCCACCACGCGGCGTGTACTTGATGGCGTTGGTCACAAGATTGAGATACAGCTGACGCAGGCGCGTGAGATCGGCCAACACTTCGGCGTTCTCCATGAGCGGCGCATCGATGGTGAGCCCCGCGTCCTCTCCAAGCAATCGCGCCGTTTCTACCACTTCGCGCATCAGCGGCCCGAGCTCAACGGGCTCGCGGTAGAGATCAAAGCGACCCTCATCGGCCCGGGCGAGCGTCAGCAGCGATTCCACCAGGTCGGCCATGCGGGTGACCTGCTGCAGGGCCTCTTCGATGGCGATCGCCTGTTCCGATGGCGTCGAGGTCGGCGACAGCGAGCGCTCGATGTCGACGCGCATGACCGCCAGTGGCGTCTTGAGCTCATGGCTTGCATCGGCGGTAAAGCGACGCAGCGCCCCGAACGAGGTTTCCAGTCGCTCGATCATCGCGTTGAGGGTGGAGGACAAGCGGGCGAGTTCATCGCCGGCGGCCCCGATCGCCAATCGGCGATGCAGCGAACGACCATCGGTGATCGCCTCCACCTGATCGATGATGCGATCGATGGGCTGGAACGCACGTCCCGCGATGATGTAGGCAAACGTCATTGAGATGACGAGCAGAAATGGCGCGATCACGAGCATGGTGCCCACCAGCTCACGCGGCGTGTAACTGATGTCGGACGTGCTGAGCGCGGCGTAGATGCGATAGCGCGCGTTGGCGCTGAGCGGCACCACGCGCGTGGCGAGTAGGACGTCGTCGGAGCGCATGGCGATCCGGCGCACGGACGACGACGGCGACGATTCGCGGGCGGCGGTGCTGAACAGGTCGCGGTCGGAAGACGACAACGTTTGCACCGCGGGCGACGCGTAGATGTCGTACTGACTGCTGTCCTGCACGAGCACGTAGCCTTCGAGCAGCGACAGGAACGCCGCCATGCGCAACGACACACTCGGGCCGGCAAGCGGATCCTTCTGCGCCACCACGGGCTCGGTGCCGGTGTTTCGCGCCAGATTAATCGCGCGCACGACCTGATCCGCTTCGGACTGGACGCGCGACTCGAGCTCGCGGAACAGGATTTCGCGGCGCACGGCGAGCAACGCAATCGAAAAGATCACGAGCGTTCCAATGAACGCGGCCGTGTAAGCGGCCGTCAGTCGTGCCCGGATGGATCCCACGTGCCCTCCGCTACCCGCGGATCATGTAGCCGACGCCACGCACCGTGGTGATCAACTTCTTCTCGAACTTGGCATCGATTTTCTTGCGGAGATGATTGATCACGACGTCGACGATATTGGTGCCAGGATCGAAGTGATAACCCCACGCATACTCTGTGATGAGCGTGCGGCTCATGACCCGTCCGGCGTGACGCATGAGATACTCGAGGACGGCGAACTCCTTCGGCGTCAGTTCGATCGACTCCTCGCCACGCCGGACGTCGCGCGTGCCCTGATCGAGTTCAAGGTCCGCCACGCGCAGGAGCGGTGACGCCATCGCGCGCGGGCGGCGGAGCAAGGCCTCGACGCGCGCCAGCAGTTCTTCGAAGGCGAACGGCTTGGTGACATAGTCGTCGGCTCCCGCACGCAGGGTTTCGACCTTGGCATCGACCGCGTCCTGCGCGGTGAGGACAAGCACCGGGCGCTCGAATCCCCGCGAGCGCAAGGTACGCAGCACATCGAGTCCGTTCCGCCCCGGCAGTCGCATGTCGAGAATGACCAGATCGTACGGCTGCGTCAGCGCCATCCGCTCGCCTTCGAGCCCGTTGCTGACGAGGTCAGCCTGCCACCGCTGCTCCTCGAGTCCTCGTCGCACGAATTCGCCGACGGTGGGATCATCTTCGATGACAAGGATCTTCATATGCGTACTCCGCCCGACGGGCGCTTGAAGCCATACTCGCGAATTTTTCGATAGAGCGTCTTCGGCGAGATTCCCAGCAGGTCGGCTGCCCGCCCCTGATGCCAGTTCGACTGATCAAGGACGCCGGCGATATGCCGCCGTTCGAGCTCCTCGAGGGTGAGTCCCGACATCGACATCGCCATCGACTGGTTCAGTGGCATGCCCGGCTCGTGGACCAGCACCATCGGCACGACCGGCGTGGGCCGTGCCGCGCCACCGACATCGACCCCCAATGGCAGATCGAGGGCACTCACGATGCCATCGGTGGCCAGCAGAGCAGCGCGCTCCATCACGTTTCGCAGTTCACGCACATTGCCGGGCCAGCGATACCGCTCGAGCACCATCGTGGCGTCCGCGCTGAGCTGCAAGGTGCGCCGCCCGAACTGCTCACCAAAATATGACAAGAAATGCGCGGCGAGCAGCGGCACGTCGACCGCGCGCTCACGAAGGCTCGGCAGCGCGATGCGGATCGTGTTGATGCGGTGGAGGAAGTCGTCGCGGAAGGTCCCGGCCTGCACCATCCGGGAGAGATCGCGGGTGGTCGACGCGATCACCCGCACGTTGACTTGCACCTTTTGCGTGCCGCCCACCCGATAGAAGCCGCCGGTCTCCAAGGCGCGCAGCAGCTTCGCCTGCAACTTGAGGTCAAGCTCTCCAACGTTGTCGAGATACAACGTGCCGCCCTCGGCGAGTTCGATGAGCCCGACCTTCCGCTGGTCGGCGCCCGGGAATGCGCCCTTCTCGACACCGAAGAGTTCCGTCTCCAACAACGACTCGGCCAACGCGGCGCAATTCAGATCCACGAACGGCCCGTCGGGATGCTCGCCGTGCGCGTGCAGCACACGTGCTACCAGATCTTTTCCCGTGCCAGACTCGCCGGTGATCAGCACCGTCGACGTACTTGGTGCAACGCGGTCGATCAGCGACAGGACCGCACGCAGCGGCGCGTACTGCGTAAGAAACTGTGGATCGGTCGTGACTCGACGCAGGCGCGACTGAAGATGGAGATTGTCGCGCGCGAGCATGCGCTTCTCCCACGCGCGTTTCACCAAGACCTCGATTTCGGCCATGCGATACGGCTTCGACAGGAAATCGTACGCGCCCAGCTTCAGCGCGGCGATCGCCGTTTCGATGGTGCCGTTGCCGGTGATCACGATGATCTCCGGCGGCATCGGTTCTTCGCGTATTTGTCGCAACACTTCCAATCCGTCGACTTCGGGCATGACGACGTCCAGCAGCGCCACGTCAAAGCTCTCGGCGCGCAGCATCTCGAGCGCCGCGCGCCCATCGCGCACGATCGTCACGGCGAAGCCACGCGCGCTCATGAACTGTTCGAGAATCATCCCGAGATTCGGCTCATCTTCCGCGATCAGCACGCGGATCGGCGATGCCGGATCGATGGTCCGGAACGGGGCCGCGCTCACGTGGGGACACCAGCCGGCAGCGACACGCGGAACACCGCGCCCGTGCCTTCGGGGGAAACGAGTTCCAGTTGCCCGCCGTGATCGTTCACGATGCCATAGCAGATCGCCAGTCCCAGCCCGGTGCCCTGTCCAGGCGGCTTGGTGGTAAAAAAGGGTTCGAAGACTTTCGCCTGCAGTGCGCGTGGGATGCCCGGCCCTTCGTCTTCGACTTCGAGCAACGCGACCGACCGACCGTCGTCGCCTCGCGTTGACGTAGTGCGAATGATGACGCGTCCGTCTTCGGGGGTTGCATCCAAGGCATTCATGGCGAGTGCGATCAGCACTTGCACCAACTGATCGGCGTCACCGTGCACCATGGCGTGCGTGTTCCCCTCCAGCTCCATGACCAACTTTACCCGCTTGAAGCGCGGATGATGCTGCAATAGGAACAACGACTGCTGCACGACCGCATCGAGATCGAACAGTTCACGGTGCGCCGGTTTCGGACGCGCAAAGTCGAGGAGCCCGTTTACGATCTTCTTGCAGCGCTGCACCTCGAGATCGATGATGCGCAACAACTCCGCCGGAGGCGTTGCCGGCGCACCGAACTCCAACGGCAGTCCCATCGACTCGGCGCAGGCCGCAATCGTGGCCAGCGGGTTGTTGATCTCGTGCATCACACCGGCCGCCAGTTGCCCGAGCGCCGCCAGCTTCTCCGACTGTGCCGTCCGGTCGAGCGCCGCCTTCCAGTCCGTGATGTCCTCCCCGATGGTGATGACATGGGTGACGGGACCGCCGCCCAGTCGCATCGGGATCTTGGAAATGCGGAATGTGCGTGGCTCACCGAAGGCATGGCTCTCCATCTGAAACTGCTGGAGTCGACCGGAGGCGAAGACTTCGTCGAATTCCCGTTTTAGCAGCGCGGCCGGCTGGCGGTGCAGGACTTCGAAGATTGTGCGGCCGATCGCATCCGTGCGGGCCACACCCTGCAGTCCGGTCTCGCGCTTGTGGTTCCACGCGTGAATACGGTAGTCGCGATCCACCACGTGAAGGCCGTCGGGAAGCGAGTCGACCACGCATTCTATGAACGCGCGCTGATGCGCGACCTCCTGTACCTTGGCCGTGAGCTCCCGCTGGAGATCCTCGAGTTGGGCATCACGGGCGAGGGCGATCGCGAAGACGTCGGCGATGGCGGCCAGTTGTTGACGGTCGGTCGGACTCAAGGGCCGTTCGCGGTGCACGACCAGCGTCGCCAGCACTCCGGTAGCGGCCTCGACCGGGAGCTGACCGGTCGATGTTGGCAGCGAGGCGCCAATGCCGGCCGGATCGCACCACACGATCGGTAGCTTCGAACCATCGGCGTACTCGATCGCCAGGCGGGTGGCTTCGAACCACGGGCCGATATGATCGAACACGGACGCGACGCCGCACGTGACGTCCGTCGCGCGCGCCAGCAGTCCGAGCACGTCGGGGAGGGACGGCATTGCCACGGCGTCCATTACGGCAAAGTGGGAGGCGGGGTCACCGTCGCAAGTTAGGACTCCGCCAGCCATCGGACAAGCTGACCGAACGAATGCGTCGGTTGGTCCGCCCCCGCTCTCGTGTGGATGCCTGCGCAGCGCCGGTGCCGTACTACCTATAGCGGAGTCAGCCGAAGGTACACAGCTTGATTCAGACGGCGATCGCGCGGATCGCGTCGAGAGTATCGGCGTTCTCGCGCGTGGTGCCCGGGGTCGCTTCGACGTCGGACCACGCGATCGCCCCTGTCTTGTCAATCAGGACGTAGGCGCGGTTGGAGAAAATGGTGTCGGCTCGCAAAACGCCAAAAGCAGCCGACGCTTCACGCTTGAAGTCGGACAGCAGCAGCACCTCCACAACGGACCGGCTGCGAAACTCCTTGAGAGAAGGGACCGCATCTACTGAAATTGGAAGGACTTGCAGCTCTGCAGCGGTAAAGTCATCGAAATCGTGGCTGAAGGCACACAATTCGCTTGTGCAGGAACTTGTGAACGCCAACGGGAAGCACGCGAGCAGCACGTTCTTTGGCCCGCAGAAGCCGGAAAGCGGTATCGACTCTCCGGATGTGGAGCTCAGGGTGAGCTCGGGGGAAGCAGTGCCGGCCTGCAGCGGGGCGACGATCGTGGAGCTGATGACAAGTATGAGCGATGACAAGAAGCGGCACGGTACGGCAATCGCACCAGACAGGTCACAAATACTTCGACTACTGGCGGATGTTGAGAACATGGACAACGTTAGGATGAACGTGCGCCTCACCTCCGAGTTCCCTGACCCGTACACAGTGAAGGCTCAGTGATGGCTCATCAGACAAGGGTAGTCGCCGACGGTGTCCTTCGAGTCTTGCTGATCGACGGCGACGAGCAGGACGCCTGCCATTCCGAGACTGGCCTTCGGCAGCGCCTTGGCGAGCGTGTGCATGTGGTCCGAGCGAGCTCGCTGGCGCAATCGATCCGCGAGCTGATGGAGACCGTTTTCGACGCGGTCGTGGTCGAGCTTGCGGTTGCTGATTCGAGTGGCATTGCGACGCTGGCTGGCGTGCGCGCAGCGGCACCGAGCGTCCCCGTCGTGGTGTACACGCGCGAGCTGGACGATGCGACCGCCATTCGGGCGCTCCGCGCTGGCGCTCATGAGTGCCTGGTGAAGGGCGACCTACCCGCCGGCGCGCTGGCGCGCATGCTGGGATTCGCGATCGAACGGCAGCGGCGACTCGCTACGCTCGAGGCCGCTCGCGTGGACGCCGCCCATCGGGCAACCCACGATCCGCTGACCGGACTCGCCAATCGCGAGCTCTTTCTCGATCAGCTCGATCGTGCGCTCGCGTTTGGTTCTCGCTACAACCGCAAAACGGGACTGCTGTTCGTCGATCTGGACGGATTCAAGGCGATCAACGACACGATGGGGCATGCCAAAGGCGATGCCTTGCTCAGGGCGGTGTCAGCGCGCCTGCTGGCCTGCATGCGTCGATCCGATGCCGTCGCACGTTTAGGCGGGGACGAATTCGTGATCTTGCTCCCGGATGTCACGAGCCGCCGCGACGTGTCGCACGTGAAAGACACGATTCTCGAGTCGTTGCGTGAGGCGGTGACGCTCACCGGTGATGAGGCGCTGGTCGTCGAGGCAAGCATCGGGTGCGCGATGTCACCGCTCGATGGGGCCTCCGCGCAGGACCTGCTGGACGCGGCCGATGCAGATATGTACCGCGAGAAGTACGAGCGGCGGCGCGGTCGCATGCTCACGCCCATGGCGGGAATGGCGGTGGTCGGGAGCGATGACGAAGAAGCGATGGAGATCGCCGACTCCGTGTCGCACCGACGGGAGTCACGGCTTCGTGCGGCGGTGGCGCAGGGCGAGTTCGAGGTGTTCTATCAGCCGATTCTCGACGTCGTAGCCGATCGGATCGTGGCGGCGGAAGCCCTGCTTCGGTGGCGCGACCCGGATCGCGGCCTACTGTCACCGTCCGGCTTCATGGCGCTGGCCGAGGATACGGGATTGATCGTCCCGATCGGGGACCAAGTAATGCGGCACGCCTGCGAATCAATCGTCGCCTGGCGTCGCGATCAGAGTGCAAGCGCCCTGCGCGTGTCCGTCAACCTGTCGGCGGTCCAGCTGCGCGAGCACGGCTTCGCGCAGCATGTCGCGGCGATTCTCGACGAGACCGGATGTCCACCCGACGCGCTCACGCTCGAGGTCACCGAGAACAGCACTATGGTCGATGGCGAGATGATCATGGAGACGCTGCGTGCGCTGAAAGGACTTGGGCTTCGACTCGTGGTTGACGACTTCGGCGTCGGGCATGCGTCGCTCACGTTCCTGCGGGAAGCCCCGGTAGACGGCATCAAGATCGACCGCCGTTTTGTTTCACAACTGCTGCTCGATCAACGCGACCAGGCGATCGTGTCATCCATGGTGCGACTGGCGCGCGGCCTGGGCCTCGATGTGGTGGCGGAGGGCGTGGAGAATGGAGAGCAATCGCAGCGACTTGCACGCCTCCAGTGCTTCGAGCAGCAGGGGCGTCACTTCGGCGAGGCATTGCCGGCGTGCGAATTCGCTGCGCTCCTTGCATCGCGCGCACGCATGCCGATCACGGATGTGCGTTCGTGGCGCGCCCGTCGGCCGGAGGCGTTGGGCGCGTAGCCACAAGGCCTCCGACGCGACTCGCTATTTCGAGCTGCTGCTCGGCTTTCTTCCGACTTTGCCGCGATCGTGCCGCTGGCCACTGCCTGCTCGTCGATCGGGATGCCCCTCGAGCGGTCGCGCTGCGCAGGACGCTCGTGAGTGGAATGGTATGGGGAGGCATCGACGGCGCGCGCTCGAACACGGGATGAGCAACATCCGACCGCCGCGTACGACGCGATAGCCATCCGACGTGCCGTCGGCCAACGAGCGCTTCCGTTCGGTCTTATCGGCGATCATGCTCGGCGGCACACGACTGAGCACATGGTTGGGGTCAGCTCCCGTACTGATCGATGCGGTGACGTCGTGGACGCCGATTGCGGCGTCAGCGGCACCAGCACGCCGATTCCAGCGAAGGCAATACTGCCATGCACGGGGATGCGCCAGCGGCACCCGGCGATGGGTCGCAGAGATCCATCGTCGTACGAGCGGCGTAGGGTCAATACCACGTCACCCGTCATCGCGCTCGTGCGAGGACGGTTCGTTTTGCCCACCCGAGTCGCCTTCGGCGAGGATCACCCGCGATGCCGCGTATCCCTGTGCACCCGTCCCTCGTTCGACCGCTCCTCGTATTGACGGTCGCTGCGCTCTCCGCCTGTCAGGGCGATGTGGGTCCGACCGGGCCGGCCGGCACTGGTGGCTTCCAGGGTCCTGCCGGCCCGACTGGCCCCACTGGGCCCACCGGGCCGACTGGGCCCACCGGCACGGCCAACGGTCGAAGCATCTATGGCGTCGACGGAAATAATTCGCTGATCACGTTTGGAGCGATCAGGCCCGACGTCGTGATGCGTCGTGTCACGGTAGCCGGCTTGCAGGCGGGCGAAACGCTGCAGGGCATTGATTTTGGACCGGTAGATGGTCGGTTGTATGCGCTCGGTTCGACGAGCCGTGTATACACACTCGACACGTTGAGCGGCGCGGCCACGCTCGTGGGCACCACGGCGTTCACACCGCTGCTGACTGGCGCAAACTTCGGGTTCGATTTCAATCCGGTACCCAATCGGATTCGCGTCCACGGCAACACGAATCAGAATCTGCGGCTCGTGCCGCGGCTGAACGGTGCCACCGACGGAACGGTTGCGGCGGTGGACGGCGCGCTTACGTACGCGCTCGGTGATGGCGGCATGCTGCAGACGCCCTCGATTGGCGGAACCGCGTACACGAATAGTGTGAGCGGCGCATCGACCACGGTACTGTACGCGATCGACTTTGCACGCGATGTGCTGGTGATGCTCGCGAATCCTAACGACGGGATCATGACCACGGTTGGTTCACTCGGCATGAATACCACGGGCGACGTTGGCTTCGATATCGCGGGAAACAACGGCTCGGCCTTTGTCACACTCACTGTCGGTGGTGGGTTCACGGGTTCGACGCTGTACTCGATCAACCTGGCGACCGGCGCGCTATTCCCAGTGGGCGGCGTGGCGAACGCCGCGCCGCTCCGTGGTATCGCGCTCGCGCCCTAATACCGGTGCGTAGCAGACCGGGCCTTCCCGCGCCGCGCGAAGATCGTGCGACGCGGGGATTCTCGTATATTGACGGCGTACTCGAGTTGGTCCGATTGCCTTCCTCAGCCGCGACCGTCATGACGATCCGTACCTGCTCCGCCCTCCTGCTTGCTCTGGCTTTCGCCGCGTGCAGCGGCCCATCGACCTCTCCCACCGCTCCGACGATCGATGGCGAGACCGACGGTCTTTCGGTCTTGTCAGGCAAGGTGAAGGTGGATCCCGGCTATACCACATATGTGTCTGGCAGCACGACCGATGTGCAGACAACGCCACTGGGTGGCGCGCTCCTTGCCGGAGGCGGCACAGATAGTGATGCCGGCATGCAGTGGCTGCTGGCCCGTGGGGGCGCGCGCGGCGCGGGCACGTACGGTGACGTTGTCGTGCTCCGCACGAGCGGCACGAACGGCTACAACAGTTATCTCATGAGCTTCGGCGCGAATTCCGTTACCAGCATCGTCATTTCGACCGTTGCCGGCGCGAACAGCGACTACGTGCGGAACGCGATCGCGAAGGCCGAAGTGGTATTCATGGCCGGCGGTGATCAGTCCACGTACGTGAATCTGTGGACGGGAACGGCACTGCAGGCGGCCGTGAATGCACGAGTGAGCGGGGGCTATCCGATCGGCGGTACGAGCGCGGGCCTCGCCGTGCTGAGTCCGTTCGTGTATGCAGCGTTCAACGCGTCCTCCACGTCGGCGACGGTCCTCGCGAATCCGTACGACGCGTCGGTCACGATTACCGATGCGCTGTTCAACGTGCCGGTGCTGCAGAACCTGATCACAGATTCGCACTTCGTGGTGCGTGATCGCATGGGTCGACTAATGACGTTTTTGGCTCGCCTCCAGCAGGATGGACGAGCATCGGCGCCGCGGGGAATCGGCGTGGACGAACGGTCGGCGGTCGGTGTCCTGCCGAATGGTGTGGCCACTGTATTCGGCGCGGGAAACGGCGCATACTTTCTGAGCGTCACCAGCAGCGTGACCCGTGTGTGCACGGCCAATACACCACTGAGCTACTCACCGGTTACGACGGTCCGCGTTCCCGTGAGCGCGCAGTTTGATCTGTCGACGTGGACGTCGACTTCGTCGACCGCGTATGTACTCAGTGCGACGAACGGCGTGCTGTCGTCGAATAGCGGTGCGATCTACTAGGCTGCGTCGACGGTTCGCAACCACGGAACACAAAGCGGGGGCGGCCACTGTTGGCTGCCCCCGCCTTGTAAACCCGTGCAAAACATTTCGGAGTGGAGCGTATCGGGATCGAACCGATGACCTCACGCTTGCAAAGCGCGCGCTCTCCCAGCTGAGCTAACGCCCCGAGTATCACCAACACCGTAGCATAATCAGTTCTCCGCCCGACGCCAATCTCTCCGCCGCGAAAAGCGACAGCGGGCGAGTACCGGAAGGCGCTCGCCCGCTTCGTTCGCACTGTTGTGCCGAACCGTGCCGCGCCTACTCGTGCGCGGGGAGCGGCTCCATCGTGCGGGCATCGACCGGGACCTGTACTTCGTCCTTGGCCGGCGTCGTCATCATGAACACGCGCATGACGGGGAAGGCATCCATGAACGAGAAGTAGCAGTACACCCACAGACCGAGGAAGCCGATGGTGGTACCGATCTCCTGTAGTCCGAACGGAAGGCTGGTCGCCTCGCCGTAGATGGACGGATAGATCTCGATGTAGCGATGCAGGTAGATACCGAGCATGCTGCACACGGCGAAGAGCACGAAGGTAGGCAGGTACACCTTGGCGGCCTTCGAGATGAGACCGAAGAACGGCAACACGAACACGAGCACCGGCACCATCAACGTGACCGACTTCCAAACACCGGACAAGCGCAGTCGATAGAAGTGCGTTTCTTCCGGCAAGTTGCCGTACCAGATCACCAGATACTGGCTGAAGCTGATGTAGCCGAAGAAGGCCGTGAAGGCGAAACCAAGCTTACCAAGATCCCAGAAGTGATCCATGGTGACAATGTCATCAGCCTGCAGGTGTTTCCGCCACCACATGGCGAGGAGCGAGAGCGACATGATCATGTTGAGCCACGCGCCCATGAACACGATCCAAGCGTACATCGTCTGCTGGAAGTGCAGCGAGATGCTCATCGAGTAATCCCACGCCATGAAACACCAGCCCACCACGAACGAGATGCAGACGGCTACGCCGAGCTTGCCCTGCAACGAATGCTGGGTGTGCAACTCGCGACGTTCGTCTCCGAATCCGGCGCGCATTCTGGCGCGAAGACCGGCGGCCCACTTGGCGCCGTACTCGGGAAGCACGGCGACGTCCATACGGATGGAGTGGTACACGAACAGCATCTGCAGCACCATCATGGCGCCGAAGAAGAAGATGCCACGTAGCACGAACCAACCGGGCTGCAGGTAGCGCGCCTTCTCAGCCACCGAGATGGTCTCGCGACCAGCCCACGTGAAGATGTGCTCGCGTCCCGGAAAGAGGATGAGCAGCAGGATCACGAATGCGATTGGCAGGAACGCGACGTAGCCTTCCGCGAAGCGGACGACCGGCCGCGACCAGCGCGCCGTCACGATACGCTGCACGGCGGCGAAGGCCGCACCGGCTGAGGAGATCGTGGCGAAGAAGAGCCAATTGAAGTGCAGTGCCTGCCAGGCGCGATCGGCGTTACTGAACAGACCGAAAACGAACACCGCGATGCCGACCATGGCCGCGCCGAGCGCGGCCATCTTGATTCCGCCCGGAACCGGCTTGGCGGCCAGACGCTTTGCGAACTCTGCGCGCGCTGGATAGTGGTAGTGCTGGCTCACTAGTGCTTCTCCTGGCTCGCGGCCGGCGTACCGGCCTTGGACGTCTCACCAGCAGGAGCCTTTTCCGAGTGCGGAGCGCCATGCAGCTTGCGCATGGTGTCGTTGTCGTTGTTGCCCTTGAAGGTGGCCGAATTGATGCCCGAGGAACCGGGCGTCGGCTGCTGCGTGGGATGCAGGTAACGCGAGGGCACGTTCGGCGCGGTGAGCGTCGGTCCCGGCACCGTGGTGCCGTTTTGACCGGGATAGCCCGCCAGCAACGTGTCGGCCTTGAGCGTGGTCTTTCCCTGCAGCGCCCGAACATAGTTAATCACGTCCCAGCGATCCGCTTCTTCGATGCGATTGTAGCTACCCATGATGCCGCGCCCGTTCCGCATCATGCCGTAGATGTAGCCATCGGTTCTCCCCAACGCCGACTCCGCGAGTAGACTCGGCGCGAAGCCGTACGCGGGGTTTACCTTCTTCAATCCGCCGTTGGCGTCACCGGCCATGCCGTGACAGACAGCGCAATTGATTTGGTAATTCAACTTGCCGTTGGCCAGCGACGCTTCCGTGACCGGATGCGGGTTCGGAATGGCGGAGAACGAATCGATCACGGGCGGCAGCGGTGCATAGGAGATCTGGTAGCCGGCGACTGCGGTTCCCTGGATCGGCACACTGAACTGCGGGTTGCCGCGCGGCGGCAGGAGCGAGTCGGCGTCGTTCTGCGACATCGGCTCCCACGGCTCGATACGGGGCTGATTCTTGAAATCGGTGAACCACGTGCAGGCCCCAAACGCGAAGGGGAGCACGACGGCGGCCGCGAGGCGCGACGAGCGCGCGACGACAGAAGTCATGAAGTACGTAGGCTCAGGCTTCACGCCGCACCTCCACTGCACCGTGATGGCGCAGCAATTCTTCGGCCTGGCCCGCCTTGTTGGCGTCGCAAGCGATAAAGACACCGAAGTACCCACCCGAGAACCGGATGTCGTACCCCGATGTGGTGCTGAGGCGCGGGATACGCGAATTGATGAACATGCCGGCGACTGTGGAGAGCGCGCCGACGAGCACCATCACTTCGAATCCGATGATGGTATACGGGATCCACGAGGCGATCGCTTTGCCACCCGTGACAAGGGGCCAGTAGGTGGACGACCAGATGGCCACCCAGTAGCCGAAGCTGACGCCAACGAGGCCGCCGATCAGGGTGAACCGGCGAACGATGCTTTGCGGCGCGTCGATCGCGTGCTCGAGTTCGTGACGAATCGTCGGCGAGTAAACAGTCACATCGCCGAGTTTCTTCTTCTTGAGATCTTCGATGGCCGCCACGGTCGTATCGATCTCATGGAATGCTCCGACAACACCCTGCATCAGTGATGCCCTCCGCCATTCCCGTGTTTAACGCGCGGCGCGACGATTTCCTTGAGCTCGGCGATGGCCATCACGGGGAGTTGCTTCACGAACAGCAGAAACCACATGAAGAACCAGCCGAACGATCCGATGAGGAATGACATGTCGATCCAGCTGACGGTATAGCTGCCCCACTGCCAGGGCTCGAACTCATGCGACAGCGACGGCACCACGATGACGAAGCGCTCGAACCACATGCCGAGGTTGATGAACAGCGAGAGAACAAACAGCCACGTGGGATTGCGGCGCAGCTTCTGCGACCAGAGCGACATGGGGAGCGACATGTTGCAGAGCAACATGATCCACGCGGCCCACCACCACTGACCGAACACGCGATTCCAGAAGAACTCCTGCTCCGCACGGACGCCGCTATACCAGGCGATGAAGAACTCGATCATGTACGCGCATCCGACGACCAACGACGTGAAGAGCACGACCTTGGCGGTGGCGTCGAGGTGGTTGAGCGTGATGTAGTGCTCGAGCTTGAACCACTTCCGCATCGGGATCACGATCGTCCACACCATCGCGAAGCCGGAAAAGATGGCGCCGGCCACGAAGTACGGCGGAAAGATCGAGGCGTGCCAACCCGGGGTGAGCGCCATGGCAAAGTCGAAGGAAACGACTGAGTGCACGGAGAGCACGAGCGGGGTGCTGAAGGCGGCGAGGAAGAGATACGCCTTCGCGAAGTGACGCCATTCACGGTCGCTGTTCCGCCAGCCGAGCGAGAGGATGGCGAGGATCCGCTTGCGCGTCGGGTTGGTTTCCCTGTCGCGGAGGACCGCGATGTCGGGGATCAGGCCGATGTAGAGGAACGTGGTCGAGATGGTGAGGTACGTCGAGATGGCGAAGACGTCCCAGACGAGCGGCGACTTGAAGTTTGGGAACAGGAGACGCCAGTTCGGATACGGCAGCAACCAGAAGAACTTCCACGGGCGCCCGATGTGAATGATCGGGAACAGACCGGCGGTCATGACTGCGAACACCGTCATCGCTTCAGCGGCGCGGTAGATCGAGGTTCGGAAGCCGGCGCGGAAGAGGTACAGGATGGCCGAGATGAGCGTACCGGCGTGACCGATACCGACCCAGAACACGAAGGTGATGATGTAGTTACCCCACATCACCGGCGGTTCGTATCCAGCCTGACCGAGTCCCCAGTAGATCTGATAGATCCACGCGGAGGCGCCGATCAGCATCCCCAAGACGGCCACGCTGAGGCCCATGAACCATTTCTTCGTGAAGCCGAGCGTCGCAATGATTTCGCGATCGACCTGCTCGTAATCACGGACTGCGGGGAGCTGCACGTCGGCCGACGCAATGTTCGGCCCACGGATGCCCTCACGCACCGGATGCGCTACGGATGCCATGCGCGACGCCCTCAGGCCTGCGCCGGGGATGCCGGCGCCGGATAGTTGACCTTCTTGAGATAGACCACGGCCGTATACGTGTTCAGTTCTTCGAACACATGGTACGCACGACGGTCATAAGCGAGCTTCGCTACGGTCCAGTTTTCGTCGGCCGCGTCACCAAAGATGATCGCGCGCGACGGGCATGCCTGTGAGCACGCTGTCGTGAATTCGTCCGGCTTGACCTCACGGCCTTCGGCCTTGGCGCGGTGTTCGGCTTCACGGATACGCTGCACGCAGAACGTGCACTTTTCCATGACACCCTTGCCGCGAACCGTGACGTCGGGATTGAGACCCCAGTGCATCGGCTCAGGCCACGCGTACTGCTTGCGATCCGGCTCGCCGTAGCCGAACCAGTTGAAGTAGCGGACCTTGTACGGGCAGTTGTTACTGCAGTAGCGGGTACCGACGCAACGATTGTACACCTGCACGTTGAGGCCGTCGGGCGAGTGGTACGTGGCGTACACGGGGCAGACCGGCTCGCACGGCGCGTTGCCGCAATGCTGACACATCATTGGCACGAAACGCGTATCGAAGTCGGGCGAGAACTCGTTTTCCGTGTTCTCATTGCCTTCGTAGTAGCGCTCGAGTCGAATCCAGGCCATTTCTCGGCCCTTGATGATGTTGGCGCCGGGACGCTCATCCCACACCGTCGGGCTCAGCGCGCGACCCTGATAGGGCGCGCCGACCGTCGGAATGTTGTTCTCGCTGTAGCAGGCGGTGACGCACGCCGAGCAACCCGTGCACCGCGCGAGATCGATGGTCATCGCCCAACGGCGCTTCTCCATCTTCTGCACGTGATCGGGGGCGTACATCCCGAGGTCGTTCGCCTTCGGGTTGGCCAGCTCACCCTGCGCGTCGGCGGCAATCGGGGCCTTGAGGCCGGCCTTGAAATCTTGCGACGGCAGTCCCGGGATGCTGTGCTCTTCGTGTCCGCCTTCCTCTGCTTCCTGACCGAGGAGCGCGGCCAGCGTCATCGCCTGACCGATACCGCGTCCGTGCTGACGCGCCGACCCTTCGGTGGTGACCAGCTGTGACGTGTCGGCCGAGACCGTGATCTTGGCCTTGGCGCCGGAAAGTGCGAGCGCGCCGGAAGCGTCCCAGCCGCTTTTCACGAGATCATACGCATTCACGCCGACGTTTTGCGCGAAGCGACCGTACGCCGTATGACCGAGGCCGAGCGAAATGGCGACGGTATCGGGACGCACACCCATGTAGCGGTACGTCGGCGCGGTGATTTTTCCCGCCGACGTTTCGACGGTGAGGTGCTGCCCTTCCACGAGTCCGAGCTTCTTGAACGTGATGGGATGGACTTCCACCCACGACTGCCAGGCGATCTTGGTGACAGGATCGGGGAGTTCCTGCAGCCACGGCTTGTTCGCACCACGGCCATCACCCAGCGTGGGCGACGGGAACACGTGCACGAAATAGTCACCGACCCCGGCATCGGCCGGCGTGGCAGTGGCAGTCAGCGTGCGGGTGGCGGTCGCGATCAGCGGCGAGCCGCTGATGGTGGCCTTTGTGAGCGCCGTGGTGAACGCCGAGGCTCCGCCGGGGAACTGGCTGATGAACCAGCTGCGGTAATCAGCGGCTGGGTACTTGGCGGCGAGCGCCTGATCCCTTTTGGCGAGGGTGATGAGCACGTCGGCGGTGGCCTTCGTATCGAACACCGGTTCGAGCGTGGGTTGCTGCAGTCCAACCTGGCCCTGCGTGGTGACGGCATCGCCCCAGCTCTCGAGCCAATGATTGTCGGGCAGAATGAGATCGCACAGCTGCGACGTTTCGTCGGGGACCGACGTGAACGAGACCTTGAACGGCACCTTGGCGAAGGCGGCGGCGAAGCCGGCCGACTTGGGCATGGTGTGCGCCGGGTTGGCGCCGCGCACGAAGACAAGGGGCACGGTGCCCGCGCTCATCGTGGCGACGGCACCAGCAAGATCGGCGTACGACGCAAGACCGTTGTAGCCCGCATGTCCGGCGGCGGGCTTGATGGTGGTGCCGACGGCGCCGGCCTTCTTGTTGATCTCGGCCGCCATGACGCCACAGTCGACGGCATTGGCAGTGGTGACCCCGCAGATCGCCATGACGCCGCTTCCGGCGGCGGCGATGGCCTTGGCCAACGCTTCAAGCGTCGCGACCGGCACACCCGAGGCGTCGGAGGCCGCCGCCATGGTGCCAGCGCCCGTGAGGGCGGCACAGATTTCCATCTCGGTGCCCGGCTTGGCGGCGATCCACTGATCGGCGTTGAGTCCCGTGAGCGAGCGACGGGCGCCGACATACACCAGCCGCGGCGCGGCTTCGAGCTTGGCACGCGCATCGGCCCAGTCGAGTTGCTGCGGCACGCTGTGGCCCCAGCCATCGAGAAAGTCGGCGCCGAAGCTGATAACCAGCGTGGCGGCATTGAAGTCGAGCGCGGGCCAAGAGGCGCCGTAGGCTTTCTGGTTGGCGGCGATCGTGGCCAAAGGTGCCAGCGCGTCGACGCTCAGATGCGCCGGCATGCCCTGCGCCGACAGCCATTGATCGAGGAAGCCCGGGAAGGTGCCCGACTCGTGCTGGTTGACGAACACGACGTTCGACGCCTGCGTTCGGCTTTTGACCTCGCCGATCTTCTGGGCGAGCAGCTCGTACGCCTTGTCCCATGTGGTGGGCTTGAGGGCATTCCCCTCACGCACCATGGGCGTGCGATACCGATCGGGATTGTACAGGCCCTGCACCGACGACAGGCCGACAGAGCAGATCGCCCCGCGGCTCATGGGGTGATCGGGATTGCCATCCAGCTTGATCGGGCGGCCGTCGCGCACTTCGGCCATGACGCCGCAGGCCGTGGCGCACTCCCGGCAGGTGGTCGCGTAGTACTGCGACACACCCGGCACGGTGTTGTCAGGGGACGCCACGTACGGAATGAGCTTCCCCACCTTTTCGGAGGAGCAGCCCACTACCGCGGTCGTGGCGCCAGTGGCGCCTAGGATCTTGAGGAATTCTCGGCGCTTAACGCCGGTCCCCGCTTCAGTGCTCATGCAGTCACTCCGCTCCGGGCGGCTGCACAGGGCATGCGGCGCGCACACTACGCGCCGTGGCCCCGTGGTCGAGGGTCAGATGACGATCAGTAGTGGCAGGTCGCGCAGTCGTAGCGCGCCTTCTTGGGCGGCGCTGCTTCCAACTCGGGCGTCACCGGCATTCCAGCCAGGCGAGCACCCTCAGCGGGCTTGTAGCCCTGCACGTGGCAGTTGATGCACCAGCCCATATTGAGCGAGTTCACCTGCTGTACGGGCACGTAATTGGTGTCGGGTCCCTGCGCACCCTGCTTTTGAATCTGGCCATGGCAGGTCTGACAGGTGACACCGGCGTTGACATGACGCATGTGCGGAAATTGCACATAGTCAGGCACCTTGTGTACGCGATTCCACGGGATCGCCTGACCCTTCGCGTAAAACGCCGCGATCTTTTTGATTTCCGGTGCCTGCGGTTTCACCAAGAGGTGACAGCCCATGCAGGTGGAAACCGACGCATTGCCCGGATCGGGCGACTTGTTCGCAGCGCTGTGACAGTAGAGACAGTTCATGCCTGCCTTCTGCACATGTGGTGCGTGAACGAATTTGACGGGTTGTTCCACGCGCAAGCCTTGCGACGACGAGGCGCCGCTGTAGGCTGACAGCAGCGTGGCCGCTGCCGCAAGCGCGAGAAACGCAGGAATCACCGTCCACTTCTTCTTGACCGTCATCGACTTTGGGGCCGGGAAGGCGTTGGTTGCGGAAGACACATATCACGCACGAGAACGACGCCGATTCCGCCACCCTATCCGGTGACGAGCCGTAGCCGTAGTCATGCGTGTAAGTCTGTGTCAACACGATTTTTGCAAGCGGGAAGTATGCCCGTCACCGTATTTGTACGCAAGTGTCAGCGCCGTATACGAGACGGTTTGCGGGAACTTTCTGCTTGCACGCTCAACGATTGATCCGCGGGGCAGTTCCCTCGCTGTTTTTGGAGCCAAGTCCAGAATGGGCTAGGCGCTGAGCTGCCTCGAAAATCTGTCGCCCATCGGCAAACCCGTCGACAAATGACGCGTCAGAAAGTGGGGACGGCACGGGCGGCGGCAAGAGGTCGACCAAGGCACGGGATTGCTGCGTAAGTCGCAGCGGCCACCAGCTGCTCCAGGCCAATCGTTCGGCGCCCATCGTCCCGACCAAGTGTGCGAAATGGTCGTCTGGCGGTCCCCAAACCCAGCCGAAGTCGTAGAAGACGCGCTCCTGCTCAAATGGCGTCAGCCCCCAGTGCGTCTCCTCGATGATCTCGCGACCGGCGCCGGCAACGACCACGTGGCACCGTGATCCGGCCAATCTCGCCATGGCCCGCAGTGTGGCCGCCGGGACGTCGCCCACGGAATCCATGGGGTGACGCTGGCGGAGGTCCTCAAAACGCAGTGTGACATGGAGGGCCACGCCCGCCTCACCGCAAGCGAAGGCGAGCTCACCCAACGCTGGATGCCCGGGCCCAAGGCCCCACTGGGCCGGGTAGGCACGAACGGCGGGCGCGCCGGCGTTGACCGCGTCTCGCAACATCGCGGTCCAGCCGGGCCAATCGGGACGCACTATCGGCGTGGGCAACAATACCCCGGCGAACGGCGCCACCGCGGCATAGAGCGCGCGGTTGGAGGGAACGGGGTCCCGATGAAAGGCCCCGGGCAGATGGCCGACCCACGCGCCAGCGAAGCCCTCGCGGTCGAGCACGCGCACGAGAATCTCAGGCTCCGGATGCGGTACGTCGCGGAACGGATAGCCGCCGATCCAGGCGGTGACGTCGATCGGACGCGGATCGGACACGGCGCACGTATTCATGCCGACGCTCCCGACTCGACGGGGCGATCCGATGCCGAGAGGGCTGCGGTGAAGGCACCGGCGGGGAAAATGCGCACGGCATTTCGCCAACAGATATCAGACCGCTCGCTGGCTGACGCGCCGGTGTACGGTAAAGCCCGCAACTTCGTGAGTCCGGTGCAGAGCGTCAGATCGGCAGCCCACAGCAGACGACGCGCGCCGACCCAGCGCAGTGCCTCATCGATCATGCCGCGATCGATGCCGCTGCCAGACAGGTCCATCACGATGTTCTCATAATCGCGCACCGCAGGGTACGTGTGTGCCCAGTCGCCCCCGCCGCCAATGTGCGCGAGCAAAAACGTGGTGGTCGGATGACGCACCGCCAGACGAGCCAACTCGATGCCGTCGGACGCGTCCTGATTCGGCCAGTCGCGCCGACGATGCTGCCAGATGTGCTGCAGCACCGGGACGCCGTACTGGGCGGCGGCGGCGGCGATCTCGTCGAGCAGCGTATCGTCCGCGCGCCGGCCGGCCGCCAGTTTGATCCCGATCGCGCCCCGCGCGATACCACGCTCGATTTCGCCGAGAGCATGCGCCGTGAAATTGGGATTCACCGCGACCCATGCTTTCACGCGAGGAGACTCTTGCTCGGCAAAGCCCAGCATCCACTCATTGGCGCGCGTCTGATCGTGCGGCGACGCGAAGTAGGTGGGTGACGTGGCGCCCCAGGAGCCCAGAACCGACGCGACGTGGCACACGACACCGATGCGATCGCCGGCATCGAGGCGGGAGGCGTTGTAGCGCTGCCAATCGCCGCGATTGGTGTATGGGGTATGAAAGTGCGCGTGTACGTCGATCACGGTGGTCATCGTCTCAATCCTCGACGCGTCGTGGTCCCGGCAGCAGCGATTGCATGATGTGCGGCATTACCTCCGCAACGTGTTTGAGCGCCGCCTCGTCATGCGCGACCGCACCGAACTGGTAGGCACCGCGCTTGAGTAGCAGTCCAAAGCGGGCCGCGACGGCCACGAGCGCGTCCAGCTGATCGGGCGCCTCAGCAACTAGCCGCCACATCATCGGCGGCCCCTCGGCTCGCACGCCCACCCACGGGGACTCGGACAGTGCCGTTCCGATAGTCTCGAGCAGCATTCCTCCGGCGGCAGCCATCCGCTCAGGCACGTTGGTGTGCAAGTGCCATTCAAGCACGGCGTTCGCGGCGGCCAGTCCCGTACTTTCCGTGGCCGCGGTTGACGAGATCCAGGTGCGCCGTGCCGCGTCCATGACCGCCGCGCGCCCTACGACCGCCGCCAGCGGATATCCGTTGGCCATCGCTTTGCCGAGCGTGGTGAGGTCGGGCGTCACGCCCGTGAGTTCCTGTACCCCTCCTGTGCGCACACGGAATGCGGTCTTCACTTCGTCGAAGATCAGCACGGCACCGGTACGATCAGCGAGTCGACGCGCTGTCGCCAGCCACTCCACGCTCGCTAACTCATGCACCAGCGGTTCGATGATGATGGCCGCCGGCGGGACGGCCAGCGGTAACACCGCCGCGTTGAGCGCTTCAGTGTCGTTGAATGGCACCCACGTGATGGCGTTCTGCACCGACGAGGGCACTCCGACGGCATCGCTACACCAGTCGAGCCATCCGAAGTATCCGCAGGCAACGATGTGCTCTCGGCCCGTGAGTGCGCGGGCAAGACGGATCGCCGCCGCGTTGGCCTCGGCACCGGTGCGCAGAAAGCGCACCTGCTCGGCCGAGGGGATTACCCGCACGAGTCGTTCGGCGACTTCCACTTCAAGCCGGTGTGGAAGTGCTGACACGTTGCCGCTCGACGCGGCGGCGACGACGGCACGTGTCACGGAGGCGTCCGCGTAGCCGATGCCGACGGCGCCGAGCGCCATGCCGATATCGACGAATCGACGTCCGTCGGTCGACCAGAGGTAGCAGCCTTCGGACCTTTCGTAATGCGTCGGCACCGCGGCATCAAACGCTCGCGACCCGTAGAGCGCCTCGGGGCGTCGACTGCCAGTCGAACTTCCACCGGGCAGCACGGCGGCGCCTCGCGAGCGCCAGTCGTCGTCAGGACGACCGGCGAAGGGAATCCCTCGGGTCACGGATCGTCGCATTCAGCGGCTTCGCGCGCGACGTCGCGATTGGCCAGCGCGCGCTGAACGGCGAGTCTCGACTCACGCTCGATGGTGCGCAGGACTTCGATGCTTGCCGTGCGCACGAGTAACAATTCACGGGCATCCGGCTCGGCCCGGAACATGAGCGCGCGCATGGATCGCATGATGAGCTCGGGACTGCGCGTCTTGAAATACGCGAGTGCCTCGAGCGCCTTTTCGGCGTCGCGGAACGTGAGCTCGAATTCCTCCATGGAAGGCGCGCCCTTGGCGTGTTTCGGACCGGCAAGTTTTTTCGTGGCGTCTCCGGCCAATAGATGACACTCATAAAGCGCCAGCAAGCAAGCCTGCGCCACATTCAGCGAAAAGTGTTCGGTCGTGGGGATCGTTGCGACCGCGTTCGCTCGATCCAGCGCGTCGTTCGGCAGCCCATGATCTTCCCGGCCGAACATGATCGCCACACGACCGTGCTGCGCGTGCGCGAGCAGGTCGACCGCGGCGGTGCGCGGGGTATGCCGAGCCCACTTGGCCGCCCGTCGACGTCCCGAGTACGCCACCACGTATCGGCAGTCGGCGAGGGCGTCGTCGATCGTATCGAAATGACGGATCCGCGCGACGACATCGCGCGTGTCGTGCGCAATCTGTTCGATGCGATTGAGGTCGTACTCACACGGACGAATCAGGCGCAGGTCAACGGCGCCCATGTTCTTCATCGCGCGCACGACGGCGCCGATGTTGATAGGATCTTGCGATTCGTACAGGACCACCGTGACGGCGGTCATTACAGATTCGGACATCCGGCGGGAATTCGGGGACCGTTGCCCCCGGTGCGGGGCTGACGGAGACGCGCGAGACGACCTCTCTCGCCCTGACAAAGATAGCTGTTTCACAGGGGGCTGAACAACTGGAGGCGTGGCTTCAGGCGACGCCATAGAGCCGAGGTGAAATCAGGGGCCATCGGACGGCCAGCTGGTTCACGCGAAGGGCGCGAAGGGCGCGAAGCACCGCGAAGAACAGCACCGAACACTCGCGCACCTCTCAAAATCCACTGCATCTGCGCGAGCGACGTGGCAACGCCGCTCACCATGTTCATGGTCCTGCGTGTTCACGGCGCTATTTGCGACGTGGCGCCTGGCCATTATCGGTGTGATCGCGTGTTGAGAGGGGCCCAAATGTTGAAGCTGAGAAAAATTCAATCGTATTTTAGAGATGGGATGTCGTGGCGACTGGCCTCCGCGCGGACGTGGTGGCAACGTTGCCCCACAGGGATTTCACGCGCGGCCCGTGCAAGTGGGAAGCACTCCCCCGGGAGACCAGTGCCATGGACAGCAGAGGACTCGACCTCCCCCTGCGCGAGTGCCACGGGTGCGTGATCGACGCGACTGGGACCGCGCGTCAACAGCGGATTCCGACGCCTGTGACCGGGCGACCGCGTCGTTGCGGGGCGGCCCCCCGCGCAGGTGGTGCTCGACGCGTCGGACGGACGCCCGTGATGCGTACACACTGGCGGAGGCCGCACCGCGGAGTGACGGGCGAGTGGCACATCGCCCGAGTGCTGCCCGCCGGGTGCTGCGGCGGGAGCTCGCAGGGCGGGAACTGTTGGTGCGCACGCGGTCCCGCCTGACGAGCCAGGTGCGCGCCTTCGTGCGTGGGGAGGGGCTGCGCGTGCCCGCCGCCACCGCGGACACGTTCGAACGGCATGCGCGCGCCCTGCCCGTCTCCTCGGCGCTTGAGCCCCGGCTGACGGATCTGCTGACGGATCTGCTGACGGATCTGCTGACGGTTCGCGCGGCGGTGCACACGCCGATCGCGCGCGGTGATGCCCGGGTGGCGTCGCGTGCGCTCGAGGATGCCGACGTCGTGCGCGCGATGACCGTCCCCGGCGTGGGCGTGATCACCGCGAGCGCCTTCGTGGCCGCCCTTGATGACGGGCACCGCCTTCGCTCGGGGGAGCACGTGGCGAGCTCTCTCGGGCTCGTGCCGCGGGAGCGCCGTGCATCGGAGCGACGGCGCGGGGGCGGGATCACCACGGCCGGCGACACGCGGACGCGCTGGCTGCTGGTCGAGGCGGCATGGACCATGCGGCGCTCACGCCGCGCCGACACGGCGGCACCCGAGCCTGATGTCACGGCGTCGAACAGCGGCGTGGGCGCTCCATGGCCGTCGTGGCGTTGGCGCGCCGCCTCGCCGTCATCCTCTTTCCCCTGTGGCGAGACGCCGTGCCCTCCGATGCGACGCGTCGTCGGCTTCCGGGAGGTGCCAACGCGCACGCCGCGTAAACCGTCCGGCTGGATCGTGTATGCTGAATCGGGCCGGTGAGCGCGATGGACACCGTGCGGCATCGACCGCGTTTTTGAGATCGCGTCACCGTGCCTTCGTATCCCCCTCGGCGTCCGGACCTCGGTCCGCTGGTCGAACGCGAAGAGAAGATCGAGACGAGACGAAACGCCCAAGTTCACCAAGCCAAGCAACCACTTCCACCGCTCCGACGTGACAACGTTGGGACACTACTGTGTTGATGTGAGGGTACATACCGGCCTGACGGTTTGTGCGTGATCACCCGGCAAGCGTGTTACCGCACCCTGTTAGTGGCCGAGGAGTTGAGTCCCGATGCGAAGTCGCAAGGAGTGCGCGGGCGAGTGCCGGTCGCCGCGCAGATAGGCGTAGGCGCCCGCAGAGGGGTGCGCGGCCAGTCGACCACTGAGCAGCAGTTGGCCGCGTCGGCGGATCCGATTGGCAGGGCGCTCGTTCACGACTAGGTCAAAGGTGATGGTGCCGTCAGAGGCGATCGGAAGATCGGCCAGCTTCCACTCGAAGCGCACGCGCCAGCCGCGGTCGTCCGCGAGCGCGGTGCACGCCGCTTCGGGGAGCGGCCAGTCGCCAGGCACCAACCTCGTCATCAGGACGGTACTACCGGACGGCGTGCAGAGCGCGGCCTGCCCCCACCGACCGTCGGTGGTGCCCCAGTACCATTGCACGCCGTCGGCATTCACCTGTGCCCGTTCGTTGTCGAGCGGGTTGTCCACGCCATCGGGCGGCACGACCACGCCGGTATGGGCCACGACCTCCACGTGTACGCGTCCCTCGACGAGGGCGACGTGCACGGTGGCGGTGGGGCTACCGGCTTCGTTCCACGACTGCTCGGTGCGCAGATAGTGCGCCTCGCCGAGTATCATGTGCAGCGGGAGCGACAGCGGCGTTGCGGATGCGACGGCCGCGTCGATGCGGTCGGCGTTTGCCTCCGCACCAATGGGAGCGAACGAATCGGTGACGAGTCCTTCGAGGTCGACGCTGCTGCGCGCGTGGCGCGCCAGTAGTTCGATGTGCCATCCATGCGGCGCCGGCCCGTGCACGGCGGTGGTCCCGTCGGCGGTGGTAATGCGCGCCACTGGTGACTCGCCGGGTGCTTCGCCGCCGGGTGCGGCTCCGCTGCGGGCGTCGAGTAGTACGCGATGGACCGCTGGGTGCTCCTCGGACGTCTTCCAATGCCAGACCGACACCAGTCGACCAGTGGGTCCATGCAGTTCGACAGCGTGTCGGACCGTCTCGTTGCACCCTGGGGCACCGGGCGTGCGCGCCCGAATCAGGGTGGTCGGCACGTTGGCGGCGAACAGGAGTTGCGCGTTGGCGCGATGGCCGGGCGCGCCGCTTGCGGTGACTGCGATCGCGTCGATAACCGCCGTTCCTTCGATCGCGACCGACTCCACGTGATGCAGAAAATCGAAGCCGTCTTCGAGCCCGCCGGCTCCCGGTCGCAACGTGGGCGCGAAGGCGAAGGGCGTGGTGCGAAGCGCGTCACCACAGACGGGCAACGTGATCGTGATGTCGTCGGATGCCGCAGCTGCGGATGCGGATTCAGCGACGGCCGGATCGCGGCCCCATTCGAGCAGGTCGACGCAATAGCCCTCGCACACCACGATCGTTCGCGTGGCGCGTAGGCCTTGCCCAATCGATGCGCGCTTCTGAATCCAGCCCATCCCGCCACGATCCTCAAATGCAACGAGCGTGGCGCTGCCAGTCGGTTGTGAACCGCCGTTTACGAGCGGTGCGTGATGCGCGAGCGTGCTGCGATACCAGTACAGCGTGCGTTCCACGTAGCTGCCCGTGCCGGGATCCTGCAACCACCGTTCGGGACCGGTGTGCAGCGTGAGCGCGAGGCGATCCGGGTGCCCGTGACCACTGCCGGAATGGCCGCCTTCGAGCGCGACGTACACCTGCCCGTGTTCGCGCCGCAGCACCGCCAGTCCCTGCGACGGGAGCACCACACTGGCGGGGGCCACGCTTGCCGCGGGAACAGGTTGGGCCGACGCCATGAGTACTGATCGCCACGAGAGATCCGCCCGCGAGAGCGCCGACGGGCCTTCGTTTCGCTCGGCATCGGCGGTGGAGCGGGCACGCGCATTGGAGTGATGGGTGAGCGATCCGTCGTAGAGACGCGACAAGAGGCCCGCGAGTCGTGGATCGGCGCGATGGGCGTGCCCAAGTTCGCACCACTCGGCGAACCGCCACTGACGAATCGAGACCGCGTACGGCGAATCGCGCCGTGACGGGATGGTCTCGTCGGGAAGCAGGCCGAGAAATGGTGTGACGAAACCCGAGGCGTAGCGATCACCAAGGGCTGCCGGCAGCGACAAGCCAGCCGCCGCGAGCAGCTGCATGCCGTACCAGAGCGCACGGTGCGCGAAGAAGTGATAGTTCTCGCCTTCGTACCAGCTGCCGTCGGCCAGCAGGCCCTGCTCCATGAGCTTGAGCAGCCCATCGCTGGCCTCGAGTCGACGCTGGAACGCGCGCTGGTCATCCAGTACACGGAAGGCCGACAGGACAGCGACCTCGTTCCACACCTGCCGGTTGGACGTGGCCTCGTGAAACGACGCGATGAGCGCCGCGCTGGGCGCGATGAGTTGCTCGCGTAGGCGCGCACCCACGGGACCGGCGCCCGGCGCTATCGCCGCGTCGAGCAGATCGAGCGCGTGACAGATGTTGAGCAGCCAGATGGACTCGAGATAGGTGCTGAAGAACGGCCGTGTGGGCCCGAGCACGTTGTCGCGATTGGGCCACTGGCCGTAGCGATCGGCCAACTCCGAGAGGATGCGTACGGCGAGCGCCGCGTGTTTGGGTTCACCGCGCAGCGCGTAGAGTGTGGCAGCGTGCACGGCGCGTTCGGCCGTGTACAGTTGCGCACCCATCGCCCACCAGTCATCGTGCTCGACACCCGTGTAGGCCCGATCACAGCGCTTGCAGCGGTGCGCATGCGGTGACCGCGGATCGAACTCGAGCAGCACTCCATGCACCGGACAGCGTCCGCCGGCTCGTGTGAGACGCGCCTTCTGTCGCGGGATTGGCAGCTCGCCGAGCAAGAGCGGCTCCAGCTCGGCGGCGAGTCCCTGAATGGTGGGCGCGAGCGACGATCCCACGGCGGTCTCTCGTCGGCGCGCGTGGAGGTCGAGCGGCAGCAGTGGGAGGCGCTTCACGGCGTGTCCTTGCGAGTCCACCGCGCGACGGTGACGAGTTCTCCACGCAGATCCATCTGCACGCCATCAAGTTTGCGCGAGCGTCCCTGCACGCCTCGCGCGTGAAAGAGCCAAGCCACCGGCATCCGTTCATCGAGTTCAGCCGCCACGGCGCTCCAGGCACTGGCCGCTGATTCCGGGGCGGCACTGCGGGCGGCGGCGAGCCGGCCGTTAAGCGAGGCGGTGTGAAAACCGGTGTAGTCGAGCGCACCGCCACGTTGCGCGGACGCGAAGAGGGCCGACAGGTGACCAAGGGCGATGTCACCGGGAATACCGGTGAGCACGACATCGAACTGCTTTGTCGGCGCGCGCACTGTTGCGAGGAAGGTGGAGAGCTCCATCACGCGCAGCTTGAGCACGACCCCACGCGCCGCGAGGTCGGCCTGCACCAGTTGCTCGACCGCCATGTCGCCGCCGCCCACGGTTAGCAGCGTGACTTCCAGCGGCGTGCCACGGCGCGCGCGACTTCCCCCCGTGTGGGTGCGCATCCAACTGGCGGCATCGAGCAACGAGTCGGCTTGCCGTGTGTCGTGCTGCGGGGCGTGGGCGGTGGAAAACGGCAACCCCGGTGGAATGGCGCCACTGGCCGGCGTGGCGTAGCCCGCCACGGCGGCGCGAACGAGACGCTCGCGATCGATCGATAAACTCAGCGCCCGCCGCACGCGGGCATCGTCGAACGGTGCGCGTGTGGTGTTGAAGGCGAGCACGGTCGAAAAGAGTGCGGGCGGCGTCATCAACATGAGCGACGGGTCTCTCTCCACGAGATGGGCCATGGTTGGCGATACGCCCGCGACGTCGAGTTCTCCGCTCACCAACCCGGCGAACTTCGTGGCGGCCTCGTCGACGACCGCGACAATAATCTGTTGTGCGTTGGGGGGCCCGCCGAGCGCGGCCGGGAAGTCTGCGTTGCGTGCGAATCGCCACTGTCGCCCCGCGGTGCGCGAGATGAAGCGAAACGGCCCATTTCCGACTGGTGCCGTCGAGTACGGATGCGCGCGCCAACGGGCACGCGGCACGCTATCAAGGAGATGTTTCGGCACGAGGGGCAGTTCGGCGAGCACGGTAGGCAGCGCGGTGCGTGGTTCGCGAAAGACAACGCGCACGGTACTGTCGTTAAGCGCGACGACGCTGTCCATATCCGCCACATCACCAGCTCGCGGCGAGCCCAGCGTCGGGTCTCGCGCCGCAGCGATGGTGAAGGCCACATCCGCCGCGGTGGTCGGTTCCCCATCGTGCCACCTCAGGCCCATGAACAGCGTAAACGTGACTGACCGACGCGACGGATCCCAGTGCCACGATCGCGCAAAGTAGGGCTCCGACTGTAGCGCGCTGTCGAGCTTCACGAGCGTGACGAACAGGGCGTGCCGCTGCAGTTGCCGGGAGAGCGGATGCACCGTGACCAGTGGATTGCCAGACTCGAGGTCGGCTCCGGAGGCCATGACGATCGTGCCTGCGGGTCGGTCGGGCCGACCACACGCCGCGAGTCCTATCACCAAGGCAACGACAAAGCGCCCTGCGAGGGCGGCGGCGGCGCGCGCAATCCATTGTCGCGTGCGGGTTGACGTCGTCGCGCCACGAGGCATCATCCCCCAGGTGCATCGTCTCTCGTCACGCGTACTCGACGCGCTCGTGCTGCTCTGGCTCGTTACCACCATCACCTTCGCGCTGATCCATCTGGCGCCGGGTGATCCGGCGGCGTTGCTGATCTCTCCGACGGCGTCCGCCGAGGAGGCGGCCCGACAGCGGACCACACTGGGGCTCGATGCCCCGCTGCTGATGCAATATGCGCACTGGATCGGCGGCGTGCTGCGCGGGGATCTGGGTGAGAGTCTCGTGCGGGCCGAACCGGTCACACGCGTTATTGCGGATGCCCTGCCGGTTTCATTGTTTCTCGGCGGCGTGTCGTTGCTGGCAAGCTTCGTGATCGGCACGATGCTGGGGATGATTCAGTCGCTCCGGGCATCGCACCGCGCGGACCGCGTGATCACGGCCCTGACGACGGCGATTTACGCCGCACCCAGTTTCTGGTTGGCTCTCGCGCTGGTGACCCTGTTCACGTCGGGTGTGGTGTGGCTCGGGCTGCCGCCGTTCCTGCGACTTCCGGCGTTCGGGATGCAGGACCCCGCCGCCGACCCGACGTCGATTGGCTGGGCAGACCGATGGCGCCACGCCGTCTTGCCGCTGCTGGTGCTGTCGTTGCCCGGCGCGGCCGGTGTGTCGCGCTTCGCGCGACGCGCGCTGCTGGACGCCGCCGTGGCGCCGCATGTGTCGGCGGCGTATGCGCGCGGATTATCACGCGGCGGTGTCGAACGGGCGCACGTACTGCGGAACGCACTCACCCCGCTCGTGGTCCTGTTCGGTCTCACATTGCCCGGCGTGATTGCTGGCTCGGTGTTCGTTGAGCAGGTGTTCGCCTGGCCCGGACTTGGGCGCACGATGCTGTCGGCGATCGCCGCCCGTGACTATCCGGTGGTGCTCGGACTCACGTTGGTGTACGCCGGCGCGGTGGTGACGGCCAATCTACTGTCCGACGTGATCCTGCTGCGGCTCGATCCGCGCCGGCGGACGCCGTGACGGTCGGCCTCGTGTCGGCAGCACGATCCGGCCCGGTATTTGAGCGCGCCCCGCGCTGGGCGGCAGGTGTACTGCTCGCGATGACGGTTGCGGCGATCGTGGTGCCGACATTGGCGTCCGATGGCTCTCGAGACATCGGCGACGTGCTTGCCACGCGCTTAGTCCCTCCGTTCTCGCGCGACGGGCGCGGCGTTTGGCATTTGCTGGGCACCGATGCCTTTGGCCGTGATCTTTGGGTGCGCTTGTGGACGGGCGCCCGCATTTCGCTGGGAGTGGGCGTTACGGGATCAGCGCTCAGCGGCGCCTTGGGCATTTTGCTGGGCGCGATCGCGGGCTGGCGCGGCGGCGTCATTGATCGGGCGATCGTGGCGTTTGGCGACGCGCTGCTGGCGATTCCCCGCTTGGTCTTGCTGCTCGTGATCGCGTCGCTTTGGGGTCCTGGGCTCGGGGTCGTGATCAGTGTGCTCGGCCTCACGGGATGGATGTCGGTGATGCGCCTCGTGCGCGCGGACGTGCAGGGTGCGCGCGCGCTGGCGTTCGTAGAAGCGGCGAACGCCCTGGGCGTGCCGTCGTGGCGCGTGCTGCAGAGACATGTGTTACCGAATGCGTTGGGCAGCGCGCTGGTGGCGATTACTCTTGGCGTCGGCAACGCCATTCTCTTGGAGAGCGGCCTGTCGTTTTTGGGCCTCGGCATTCAGCCTCCCGCCTCGAGTTGGGGTAACATGATCGCTGGCGGTCGCGAGTGGCTGTTGGTCGCTCCGTGGATTGCTCTTATGCCGGGGCTCGCATTGGTGCTCACGGTGGTAGCGTGCACCGCGCTCGGCGACGCGCTGGGGGACCGCCGCACGGGGAGCGATATTCGGTAGGGGGTGCGGCGACGATGCCGCCGATATTTCAATCGGCCGCGGCAATCAGTAGGGTCACAATCTCCCGTGGCCCGGCGGTGAACTCCACGCGAGCGGCACGCGATGTCGCGGCCTCGAGCGGCGTTTCGTCGAGCCGACACCGGGTGACAAGCCACGGCCCGTCGTGGGGGAGCCGCCAGTAGCCTTGCACCGCAGTCGAGCTGAGGTTCACAGCGCGCAAGATGACCCCATCGGAGCGTTGTGCTAGCGTGACGGCCGACGCTTCGAGGCCGCCCCCGTGCAGTGCGGGCCCGGCCATGAGCGTGGACGTATTTGCCACATCTAGATCGCGCCACGTGTCCCCGCATAGCGGGAGCAACAGCGAATCGGCAGCGCGACTGACAGTGTGCGCGCGCTCCGTTCCATCGTCGTGCAGCATCAGGCCAACGCGCGCACTGAAGCGACCGAGACACTGAGCCGCGGGCGTAGGCGAAGGCCAACCGCCATGTCCCGGACGCTCTGGAAGATCGGCGCGTGAGAGTTCACCGATCGCTCGCACGAGCGTGAGCGACAGTGCGTCGGACTTACACTCGGCCTCAGCAAGTCCGTCGGCGAACATCGTGATGCACCGCCCGTGCTGCGATTGTGTGGCCCAGCGATGCATCGGCATGGTAGGCACGACCGTTTCGCGCGCGTTCGGGGGTGCGACGGCGACTCGGCGTTCCACCGGACCGAAGGCCGCATCGGCCATCGTGAGCGGGTTAGTGAATCCGGTGTGACAGACGACCCGCAGTCGGTGATTGCGGCGTCGATTCACGCCGCGCAGATCGCACCGCAGCACGTCGGACGCCGCGTCGAGCACGAGGGTCGTGTGTACGCGAATATCCCGCGCCACGGACTCCCAGCAGAGACGGACGGCGGCCCTGAGCGGACCACGGTGCAGCACCAGTGTCTCAACGCACGCCAACGATTCGGGCGTACCGCGCAGTGACGGTGTGTAGCTGTCGCCGAGGTCGATCGTGCTCTCGAGCTGGAGTGCATGGTCGATTCGATGCGCGTGCTGCTCGATGGCGACCTGACCGTCGCGGATCGTGACCCGCAGGCGGTCGTTCTCGAGCACGATGCCGGACGCCGACTCCACGACGCGCACGGCGGGCGGCGCCGGGAGCTGCTCGTGATGTAGATGGTCGCAGACACCGATGCGTCGAGCGTCGAACACACGAAGTCCGTAGGCAGGTATCTCCGGAATCCACGCCAGCATCCGATGCACGCGCACGAGGTCGTTATCCGGGTAGTGCTGCGGCGATTCACGCCGCGAATGTACAACCCGGACATCGAGCGGCTGTAACACCATGCCTGGTAAAAACTCCGACATGAGCGAAGGGTGGTCCTGCCCCGTCACAATAGCTGGAGGTGCATCGGCGCCTTCCGGGCCGACGGCGATATCAGCCAGCGTCTCGAGCACACGAAGCTCGGCGACGCCGCCGCGGGCGTTGGCCGCGCGATTGCGCACTACGACGGCGTGATCGGTGCCGGGATCGATGGACCGCGAACGCGCCGCGACGATGTCGTGCTGCAGGGCGAGTTGCAACGTGGCTTCACGGAGTCCACGCACCTGCGACTGCACGCTCTCCTGACGAGCGTCCATGGCGCGCGCGACCGCGTCGACGGAACAGCCGCAGAGCGTATCGTGTGGATGTGTCTCCAGCAGCTCCTGCCACGCGCTGTTCAGCAGCGCAGGCAACTGCGAGAGCGTGAGCGTGCCGTTGGACGCCGTCGAGCGAGAACGCGCCGCGGCATGATGCAACCACGAGAGCACGAGCCACGGTTCGACATCGCGTAACAACGCACGCTCCAGCAACGCGTTGCGGCGCTTCTGGTGCGCGCGCGTGGCGAGCGTTCCTCCGAGCGTCCACGTGTACCCATAGGAGTCGCGCAGTTCACCGCGCACAACGGGCAGCACCGTGTCGCCACAGGCCGCATTGAACAGGTCGACGAAATCAGCCAGCGAACATCGTTGGACGATCGTTTCCGGAGCGGCCGCCTCGCGGAGCGCGTGCACCGAGGCGATCACGTCGGGCTGCAGCGCGTGGTGGTCGGCACCGTTCAGCAGCAAGACAACCCCGGTGCGATTCCGCTCCTCCAACACCGACTGCATCCGCGACCAACGCGCGACAGCGGCGGCGGGCGTCGCCGGCAATGCACTGCCGTATTCGTAGCCGTCAGGTGGCAGATGGTGCACCACGACCGACGATCCGTCGACCGCCGCCCATCGGAAGGCGTCTGTGGCAGGATGGGACGCACCGCCGGCACCGCGCCAGACGATTGCCGCGGGGAATCCGTATCCCGCTGCAATGGATGGCAACGCCGCCGGATGTCCGAAAGTGTCCGGGCAGTAGGCAATCGGTGGTGGTGCCGCCCCAAGGCGACGCAACACGCGATGCCCGGCTTCGAGATTCCGCAGGATCGCTTCACCGGACGGGATGAGGTTGTCGGCGAGCACGAACCACGGTCCGGCTTCGAGGGCCCCCGCGGTCAGCCGCGCGCGCAACTCGGCCTCCCTCTCGGGGCGCACCGCCAGAAAGTCGAGCAGCGTGATCGCCTGCCCGTCGAGGAGGAACGACTCGCCGACGGCGCTGCGCTCGAGCACGGCGTCCAGCAGCGCCACCAGCCGTTGGCGGAACCGGGATGCCGTGTGGTACCACTCCCGATCCCAATGGGTATGGGACACCACGCACACCCGCAGCGGGGTCCGCAGCGGCGTCCGGCCCGCGGTGCGAGATGCGTGGAAGGTGGCAGGCACGAGCGGAAGCTACCTTCCGTACCGACTCAGCGGCCAGACCGCGAATGACTCCGTGCTGACGTGCGCGCCTGCGGTTGACCGCGACGCCACCTCCATCGACCTTTCGGCCTGTCGAATGACTCCCGCCGTTCCCGTTCTTGCCTGTATCCGGATGTCTGCTTGGATCTTCTGACCGAGTTCTACCACAAGCTTCGTGACCTTCCCGCCCTCGTGCAGTGGGCTGGGTACGTGGGGCTGACCATTATCATCTTCGCAGAGACAGGGCTGCTGGTCGGCTTTTTTCTCCCTGGGGATTCACTCTTGGTGACCGCGGGGCTTCTGGCGGCGGACCCGGCATTTGGCCTTAACGTGTGGCTGCTGGGGCTGATCCTGACCGTAGCGGCCATTGTGGGCGACACGGTCGGCTATCACGTGGGCAAGGCCACCGGTCCGCGTATCTTTACCCGCCAGAACTCGATCTTTTTTCACAAGGATCACCTGCTGAAAGCGCAGGCGTTCTACGAGAAGCATGGCGGCAAGACGATCATTATCGCGCGCTTCATGCCCATCGTTCGGACGTTCGCCCCCGTGGTGGCCGGCGTCGGACAAATGCGGTACGCGTCGTTTCTTGCATATAACGTGGTCGGTGGCGTGCTGTGGATCTGGAGCATGCTCATCACCGGCTACGTGCTGGCGAAGACGGTGCCGGGCGTGGCCAAGCATGTCGAGAAGGTGATTCTGGTGGTCGTGCTCCTGTCGATTCTTCCGGGCATTATTGCTTGGTGGCGCAATCGGAGTCCCGAGGTGAAGGCCTAAACGCTCGCGCCGTCTCGTTCGAACTCGCGTCGTACTCACGTCCTACTGAAGGAGTCGTTGTCATGGCCCACGTTCTTCCCCCGCTACCGTACGCGCCCGAGGCGCTCGAGCCGCATATCGATGCGCAGACCATGAATATTCATCATGGCAAGCATCATCAGGCGTATGTCACGAATCTGAATGCTGCGATCGAGAAGGCGCCGGAGCTGGCGTCATGGTCGATCGACGAGCTGTGCAGCAAGATCAACGACGTACCGGAGGCGGTTCGCACGGCGGTCCGGAACAACGGTGGTGGCCATTGGAATCACTCGCTGTTCTGGCAGACGATGGCGCCGAACGCGGGTGGCGAGCCCACCGGCGCGCTGTCCGAGGCCATCACGAAGGCGTTCGGTTCCTTCGCCGCCTTCAAGGACCAGTTTCAGGCCGCCGGCATCGGTCGCTTCGGTTCAGGCTGGGCATGGTTGGTGTCCGCGAATGGTGCACTCTCGATCATGAGCACGCCGAATCAGGACAATCCGCTAATGGAAGGCAAGCACGCGCTCTTCGGCTGCGACGTGTGGGAGCATGCGTATTACCTGCAGTACCAGAACCGTCGCGCGGACTATCTTGGCGCCTACTGGAACGTGGTGAACTGGGCCGAAGTCGCGAAGCGATTCGCTAGCTGACCGCAACGCGACTGCCGCACAAAACCCGAACGCATTCCTCGCCGCGGTATTGTCGCGACAGATGCGTTCGGGGTTTTGCTGATCCGCCTACAGTACGCTTACCCGATTGCCGGCTCGGGCCGATGAGTGCGACGTGCGCTCATGATCAACGTGAACGCGGTGTAGGTCACGACGACAGCCACGAGCCATCGCATGGCCGTGAGCGGCAGCGACTTCACGATGAAGGCCGCAACGAGTACCGCCGGAACGCCGCCGATAATGTTGCCGACCACGGCACGCGGGTTGACCTTGCCAAGGCGGATGAAGCGCGCGCTGGCGAAGGGCATCAGGAAGGCGCACGAACCCATCATGATCGGGAACGCCGCGGTCGGACTCATCCCGAGCGCGCTGACGAGCAACAGACACGGGCCGTACAAGCCGATGCCGATGGTCATCAGCACGCCGAGCACGAAGTTGCCGAACAATGCGATGCCGAGCTTCACCCCGCTAACACCGATGGCCTCACCGCCGCCGGGGATGGCGCCGGCGGCCTGCGCGAAGGTCAGCGCGGCTGCTGCAGCGAGGCACAAGCCCATCCCCAACTGGATGCGCTGGGTAGGCCACTTGGCCACGAGTCCGGCGCCGAGCCACGATCCGAACACGGCGGCAATGATCATGCCCACCAACGTGACCGGTTCTACCTCGACGACCTGCGTGTAAATGAACGCTTGCGCCAGCGTGGCCAGTGTATGCCCTGCGTTCAGCGTGCCCGGAATCAATGCATCCTTCACCCACTTGGTCGCGCGATAGATCGTCGTTGTAGTCGCAAACGATCCAATGCCGAGCGTGTCGAGGAAGTCGGTGAACATGCCGGTCAGGATGAAACCGGTGGTGGGGCGCACCGAGCCAAGCTTCGGCAAGCCTCGCACAAGGGTGACCAGATGATACACGGCCACGAGCGCGAGGCCTGCCAACAGCAGGCGCTTGGCATCAAAGATCATGTTGAGTTTGAGAAGGTGGAGTTCGATGCCAGAGCGCCGGCCGCTGAATTCAGGCGAGCAGCGCCGGAACGACAGTCAGCGCGACACCTAGGCCCCAGGCCACGAGCGCGCCAACGACGCCGGCACTCCGCTCGACGCGACCGATCACGCTGATTCCGACCGCCATGATCACGAGCTGCCAGATATTGAACAGATCGAAGTTGGCCAACATCGCCATCAGCGCCGGCGACGCGGTGGTCGGATCGACGAATCGCGCGGCACCAAGCGCCGAATCGGAGAACGAGCGAATCGTCTGCGGATCCGCCATCGCGCCCTGAACGGCGGTCGCGATGAAGCTGAGCACGCGAGGCACGGACGCGAGCGTAGCGATCAGCATGGCCTGCCCGTACGTGAAACGTGCCGAGGCCACCTTGCCACCGATCCAGACCAGGAGGCCTGTGAGCACCGCGCCCAGCGGAATGAGTAGCACGCCCGTCGCGAGAAACCCGTAGCCGGCGAATTTTTGGGCAGCAGCCACCGCTTCCGCCGGCATCGGTTTGCCCTTGGCCGCCATCTGCTGCATCTGCAGGTCGAAATTCGCGTCGACGTACGGCTGGATCAGTCCCTTCGTCGCAAGCACGATGACCAGCGTGATCGCCGTGAGCACCAGGATATACATCCCCACTCCCTTCGCCCGCGAGCGATCGAACACCTTCGCGGGCGCCCACAGCACTTCCAGCACGTCTTCGAACACACTGCCCTTGGGCGATCCAGCCAAAACTTCATTCATCGCGCGGCCTCTCCTTCGAGATAGGTATATCCCTCCAGTCCAGCGACGTAGTCCGCGATGAAGGCGTTCGCCTCCTCACGCGTCAGGGATGTTGTGGAATTCACCTTACGACGAAACGTGGCCAAAAGTTGCGACGCACCGAACTGCACGTAATTCAGCACTTCGGTGACCGTGTCGCCTTCCACCAGGTCGGTGATCTCGTAAGCGCCCTGATCGTTCAAGCGCACGTGCACAGCGTTGGTGTCGCCGAACAGGTTGTGCAGATCGCCGAGAATCTCCTGATACGCACCCGTGAGGAAGATCCCGAGGATATAGTCCTCGCCATCGCGGAACTCATGCAATTCGAGGCTCGGGCGCCCCTTTTTGTCGCCGACGAAACGATCGATCTTGCCATCGGAATCGCAGGTGACGTCCTGCAGCGTGCCACGACGGACCGGCTCTTCGTCGAGCCGATGAATTGGCATGATCGGGAAGAGCTGATCGATCGCCCAGCTGTCGGGCAGCGACTGGAAGAGCGAGAAGTTGCAGAAGTAGCGATCGACCAGCGCCGACTCGAGCTCGGGAAGGATGTCGGCGTAGGTATCCTCGTCGGCCTTGGCGATGCGATAGATCGCGTTCATGGTGCCGAGCCAGAGCACTTCGGCCTTGGCCAGTCCGCGGAGACTCAATACGCCGCTGTTGAAGTAGTTGCGGGCGCGATCCTTGTCGAACGATGCGTCGTGGAATACTTCGAGCACCTTGCGCGGCTTCGCACCACGCTCGGTGAGCGTACGAAAGTCCTCATACATCTCGTGCAGCAACGAATGTTCTTCGTCGTCGAGCACGGGGATCGGCTGCTCGGCCTGGGATTCGACGTCGATCACCTTCACCAGCAGAAGCGCGTGGTGCGCGGTCAACGCGCGCCCGGACTCGCTGATGATGTGCGGCATCGGCAGTTCGGCATCGCGGCACGCCTCGGCGATCGTGTAGATCACATCGTTGGCGTATTCCTGCAACGAGTAGTTGACGCTCGCGTTGTTCGTGGAGTTGGTGCCGTCGTAGTCGATGCCCAGTCCGCCGCCCACGTCCACGTGCGTGATGTCGACACCGATGGCGCGCAACTCGAGATAGAAGCGCGCGACTTCCTGCAGTCCCGACTTGATGAAGCGAATGTCGGTGATCTGACTGCCGAGGTGAAAGTGAATCAGCTTGAGCATGCCAAGCTTGTCCAATCCCTGCAACTTGTCGATGAGTTTAATGAGCTCGGCCGAGCTCAGACCGAACTTGCTCTTCTCACCACCACTCTGCGCCCAGCGTCCGGCGCCCTCGCTGGCCAGCTTGATGCGCACGCCGCAGGTGGGCGTGACGCCCAGTTCTTCGGCCACCTCGAGTAACACGTCGAGCTCACTGACCTGCTCGAGGACGATGAAGACCTTGTGCCCGAGCTTCTGCCCCATGAGGGCCAGCCGCATGAACTCGTGATCCTTGTAGCCATTGCACACGATGAGATGCTCGGTGCTCTCCGACAGGCCGAGGACGGCCTGCAGTTCGGGCTTGGATCCACATTCGAGACCGACGCCATGCCGCTTGCCGAATTTGACAATTTCCTCGACCACGTGCCGCTGCTGATTCACCTTGATCGGATACACGGTGGTATAGCCACCGGAGTAGTCGAACTCCTTCATCGCGGCGTCGAAGCGCTCACTGAGCGTTTCAATGCGCGACTTGAGGATGTCGGAGAAGCGCAACAACACCGGGAGGGCGATGCCTTGGCCTTCGAGATCATGCGCGAGATCGCGCAGATCGGCGGTGAGATCCGGCCGATCCGGATTCGGGCGGACGATGACGCGTCCGCGTTCGTTGATGTCGAAGTAGCCGGCACCCCAGCCCTCTACGTTGTAGAGGGCGCGCGCCGATTCGATGGACCAGGCAGCCGGAGTCGGCGCCGCGGTATTGGGCTGATTGCGAGTGGCCATAAGGGTGCAAAGCTAGATGGTTCGAGGCGGCGGAGGGAGCCGCCGCCCCGAATTCCCTCGTCGCCGACCACCGCGACCGACCGGTGCAACGACCTAGTTGTCGCCGTCGAGCAGACCGCCGAGACCGCCGAGAATCGATCCTTCGCCCACGCGCTTGCCACCCGCACGCGGCGACGCGGCGATGATACGGTCCGCCAGACGCGAGAACGGCAACGTTTGCAGGATTACGCGACCAGGGCCGGTGAGTTGAACGAAGAACAATCCTTCGCCGCCGAACAGTGCGGTTTTGATGCCGGGCACGCGCTGGATGTCGTAGTCCACCGTGGGCTGGAAGGCGACGAGGCAGCCGGTATCTACCCGAAGCTTTTCACCCGGCGCGAGATCGATCGCGTGCAGCGTGCCGGATGCGTGCAGGAAGGCGAGCCCGTCGCCCTGCAGCTTCTGCAGGATGAACCCTTCGCCACCGAAGAAGCCCGCGCCGATCTTCCGGGTGAAGGCCACAGAGATATCGATACCGCGCGCCGCGCAAAGAAAGCTGTCCTTCTGCGCCAGCACGGTACCGCCCCAGTCACGCAGGTTGAGCGGGACAATCTTGCCCGGGAACGGGGCGGCGAATGCCACGTCGGCGCGGCGTGCACTGTCGTTGCCGAAGAGCGTCACGAAAAACGAATCACCGGAGAGCACGCGCTTACCGGCGCCGACCAGCTTGTCAAACAACCCGCCGCCCTTGGCGTTTGGATCGAGGGTGGTCGCCATCGTGATGCCCTCGCGCATGAACATCATCCCACCCGCCTCGGCGAAGACTGCTTCGCCGGGGTCGAGCGTGATGATCACCGCCTGCAAGTCGTCGCCAATGATCTGGTAATCGATTTCGTCAGCAGCCATCACTTCCCTCCGTTGGGGCGAACCGGGGCCGTGCCGGTCGCCGTGGGATTGGACATCTTCACCTGATCCCGGCCCTTCTCGAGGAACGGGATACCGCGCACCATCCATGACGGTGGCTCGGCCCCCTGAAGTTTCACCGCAAAGAATTCGATCATCTTTCGGTCGATGTCCTTTTGGTTGGCTCGCTTGGTCGGATTGTGCTCATCGCCGTTGTAGACCACCATATACGCTTCCTTCTGCAATCGTCGCATGGCCACATAGAACTCGATCCCCTGATACCAGGGGACGGCGCCGTCGTTGTCGTTGGCCATGAACAGCACCGGCGTCGTGACGCGATCGAGCTTGAACAATGGCGAGTTCTCCACGAAACGCTCAGGGTACTGCCATAGCGATCCGCCAATGCGGCTTTGCGTGTGTTCGTATTGAAACGCGCGGGCCATGCCTGAGGCCCAGCGTATTCCACCGTATGCCGACGTCATGTTGACGACGGTTGCGTTGGGCACCGCGGCGGCGAACATGTTCGTCACCGTGATCAGATACGCCGACTGATAGCCGCCCCACGACTGTCCCGTGATCCCGACCCGCTTGGGATCGACGAAACCCTTCGCGATAAGCGCCTGCACCCCGGGAATAATCGACTTTGCGGCGCTCGGGCCGGGCTGTCCGTCAGTGTACACGATGTCCGGCTGAAAGACGAGGTAACCGAGACTGTTGTATACCAGCGGATTGACCGTGTTGCGTCCCGAGGGCGCGACATAGTTGTGCAGACCGTCGGTGAGTTTCTCGTAAAAATAGACGATCATCGGGTACTGCTTCGACGGATCGAAGTGCTCCGGTTTATGCAGCAAGCCGCGCAGCGGAATGCCATCACCATTCAACCACGACACCAGCTCGACCGTACCACGCGGATACAGCGAGTCCTGCGGATTGGCGTTCGTGATCTTCGTGGTGCTCGCGATCGACGGTCCCGTGTACAGATCGGGGAACTCGCGATAGGTGCTCTGCGTGAGCAGATACTGGTCGGCGTTCCGCGCCTTCTGCAGTCCGTTCAGGTTGCGGTCGGCCATGACAATCTTTTCTGGCTTCCCATCGACTCCCATCCGATCACGCCAGAAGCCAGACGCTTTCGTGAGCGAGTCAACCGCGCGGAGCAACAGTGGTGTGGTGGCATCAAGGAACGGATCTTCGCGATCGAGATCGACTACGCGGAACGTCATCCCGGCGAGACGTCCCTCGCCGTCGGTGAGATTTTTCGGTGCAGCCACACCGGCAGGATCGATTTCCCAAATGTCGAAGCGATCGTATACGAGCACGCGCTTGTCCGCGGTGCTCCAGCCACCGAGGCCGTAGGGTGGTGGCACGTCTGGCGAGTCGAACTCTTCATCCTGGAACTTCACGGGCAACTTGTCGGTGAGGACCAACTTTTTCCCGGTCGCGATCGCAAACGCGACCCACTGCCCGTTCTCGAACCATGTGACGTAGTTGCCACCAGGCGAGAGCTGCGCGTTGCCGTCGAGCCCCTTGGCGATGAGGGTGCGTGCGCCGGTGAGCGGGTCGATGAGATACGCGTCGCTAGCCCCTTCTCCCCAAAACTGTGGTATCGCGTACTCCACCGCATTAATGCCCAGCACCCGTCGTCCATCGTTGCTCACGGTCACGCGGAGGCTGTCATTGGCAAGTTGGGTCCACTTCGCGCTGCCGATGGTGTACAACGCGGTGTAGGTGCGATTGCGATCGCGATTGGCGCTGAGACGCTGCTGCGGCTGGATCTGCGTGTCCTTCCAGTGCCACAGGTCGTACCCGGCCTTGTCGACGAGCGAATCGGCAGGGATCGAGTCCATCGGCAGGTTGCCGAGCGCGAAGATGACGCCGTTGCCTTCACGTGTGAAGCTGAGGGCGCCGCGATCTGCGATCAGGAGGCCGGCCGGTGCTTCGGAGGCGGCGACGATTTTGCGCGCCACGATTGGCTTGCCCTTGGCCGACACGAGCGGGGCGTAATAGACCGCCATCTTCGGCTTCGGTGTGGAGTCACCGAGGTCGGAGATGAGCGCGACCTGCGTGCCCTTCCGATCGAACGTCAAGCTTCGGTACGTAGCCTGACCAGTGAGAAGCGGCGTGACCGTCCCCGCGGCGAGCGCACGCACGAAGGCGCCGTTACCGGTACCATCACGGGTACTCACCGTGTAGCCGAGCCACTTTTCGTCGTCATCGAACGAGAACGCCGTTACGCCCTCGGTACGCTGCTCAGAACCGGCGGTGAGATCGCGGAGGACGAGCGTGACGCCGTTTTCGCGGCGTGGCGTGATCGGCGCCGACGCTGCGCCGGGCGGTGCGCCAGCACTGTTGCGGGGGGCCGCCGTCGTGTCTTCCAGCAGGTACGCCAGGAACCGACCACCGTTTCGGGCGAAGCGATACGAGCGCACGCCAGCCACGGTCGTGACGGTGCCGTCGGCCAGGTTCAAGAGACCGAGGCCGTTCCGCGGCGCAGCGGCTCCACGCCGGGCGCGAGCGCGCTCCACATCGGCGCGCGACGCATAGATCGTGTACGCGACGAACCGACCATCGGCGCTGAACTGGGCGGGCTGGGCGGAGAATTGCGCGGCCGAGTCGGCGGCGGGTTGCAGTTGCGGGCGGCCCGTGAAGCCGCGCGGCGCGCGATATTCCGTGGACGCGGCGGTGGCGCGCACGACGAGTTCCCCGTCGCCCACCACAGGGCTCAGCGTGTAGGCCGCCCACTTGCCGTCATTCGACAGCGAGGAGCCCGAAATCGTGCGCCATTCGTCGTACGTGTCCTGGGTGATGGGCTTCTTGCCGGCCAGGAGGGGCGGCGGCGACCAGCGGGACACGCTGGTGTACGGATTGGCCGGCACGGATGCCTGAGCCGACGTCGCCGACTGCGCGTCGAGCAGTGACGCGCCGACGAGGCCGGCGACGAGTGCGGACGCAGCGGCCGCGCGCATGACACGGGACGAAGGATTCACTGGCGATCGCATCAGCTAGGGGGGTGAGGCGTGAGACGGGCTGGTCGTTCGGGGCGCTGAGCCCCAACTTGGGCCAGGACCTGTTGGAAAAAAGCTTAACGGCGCGGCTTCGACCGCGTGAGGAATTCGATGAGACGGTTGCTCGGCTACTTTGCGCGCGGACTCGTACTACTGGCCCCACTGGTCGTCACGGTGTGGGTGTGTTGGCTGGTGTTCAAAAATGTCGACGGCTGGCTGGGCTTGCCCATACCCGGCGCTGGATTCGTGGCGACGCTGGTGTTGATCACCGTGGTGGGGTTCCTCGGATCCAACCTGCTTACGCGATCGGCCGTGAACCTGCTGGAGAGGCTGATGGGGCGGCTCCCGTTTGTCCGCCTGCTCTACGGTTCCACCAAGGACCTGCTTAATGCCTTCGTGGGTGAAAAGCGTCGTTTCGACAAGCCGGTGTCAGTTGACCTCGGGCCAGACGGCGGCGTGCGGCTGGTCGGGTTCGTGACACAGGAGTCGCTCGCCCATCTCGGCATGTCCGAGTACGTGGCGGTGTATTGTCCGCACTCTTACAATTTTTCCGGCCAGTTGCATCTCGTGCTGGCGACCCGCGTGCGCGCGCTCGATGTGGCGAGCGCAGACGCGATGGCGTTCGTGGTGTCCGGTGGTGTGTCCGGACTCGTCCCTGCTGCACTTTCCACTGGCGAATACGCCACCGTCCGGACCTCCTGATGTTTTATACGAATCGCGCCACTCGTGGCGCGCTGACGCTCGCGACGGCAATTGGCGCGTGCGTGTCGCTTGCTCGCGCCGCCTCGGCACAACCGCCCACGGCCCTACCCTCCGCTTCGAAGCCGATCCTGCTGGTTCCCGACGCGGTGTTCGATGGCGTGAGCAATGGCCTACAGCGCGGGTGGGTGGTGCTGGTGAGAGGTGCGCGGATCTCGGCCGTCGGGCCGGCGGCGAACATGACCGTGCCGCCGGATGCCGAGCGAATTTCCTTGCCCGGCACCACACTACTGCCCGGGATGAGCGACCTCCACAGTCACGTGTTGCTGCATCCGTACGACGAGACGCCGTGGAACGATCAGGTGCTGCGTGAATCGCTGGCACTGCGCACGGCGCGGGCGGTGAATCATCTGAAGGCCACGCTGGACGCGGGCTTTACCGTGTTGCGTGATCTCGGCACCGAGGGCGCCGACTACGCCGACGTGGGCCTCAAGGAAGCGGTGGACCAAGGGATCATTCCGGGTCCACGCTTATTCGTGACGACGAAGGCGATCGTGGCGACCGGTTCCTATGGTCCGAAGGGATTTGGGGCGGAGATCGGCGTACCTCAGGGGGCGGAAGAAGCCGATGGCGTCGACGGGGTGACGCGCGTGGTGCGCGATCAGATCGGGCATGGCGCCGACTGGATCAAGATCTACGCCGACTACCGTTGGGGGCCGCGTGGGGAAGCACGTCCCACCTTCACCCCGGAAGAATGGGCAGCCATCGTGCGAACGTCGATGTCGAGCGGACGTCCGGTGGTGGCACACGCCAGCACCGTGGAAGGCATGACCCGCGCGATCATGGCCGGCGTGGAAGACATCGAGCATGGCGACATGGCAACCCCCGAGGTGTTCTCGCTGATGAAGCAGCACAATGTGGCGTTCTGCCCGACGCTCTCGGCCACCGAAAGCACGACCCGCTATCGCGGGTGGAAGAAGGGTGTCGACCCTGATCCAGCGGGCATCGTACAAAAGAAGGCGATGTTCAAGGCCGCATTGGCGTCGGGCGTGACGATCTGCAACGGCAGCGACGTGGGCGTGTTCACGCACGGTACAAATGCACTCGAGCTTGAGCTTATGGTCGAATACGGCATGTCACCGATCGCCGCGCTCCAGGCCGCGACGAGTGTCAACGCCCGCATCATGCACCGCGAGAACGAATTTGGACGGATTGCGCCTGGCCTGCTGGCCGATGTGGTCGCGGTTACCGGTGACCCGAGCCAAAACATCCGCGCGCTCCGCGCCGTCCGGTTCGTCATGAAGAACGGGGTTGTCGTTCGTCGTTGAGCGGGGCAATCGCGTCGTAGCTCTGGACATCAGCGGGTCCAGACCGGAAGGTTACGCTCCGCGCAGGGCGGCCCGAACCGCCTACCCGCTGTCCGTCTCCCTTTCCCACCAATCGGAGCACGCTTGTCCTCGTCCAACACCGGCTCGAACGAAGCTTGGGGTAGTCGAATCGGTCTCATTCTCGCCATGGCGGGTAATGCGGTCGGTCTCGGCAACTTCCTACGCTTCCCGCGTCAGGCTGCCGCCAATGGTGGCGGCTCGTACATGATTGCGTACTTCATTGCCCTTCTGCTGCTTGGTATACCGCTCATGTGGATCGAGTGGGGCGTCGGGCGCAATGGCGGACGGTACCGCAAGGGTCACCTGCCGGGCATGTTCGCGGCGCTGTGGAAGCATCCGGCGGCGAAGTACGTCGGTGTGGTGGGCATGGTCGTGCCGCTCGGCGTCATGATCTACTACACGTACATCGAAAGCTGGACCCTGGCCTTCGCGATCTTCTCGGCGACGAAGGACTACTGGGGACTGACGACTCAAGAAGGGATGATCGGCTATCTGCGCTCGTTCCAGGGGCTCACGCCGGCAGGCAGCACGCCGGTGCACGCGTCGTACACACCGTATGCGTTCTTCGCGGTCACGATGCTGATCAACATTTACATATTGTCGAAGGGCATCTCCGGAGGCATCGAGAAGTTGGCCAAGATCGGTATGCCGATCCTATTTCTGTTTGCGATCGTGCTGGCGGGTGTCGTGTTGACGATGCCGGCACAGCCCGGCGTCGGGGCCACGCCGGCGCAGGGACTCCAGTTCATCTACGCGCCAGACTTCTCGCGACTCGGCTCGCCGGGTATCTGGCTGGCCGCGGCCGGACAGATCTTCTTCACACTGTCGGTCGGCATGGGCTCGTTGCAGGCGTACGCGTCATACCTGTCCACGAAAGATGATATCGCGCTGAGCGGCATCGCGACCGCCGCGACCAATGAAACGGCGGAAGTCGTGCTCGGCGGGTCCATTGCGATCCCGGCGGCCGTGACGTTCTTCGGCGTAGCCGGCGCGATGCAGATTGCGCAGGGTGGTTCGTTCGACCTTGGTTTTGCCACGATGCCGGTGGTGTTCCAGCAGATCGACAAGACACTGCCGATCGGCAACCTCCTTGGCGTGATGTGGTTCGGACTGTTGTTCTTCGCTGGTATCACGTCGTCGGTGTCGATGCTCACCCCGATCACGGCGTTCTTCCGCGAGGAGTTCGGATGGAAGCGTGAAACGGTGGCGTGGTCGTTCGGTGCCATCTGCTTTACGCTCGGTCTGATGCACGTGGCTTGGCTGGGCCATGGCTTCCTGGACGAATGGGACTATTGGGTGGGTACGTTTGGCTTGGTGCTCGTGGCAATCACCGAGGTCATCATCTTCGTGTGGATCTTCAAGCCCGAGAATGCGTGGAAGTCGATCCACATGGGCGCGGACATCCAGATCCCGAAGATCTTCAAGTTCATCATGACGTACGTGACGCCACTGTACTTGCTGATCATTCTCACGTGGTGGGGTAAAGACGAGGCGATTCCTATCCTGCTGAATCAGCGCTCGGCTGGCAGTGCGACGCCGGTGTCGGAGACCGACATGCCATTCATCACGATCTCGCGTGGTATTCTGGTGCTCTTCGTCATCGTCTTCCTGTTTTTCATCCGCACGGCATGGAAGCGAAATGGCTATGACGATCGGAAGGGCTTCGTCGAGATTTCCACTAACCGCTCGGAGGTCTGATGTCTGGTGGAGCCATCGCTTTCATGGCAGTCAGTTGGACGTTCGTGCTTGGTCTGACCGCGTGGTCATTCGCCAGGTTGCTGACGGATCAGAAGCATTTTGATCCGGATGGAATCGGGCCAGAATCGCCGCCTGAGCCGCCGCACGCCAAGAAGACGTAAACCGGTACTGTTGGCACAAGAGAGGGTCGGAGCGCGTTACATAGCGTGCTCCGACCCGATTCTTTTCCCAGCCAACTCGCCGAGCGGATTACCGACCACTCGGCTTTCGCCGCAATCCCCGACGGCGGCGCCTTCGTGATCTACTGGATGCGCACCGCGGTACGCGCACATGAGAATCCCGCGCTCGACGTCGCGCTCACGGCCGGCCAGCGACTTGGGCTTCCCGTGTTCGTGTACCACGCGCTGTCGGAGACGTACCCTTTCGCATCGGACCGACACCACACGTTTATTCTGGAAGGCGCCCGCGACGTCGAGGCGGAGTGCGCCGCGCGCGGCATCGGCTACGCGTTTCATCTCGAACGCCCGGGGTACCGCGGTCCTGTGCTTCGTACGCTGGCCGCCCGAGCCGCGCTAGTCGTGACCGAGACCCTGCCCGTCGCGCCGCTGGACAGGCTGACGGACGCGCTGGCCGAGGCGGTAACGTGCCCCGTGTGGAGTGTGGATACCGCCTGTGTGGTACCGATGCCAATGGTTGGGAAAGTGCACACGCGCGCCTTCGCATTTCGGGAGGCGACAGCGACGTTGCGGGCGGCGCGGGTCGCCGTCGACTGGATCGACGTTGCCACGCACACCCCACCGTTCGTACCGGATGCGCTGCCGTTTGAACCGCGGCGATTGGCCGACGCCGACATCGCTGCAATGGTCGCGCTTTGTGAAATCGACCATAGCGTGGCGCCGGTCCCGCATACGCCGGGCGGCACGGAAGCTGGCTATCTGCGATGGCGCGAGTTCGTGAGCACGGGTCGACTCGATCGCTACGCCGCCAAGCGCAACGACCCGAGTATCGATGGCGTAAGTCGGATGTCGGCGTACTTCCACTACGGCATGGTGTCGACGTTCCGCATTGTGCGGGAATGTGCGACACGCGGAGGCGACGGAGCCGATAAGTTCCTCGACGAACTACTCGTGTGGCGCGAGCTGGCGTATGCGTTCTGCTATTGGCACGATGCGCCCGACACGCTCGAGGCAATTCCGTTCTGGGCACGCGACGCACTTGCGCGGCACGAGTCGGATGCGCGCACGGTGCACTCGTGGGAGACGCTCGCACGGAGCGGCACCGGCGATGAGCTTTGGGACGCCGCGCAACAGTCGCTCCGCGTGCATGGCGAGCTGCACAACAACGTGCGCATGACGTGGGGCAAGGCGATTCCCATGTGGTCACCTAGCGCCGCCGACGCGCTGGAACGTCTCATCGATTTAAACCATCGTTACGCCTTGGATGGGCGCGATCCAGCGAGCTACGGCGGTCTCCTCTGGTGTCTCGGACAGTTCGACCGGCCGTTCACGCCAGAAGTCGGGGTGCTTGGGACCGTTCGACCGCGGCGATCCGACGAGCACCGGCAACGCATGAACTTCCCGGCATATCGGGCGCATGTGAGCCGGGCAGTTGGCCTGTCACCCCGTGTCACGGTCATCGGCGCGGGCATCTCCGGGCTGGCCTGCGCGCGCACGTTGCACGATCACGGCATTGCGGTGACCGTGCTCGAGAAGAGCCGTGGTGTGGGCGGGCGCATGAGCACGCGGCGCGAAGGCGAGTGGCAATTCGACCATGGCGCACCGTGGTTCCGTCTTGCCGATCCGCGCTTGGCACGCCTCACCGAGTCGTGGCGTCACGATGGGGTGCTGCGTGACGTGAACGGCGGCGAGTTCATCGGCGCCAGCGGCATGAATGCGTTGGCCAAGCATCTGGCGCGGGATCTCACCGTGAAGACTGGGGTGCACGTGTCGTCTATGGCCCCGGCGGGATCCCGTGCAGGCTTCGGCTGGGCCGTCGCAGACCGCGACGGCCTGCAGCTGCACTCAGACATCGTGTTGCTGGCCACGCCGGCGCCACAGGCTTCGGTACTGCTCAGCACGCTCGAAGAACCCGTGGCGTTTGGGATGCGGTTGGCCGAGGTCGCGATGCTCCCGTGCTGGAGCAGCATGATCGTGTTCGACGGACCGCCGCCGACAGTCGTCGGTGACTCGCTCATTGCCGGTGCGCTGCGCACGGACTCGCCGCTCGTGCATCGGGCGTGGCGCCAATCCGCTCGTCCGGGCCGACACAGCGACGAAGCGTGGGTCGTGCACAGCGCAGGGCACTGGAGCGCCGAACACGTGGAGGAGGAGCCGGCCGTGGTCGCGGCGCTGGTTGCCGAGGCGCTACGGGCGCGGCTGCAGATTGCCGACAACATCGTGCACGCCGTAGCGCATCGCTGGCGCTATGCGCGCGTGCAGACGGGTCTCGACGACTCGTGCCTGTTCGACGAGACTCGCGGACTCGGCGCCTGCGGCGACTGGGGAGCGGCCATCGCCACGCGGCGCCAGAATCAGTCGGTGGAGCGCGCGTGGCTGAGCGGTATTGCGCTGGCGGGACGTGTGCTGGGTCGCGTTACTTCGCAATCCCGTCCGGTGCTTTGAAGAGGGACGGATCGGGCAGGGTGAACGACACTTCGGCCGTCGTGAGAATCACGTCGCCCTGCGGCGTGGACTGCACGATTTTGGTCGGGATCTGCTTGCCCTCGAACGCTTTGTACTCGCGAAACATCGACTTCTGTGGGCCCATCGGCGTTTTCGTGACGGCGCCACGGCGAAGACCGGTCGCGACTTCGAAATACTCCGTGCGCTCTTCGCCCAGTTTCGAAGTGATCGAGAGCTTGTAGCACTCCACGCCGTCAAAGGCTTCCTTGGCGTCGACCGAGGCCTTCGCGAACCGACTCACATCGAGAAACGCTGCCCCGACCTGGATTGACTCGCCGAGCGACTTCTCCTGCTCGGCAGGCATGCGCGAGGCCTGTCCGGTGGGCTGCACCGCCCAACCCATCGTGCCATCGAAGCCCTGATCCACCTTGGCCATGCCAAGGTCGATGATCATACGCATTTTGTTGGGCGCGCCGCTGTGGCGCTCGTACGTTCCCGAGATACCGGCGAAGGTGATATCCGCCGTGCCCTTGTCACTGCGCCCCTGCACTTTCGACCACGCGTCGCGGCCTCCGACGGCCGTGGCGAAATTGTCGAACACCTGCTGAACCGTAGGCAACTGCGCTTCGGCGCGCGCCGACGCTGCGCTGAGGACCAGTGCCGCCACGCCGGCGTATCGTGCGAATCGCATTGAAGCTCCGAGAGATGAGGTCATGTCTCAGATACGACTCCGGAGCACAAAAGTTTCGTGCGGCCGGTCAGGTCAAACTGGCACCACCCCACGAAACGGCGCGTCCGCACCGGCACGCAATGCGGCAATCCGTTCCTCGGCAAACGCGACCAGCTCGGCCATGGTCTCCGCATCGAACACGAGCTTTACGCCGGCTTCGGCATAGAGCTCCGGCAGCGGGCGCGTGCCGCCAAGCTTGAGGAAGCGCTTGTACGCGGCCACGGCATCACCGGCGTCGGCCACGGCGTTCCGGAACACCTGCAACGCACCCAACTGAGCGAGTCCGTACTCGATGTAGTAGAACGGGAGCTCAAAGATATGAAGCTGACGATACCAGCGACCGACACGTTCAGGTTCGAGCCCCGTCCAGTCCACTCCGGCCTCGAACTCGTTACGGAGCTCGAGCCACTTCGCATCGCGCGCGTCGCGATCGGCGCCGGCGGGATCGGTGTAGATCCATGCCTGAAACGCGTCGACACTGGCGATGTGCACGAGGCTTCCCAACACATCCTCGAGGTGCTCGAGCCACGCCACGCGCGCTTGGTCGGGCGTGTAGTACCCATCGGGCGCCACGAAGTACGGCATGGCCAACAGTTCCATGCTCATCGACGCCAGCTCTGCGGCCTCATGCCCCGTGCGTCGCTGCCAAGTGAACGGCAATGCGTGCGTGGCAAAGTCGTGGAAGCAATGTCCCGCTTCGTGCACCAGCGTCTGCACATCGTCGGGCACCCCGACGGCATTCATAAAAATGAACGGACGGCCGCGAAACGAGAGGTCGGTGCAGTATCCACCGGGCGCCTTGCCGGGGCGGCTCTCGAGATCGAGCAACTGCTCGTCGGCCATAATGCCGAACTGGGTGCCCAGCGCTGGGTCGACGCGCTGAAAAATGTTCTTGGCGCGATCGATGAATGTGTCCACGTCGGCGAACGGCTTGAGCGGTTCGTCGGCGTTGAGATCGACGGTGACGTCCCACGGGCGCAACACATCGACGCCGAGCGACTCCCGGCGATGCTGCATGAGGCGCGCCACGGCGGGCGTGACCGTGTGCTTCACCGCCTCGTGAAACCGCGCCGTGTCTTCCGGCGTGTAGTCGAACCGATGCTTGGCGGCGAAGCAATATCGCTGATAGTCGGGGAAGCCAGCTTCCTTGGCTACGGCATCGCGTAGCGTGTACATGCTGTCGAACAAGTCGGCAAACTCGTCGCGCTTGACCATGTACGCCTCAGCGCCGAGCCGGAACGCGCGTTCGCGCTCGGTGCGATCGGCGGACTTGAGATACGGTTGCAACTGCGGAATCGTTTTCGGGGTGCCATCCCAGTCCACGCTCAGCCCACCGGTAATCTTCTGGTAGCCAGCGGACAATTCCTCGATCTGCGAGAAGCGGGCGACGTTCGCTTCGCGGAAAATGTCGATGTCGGTTCGGAACCGCCGAAGCGTGGTCTCGAGATCGGCGCGCGACCAGTCGAGCTGCAGCAGTCGCTTCGCGAGACGGACCCCCTGTTCTTCCAATTTCGGGAAGATCTCCATCGAGAAACGGAGGTAGGCCGTCTCGGCCGCCGAATCGGCGGTGTTGCCGGTGTAGGCGATCATGGCGAGCGTACCGGCTTCACTGACCAGCGTGTCGAGTCGTGACCACGTGCTGAGCCATGCTTCGACGACGGGTGTCGTGTCGTCGAGGGCGATCGTGGCCAGCTGTTCGTAATACGGCAGGATGTCGCCCCACGCCGCGTCGCGAAAAGCGTCGGGGGAGTCGGGGAGTTGGATCATGATATTTGAGTTGAGTTGCATGAACCACACACTACGTCGTGGCGTCGCCGCGGCGTCAGCGGAGCGCGGTGATGTGCGCGCTCTCGCCTGACAGAGGGCGTTATTCGCCGTACGGAATCCAGATGTTCTTGACCTGTACTGCGCGCCGCAGGAACTCACGGCCTTCGCCAACCCGCGGATCCAGCCATTCGCGCCCGTCCCATTCGGTCCATGTGCGCTTCAGGTTCGCGGCCGACGCTTTCTCAACAGCGGTCGCACCCTCCCGCGAACCCACGTACCACATGGCATCGACGTCGTCATGCTCGGCGAGCACTTGGGCAAGCGAGTCACGCCGGCCGGTCACGATGTTGACCACGCCGGCCGGTACATCTGACGTTTCGAGTACGCTGTAAAAATCGGTCGCCGAGAGCGGATAACGCCCGGACGGCACGGCCACCACGCGATTGCCGGTGGCCAGCAACGGGGCGACGAGGGACACCAATCCGAGCAATGGATACGGGTCGGGACAGGCCACGCCCACGACCCCGATGGGCTCGTGCATCGCCAAGGCGACGCCACGCAATGGCACATCATGAACTGCGCCATCGTGCTTGTCCGCCCACGCCCCGTAGGTGAACAACCGAGAGATCGACGCCTCGACTTCGCGCGTGGCGTCGCTGGCGGCGGCTCCCGTCATCTCGGACAGTCGCTCGGCAAACTCCCGCTTCCGCGCTGACAGATTTTCTGCGATGTAGAACAGGATTTGCGACCGCTGATGTCCGGTGAGCTTGGACCAGCCCGCGCCGGCGTGCGCCGCCTCTACCGCGTTGCGCACATCCTTGCGGTTGCCATCTCCCACTTCTCCCACCAGGCGGCCGTTGGCCCCGACGATGCCACGCGAGTAGCCGGAATCGCTGCGGGTCTGCTTGCCGCCGATGAACAGCTTCGGCGTCCGGTCGATGGTGGGGAGCATCGACGATGTCAGTGCAGCGTCAGCGGCATCGTCGCTTTCGGATGGCGCGTGCGGCATGGTGCTCGCGTTGAGCGGAGGCGGAGCGCTTTCGTGCGAGCGCACCGGCTTGAGATACTCGCTGAGCCCCTCGCGTCCGCCCTCGCGTCCGAACCCCGACTCGCGGTATCCGCCGAATCCTGCGGCCGCGTCGAACAGGTTCGTGCTGTTGATCCACACCACGCCGCACTTGAGCTTGGGTGCGATATCGAGGGCGAGATTGATATTCTCGCTCCACACGCTGGCCGCGAGGCCGAACGGGGTGTTGTTCGCGAGCGCGACCGCTTCTTCCGGCGTGCGGAACGTCATGCTGACCAGCACGGGACCGAAGATCTCTACCTGCGCGATCGTGGCCGACGGGGCGACGTTCGTGAAGAGCGTGGGCGGATGAAACGAGCCTTCAGCGGGCGTCGCCCACGAGGGCTGCCAGCAGGTCGCGCCTTCTTCGATGCCCAGCGCACACAGCTGCCGGATGCGATCGAGCTGCACCGGAGCAACGATGGCACCCATGTCGACGGTCTTGTCGAGCGGCGATCCGATACGCAGCCGTTCCATGCGATCGCGCAGCTTCGCGATGAGCTGATCGGCCACGCCTTCCTGCACGAGGAGACGCGAACCCGCGCAGCACACCTGCCCTTGATTGAACCAGATCGCATCGACCACGCCCTCCACCACGCTATCGAGGTCGGCGTCTTCGAACACGACGAACGGACTCTTGCCGCCGAGTTCGAGCGAGAGCCCCTTGCCCGATCCCGCAGTGGCGACGCGAATGGCGCGACCGACCTCGGTGCTTCCGGTGAACGCGATCTTGTCGACGTCAGAATGATCGACCATCGCGGCGCCCGTGCGTCCATCTCCGGTCACGAGGTTGAACACGCCCGGCGGTAGGCCGATTTCGTGCACCAGCTCCGCGAAGCGCAGTGCCGTGAGTGGCGTAAACTCGGCGGGTTTGAGCACCACCGTGTTTCCGGCGGCCAGCGCGGGCGCGACTTTCCACGCCAGCATCAGCAGCGGGAAGTTCCACGGAATGATCTGCCCGACCACTCCATACGCGTGCTGCCCGGGAAACTCGGCCGAGAGCAGTTGTGCCCAGCCAGCGTGATACGAGAAGTGTCGCGCGACCAGCGGAATATCGATATCGCGCGTTTCGCGAATCGGCTTGCCGTTGTCCAGCGATTCGAGCACGGCGAAGTGACGCGCATGCTTCTGAATGCCGCGGGCAATCGCGTACAACCAGCGGGCACGGGTGTGATCGTCGAGCCCCTGCCAGCCGGGCAAGGCGGCACGTGCCGCCGCGACCGCGGCATCGACGTCCTGCGTGCTCCCCTGCGCGACGCGGGCGAGCGGTACGCCCGTGGACGGGTCCTGCACCTCGAAAGACTCACCAGCGGCTGGACTGGTGAAGACTCCACCGATGTAGTGGCCGAATACGCGGCCATGACCGTTGAGCCAGGCGCGAACCATCGCGTCGCTTTCCGGTGCCGGACCGTAACTCATGGTCTCGAAGATGTCGCGGACGGTGCCGCCCGTTGGTGTCGTTGTGGTAGCCATGCGGATCACACCATGGGTTGGCGATGAGCCGCCGCGTAGCGACCCGTCACGAAATGTTCGAGCTGCCGTTCGACATCGGTGAGCAGACCACTCGCGCCGAAGCGGAACAGGTGCGGCCGAAGCCAGCGGTCACCGAGTTCTTCCTTCATGAGGATCAGCCAATCGAGCGCCTGCTTCGCCGTACGAATACCGCCCGCGGGCTTGAACCCTACCTCGAAGCCGGTGCGCGATCCGAAGTCCCGGATCATGCGCGTCATGACTAGCCCCACGGGCAGCGTGGCGTTGCTGGCTTCCTTGCCGGTGCTGGTTTTGATAAAATCCGAACCGGCCATCATGGCCACCTGACTGGCCCGTGCGACATTCGTGAGCGTCGCGAGTTCACCGACGCCGAGTATCGTCTTGAGGTGGGCCTCGCCGCAGGCGTTGCGGAAGGCGCGCACTTCGTCGTAGAGGGCCTGCCAGTTCCCCGTGAGGACGTGCGCGCGAGTGATTACGATATCGATTTCCGTGGCGCCCGCGGCCACCGACGCATGGATCTCCGCGACACGCTGTTCGAACGGCGACAGGCCGGCCGGGAAGCCGGTGGAGACCGCGGCGACCGGCACACCTGACCCCCGCAGCGCCTCGACCGCCGTTGCGACATACTGGTGATAGACGCACACCGCTCCGACCGTCAGTCCCAGGTCGCGCACGCCGAGCGCGTCGATGATATCGCGGCGAAGCGGGTGTCGGGCCTTGGCACACAGCCGCTGCACATTGCCGGGGGTGTCGTCGCCCGCCAGGGTGGTCAGGTCCATGCAGGTCATCGCGCGTAATAGCCACGCGGCCTGCCACTCCTTCTTCACGGTGCGTCGGCCAGCGAGCGAAGCACAGCGGCGTTCGACGGCGCTGCGGTTCACCTTGGTGGCCCGCACGAGCGCGAGGTCGAGGGCCGTGCCGGGATTCCGTGCCGGCGGAATATCGGGCCCCAGTCCGGTGGGCCAGCGAACCCCGTTTGGCGACTCGGCGTCGGTCGAACGGAGCGGTCGCGGGGCGTGCAATGGAGTTACGGTCATGAGATCACCAATCTAGGTCACGGAACGATCCGGCGCTCGACCGAATGGTCGGGAAGGTCGTGTTCAACTTCGTGAGCCGAGCGGCCGATACTGGTAGACGGAGAGGAGTACCCCGACCGACGAGGCCATGCGTTCCGCCCGACCCACACATCTGCTTGCCGTGCTATTCACGGCCGTCCCGACGCTTCTGGCGTTCCCCGGTTGTACAAAAACTGTGGAGGCACCGGCTGCGGCGCAGCTGACGATCGTGCAGGGACATCTGCAGACCGCTGCCGCGGGCACCCTCCTTCCCACGCCCGTCGTGCTTCGGGTGATAGGCACCGATGGCGCGCCCATTGGAAAGATTCCGGTGAGCTTCAACGTGCTTGCCGGCGGTGGCTCGGTGGATCCCGGCACGGTGGTCAGCGATGCAAACGGCGAGGTCAAGGCGCGCTGGACGTTGGGCCCGGGAGCGCAAGTACAGACGATGACGGGGACGGCCCCCGGTGTCGATCCGGTCACTCTGAGCGCCAACGGCATCCTGCCCAGCGATCTGGTCATTGCGCAGGGCAACAACCAGACGGGCAAGGCAAGTGGCGCGCTGACCGTGCAGATCGTGCTGCGGGTGACAGGTGGATTCAACGTCCCGATTCCGGGCCAGACGATCGGATTGGCGATCACGAGTGGAGGCGGAAGCATTTCCCCCCAGTCGGCGGTGACCAATGCACTCGGGGAAGTCACGGTGCGCTGGACGCTCGGTCCACAGACTGGTCAGCAGACGGCCACGGCCACCGCTGGCACGCTCGGCCCGATCGCAATCGCCGCCATCGCGAATTAATCGGCTGACTCTCGGGTTCCACCAGATGCCAACGTCGTCGGTTCGCCAAGTCATGCGAACCGACGACGTTCTCGCATCGTTGAATGGGGGTACGACCCGCGATCGCGCGGCATTACCCTGACACAGGCCATGACGAACGCACCGACCCCGAACCCTCTGGAAGGCAAGACCGTTGTCGTGACCGGCGCCAGCGACGGCATCGGCAAGGCCGCGGTGCGCGCGTACGTGGCTGCCGGCGCGTCGGTGGTCATGGTTGGCCGCAACGAGGCCAAGACGGCCGCCGCGGCGCACGCCATCATGAGCGACCTCGGCGACCCAGCCCGCGGTCGTCCGATCACGTGGGAAATCGCCGACCTTTCGCGTCAGGAGGCGGTACATGATCTGGCCGATCGGCTGCTGGCGCGCCTCCCTCGGATCGACGTGCTGGCCAACAACGCCGGCGCGATGTTTCTCGAGCGCCAGGTGACGCCCGACGGTTTTGAGCGCACCTTCGCGCTGAACCATCTGAGCTACTTCACGCTGACCATGCGTCTGTTGGTCCCGCTGATGGCCTCCGCTCAACCCGGCGCGCCCGCCCGCGTGCTGAGCGTGTCGAGCCGCGCGCACGAAAATGCACATCCGGTGCTCGACGATCTGCAGCTTGCGCGCAAATTCGGCGGATGGACCCAGTACGCGAATTCGAAGCTGTATAACATCTGGTTCACCCGAGCGCTCGCGCGCCGTCTCGATCCGTCCTGCGTGGTCACGCAGTCGCTGCATCCGGGTGTGGTGAGTACACGCTTCGCGACCAACAACGGTCGGGTGGGTCGCCTTCTCAGGCGCGTCATGGACGTCGTATCCGTCACGCCCACGCAGGGGGCGGACACCTTGGTGTGGCTGGCGCACGCACCGGAGGCGCGGAACGGGTCCGGCGAGTACTGGGTGAAGCGACGACGCGTCATCCCTTCGCGAACGGCCCGTGATGACGTGCGCGCCGAGCAACTGTGGACGACCACGTCCCAACTGACCGGACTCGACGCCGACCAGCTCATTCGCGACGCGATGTCTCATGCCGTGGCGTGACCTGCCGCGGTTAGTCGTGATTCTCTGGCGACTGGTACCGCTGGTGCTATCGTTTCTACGGGATCGCCGCCGCTGGATTCGTTGGGGCGGTGCCGCACCGCGTACTCCGGCGTTTCACGAGCGCCGCGCGCGTGGCATGGTGCGCGACCTAGCCGTGCTTGGTCCGGCGTTCGTGAAGCTCGCCCAGATTTTCGCGACCCGAGCCGACCTGGTGCCCGAACCGTATCTCGCGGCCCTCGGCACGCTCACCGACCGCGTACCGCCAGTGCCCTGGACGCACATTCGCGCGGCGCTGCACCGGGCTTGGCACGCCGATCCCGACCGCATCGTCGACCAGCTCGACCAGACGCCCTTGGCAGCGGGATCACTGGGTCAAGTGCATCGCGCCCGTTACGAGGGGCGTGAGGTGGTGGTGAAGGTGCTGCGTCCGAATGTAGAAGCCGTGGTCGGGCGCGACGTGCGATTGGCGCGTGCGATCGTGAGCACGGTGTACGCGCGCTTTCCGCATCATCACGTGCTGGGGTTCCGCGTGGTGCTCGACGAGTTCGACCGGCACGTGCGCGAAGAGATGGACTTCGAGCGCGAAGCCATGCAGTGCATGCGGATGCGCGAACGCTTCTCGGACGAGCCGCGCCTGCGCATCCCGCGTGTCGAAACGGCGCTGACCCGTCGCGACGTCATCGTGCTCGAGTTTATGGAAGGCACGCGTATCGATGCGTTGGACGCCCAGATCGCGCGCGGCCTGGTGTCTCCTCGCGCGCTGGTCGAGACCTTAATCGAGAGCTACGCGCGGATGATGCTGCGCGACGGCGTGTTCCACGCCGATCCGCACCCTGGCAACCTGCTGGTCGATGCCCAAGGACGCCTCGTGCTGCTGGACTTCGGGATGGTGATCGACGTCGGCGTGCCGGTGCGCAAGGCGCTGTTCGAGACGATCATGGCGGCCATTCGCCGCGATGCAGATGCCACGACCGATGGCTTCTTTGCGTTGGGCATGGTCGCACCGGGTACCTCGCGTGATGCAATGCGCGAGCTGGTTCGCGTGCTGCTTGACATCGCGTTTCTGGACACGACGATGGAAGACCGGGCGCGCGCCATCGCCGATCGGGTTATGCGCGAGCTGTTCAACTGGCCGATCGTCTTACCCGGCGAGTTGGTGTACTTCGCGCGCACTGCAGCGCTTATCGAAGGGGTCGGCACGCGCTACGACCGCAACTTCAACAGCATCAAGGTCGCGTCGCCGGTAGTCCTGAAGCTGCGCCGGGAGCTACTGGCCGTGCTGCTGGGCGACGCGGGGACGCGAGAGCCGATCATCACATTCGCGGCCACGCTGGGTGCGCTCGCGGGTGGTGCGACTGCGGTCATCGGTCGCGCCTGGCGACGCCTGCAACGCGACCACTCCGCGGCGGCTCGCTGACCTCACACCAGCATCGTGTTCGCGAGACGCGCTACCCGGACCCTACGTTCCTAAAAGATCCACTCGCGGAACAAATCGAAACCGAACTGCAGCCGCGGGAGGCCGTTCGTGCCAAGCTGGGTGCAGGGTGCCGAGCCAGGATCCATACCGATCTGTCCGGAGAGATTTCGGCTGATGCGGTACTCGGCGGCCAGGCCGATCCAGAGCGACGAGCGCGAAGAGGCCGCGCCCCCTCGGCAGACGCCAGTGTTCGCACGCAAAAACGTGCGTTCTCCAAGCTGCTTGCCGGCGCTGATGCTGAGGTTATCGAGCAACGACAAGGCCGAGAGATCTTGCTGCGACTGGCCGCCGGCGTTGGTCACTTGAATGGTGTTGATACCGGGGAAGAATTTTTGCAAGGCGCCTTCCACGGCGCCGCCGACGGTGGGCAGCAGGACACCGGTCACCGCTCGCACGGTGCTTTGGCCTGCCCCATCGAGTGCAAACGTCGGCGCTCCGAAGATCAAAAGTGAGATGATTTCCGACTCGGGCGCGCTGGCGTACAGCGGATCGCTGCTGGAGAGCGTGAGCACCGGTACGTCGTAGGTACCACCGATATGCACGCGCACCGGAATCGCGCTGCCGGCGGCAACGCGGACGGTGTTTGTGGCGCTGATGTCGAGCGTTGGCGCAATCGCGCTGCTGCCGAAGAAGCGTACGCGTCCCGAATCGACGCTGAAACTTCGGCTGACGACGCCGAGATCGAGACGGTACTGCCCTCGGTTCGCGTTGAGCTCACCCTCGAGGGCGAGTCGATCTCCGCTCATCGCGACCGAGAGCCCGCCGGAGACCTTCACCCGCGCCTCGGGCGTCTGCACCCATACTTCGTTGCCAAGGTCGACGCGTGCATTTTCGACGTTCAGAAACGAGCCAAGCGCCGCCAACGACTGCGCCGCCGTCTCCGCCACCGGTACTTCCTCTGCGCCGAGCAACTCGCGGGCCGCTTCAGAGGAAAGATCGAGCGCATTGCGCGCGCCGAGCGGATCGAACACGAGATTGGCCCGGGGTACGAAGATGGCACCGCTGAGGGTGGGGCGCCGGAGCGGACCGACCAACGTGACGTTGGCGCTGAGGTCGAGGTCCGTACCATCGCGCTGCCGCGACAATTCGGCGTTGTTGGCGGAGACTTTGAGCGAGACAGTGGACGGCTCGCCGACATGAAAATGCAGCGCACCCGACGCGCCGATCGTATCGAGTACATCGCCACTACGAATGCGCAACGTCTCAAGAATGAGCGAGTCTTCGGCCGCGCGCAACACGATGCGACCGTCGGACGGCTCGATGTTGAGGTCGCGAAAGAACGCGCCGACGCCCTCGGCCGTCATGGACCCGCGAGCCACTGGGCGGTCCATGTTCCCGCTCAGTGCCAGTTGTCCCGACACGCGACCGCGCAGCCGCTGCACCCCGTCAATGGCAAGCGGCAGCCCCTCGAGTCGTAACGAGTCCGCCGTGATCTTGGCGTCCACCTGATCCGACAACATCCGCTTGTCGACCGAAGCGATGGCGAGGTCGACGGGCACGCGTGCTTCAGCGCGCAGGGCTCCCCCAAGCGAATCGGTGAGCAGCGCAGTGACCACGAGCGTCCGGTCGGCGTACTGTCCGGTCGAATTGATCGACGGTAGTCGAAACCTGTTGATTCCGAGCGAATCGCCGCGCAAGGCCCACGACAACAGCGGCGACGGCCGCGTGCCGGTCAGCTCCGCCGTGCCACTCAGGGTCCCGGCGAAGGTGGGCGTGCCGGCGAGCAGCGCAGCGAGCTCGCCCACCGGGAACTGTTCGAGCCGGACGGAGCCGGTGATGGCGCTACTGCTCGGCACGTTGGCCGAGGCACTCAGTACACCCGCGACGTTCGAGCGCAGCTCGACGGGGAAGAGGCGAAAGCCGACGGAGTCCTGTTCCAGCATGATCGGCTTCGCACTGCGCCACACGACATCGGCGTAGGCGAGACGCAGCGAATCGAGCGCGACCGCGAATCGCGACGGTGCGCGCGTGTAGACACCGCGCGCGAACAGATGCGCTTCGGACTGTGAGCTGACATCGAGCGCCAGTAAGCCGCTGTCGGCGTTGGCCTTCTGGACGCGGAAGCCGACGGTCTGCAAACGAATGGCGCCGAGTCCATCAATATCGTCGGCGGTGGCGGCGCCTTCGAACGCGGGGCGCGTGAACACGTGATCGGCCTTGGCGGATCCGAACACGCGTCCCACGCGGACGGATCCAACCTGCATTGCTCGCGCGCCAATGGCCGCCGTGGCACCGGCATCGGTGAGGCTGCCGTACAGGTAGCCGGAGAGTGACAGGTCGCCTTCAAGCGTATCCGCCGCGAGCTTGCGCAACGACGTGGCCGTACTACTGTCCACCGACTGCATCATGGACGCGAGACGATCGAGCTGCGCACGCACGGCACCGAGGGAGTCGGCCCGTGCGGACAGCGTGAGCGTATCCACTTTGAGCGAGTCGCGCGCCAGCGCCCCACGCGCATCGAAGGTGACACCGCCGATGTGCGCCGTGGCCGAATCGACCAGCAGACGCTCAGCACCCAGTGACACACTTCCAGACAGGTCGAAGGCGGGTCGATCATCAGCCGCCAGCTGTTTCCAGTCGGCCACCATGTTCCCTTCGAAAAGCGACCGACTCGCATTGTCCGTGGCATTCACGCCGTTGGCCGAACGGGGACCACGCGCCGAGAGCGTCACCGTGCCGTCCACGGCGGTGGACGGCACATCCGGGCGCCCGATCCATTGGCGCACGTCGAACTGATTGAGCGCACCGTCCGCGGTGAGTTGCCACGTGCTGGCGGTGAGCGCCGCCGTCCCCTGCATGGTTACCGCGCTGCCGGATGCATTCGTGTTGTTCGGCGCGACGACCCCACTGCCATCGGAGGCACGGAGCGCCGCCGTCCAACGCATGGCGTCGGTGCGGCCGTCCATCGTGACCCGACCCGCGATGGCACCGCGAATGGGCAGTGTGGTGTCGATCCGGGCCAGTGCGCGCATGGAGAGCGGATCGAGCTGCAGGACAGCGTTCACCAGCGGTGCCTTCGCATTGGCTCCACCATACCGCGCTCGGACATCCCCACGAATGACCGAGATGTTGCCGACGGCGTCGGTCCACATGAGCCCCACATTCGTGAGGTCGGCCCCGTCGAGGTCGGCCGACCGGATGACTCCACGCGCGGTGAGCATACCATCGACGGCCGGCACGACGGGAATGAGCGCCGGCGAGAGAGCCCGTACGGAACGCAGGTCCACCCGGGCATCATCGAGGGTCATACCCCACGCACGCGGACGTTCTCCAATCGCCACCATGCCGCGCAGTTTCGCGGTGGACACCGCGCCACCGGGCACGAGCGCATCGGCGAAGCGTGCGTCGAGCAGATCCATCTTGAAGGCCGTGAGCGGCCCGCCGTCACGAGCCACCAGCTTGCCGGTAAACGTGCCGCGAATTTCCGGAGGCAGCGCGTCGTAGCTGATCCGACGGAGCAGATCACTGTGCAGCGGCACGAACGCCAAGTCGACCCGTTGCAGTCGCATCTGCGCCGGCTGCAGCACGATGTCGATGCCACCGGTGATGCGGGACGCACCACTTTTCACATCGAGCGCGGTGAGCGCGAACTCGACATCGTCGGGATTCTCCAACGTTCGCATGCGCACGATTGCCGATCCGCGTCCATCAGCTGGCAGCACATCCCAGATCCACTGCAGGTCCGTGAGCCCGGCATCGGTCTTGATCACCACGTCGTAGCGAAGCGGTCCCGGGTTGTGCCAGTCGATAGTACCAACGGCGGTGCCGGTGGACGCCGGCAGTTTCACATCGCGGAGGTTCAGTTGCAGGGAGTCCCCTGTCCAGCGAATCGCGCCGGCAGCTTGCGCGATGCGGATCGGAGGGTCGGAGATCACACCGCTCAACGTGTCGAGCTGCATCGACGCCGGGCGCTTTTCGACATCGACGATGATGGCATCGTGGGCACGAACCCGCTCAAGCACCACCAGCCGACGCTCGAAGTACGTGCCATTGGGCGCCCGCACGATATCATGCAGGCTATCCTTGACCGCAATCACACTATCCCGCGCGGTACCTGTAAAGATCGGATGCGGTGCCCACGGCGCAATCATTCCCACCCGTCCACCGTCGACGATCAGGGAGTCGATGCGAATATCATCACCGAAACCGGGTGTGCTGCGCGGCGTCTTCTTGGTGGTATCGCCGGAAATGATATACGCGATGTTCCACGGTCCCTTCTCGTCGCGCTCGAGGTCGAGACGAAGGCCACGCACGGCGAGGGTCCGAATGTGGATCACTTTGTTGAACACACCGCTGATCTCGATCGAGCCTTCCAAGTGCTGCGCCGTGACCACCGGCACGCCGGCGGTATCGACCAGCGACACGTTATCGGCCACGATGTGCGTGGGACTGATGGATCGCAGAATACCGACCCGCAGGGTGCCGCGGCCACCGAACAACCCATTGGCGCCGGAGATCGCCGCGCTGAGCAACCATCGGCGACCGCTCTCCGTGTTGACGGCGAGATAGTAGGAGATGCCCAAACCGCCGATCGCACCGAGAATAGTACCGGCCGCCCACCAGAAGCGCCGCTGGCGCGACGACATACCCGGTGATCCGTCGGTGTCGGCGCTCGTATCCGGCGTGGTCATCAGAACGCCTGCCCCAGTCCGAAGTGGAACGTGAGCCGCGAGAGCACACCGCGGCGGCTGCTTGGACGGTACGTGCTCGGGCAGTCAAAAATATCGATGGCGCGTGGATCGCTGATGTCACGCGGACTGGCGCAGAGAATGTCTCCCGTGGTGCCTTTGTTGTCGCCTGACGTGAAGAACAGGGCGCGTCCGGCGCGCGGCTCGTACGGCTGATAGCCGACATCCACTCGGAACGGACCCAGCGGCGTCACTAAGCGAAGCCCCAGTCCCGGCGTGGCGCGGAGGTTGCCCCAGAGGAAGCCTTCAGATTGGGCTTCCCACACGTTCCCGGCGTCCACGAAAGCCGCGAACTGCAGCTGTTCGGCAATGAAGCGGAAACCGCGGCGCCATTCGAGATTGGCGACCACCATCGCTGTACCTCCGCGTGGTACGGCGCGATCAAAGGTCGCGCCGTCTTTCACCACGACCACGCGCTCGCCATTGGCGCCGACGGTGTCGATGACGTTCGCACCGGACACGACATACACCAGGGGACCGAGCAGATTCTGCTGGTAGCCGCGCACGGAGTTTTGACCGCCGGCAAAGATCCGCTCCTGCTGCGGGATCAATGGCGAGCCATCGACGAGATCGGCGCCGGGCGCGAAGGCCCGTGCCATTTGCACTCGCGTGCCGATCACGCCACCGGCGAAGCGGAAGTACGTGGACGCCTCTCCCGTGCCGCGATAGAACGTGAGCGACTTGACCAGTTGCGAAAAGGTTTGCCCGGCCCGTACGTCGCCTCGCACACGCCAACCGCGCGACGGATTGACGGCGTCGTTCGTCCGATCGTGCGAGGCACTCGTGCTGACGACACCGATGCTGCGACCGAACAGCGACAGTGCGAAATCTTCAGGGCGGCACTGTCCAAATCGCGCGCACGAGACCGCGGGATCGGTGATCGTCTTGCCGTTTTCGTACTGAAATCCGGCAGCGCCTGCGGTGCGGGTGGTGAACTGGCGGGAGAGTTCGACCAGGGCACCGACGCTGGTTTCGCGCAGGTACGCAAACGGCTCGCCCCGACGCTCACTGTACACCGTGAACACCGGCTGAATGGGCCAGCCGAACAGGCGCGTATTGGAGAGCGTGGATCCTACGTAATAGTTCAGCTTCTCGCTGAACGGATCAATACGAAGGGCGCCGGAGCAGAGCGCTGGCGCAAAATCAGCCGGGCTGCCGACGCCAATTTTGGAGGCACGCGCCGACAGCTCAACCCGGCGGCCGACCCCGAGGAACCCGCGATCGGAGATGCGCCCCTGCATACGAATACAGTCTTGCGTGGCCCACCCCAGTCCCACGCGCGCCGCCCGCGTACGGGCTTCAGCCACGGCGACCCGCAAATCGAGCACGCTGTCGCGCGCATCGGTCAGGGGCGTGAGCGTGTCGATCAGCACCAGGCGGAACGCCTCGGAGCGGTAGAGGTCACGCTGCGCATCGAGGATCGCGCTGGCCCGAAAGCGATCACCCGGGTGAATCGCGACCAGCCGCGCGACATCGGCCGAGTCGATCCGTGGACTACCGTCACGGAGCGGCTGCACGTCGATCTGCACGTTGCCGATCGAGAGGACGCGGCCGGGCGCGAAGGTGAGCGAGAGCGTGGCCAGGGCCGTGGCGGTATCGATCGAGACCTTGCTCTGTGGGCGTTGGGCGCGCGCATAGCCCGCGTCGCGCAGGCGGGTAAGCACACGGTCGATTGTCGTGTCGACACGCGTCCGGTCGAAGCGCTTGTTCTCAAGCGCGCGGAGGGGCGCCTCGAACGGGCGCTTGCCCGCGGTCGGCTCAGGAACCCCCTGGATCAAGATCGTGTCGAGGACGGCGTCGGGACCAGGGTTGATCGCGAAGAGCAAGCGCACGCCGTCCCGCCGGCGATCGATGGTCGGCATGACCGAGGCCTGAAACCAGCCGACCTGTCGATGCATGACCGCCAGCCGCAGCGCATCGCGCCGGAGCTCGAGGGAGTCGAGGCAGGGCGCGGTGCCGATACGAAACCAGCGCGTAGCCAATCCCGGCTCGTGCGTGACAATGCTCGCCGCCAGCGTGGTCGCATCGAAGCGCGGGCTTCCGGCGAACTTCACGGAACGCACCCGCTGCGCTGCGTCGCACCGAGCGGTGCGCTGCGCGTCCACCCGCATCGGCGAGCCGGCCGCGGCGAGTGCAAGAAGGGCGAAGAAAATCGAACGCGACGGGAATACTTTGGGGTGGCGCATGCGTCTATGCAATGTAAGTCGAGGCGATCACCGTAGCCTGGTACCCCGTCCCAGCGAACGAACGAGTGCGCTGCGGCACCAATTCGCGTCGCGACCACGGGGGAACGTCGTCTCCCGCGTGTTCACCGTTCATCGACCGTTCATCACGTCTGGGTAGATTCCCCGTTCGTCCGTCCAGTCATCCATTCGGAGTGCCTGCATGATCCCGATCACCGATGTCGCGGTTGGCTTTCTCATGGTCTGGCAGGGAGCCGTGAGTCCGGGGACAACGTCCCCTCCAGTATACGCAGACTCTCTACCGCGGCCGCGCGCCGCGACCGTGGTAACTCCGGTTGGATTGACGAGGTTCTCTGCGGATACCGTGCCACGGGTTCGCCGACGAGCGGTCGTGTACAGCGATGGGTACGCGACCCGACTCCGAATCCACAAGATTCTCAGTTGGGGAATGATTCCGCTGTTCGCGGCGTCGTACTTCTCTGGCGACCAATTGCTCGAAAAAGGCACCGACGCCCCGTCGTGGGCGCGCAACATGCACGCACCGGCGGCCACGGGGAGCGCGATCCTATTCGGCGCGAACACCGTGACCGGAGGATGGAACCTCTGGGAGGGCCGAAAGGATCCCAACGGCCGTACCCGTCGTATCATCCATAGCATGCTCTTTACCGCCGCCAGCGGCGGCTTCGCCTACGCCGGCACCAAGCTCGCGAACGACGCTGAGGAAGACATGACCGCGCGTCGAAAACACCGGAACGTGGCGCTCGGCTCGATGGGCGTCTCGACCGTGAGCTGGCTGATTATGCTAATCGGCAACTGACCCTCTTTCGCCAATCGCTGCTGATGCTTGAGACGCTGACCGCCGTTTTTCAACCTTGGTCGGATTACTACGCCGACAGCGCATGGATCCCTACCACGATTCTCGCTATGCACATGTTGGCGCTGTTTGCCGGCGGCGGGCTGGCGATCGCGGCGGATCGACGCGTGCTGTTGGCAACACCGGGAACACGTGAGGCGTACCAGGCGGCGGCGGAAGATCTGCGCACGACGCACGCCATCGTGATCGGTTCCATTCTGATCATGGTGTTGAGCGGCCTCGCCATGGCCACCGCGGACGTCGGGACCTTCGCCGTGTCTAAAGTGTTTTGGACCAAGATGGCCACCTTCCTCGTACTCATCGCGAATGGCGCGTACATGCGGCGCACCGAATCGCGCGTGCTCATCGCCGCCACCGATGCCGGTGTCGTCATCAACCAGACGACGCAGTGGCCGAGCCCTCATCTCCCGTGGGCGGTGCTCAAGCGCTCGGCTGCCGTCAGCCTGACCGCGTGGTTCGCGATGGTACTGCTGGGCGTCGTGCTCTCCGATGTCTGATTTCACTTTCCTGTCCTTTCTGCCTCGGAACGCCGTCGTATGACTGATTCCCACTCGCCGTGCTCGGGTTGTTCTGGGCGACGCGATTTTTTACGCACCGCGCTCACTGGCGCGGCATCGATCGCGGCGCTCAGCGCGCTTGGTCCGGTCAACGCGATCTCCGCGTTGGTGCCGCGCGCGGCCGGCGGTGCGGTGCGTTATACGTTGCCCGCCGTCGACGGCGTATCGATCGACAGTGCGAACGAAGTGATCCTTTGTCGTTCACATGGTGAGGTGTTCGCGTTCGCCCTGTCCTGTCCGCATCAGAATACGGCGCTGAAGACGATGCCGAAGAACGCGGGCTTTCAGTGCCCGCGCCACAAGTCGAAGTACCTGCCGAACGGCACGTTCGTGAGCGGTCGCGCCACGCGGAACATGGACCGCCTGCCGATTACTCGTGATGGCGTGCAGATCGTCGTGGACCCTGACGTTGCGCTCGCGAGCGACCTCGACCCGGCAAAATGGGCAGCCGCGCTTGTCAAAATCTGAACCATTTCGTCCAGACTTTAATCTCTACAGGGAGTCATGATGTCCGACTGCGCGAATTGCCGGAGCGCTGGCGTTAACCGCCGGGAATTTCTGACCACGGGTTCCGCGCTGGCGATTACCGCCGTCCTGGCCGCCTGTGGCGATGGCATCGGCGGCGGTGCCACTGGACCGTCCAACGTGAGTGAAACGGTTGTCTTGGCCAACTACTCCGCCCTCGGCGCCGTGGGTGGGATCGCCGTCGTGAGTGGTGCGGGGACGCCGATCGCGGTCGTTCGGTCGGCCACGAGCCAATACCGGGCCTATTCGCTGATTTGTCCGCATCAACGTACCACCGTGTTGATCAACGGGACGGGCTTCCGCTGCCCGAACCATGGCGCCACGTTCAATGCAAGCGGCGCGTGGACCGGTGGCCAGCGTACCAGCGGTCTCTCCGAGTTCACCGTCGCGTTGAACACGACCGCCGGCACGCTCACGATTACCTCCTGACGTCATGTCCTCTCTCGTTTCGCCTCGCAGCGTCGGCACCACCATCCCGGCGCTGTTGTCATTTTTGACCTTCTCGCTGGCGTCGCCCGCCGCTGGCCACGCGCAGCAGCCCAAGCTGGCCGCCAAGGTCACCCCCACCGAAGCCGCGCTCGATCGACTCGCCAAGCAGCCCGCCGTGGCCAAGGCCCTGTCGGCGCTGCAGAACGAGAACGAATGGACGCTGAGCGAGCAAATTGCTCTCTGTGAAATCCCCGCCCCACCGTTCAAGGAGGCGGCGCGCGCGGCCGCGTTCCGTGACAAACTGGCGGCGCTCGGCGTGCAAAAGCTGCGCATTGATCGCGAAGGCAATGTGATCGGCGAGATCAAAGGCGCGGGCCCGGGACCCACGCTGGTATTGAGCGGTCACCTCGACACCGTGTTCCCTGAGGGCACGAACGTCAAGGTGAAGCGCGAGGGCACAAAGCTCACCGCCCCCGGTATCGGCGACGACTGTCGTGGACTGGCGGCCGTACTCGCCACCACACGGCAGATCATCGCCAACAAGATCCCGTTCAACGGCCGCCTGCTGGTGGTCGGAACGATGGGCGAAGAGGGTCCAGGCAACCTACGTGGCGTGCGGGCGTTGTTCAGCGGCCCGCTCAAGGATTCGATCGATATGTTCATCTCGATCGACGGCACCGGCTTCGGCATCACCAACGGCGCCGTCGGCAGCAACCGCTATCGCGTGACGTACAAAGGCCCGGGCGGCCACAGTTACGGTGCGTTCGGCATGCCGAATCCGATCCATGCCATGGGCCGTGCCATCGCGAAAATCGCCGCGCTCGAGGCGTCGACGAATCCGAAGGTCACGTTCAATGTGGGTCTCGTTTCGGGGGGCACGTCAGTGAATTCCATTTCCGCCGAGGGCGTGATGGACATCGACCTGCGCAGCGAATCAGCTTCGGCGCTGGCCGACATCGACGCCCGTTTACAGGTAGCGCTGCGTCAGGCGCTGGCCGAAGAAAAGGCGCGCTGGCCGAAGTCGACGGTGCCGCTGGCGCTGCTGATCGACACAACCGGTTTGCGTCCCGCCGGGACAACCGCCGATACGACGTTCATTGTGCGGACATCGCTCGCCGCGGCGCGCACGATGAATGTGTACGCGCCGCTCACGATCTCGAGCACCGATGCCAACATTCCGATTTCCAAGGGCATCGCTGCCGTGACGCTGGACGGCGGCGGTGTGGGTCGCGGTGCACACTCGCTCGACGAGTCGTACGACGATCGCACGGATGGCTACAAGGGCCCGCAATGGATTCTGCTGGTAGTGATCGGTTTGCTGACGACCCGCTAGGCGCAACACGGTCCAGCTACGGTGTTCGCCGCCGCCACTCACGCGCGGCGGATCCACCATCCACTATCGTCGTCCGACACCGCCCGGCAATTTCGTGGTTGAAGCGGCCGCCTCACCGCCGGTTAGCAGGCGTGCTCGCGAATACGTCGCAACGACCACCCGTGGTTGTTGGCGTTGATCCGCGGTACCGCTGTTCTCTGCGACCTTTTACGAACAGTGTACCGCGGATTGGCACAAATCTTCGCGTGAATCAGCTGGCTCTCCGACCGCTCCGAGGCCGCCGCCAGCACCGCGGTTGACGCGAAGATCGCGAAGATCGCGAAGAACAGCATACCACGAGAGCGGAATGGCGTGACCGAAATCCGACAGGTCGTGCGTGTGGCCCGCTTCGCAATCGCCAGATCAATCAACAACGCACGCCGCCACCCCGCGATGCAGATCTGAATTTCGAGCCGAGGTCGCTCTTTCTTCTCTCAAAGTTGTTGGAACGCTCCTGCTGGACAGTCGCGAAACTCGGTGCTCTGACGGAACAGCGATGGCAGCTCGTCAATCGTGAGATCACGGGCTGCCGGCAGCAGTCCCGCCAGAAAGGCCGCCTCGCCGAGCAGTGCCGCCGCGTGTGCACCGGCGGCGCGCCGATCCCGAATCGATGTGTCCCGATTCGCTTTGCTGAGTTTACGGCCGTCAGGATGCACGAGCAGTGGATGATGCCACCACGCCAATCGCCGCTCACGTCCGAGCAGCGCCGCAAGCTGCAGCTGTCGGCCTGTGCTGGCGAGAAGATCCTCGCCGCGTATCACGACATCGATGTCGTGCTCCATGTCATCGACGACGACGGCAAACTGATACGTCCATTGTCCGTGCCGATCGCGCACGAGCACGTCGCCGCACTGCTCCACCGGTGACTGCTGCAGTAGGCCGCGCCGGCGGTCGTCGAACGTTACGACGCCCTCGCCCGTGCGCACGCGTCGCGCCAGTGACTCCGTCTCGGCATGACGCGCCTCGCGACAGGTGCCCGGGTATCGGGGTTCCGCGCCGGGAGCATGCGGCGCGTGCTGTGCAATGTCGCGTCGCGTGCATGTGCACACGTACGTGAGGTCGCGCTCGGTCAGTATCGCGAGCGCTGCGGTGTAGCGCGCGTCATTGTCTGACTGTCGTTGGGAACGCGGTTCGCGGCGCCTCAGCGTTTCCAAGGGTGCAACACGTGCCCGGCGAAAGCTGTCGGTGCGGCCGACGTCTGGTACGAAGCCCAGCCAATCAAGATCGTCGAGCAGGGCATCTTCGTACTCCTCTCGACAGCGCGTGCGATCGTGATCTTCGATGCGCAGTAGTACATCACCGCCGAACGCTCGCGCGATTCCCCAGACGTGGATCGCGTTGACGACATGGCCGAGGTGCAGATACCCGGTCGGTGACGGCGCGAAGCGCGTGCGCCAAGCCACCAACTACTTCCAGCTGGTGAGATCCGCGTTCTCGCCTTCACCGCCAAGTTGACCATCGGCACCGTAGGTTAGCAGATCGTAGCTGGCCGGATTCACTTTGCCCGGCGCGACATACTGGTACGCACGTCCCCAAGGATCATCGGGAACCGGCTTACGCAGATAGGGCTCGCTCCAGCCACTCGGCGGATCGATCACCGGCTTCTGCCACAAGGCCAAAAGCCCCTGCGTGGTGGTCGGGTAGCGTCCGTTGTCGAGCCGATAGCCGTCGAGCGCCGTGCCGAAGCTCTCGATCTGCGCCTTGGCCGTCGCCACGCGGGCGTCGTTCACGTTGCGAAAAAGACTGGGCGCCACGAACGTGGCGAGGACGGCGATCACCACGATCACCACCAACACTTCAATCAGCGTGAAGGCACGCCGGAGGAAAATCACGTTTCGCTGCATGTCAGTGGAAACTCTCTGCTGAGCATCCACGTGGCAACTGCTGCGCGAGATCGGGACGGATCTCGAGGCCGACATCACTCGCCGCGAATGCGCAGCGAATCCGGTGCGAACAGTCGCGGATCGACCCAACCGGTCACGTCAGGGGAACGCACTTGGCGCCAACCGGCCCGGTCGGTACCCAGCATCGCGCGCGAAGCCGGCTTGATGACGCCCACCACTTCGCCGCCACGACTCGCGTCATTGCGGACATTCACCCACGTACGAGCCACGGCTGGTGTCCAGATGATGCTGTCGATGGCGCTCGCCGACGACAGCGCGAGGCTGTCGGCCAACGTCACGTTGGTCGCCGTTGCCGAGAGCGCCACCTCGGCTACCCCTGATGATGACACCGACACGCGCTCATTGGTCGCAACCTGGTCGAACGCTACCGATTCCGCACTCAATCGCTGCATGAGATCCACCCGCAGCGGCGATCCGTATCGCCACGCAGCACCGGCAACGCTTACCGACAGGAGCACAGCGGCGGCCGATCGCCACAGGGCCGGAGACTGCCAAAACGCCCTGGGCAACACGCCGCACCAATGACAGGTGCCGTCGAAGCGATGCATGATTCCGCAACCACGACAACGAGACAGCTTCACCCGATCACCGCGAGAACCCAGCAGGTTAAAGGGGTGAGCGCAACGCGGACACTGCGAGGCAGCGACCAACGCCTTAGAACCGCATGCGGTGCAGCGAAGATAGGCCATAGCATCCAACGGCCGAAGGAGCGAGCTGTACGAAGAACGAGATTCCGTGCGTCACTGAGAATTCGCCGCGCGGCCATCCTAGTGACGGTTGGTGCACGTCTCCGTAACTACCCGTGAAGCTTTGTACACCAAGCCCATCCGCGCTACGTGACGGCGAGCAAGCATTGAAAGAATCTTCGGCTTATGCAAGTAGGCACTTGCATAAGCCTTCAGAAGCGAACGGCAAGACCAACCCCGTTCCCGTGAGGAGCAATCACGAACGGCGTCGACCCGCGCTTGGCGAACCTTCCCGCTTCGAGGGCCGCCGCCAGAGTGAGCCCGGCGCCAACGGCAAGCGCCGAGGTGCGGTAGGGCCGCTCGTTCACCCTCACGGCGTATGGAGCTGGCACCCCATTCGGATCGACATACGGCACCGTCACGCTGCGGCTTGAGCTGTACATCGACGTGTACGCCGACCCGCCGACCAGCGCGAGAACAATGAGGCCCCACGCGGGACGGCGCGTGTAGAACTGCCCCATTCCTGGGATAAGGCCGACGGCGACGGCCGCACCCGACCCATAATGAGGCCGACGAAGCGCATCGAGCGATTGTTGTACCAGTCCCCGATCCGGCGCATCCGGGGTCAGGGTGAGATAGGTGGCAAAATCGCGGCGTGCGGCTGACCGATCACCGAGTTGAAGCTGGGCGATGGCTCGATTAAATGGCGCCTCCACTGCCGCCGGAACGGCGCGCGCTGCGTCGTCAAACGCCCGGCGCGCTTCCTCATACCGGCGCGAATCGAAGGCGACTACGCCCACGGCGAACCGCTCTCGTGCCCGGAGCAACACGGCACCCGTTCCCCTCGGCGTCAGCCGTTCGATGCGAGCGCGGATGTCGGAAACGTCCCGCCCGGCTGGCGACAAGCGGAGGGCGCGACAATACTCGAGCACCGCTGCCGAGCTGTCGTTCACTTCTTCAAGCGCACGCGCAAACGCGTACGCGATGCGATCATCAGCGGGATCCAGGGCGGACGCCCGCGCGAAGGCGACGCCTGCCCCGCGAGGATCACCCTGCAACGACGACTCCTGCCCCGAAGCGAACGCGCGACGCGCTGCAGCGACATCGCGTGGTGGGGATGCGCTGGTGCTGCCAACTGGTGCGCAGCCGGCCACGATGGTCGTGGCGAACACACGTTTGATTGAAAGCGATATCGGTTGCGCGCTCACCCGCGCCGCTCCGCACGCGCAGGTAAAGAGCATCCCTAGTGCATATGGCATGCGTGCGAGCGTCATCGCTTGATTACCGTGATCGTGGAGATGCCGGACTTGGAAGCACTGGTGGCATTGATAATCGCGGTGCCCTCCGAGATTCCAGTTACCAATCCGTCGACACTCACGGTCGCGATGAGCGGCGCACTACTGGTCCACACCACCATCGCGTCCGTGAGCACACGTCCCCCACTTGCGCTGTCGGCGTACACGACGGCTTGGAGTTGAATGGTGCGCTCCGATGGTCCCGACGATTTGATCGTCGCCGAGGTGGGATTCACCACGACCCGCCCGACCGTTTGCACGACGGGCGACGAGACGAGAATCTGCGCGGTGCCCGATCTGCCATCGACGGTGGCGGTGATCGTGCTCGATCCAGCCGTCACGGCGGTCACGCGCCCGGTGCTCGAGACCGTGGCCACGGCCGGCGTGCTCGAACTCCACGCCACGCTGCGTCCGGTAACCACCACCCCATTCGCATCGCGCACCGTGGCGACGAGATCAACGGTGCCACCGATGGCCAGCGTGCTACTGGTCGGAGCGATGCTCACGGTACCAATTGGCGTGGGCGACACGGTGATCTGCGCGGTGCCCGATCTGCCATCGACGGTGGCGGTGATCGTGCTCGATCCGGCCGTCACGGCGGTCACGCGCCCGGTGCTCGAGACCGTGGCCACGGCCGGCGTGCTCGAACTCCAGAGCACGACGCGGCCAAACACTGTAGCGCCGTTGACGTCGGCCACCGTCGTCACGAGCTCAATCGTACCACCCACCTCGAGCGAGGCCGTTGACGGCGCGACAGTGACCGTCGCAATCGGCGGCGCAGTTACCGTGACGGTGGCCGACCCGATCCGCCCCTCAGCCTGCGCGAGGATTACGACACTACCGACACCGACCGCCGTGACAACGCCCGCTGACGACACGGTGGCGACGCTCGGCGCACCACTACTCCACGTAATCGTCCGACCGCTGAGTGTGGCGCCTGACGCGTCACGCGCGGAGGCCGTGAGCAACGTGTCGCCACCAACCGTAAGCGTCGACTGGCTTGGCGTAACGCGAATGTCCGCGATCGGCACGGCCGACACCACCACGCTCACCGTTGCGCTTCGCCCTTCACTTGCTACGGTGATGGTGGTAGAGCCTGGCGCGACGGCGGTCACGGCACCGGACGTTGTGACCTGCGCGACGCCGGTATTATCGGAGCGGTACGTGACCGGCCGACCACTCAGTAGGTTACCCACCGCGTCCGTGATCTGCACGCTGAGTGAAAAGCTCTGACCCGCAATGAGCGAAAGCTGAGACGGCGACACCACAATGCCATTCACTGGACGCGCCGTGATCACAATGGCGGCGGTGGCGGAACGGCCCTCGCTGGACGCGGTGATCGTCGTCGTTCCGGTCGAGACGCCGGTCACGAGGCCAGACGACGACACGCTCGCCACCGTGGCATTTGCGGACGTCCATGTGATCGTACGTCCGGTCAGCACAACGCCGGCCGCCGAACGCGCCTCGGCGCGCAACTGCGTAGTCTGTCCTTCGACAATGGAGGTGCTGGACGGCGTGACGCCGATCGATGCCACTGGAATCGATGTCACGAATACGGCAGCAGCCGCGGTGCGCCCTTCGCTGGTGGCTGTGACCGTTGTGCCTCCAGGGGCGAGCGCGGTCACGGCACCGGTACTGTCCACCACTGCAATGCTGGCATCGCCGACCGTCCACGTGATGACACGTCCGCTCAAGGGCGCGCCCGACGCGTCGCGCGCGCTGGCGGAAAGCTGTACGCGCTGACCGGTCGTAAGGCGCAGTTCCACTGTCGAAAGCTGCACACTCGCCACGGCCAACGGAGCTACTACGACGTTCGCCACAGCACTCTTCCCTTGCACCGTCGCGGATATCTGCGCGGAGCCTGGCGCCAGTGCTGTGATCAGTCCCGAGGCCGAAACACGCACGATCGTGGCGTCGCTACTGGACCAGAAAATGGTGCGCGGGCTTGCCGGTTGACCGTTGGCATCGCGCAACGCGACGTCGAGCGCCACACTGCTGCCCACGCCCAGTGTAAGCGTTTGCGGCGACACCGTAATCGTGCTGATGCCGCCGGTCGCGGGGGTGGTGGATGTTTCCCCACCACACGCCGTCGCGGCCACGTACAACAGTGATACCATCAGTGTGCTCACGACTCGTCGAAGCGACCGCGCGGCGTGCGGTACGGACTGTCGATATGTGGAGAATGAGAGCGCGATCATCGCGGAGTTCCTACGCGGACCGGCCGCGGCTGATTGTTTCGGGTACCATCGCCGAGTTGTCCGTCGATGTTGTATCCCCAGCACATCGTCTCACCGCCGGCGAGGACACCGCAGGTGTGTGCGCCATTGGCACTGATCGACGTGAACGAGGACGGTGCGATCACTTTCACGGGAACGGTCCGATCGTTCGTGGTCCCGTCGCCGAGTTGTCCGTAGCCGTTACGGCCCATGCACAGCACATCGCCCGAGGTCGTGCGGGCGCATACGTGCACAGTCCCGGCGACCACGGAGGTATACGCCGCCGAAGAGGCAATTCGTATCGGTTCGGCACGCGACGTTCCGGGGGAGCTGCCTCCGCCATCGCGTCCCCAGCACCACAACGCACCAAAGGTGGAAATTGCGCATGTCTGGTCGCTGCCGGCGGCGATGCTTGTGAAGCGCGTGCTGCCGGCAACCGGTAGCGGCGTGGTGCGCGACACGACGGTTCCGTCGCCCAATTGTCCGCTGGTGTTGTTGCCCCAACAGATCGCGGTTCCATCACGCGAAAGCCCGCAGCTGTGGTGCCACCCGGCGGTGACCGCGATGAATCGAAGCGGCGTAGCAGCGGCGGTCGGCGTGGCGCGCGCAAGCGTGGTGCCGTCGCCCAATTGGCCCCGCGCATTGCTTCCCCAGCAGGCGACGACGCCATCGATGGTGAGCGCGCAGCTATGATCGCGTCCCGCGCGCACCACCGTGAAAAGCAAATTCGAGGCGACACGTACCGGTGCGCTACGCGACGTGCGCGTGGCATCGCCTAACTGTCCGAATGCATCGCTACCCCAGCAATAGACATCGCGCTCGCGCGCCAACGCACAGCTGTGCGAAAATCCAGAGGACACTTGCGTGAAGCGCAGGTCGCTCCGCACCGCATCGGGAAGCGCTGCGTCCTCGAAGCTACCGCTGCCCAGTTGTCCATCGTCGTTGGCGCCCCAACAAGTGAGACGCGAATCGCGGATGACGCACGAGTGTCGCCCGCCGGCAGCGACCAAGCCGGGGTCCGATGTGGCACGCAGGATGGGCCCATCCGGCACCGGTGTCTCGGGCGCAATCGGCGCGACGGCCGTCGGGATCGGCAGCGGTGCTCGAATTCGGCGTAAGGTCACTGCCGTTCCTGTCATGGAAGGAGACGGCACGACTTTTCCTGCGATTTGACCGAGTGTTGCCGCCATACTGTCGACCAATACGGCGCCTGATCGCGGATCCGTGACGGGATCCGATGTTGCAGCCGCCGGCGCAGCTGAGGACGGAGCACCGGGAGCGGCCACTGGCAAACCCACCGGTAATTCCACCGCCGCGCGATCCGACAGCGGCGACAGCGCCGCGGTATCGGGCACGCTCCGCTCACCGGGATCTTCACTGGCCCACCATACCCCGACGAGCGCGACCAGCGCGACCACAGCGATTCCGATGGCCGCCCAGCGACGACTGCGCGATGGTGTCACGACATCCGTGTCATCGTCCTCCTGCTCCATCCACGTTGGCTGATCGTCGGCCGCGACATCGACGTCGTGCGCGGCGTGCACGTCTGTTGGCGCATTCGCGCTGTCGCCCGCGCCGGCCTCACCGGTGACCAGTGCGATATGGCGCTCGAGCGCGGCTGTCGACGGGTCCTGCGCAATCTCTGGCGCCGGCCGGCGAAAGCGGATGGTCTGCATGGCCGCCGCCAACAGTCCAATCGGCGCCGCGGCCCGGCTCGCGTGATTCGGATCGCGGAGCGCGGCACGCTGTGATTCCCGCTCGGCATCTCGTACCACTCGGCGCCGGCGATGCGCAACACGCCAGTGTGTCCAATCGGGTGGAAGGACGCTCCCGTCAAGCTGCGCGAGCAATCCATCGGCTCCGGCCCATCGGGCTCCCGGTCGCTTCTGCAACGCACGTTCAATGAGATATTGCAAGCGTTCGGGCACGTCGGTGCGCACGTCGTCGATTGGCCGCAGCGTCTCATGCTTCTGCCGATAGATCACGTTGTACAGCGAGTCGCCTTCCCACGGACGATGTCCCACGAGCATCTCCCACCCGACCAACCCCAAACTGTAGACATCCGATCGCGCGTCCGCCGTCGCACCGTCGATTTGTTCGGGCGCCATGTAGGTCGGTGTGCCGATCGCCGTACCCGTCATCGTGAGTCGAGAATCGAACTCGCGCGACGACGCAATGCCGAAGTCGCTGAGAAGCGCACGTCCACTCACGGCGTCGAGAAAGATGTTCTCGGGCTTCACATCCCGATGGATGACACCGTGCGCATGCGCATACGCCAATGCCGACGCGATGTCGCGCAGCAGGCTTTCGGCGCGCGCTGGGGCGAGTGGACCCTCCTCGAGAATCGTCTGCTTGAGCGTGCGACCGGGCACCCATTGCATGATCAGCGCAAGCCCATCCGGCAGTCGCTTCACCGCGTATACCGAAACGATCTGCGGATGCTGCAATTGCGCGACCATCCGCGCTTCGCGTCCGAGCCTCGCAATCAGTTCATCGTCGAGCCCACCGGGACGCCCACGTACCACCTTGATGGCCACGTCCCGTCCCAGCACGCGATCCCTCGCGCGATATACGACGGCACTTCCGCCCCGTCCGAGTTCGGCGACGATCTCGTACTCGTCATCGAGATCGGCGACCGCCGCCGCCTCGCTGTGATCGTCCACCATCAGACGTGGAACCGGAAGACCACCTCACCCATCTCAACCCGGTCACCCTCAACAAGCGCATGGTCCTCATCGCCATCGACGATGAAGCCGTTGCGTAGGACTGGATTAGTGTCGGAAAGATTGGACAGCAACCACCGCCCGTCGCGGAAGCGCATGCGGGCGTGCGCCCGACTCACCGTGGCGTCGTGAAGTTGCACATGACGATACGGCGGTCCTTCATTTCGCCCGAATGTCACGTCGACCGCATCGCGCCCGGGTGTACGCACGAAGCGAATGTCACGGCCCGCATCGGGACCGCCGATGATCTCGAGTCGTCCGGGCAGGAATTGGAGCGTGCTGTCCGTGGGGACGCTGTAGCGAACGGAATGGCCGTCGAATTGTGCGGCCTCGGACATCGCGGCGTCCGGCATCGGCGCGTATCCAGTGCGTGCGCTCGGCGTCGACCAGCTCGGCGAGGAGGCTCGCGTGGTGCGTGGTGCGGCGCGACCGGTGGCCTGCGCGGCACCGTTACCCCCCGACGCCGGTGTGCTCGTGACCGTTCCGCTTGCCGCCGCTACCCGATTAGGCGACCGAGCCATGATCAACTGCGCCCGGTCATCCTCGTCGTCATCCTCATCTTCAGTGCGCGCATACACCACCGCGCGATCGTGGCCGAAAAGTGGCAGCACATCATGCGACTTCCGCCGAACCGAGATGGGTCTGCGCACCCACCAGACGAGTCCGCCAATGAACCCAACGAAGGACAGGATGGCGAACAGCGCGCCGAAGACGAGGCCATAAGACATATCGTCCTTCTAGCGCAACTTCCATTCCCTCATCTACGTCCACCGTGATCTCACGCACGACTTGTGCGCCCGAGGTGGCGAGCCCGTGCATAATGATTGGCGAGCTAACGACCTACAACAGTCCGGGATTTCGGCGCCACACGGCAATGCTGAGCGCCGTCGCGAAAGTGACCCACGTGAGGTACGGCACAAAAAGCAGACCGGCCAGCACGTCTCGGCGCCAGAAGAGGACGAGCGTGATGGCGACTGTCAGCCAGAGACAGACTACGTCAATCGTGGCCCCGAGTCCGGTGCGACGCACGAAAAAGAAGTAGCTGTAGGCCATGTTGAAGACGAGCTGCACCGCGTACAACGAGAGCTCCACCTTGGCGCCACTGAAGCCGGCGTCACGCCAGACGCGCCACGCGGCCGTACCCATGAGGAGGTACAGCAGGGTCCACGCCGGGCCAAAAAGCCATCCCGGCGGTGCCCACGTCGGCTTGTCGAGCATTCCATAGAACTCGTTTGCCGCTTTGGCGGAGACCGCCCCACTGATAGCCGCCAGGCTGGTGCCAAAAATCCAGGCGAGCAAACTCGGAATTGATTGCAACATTGATAAAAGATGGTCAATCGACTCGGCCAGCGCATCGGTGTCGCATTCCATCACGCCGTGTTGCTCGCGCGTATTGCGAATGGCACTATTGCCGAGCGCCCTCGGAACGACCTGTGTACCCCGACCGGATGTTTATGCATCTCCCTCGTGAAATTCTCGCCGGCGCGTTTCTGGCGGCCACCGCCGCGACGGCGTCGAGCGCTACGGCGTCAACCGTTCGCGCGCAACAGACGCCGCCGGCCGGTGGCGCCGCGCAGCCCCCGGCGGAGGGGGGCGCTAGTACCGCCAGCGCAGCCGCCCGGCGTGCCCCACGTCCGTACGCGCAGGTCATTCCCGTCAGAGCCCGCACCGAGCGGGGTGGCCTCACGGTGCACCGCGTGGACGACCGCTACTTCTTTGAAGTGCCGGACTCGCTGGTGGGACGCGACTTCCTGATGGTGACGCGCGTGGCGGGCGTGCCGGCCGGTGCCGGCGGATTTCAAAGCGCCGGCACGTCGCTGAACGAGCGGCTGGTGCGATGGGAGCGCGTGAATGACCGTGTGCTTCTGAAGAGCATGAGCACCTCGGCCGTGGCCGACGACTCGTTACCGATCGCACGCAGTGTGGCGCAGAACAACTATCCGGCGATTATCGGCGCGTTTCCGATTGCCGCGTTCGGCAGCGACAGCGCGGCCTACGTGATCGACGTGACCGACTTCTTCGCGAACGACAACCCGGCCACCAGCGGCCTCGATGCGAATCAGCGTCGCGCGTACGGTGTGCGCCGCTATGACGCCGCCCGCAGCTACATCAGCAGTGTGCGCAGCTTCCCGACCAATATCGAAGTCAGGCAGGTGCAAACGTTCGACGCCGCCACGCCGCCCAGTGACCAAGATGGCGCGACGGTCACGATGGAAACACGGCAATCGCTCGTACTGTTGCCGAAGACGCCGATGCGCCCGCGCTATGCCGACGCGCGCGTGGGCTACTTTTCGGTAGACCGCGTGAACTATGGACTCGACGTGCAAAAAGCGGAGAGTCAGGCGTTCATCACGCGGTGGCGTCTCGAGCCGAAAGATCCGGCGGCCTACGCCCGCGGTGAGTTAGTCGAGCCGACCAAGCCGATCGTGTACTACCTCGACCCGGCCACGCCGACCCGCTGGAAGCGCTACGTGCGCGAGGGCGTGGAGAATTGGCAACGGGTATTCGAGAAGGCCGGCTTCAAGAATGCCATCCTCGCCAAGGATGCGCCCACGAAGGCCGACGATCCGGATTTCGATCTCGACGACGCGCGCTATTCCGTGGTACGCTGGGCGGCGAGTCTCACACGTAACGCTACCGGACCACACACGCACGACCCGCGCTCCGGTGAGATCATCAACAGCGAGATCACGTGGTATCACAACCACATGCGCTCGTACCGTAACTGGCTGATGATGGAAACCGGCGGCGCCAATCCAACGGCGCGCACGCTGGACATTCCCGAAGAGTTGATGGGCGAGACGATGCGTCAGGTGATCACGCACGAAGTCGGTCACGCGTTGGGACTGCAGCACAACATGATCGCCTCGGCGTCGTTCCCGGTGGATTCGTTGCGGAGCCCGACGTTTACGCGGGTATACGGCGTAAGCGCAACGATCATGGACTACGCGCGACAGAACTACATCGCGCAGCCAGGTGACGGCTTGCAGCCCAAGGATTTCATTCGACGCGTGGGTCCGTTCGACGACTTTGCGATCAACTGGGGCTATCGCGTGATTGCGGCGCCGACGGCCGAAGCGGAGCGCGTGACGCTGCATCGCTGGCTCACGCAGCAGACCGGCGCGTTCCCGTATCGCTTCGCGTCGCAGCAGCTTGCGGCCGGCGATCCGCGTAACCAGACGGAAGATCTCGGCGACGATCCGATCAAGGCGTCGACGTTCTCGACGATGAACTACAAGCGCGTGATTCCGAACCTAGTGGCGTGGACATCGACGCCTGGTGAGGACTACACCGAACTGCGCGAGTTATACGAGGAATCGGTATCACGCTGGTTCGGCAACATGAACCACGTGGCCACGATGATTGGCGGCGTCGAAATGGACCTTAAGACCTCCGAGCAGACCGGCGCGGTGTATCGGGTGGTACCCAAGGCACGGCAGGAGGCGGCACTCGCGTTCCTTTCGGCGAATGTCATGACCACGCCAAGCTGGCTGTCGCCGCCGGGCATCGCCCAGCGGATCGGCCCGAGCAACGTGGTGTCTACGCGTCAGGCCGGGGTGCTGACGTCGCTGCTCACCCCCGCGCGCCTGGGCCGGCTGGCGGAATCGGAGAAGTACGATGTGGTGAACGCGTATCCGCTGGCCGAGTACATGGCCGATCTCAAGCGCGCGGTATTCGCCGGAAACACGCCCGACGCTGGCCGTCGTCAGCTGCAGCGGGTGTACGTGCAGCGCTTGGAAGCGCTGATCTCGCCGCCGAGCGCACCGGCGGCTGGTCCGCCGGGCGGCGGTGGTGGTGGTGCCGCCGCGCGATTCGTACCCTTCGTGTCGGCCCCCGCGCTCGCGCTCAGCGACCTGCCCGCATTAGCGCGATTGCAACTGCGTGAGATTCAGCGTGAAGCACGTGCCGCCGCGTTGGCATCGCCTGCGACGACCACCCGTGCCCATTGGAGCGACCTCTCCGACCGCATATCCGCGGCGCTCGAGCCGAAGTAGGCGTCACGCGGTCCACAGCCGCACGCACGAAGGGCCCCGAACGATCTCTCGCTCGGGGCCCTTCGCATATCGGACTCCCTACTCCCAACTCTTTACTTCGCCGTTATCAAGGGAGCCGATCCGTGCAACCCTTGAAGTTCGGGTTGTTCCGTTCGTCGGTGACGACGGGGAGATTCACATCTCCGCCGTAGTTGCCGCCTTTGAAGTGCACACCCTGCGGGAAGACCTGATCGACCGTGCGGCCGTACTGACGCACGAGACGACGCATGTCGCCGAGTCGCTGGCCGCGACTGAACGTCCAGAAGGCCTTCTCACGGAAGTGCAGCGAAACGCGACTCGCTTCGGTGCCGGGATCGACCAGCGCCGGCATGACAGCGGGCTGAATTTCGCCGAGTTTCGGCGGTGCCGCGCGCAGCGCGTTGTGGATCGCGAGCCATTGCGTGTTGTTTCCCGCCTTGAGCGCCGACTCGGCTTCGATCATGCGCGCATCGATACCGTTCACGACGTCGACGGCGCTGAACTGCCCCCACATGGTGGTGGTACGCGTGTACGTCTGTCCGTCCTGACCGTTCACCGCGCCCGAAGTCGGGATGGTGACCGGCAGGCGAGGATCCCTGGCCGAGGCGAACGGCGTGGCATTGCGCACGAGAATGATGCGAGCGTTGCCTTCCACACTGTCACCCACGCTGTAGCGGCGCGCGCTGAGCCCCTGCGCCCAAATCGTGTTCGTTCCGGCATTGGCGGAGAACGTGTGTTGATACAGGAACGCCGTGGGAACGCCCGTCACGAGCGT